>LJCV01000111.1 GCA_001298575.1 Actinobacteria bacterium OK074
GGGGGGGGGGGGGGGGGGGGGGGGGGGGGGGGGGGGGGGGGGGGGGGTGTGCGGGCTGTGCGTCGTGGAGGAGGTCGAGCAGGGCCTGGGTGTCGGTGGCGGGCAGGGTGAACAGCCGGGTGCCGGTGAGGGTGTCGGCGGAGGAGGTGTTGTTGGTGGCGGCGACGGTGCCGCCGGGCCGGATGCGGGCGGTGCTTCCGGGGCGCCACTGGCCGAGGAGGATGCCTGCCAGTCCGAGGGGGAGCCGTTGTCGAGGACGGCTTGCAGGCGGCGTGCGGGGACGGGGTGGCGACGAGCACCAGGTCGCCGGTGGGCGGGTGGGCGGTGTCCGGGGTGTCGTCGGGGTGGATGTGTGCCGGGTGAGGAGTTCGGCTTCCGTCGTGTCCAGCGCCGTGTCGAGGCTGTCGACGATGTGCAGGCACGGAGGGTGGCCGGTGTGCTCGCCGGTCAGGGTGCGGGCGCCGGCGTCGGGGGTGAGGATCTGCACGGCTGGGGCTCGGGTGGTCGGTTGGGGGTGTTCGGCGAGCAGGCTGATCAGCAGGGCGCGGACGACGGGAGCGATGGCCACGGACGTTTGCCTGGCTGGGACGGTGCCGCCGCCCGTCGAAGGACTACGAGCACCTGCGCGTCCGCTCGGACTACGCCATCTACCTCACCATGGCCATGCTCCTCGTACGGCGCCTCGCAAGACCAGCCCGCTGACAGGCTTCTCAGACGCCCTCTATCCGTCGCTCAGGTGGGGGCGGTACTGGATCGGACGGTCTGGAAGAGGTGGTCGGGGTGGTGAAGGCGGTGTTGGACAGCCGTCCGCGCCGTAGCAGCGACCACATGTCCTCGACCGGGTTGAGGTCCGGTGCGTAGGACGGCAGTTGGTAGATGGTGAGCCAGCCCCGTCCGGTGGTGAACTGCCGCATCCTGGCGGGGTGGCCTCGTCCCACTGAGCTTCGCCGTGATGCGCGCGTTTCGAGACGGCGTCGTCGTAAGCGGGCCGGCAGCCGTCTGTGGAGCGAGCGGCCGGCGGTCTCCCGGCGGTGCCGGCCCGCAGGTGCTCGATCTCGGCTCCGGAACCGGCCGTTTCGCTGATCATCTCGCCGTTGATCGGCGCCCCGACAAGTCGGCTGGCGTTTCTGATCGTGAGCTCGGCGCACACATGGGACATCTGTGCGACATATCGAAAAAATGTGCCCGCTTTTCTGCCTTAAATGATGGGCGTGAGGGCGCGCGTCCAAGCGTAAGGGGCGCACGTACAGAGGCCCTGTTTGCGCCGTGGATCACATAACGATCGATATCTTCTAATGGTGCTGCGTGAGCGCCCGACCGGACGGGTGACGGGCCACTCAATGGGGCACCTCAGAGGCTGTATGAATGTCTTCGCAAATACCCCTCCCCCTGGCGGACGCATGAAAACAGCTCTGAAACTTGATCGAAAAGGACTGGCCGAAGATCCCCTCGATTTTGATTTCGGGATTTCCCCGGAGAGAAACCTGGGCACCTACGGCACGACCTCCTTCAGCCCGATCATGAAACTGATCTCCGCATCGGCGACGGAGTACAACCTGGTGAACCGGGCCGAATACCCGAGGCTGGCGGCCATCGAACGGGAATGTTGCGTGGCCCTGGGAAACCTGTGGCATGCGCGGGGACCCCGGCCGCTCGGCTGCTCGGCTTCCGGTTCCACCGAAGCGGCGCTGCTGGCAGGGCTCGCACTCCTGCGTCGTTGGGAGAAGCGATCACCGCACCGGGGAGTCTGCCGGCCCAATCTGGTGATGGGCGCGGGAGCCCATGCGTGTTGGCACCGGTTCTGCGTGTACTGGGGAGTGGAGGCGCGGACCGCGGTCTGCGGCGAAGGGCTGACGTCGGCCCCGGATGCCTTCGCGGACGCTTGTGACCAGGACACCATCGGGGTGATCACCACCCTCGGAGGTCCGGAGCACGGACTCTACGACCCGGTGGAAGAGGTCGTCGCCTGCCTGGACGAACTGGAGTCCCGGCACGGGCTGTGGATCCCCGTCCATGTGGACGCCGCCTCGGGAGGCTTCGTGGCCCCCTTTCTCCAGCCGGAACGGCGCTGGGACTTCCGCCTGCCCCGGGTCAGGTCCGTCAACGCCTCGGGACACAAGTACGGAGGGACCTCGCTCTCCGTGGGATGGCTGCTCTGGCAGGACGTGGAGGACTGCCCGGACGAACTGTTCCTCGGCGTGGACTACATCGGCGACGGACAGCCCGCGATCGGACTCAGCTTCTCCCGCCCCGCCGTACCCGTCATCCAGCAACACCACCTCCTGACCTCCTGCGGCACCCCCGGATACACCAGGAGCCTGGATGCCTGCCGATCGCTGGCCCGGGATCTCACCGGAGCGCTGTCCGCCGTGCCGGGACTGCGTCTTGTCAACCCGGACCTCGACCTGCCGGTCGTGTCGTTCACCACCGTGCGCCGCGAACGGGACACGGTGTCCAGGCTTGCCGCCGCGCTGCGGGCAAGGGGCTGGTACGTACCGGTCTACCCCTTGCAGGACCGCCCCGAAGACGGCATGGCCGGCCGGATCGTCGTCCGGGCGGGTATGGATGCAGCCCTCGCCGACCGGCTGCGGGAGGACGTCTACGCCGTCGTCTCCTTGTGAACCAGCCCACCCCCACACGTCAGGACCCTTGAATGACCGTTGTGCTCGAACTCGGCTCGTACGTGCTTCCCGCCTACGCGGGCATGATCCTCGCCGAACAGGGATGCGACGTCCGTAAGTGGACCGACCCGCAGCAGAGGCCCGACCCCATCCAACAGCTGCTCCGCGGCGAGGAGTTGTGGGACTGGATCAACCAGGGCAAGAAGCTCGAACCCTGTCATGCCCGGGAGGCCGCGCTGCTCGCCCCGGGGGAGGTCGATCTCGTCGTCGACAACATGCGTGCCGAGGCATGGCAGCGCTGGGGCGTCGACCCCGCCGTCGAAGCCGAACGCCTGGGTGTGCCCTGGGTGTCCATGCGGGACGAGTTCGACGGGCGGTCCTTCGACGCGGTCGCACAGGCCCGGGCCCTGATGGAGCATGTGCCGTACATCCCCTTCTATTTGGGCGACACGTCCGGCGGACTGTGGCTCGCCTTCAAGGGGCTCGCTCTCCTGGCCCGCGGCACCACGGGACATCACGTGCTGCGGCAGTCGAGTTGCCTGGCCAAGCTCGTGGAGGGCGAACTCGTCGTACCCGCGCGGCGGGGCACCGCACCGCCCTGGGACCAGCCCGGAACCTACGGCGCGACCGACGACGGCGTTCTCGTGCGCTTCCGCGGTGAGGACGTCGCCGAGCCGGTCCGCGACCACGCCTGGAAGTGGCGCCATCTGAACCATGACGGCACGGGACGGATCGTGGTCTGACGGCATCCGCCGGACCACGATCCGCGTCAGACCCCCTCTACGTCGGCCCCCGCTCCACGTCGGTCCCCTCCTCGTCGGCGCATCCCACAAATCACGGAGAACTTGGAACAGTGAGGAAGAACCACCAGGTGAAGCAGTATGCGAACGTTATCGACGGGCGCCGTACCGAACCGTCCACCGGGTCCTACGCACCGCTGATCGACCCCTGTACCGGCCAGGTCTTCGCCGAGGCCGCGGTGTCCGGTCCTGCGGATGTGGACCTCGCCTGCCGCAAGGCCGAGGCGGCATTCGAACGCTGGCGGAACGTCAGCCCGGCAGACCGGCAACGGCTCCTCCTGCGGCTGGCCGACGCGGTCGAGGCCCGCAGCGCCGACCTCACCAGGGCCGAGTCCGCCAACACCGGCAAGCCGCTCGCCGCCACGGCCCGGGAGGAAGTCGCGGTCGCCGTGGACGTGCTGCGGTTCTTCGCCGGGGCGGCGCGGTACGCCACCGTGCCGGCCGCCGCGGAGTTCCTAGCCGGGCACACCTCCTACCTCCGGCGTGAACCCGTGGGGGTCTGCGCGATGATGGTGCCGTTCAACTACCCGCTGCTGATGGCCGTGTGGAAGATCGCCCCGGCCCTGGCCGCCGGCAACACCGTGATCCTCAAGCCCTCCAGCAACACGCCGATGACCGCGCTCATGCTCGCGGAACTCGCCGCCGAGGTGCTGCCGCCCGGTGTACTCAACGTGCTCTGCGGGGATCGCACCGCCACCGAGACGCTGCTCACCCACGCGATCCCCCGGCAGGTGTCGGCCACCGCGTCCACGGCCTCGGGGGTGGCCATCGCCCGAGCCGCCGTCAGCGACGTCAAACGCCTGCACCTCGGACTGGGCGGCAAGTCACCCGTGCTCGTCCTGGCCGACGCGGATCTGGAGGCCACCGCCGGGGCCGTCGCCCACGCCGCCTACTTCAACGCAGGCCAGGACTGCACCGCCGCCTCGCGTGTACTGGTCGCGGACTCCGCCCACGACGACTTCGTCGCCGTACTGCGCGAGCGGGCCAAGGCCATCGTCACCGGGCCGCCCACCGACACCGGGGCGCTGTACGGGCCGCTCAACTCCAGGCGCCAGCTGGAGAACATCCTGGGGCATCTCGCGGACGCCGAGGTCGTCGCGGGCGGGCAACGAGTGGGCGACGAAGGCTGGTTGCTCGCCCCCACTGTGGTGACCGGCCTGAAGCCGGGCGACCCGCTGTGCACGGAGGAACTCTTCGGTCCCGTAGTCACCGTCGAACGGTTCACGGACGCCGACGAGGCCGTCGGCCGGGCCAACGCCTCGCCCTACGGACTTGCCGCCAGCGTCCACACACGTGACCACGCGACCGCGATGCGGCTGACGGCGGCACTCGACTACGGGTGCGTCTGGGTCAACACCCATCTGCCGCTGGTGTCGGAGATGCCACACGGGGGCTTCAAGCACTCCGGGTACGGCAAGGACCTCTCGCTGCTCACGCTGGACGAATTCACCCGGACCAAGCACGTCATGCACCGCTTCGACTGAGCGGAGCGACAGCAGGGGCAGGGGCAGAGGGTAGGAGGAGCGGCTACGGCGGTGATCTCACGACCACCGCCCTCCCAACCTCGCCGGCATGGGCGTCAGCGGGCGCGTCACCGCCCCGGACCTCAGCGACGACGGACCGCGACCGGCGACGAAGACGGCCGGAAGGGACTCCCCGCTCGGCCAAGAGCCGCACTCGGCCCCGTCCCCCCGACAGCGGCCCTGCCCACCCGACGGCGATACTCGCCTGACGCACCACCACATCCGGCGTGCCCCGCCCCAGCAGGCGGGGTACGCCGACCGATACTCCCAACCGGCGAGGCCAGCCATGAACAGCCACTTCTCAAACGACGCCCGGCGTCCCGGGGCAGCGGAAGAACCATGTCTGGGCCCGCTCGGCGACCCCTCCGACGGAATGGACTGCCTGTCCACCGCGCGGTTCCAGGTCATCCGCCACCAGCAACCCCCGCTGCTCGTCTGCCCGGTTCATCTCGGACCGTCGTTGCTCATGGCCGAGAGCGTGCTGTGGCCGCCGCGGCTCTCCCTGATCCGATGACACGGCCCGTCCCCCTTCACCACGCCCAAAGGCAGACGGCCTTGCGCATCGCCCTTGTCGCCCATGACCGGCGCAAAGACGACCTTGCCGGCTGGGCCGCACGCCACCACCGCCACCCCGCCACTGCCGACTTCCTCGCCACCGCGCTCGCACGGCACCGCCCCGCTCCTACCCGCACCGACAACGCCTCCGCCCCGCCCCGGGCCGCCCCAGGCCGGCGGATGCCCGGTCGGCACGCACGAAACGGAAACCAGCGACCAGAACAAAACGGCGAACGTGGGTCTTCCGAGATCAGGACAGTCTCAGACAGGCCCGTTGAGTTGGCACACCCCTCATGTGAGGTTGCCGGCGTGGGTAAGAAGGGCGGTGACCGCGGTGTGCCGACGGTGGGGCCGCAGACGTTGGCGCATGGAGGTGAGGACGCGAATGGTGCGGGCGGATTGCACAGTGGGGTAGGCGTCGACGAACGCCCCCCAGTGGGTGAGGGCCTGGTCGAGGTGACCGAGGCGGAGGTGGGCTTCGGCGAGGCGGGCGCGGGTCAGGGCGGCGGCGTGGTGTTCGGTGCCGGTGCGCAGCCGGAGTGAGGTGGTCAGGGCGTTGATGGCACCGCGGAGGTCACCGAGCGTGGCAAGGGTGTTGGCCCGCTGATAGTGCAAAGCTCCGCCCGGGTAGGCGCTGAAGGGGCCGGAGGGCGAGTCGGCCCGGGCGTGGAGGTGTTCGGCCCGGGCAAGTGCGGTGAGGGCGGCATGGCGGTCGTGGTGAGCCAGTATGACGGCCAAGTGGGCCTGGGTGTATGCCCGGACGGAATGAGCGCAGTGGCGGGCCCGGTCGGCGGCTTGTTCGGCGAGGTTGAGTACGCGTACGTCGTGGTGCCCGAGTTCATGGGCGTGGGTCGCCATGGTGCGCAGGGCGACGGCCAGGGTGGAGACGTCACCGGCGTCGGCGGCCATTTGGGCGGCCGTGCGGTGGTAGTGCTGGGCCAGGGCGTCGATGCCACTGTCGACGCTCATGTTGCCGAGCAGTAAGGCGAGTTGAGCGGCTTTCGACATCAGTTGGCGGTGCACGGTCGTGGTGGCCGGAGCATGCAGCCAGGGGGTGATGTGGTGAGCGAGGTAGGCAGCCGCCGAGGCTCGGACAGGGCCTCCGCCGTGCTGTTCTGACAGGGCTGAGAAGGCGGAGATCATGGCCTGTGCCTGTTCGACTTCCGGTGCCCCGACGCGCCGGCCGACGGTGGGCCGCGCCTGGTGTGCCGAAGGTCGGCCGTGGCGGTCCGGGACGGGAGCCACGAGGGCGGCAACGCTGAACACGTTGCTGCCCAGCAGACGTCGTTGGGTGGGGTCGGACTCGGAGCGGGTGAGCAACGCGAGCCGGCGCAAGGGGTCCGACTCGCCGTAGGGGTCGATCACTGTGACGGGAGCCTGGGTGAGGCCGGCTTCCTGCGCGGTGACGGGCCTGCCCAGCCTGCGCGCGAGAGTCTCCAGCAGGTAGGCCGACGCCGGCGGCCGGGGCTGGGTGCCGGCAAGCCACCGCCTGATGGTGCTGTGGTCGCAGGCCAGCGGCATTCCGTGTTCATCGGCCACCTTGCGCAGGGCGTGGGCGAGTTGGGTCTGGCTCCAGCCGGCTGCCTCCAGGAGCGCCCGCAGGCGGCTGTTGGACGTACGGGGCACGGTGGTTCCCCTTCACAAGCGCACGATGTTGCCCGGGCTGCCCCGCTGCCACCGCTCCAGCCCTCTGTCGCGGCCCGGGCCACAGGCGGTGCACTGGTCATGCCCAGCAGTGGGCCGCCCGGAACCACTGCATGACGGACAAGGACGAAGATCAGCTCCCCCTCCGCCCCAGGCCACGACGGATGCAGACCGGCAGGGCTGGTCCACCGTTACCACGGCAGCCATCACGGACCTCACATGCCTTTCCCGCCACGGTCCTTCACGCACCTTGCTCCAGCTTCAGGGGCCGTCGAAACCCCCGGCGCATGGGCACGCTACGCCCCCCTCCATCACACCTGGAATCAAGGAGAGTTCGTGATGATGCGTACCGGATTTCTGCTGCCCGGCCAAGGGGGCGCCCCGAGGGAATCGGACGGTACTGACACGCCAAGACCCCGGAACAGGTGGCACTCACCGCCGACGGCCGCCTCGTCGCCCGCCTCACCGGCCTGGATCACGTGCCCCTGACGGCGGCCCGGAAGGTGGCAGCGGTCCGTCGCCGACGGCAGCGCCCTCACCCGAGCGGGCCCAAGGATCACTGCGGACAGAAAGAGCACCAAGCCATGACCGTGCGGTTCGAAAACCACTCCACTTCCGCCATCGGCGAGCTCGTCCAGCTGCGGTGGGGCGGCCTGTTGGCGGAGATCGGCGCCGGGGCCGCTCAGCGGTACGCGGCCGGAGAAGCCTTTCCCAGGGAATTCCTGACGCGGGCCGCTCAGGCGGGCCTCCACAAGCTTTCGATGCCGAAGAACATCGGTGGCGAGGGCATGGGCTCGGACATCTGGGGGCGCGTCCTGGAGGAAGTGACCTACCAATGCGACGAGTCGGCGTTCCCTCTGGTGGTGAGCATGTCGACGAGTATCGCGTTCACCTTGCACCAGTCCGCGGACACGTATCTCGTCGACACCTATGTACGGCCGCTCGTCTCCGGGGAGTTGACCGCCACCCTCGCCTTCACCGAGGACGCCGACTTCTGGTCCTGGCAGACCACACTGACCAGGGACGGAGACAGCGGGATGCTGTCCGGGAGGAAGAGCTTCCTCACCGGAGGTCTCCTCTCCGATGTCTTCCTGGTGTACGCCGGCGCGGGCCAGGGCCGACTGGCCGCCTGCCTGGTACACCGGGACGACCCCGGGGTGAAGGTGACTCCCGCCGCGGGGACGGGCCTCCGGTCCTGTGGAATGGCCGCCTTGGAGCTGGACGAGGTACGGCTCGGCCCGGAGAGAATCCTGACCTGGTCCGACGGCCTCGACCACTCGCAGTTGTACTTGAACGAACGCCGGAGCATGCAGGCGGCGTGGACCGTCGGCCGGATGCGCGCACTCGTCGACCGCTGCGCGGCCAGACTCCGTACCGTGACCCGGCAGGGCCAACCCGTTCTGGAGTACGCCAACGTGGCAGCAGGGCTCGGGCGGATGCACATCGTCACCGACGTGGCCCGGACCATGACGCACGACGTACTCGACCGGCAGGCCCGCGGCGAGACGGACCTCACCTACGACGCGAAGATCTCGGCGGCCAAGCACTTCTCCGCCGAGCAGGCGATGGTCATCGCCCATGAGGCACTGCGCGTTCTGGGCGGACATGCCTTCTACGGCGATGAGTACTACGGGAGATACCTGCGCGACTGCGCGGGCCTGATCCCCGCAGGCGGGACCCAGCACTCCCTGGAGATCACCATCGGCACCATGGCCGCCAAGCACTTGATCTGACGCTTCCCACGGCAACGAAGGAGATCCCCGTGGAAGTCCACTTCTCCGGTCTACTGCTCCGGTTCACCGACTACGAACGCACCGTCACCGTCCCGCCCGGCACCGTCGAAGAGGTACTGGAGGTGCTGCGCCTACGATTCCCGCAGCTGGAGTCCGTCCTGTGGGACGGCCACGGCGAACTACGGCGCGTACACCGCCTCGTCGTGAACGGAGAGGTCGTCCCTCCCGACCCCACACGTGTCCTGAGCGGCACCGACCGGCTGGAATTCCTGACCGCAGTCGCGGGCGGGTGACCATGCCCCGGCAGATCCACTACACCGAACCCAGCACCACCACCATGTTCAGCCCGCTGCAGCTCCGGCCGCGGACCTTGCTGAGCCAGGTCGCGTCGAGCGTCTCGCGCTGGTTCGCCGAGTACGTCACCCCCTTCCCCTCCATGGTGGACACCTACGGCAGCGCGGTCGTGGTGACCTCCCTGCGCATCGACTACGCCATCCCCGACCTGGGCTTCGCCGATGCGCCGCACCTGAGCATCCGATCCGGCCTCGCCATCGACCCACGCGGGGAGCGGATTCAGATCGAAGTCGACTGCACGGCCCAGGACCAGCCCCTGGCGCACGCCTCTGTCACGACACGCGTTCTCACAGTCGCCGACGGAGACAGCCTGTCCGCAAGTCCCGGTGTCCTGCACCCCGAACTCCGGAAGGAGTTCACCGCCGCCGAGACCCTCACGATCCCGCGCCGGCCCGCCCCGTATCTCCCGTGCCACACCGCGGTGCTGCCGCCCCGGCAATGGCGCACGTTCATCAGTCGCAGTCACGCCGAGATCGCCGACCAGTGGTCATTCATCGAGATGGTCGAACTCGCCACGCAGGCCCGAGAGCGGCTGTTCGTCGAGAACCTGCACGCCCCGCTACCACCTCAGCAGGTGATCGGAACCCCGACACGCACCCTGCACGCTGTCTTCCGCCGCCCGATGTTCGTGTACGACATCTGCCTGGTCAGCAGCTCCGCCCACCAGGGCCCGGACTCTTCCAGCCTGTGCTTCCGCCACGAGATCGGTCCCCCCGACGCCGCGCGGCCACATCTGACCGTCTGGGAAACGCTCGAAAGCGCGTCCACAGTCGCAGTGGGTGGGCCATTGAGGGGCTGACACGAGAAGCAACGATGAGTCCAGGGGCGTCGGCGAGGCGTCCCGCCGGGCAGCACCCACCGCGCACGCAGCCACCCCACCGCCTCGGCGAACTCCGTGTACTCCAGGAGCTTCCGCTCCCGGTCCGTGCCGTCCAGGAAGAAGAACCGCTCCAACTCCGTACGGGACGGCGCCCCGTTGTACGTCGCGTACGCAGCGGCTTGCGCAACCGTCAGAAACCCCACCGGCACCCCGGACCTCCACACAGTCAATGATCAACCGGCTGCTGAAGGCTCCGCCCTCGAAGAAGTCCAGGTCAAAGCGCTCCCAGGTGCGCGGGAGGCTTGGCGCCGGTTTTCGAATACCTACCCGTGGCTCCGGACACCGGCGATGGTCGACGAATGGCCCGGTGACCTGCGCTCCCTGCGGGACCTGAAGCGCCCCACGATCCGCTCGTACTCCGAGGCCGTGCGGTCTGCCACTTCATCACCGACCCGCTCTACGAGTGGACGGCCACCTGCGAAGAGCCGTTCGACACCCACCGCGCACCCCTCCCTCCCCGTGGCGGCAGAGTCAATTCGTTGCCCGTCAGGGGCTGTTCGAGGTCGTTCCCGGGATTTATCAAGTGCGGGGCCCGGGCCTGTCCACCATCACGTTCGTCGAGGGTGAGCGCGGCGTCCTCGTGATCGCCCCACTGATCAGCGCCGAGGTGGTGGCCGCGGCGCTCGCGCTGTACCGGGAGCACCGCGGTGAACGGCCGGTCACCGCCGTGATCTACACGCACTCGCACGTCGACCACTTCGGCGGCGTGCGCGAGGTCGTGGATCCCGGGGAGGTGGCTGCGGGCTGGGGCAGAGCACCTCCCTCGGCCGTGTCGGACTGATCGCCCCGCCGCTCGACGTCACCGCCACCGGGCAGGAGGAGGTCGTCGACCGGGTGCGGACGCGGTGGTCGCCAAGGCCCGCACGTCGTACGAGAACGGCGACCTGGCACCCGAAGCCGCTGCTCGGGCATCGGCCGCCGAGCACGCGATCCCTCGTGGGACGCTCGTTGTCCACCTGCCGAGATCTTCCCGAGCGGCCGTTGCGCAATCTCCCGCCCCAGACTTAATTTCTGAAATTAAGTCTGGGCTCAGGGAAGGAATCGCGCGATGAGAGCGGAAGGCATGCGTCGCGGCAACGCCTCGGCCGTGTTGTGCACCGTCGTCGCCGACGGCCTGCTCTCGCGCGCCGACATCGCCCGTCGTACGGGACTGTCGGCACCCAGCGTCACCAAACTCACCGCCGTCCTCGTGGACGCGAGCCTGCTGAGCGAGCAGGCCCCGCTGGAAACCGCCCAGGGCAGACCACGCGTCCCGGTGCGCGTCGACCCGCGCGGCCCCGCCGCTCTTGGCATCCACATCGGCCTGCTGCGCACCACCCTCGGCCTGGTCGCCCTCGACGGGACGGTTCTCTCACAGCGGGTCCTCGACCACGACGGCGACCTCGACCCACGCCGGATCACCGCGCAGGCCGTGACCGGCGCCCACGGCTTCCTGGGCGAACAGCTGGGCGAGCGCCACCTGTTGGGCACCGGCATCAGTCTCGGCGGCTGGGTCGACGGCGACGCGGGCACCGTCGTCGAGCACAGCGCGCTGGGCTGGGCCGACGTACATCTGCTGGAGCTGCTGGGCGACCGGCTACCGGGACCCGTGGTGCTGGACCAGAACGTACGGGCCGCCGCCCGCGCCGAGTTGTGGTTCGGGGCCGGGCGCGAGGTCGACGATTTCGTGTACGTCTTCTTCGGGAACGTCCTCGGCGCCGCCGTGGTCGTCGACCGTTCCGTGCACCGCGGGCCCGGCGCGGCGGCCGGCGGCATCGAGCACCTCCCGGTGAGCGGGGCCGAGGGCATCGCGTGCGCGTACTGCGGCACCGCATGCCTGTCCGCGGTCGCCAGCGACGCGGTCCTGGTCGAACAAGCCCGCGCCGAGGGCGTCCTGACGCCGACGGACGCGCGCCGCCCCCTTGCCCTGGAGCGGCTGATCGCTGTCGCACGCCCGGCCGGGACCGGCTCCGGGGACGCGCGCGCCCGGCAACTCCTGCGCACCCGCGCCGAGTTCGCCGGACGCGCGGTGGCCACCATCGCCGACCTGCTCAACCCCAGCCGGGTCGTCCTGGCGGGTGGCATCGTCGCCGCCGACGAGTACCTGCCCGATCTTCGCGCGGCCGTCACCGACCGGGTGCACCGGGGCTGGAGCGCCGACGAGCGGATCGTGACCAGTACGTTCGGCTCGGGCACGCTGGTGGTCGCCTCGGCGATGCCACTGCTGGAGTCGGTCTATCTGGACCCACTCGCGCTCGTCGAGGACGGCGGAGAGCGGGAGACCGCGTCGTGACGGGGCTGCCTCCTGCCGAGGACTGGGAGCAGTTCCGGATCGCGGTGAGTACCCGCACCCAGTGGCTGGTGCCGCGGGTGAGCGACCAGGACGGTGCATACGGGTACGGCGAGTGCTCGGACGCGGGTTCCCTTAGCACCGTGCGTGAACTCCGGTGGTTCGCGGGCCCGTTCGATCCGGTCGCGCCGCGTTCGGACGGTCCCGGCGACTCCTACGCCCGTGACGACTTCGCCACGGTCACCGTACGGGGCGGCGTCGAACAGGCCCGTCTCGACCGCAGCGGACCGGCCCGGGCCGTCGCGTTCCTCGCCGGTGACGACGCCTCGTTCGTCACCGTTTCCGTACCGTCCGCCAGACGGCGGACCGTCCGCCCGCACCCCGGAGGTATCCCCGTGATGACGACCCGATGTAAGGCGACAGCCCGCCCCGCGCCCCCAGTTGTCGTCCTCGTCCTCCGTGGAGTCCCACCATGCGCCTGCGCGCCCACACCGCACTCCTCGCCTGCCTGACGGCCCTCGGTACCGCCCTCGCCGCGGCCCCGCCCGCCCAGGCGGCCGCCACGACCTCCTACGTCGACTGCTCCGCCACCACAGCCGGCGACGGCAGCCCGGCCTCCCCCTACAACACCCTCACCCTGGTCAACGCCCTCACCCTGACGGCCGGCGACCAGGTCCTCTTCAGACGCGGCACGGCCTGCTCCGGCCAGCTCGCCCCGAACGCCACCGGCACCGCCACCGCCCCGGTCGTCATCGGCGCCTACGGCACCGGCGACCTGCCCGCGATCAACGCCGACGGCGCCGTGAACGCCGTACTCCTCGACAACACCCCCTACACCACCGTCCAGGACCTGGAGTTGACCGCCGACGGCGACAACACCGCCTACCGGCGCGGGGTCTACGTCCACGCCGCCGACGCGGGCACGGTCAGCGGCATCACCCTCCAGCGCCTGGACATCCACGACGTACGCGGAGTCCTCCCCGCCACCGTCAGCGGCAACTCCGCCGCCACCGGCAAATACGCCAATGCCACCGGCGGCATCGTCATCGAGGCCCAGGGCACCACCACACCCACCGCGTTCGCCGACACCCACATCCTCGACAACGAGATCCACTCCGTGGACCGCGAGGGCATCTACACCTGGTCCAACTGGTGCCGGCGCACCCAACTCGCCGCGTTCTGGAACACGTTGTGCACCGCCGGCTGGGACGCCTCCACCGGCCTGGTCGTCCGCGGCAACGACCTGCGCGACATCGGCGGCGACGGCATCGTCGCCAAGGGGCAGGACGGCGCTCTTGTCGAGCACAACCAGGTCACCGGCTTCAACGAGCGCGCCGGCAGCGTCAACATCGGCATCTGGACCGCCAACAGCGACAACGGCCTCTTCCAGTACAACGAGGTCTCCGGCGGCAACACCACCAAGGACGGCCAGTCCTACGACGTCGACCACTCCACCAAAGGCACCGTCTTCCAGTACAACCTCTCCCACG
Organism: Actinobacteria bacterium OK074; assembly: GCA_001298575.1. GTDB lineage: Bacteria > Actinomycetota > Actinomycetes > Streptomycetales > Streptomycetaceae > Streptomyces. The sequence continues at coordinate 13,870 of LJCV01000111.1, forward strand.
ACAACGACGGCGGCTTCTTCCTCATCTGCCCCTACGACACACCCGTCACCGACTTCGTCATCCGCGACAACATCTCCGTCAACGACCGCACCCGCACCTTCCAGATCTGCGCCGGCGAAATCGCGGGCGGCCAGATCTACAACAACACCATCTCCGTGGGCAGCGGCCTGAGCCCCGTCTTCCTCACCGAGTCCACAACCGCCACCCTCGACCTGGCGTTCACCAACAACATCGTCCGCAAAACCGGTACCGGCTCGGTGAGCTGGAACTTCTCCGACTCCCACGTCACGTTCGACCACAACGACTTCTACGGCGTGAGCGCCCCCACCGGCGCGACGAACACGATCACGACCGCCCCCGGCCTGACCGCCCCCGGCACCCGCGACCCGAACGGGTACCGCCTGCTGACCGGCTACGGCACCCTCGGCACGGGTGCGGTGCTCGCCGACAACGGCGGCCTCGACTACTACGGCAACACGGTCTCCGCGACGGCCGCCCCCAACATCGGCGCGTACAACGGCAACGGCACGACCACCCCCGTCCTCACCGACCTCTTCGACACCCTCTCCTCGTCATGGACGGTCACCGGCACCGCGTCCGTAACGGCCGACCCGTCCGGCGACCTCGGCAACTCGGCACTCCTGACCGGCACGTCGGCCCTCACCCGCACCATCGGCGGCACGACCTCCCGCCGCATCTCCGCCCTCGCCCGCTCCGACTCCGCGTCCACACCGGTAACCCTGGAGGCCCTCGACAGCGCGGGCACGGTCCTGGCCACGACAACTCCCGCCGACACCACGGCAGGTGAATGGCACCGCGTCGAACTCACCGCACCGCCCACGGCGACGGCCCTGCGACTGCGCGCGACATCCAGCGGCACGTCGTACGCCGACGACGTGATCGTGCAGCCGACCGCCTAGCACTCCAGTCGCATAGATCAACCGGGCCTCGCTCGGGACGAGGGAGAGCTGGGGACCGTCGTCGACGACGGCCGGGGCCTGGAAGCCCTTGCTGATCCGCACGGAGGGCCACTCCCGGCCCTTGGCCTTGTGCGCGGTGGACACGGTGACCTGCGCGTCCTGCTCCGCGGAGAGCCGGTCCACCGCGGTGATGATCTGGTCGGGGCCGTAGGTGTCGACCAGTTCACGATGGCCTTGAGGTCCTGGGCGGCCTTGTCGTGCTCGGCGTAGTCCTGCACCTCGCCCCAGGAGTTGAACAGGAACAGCTCGGGATGGCTGGTGCGCCGCCCCGCTTTCAGCTCGATCGCGGCCGTCGCGATGCGGTGCAACGCCCTGCCTCCGCCGGTCAGCGCCACCGGTATGCCCAACTCCATGTACGCCAGGACTTCTTGCATGGCGTCGGCGTTGCCCCGGCACAGCACCGCGTCCGGCTGCGCCACCGTACCGACGCGGGACGTGCCGCGGCCGTGTCCGCTCAGCCGCATCTCGGACTCGGCGTGCTGGAGCCACCGGTTCGCCACCTGGGTGATGGCCGGACCGAAGCGGAAGGACTGGGTGAGGTGAAGGTGCTCGGCCGGGAAGCCGGTCATGACGTCGCGCGCGTTGCGCCAGCCGTAGATCTGCTGAGCCGGGTCGCCGACGCATATTCGCTGGGCCTGCTGGGCGAGGAAGATCTCCTCCAGTACGGGGTTGGTGTCCTGGGCCTCGTCGAGCAGGATGAAATCGGTGGGTTTCGGCCACAGCGCGCCCGCTCCCCACAGCAATACCCCCTCTCAGGACGGGTCGGACGCCCGCGAGGAGGTGCCCCGGCCCCGCGAGCGCATGATCAGTGCGGCGACGTAGTAGACGCACGGCGTCCCGCCCGGATTGACGTAACCGTGCACCACGTCCGCAGCGAAGTAGGCCGAGTCCCCCGCCTCCAGCTCCGTCACCGTCTCGCCGACGGTCAGCCGCAGCATCCCGGACTCCACGAAGACGAACTCGTGGGAGCCGGTGGCGTACGCGGGATACTCCCCGGCATCGCAGTGCGGGGGCAGGGCCGAACGGATCCACTCGAAGTTCACGCCGGGAACCACGGGTGTGAGGATCGTCCGCTGCCAGCCGCCGGGTTCCTCGACCACGTCCTGTTCCACCGCGCGGCGCACGCGGACGGTCTCGGGCTCGGCGAGCAGATGCGCGGCCGTCACGCCGAGCCCCTCGGCAATCCGTGCCAGCACCACAACCGTGGGCGCCTTCCGGCCACGTTCCACGGAGGACAGCATGCTCACGCTCACCGCCGCCCGGTCCGCGAGGTCCTGAAGGGTCAGGGACTGGCTCAATCGCAGTTCCTGAATCCGGCTGCCCAGTGTCGTGAGAGCGATCATCGTAGTACTATAGCGATGTGATTTTCTCTATAGAGAAACGCCACAAGGGCGAGTCGCGGGTCGACTCCCCGGACGAGCCGGCATTACGCCGGGCGCTGGTCACCCTGTCCGTCACGGAGATCGTCAGTTGGGGGACCCTCTACTACGCGTTCCCAGTGAGCCTGCCGAGCATCACCCGTGCCACCGGCTGGCCGGCGACGGCGACCATGTGCGCCTTCTCCCTGGGCCTGGTCACCAGTGCCGTGGCCTGCGTCCCGGTGGGGCGGCTGCTGGACCGGCACGGGCCCCGTTGGGTGATGAGCGCGGGGTCGGTGCTGGGCTGCCTGTCGCTGATGGCGGTGGCCACCGCGCCCAGTCTTCCGTGGTTCACGGCGGCGTGGGCACTCGTCGGCATCGCCCAGGCCGCGGCGCTCTATCCGCCGGCCTTCGCGGCGCTCACCCGGTGGTACGGCCCGCGTCGGCTGCGCCCCCTCACCCTGCTGTCCCTGGCGGGAGGACTGGCCAGCGTCGTCTTCGCACCGATCACGGCCGCGCTCCTGGCCCACCTGGACTGGCGTACCACGTTCCTGCTGCTCGCCGCCGTCCTCCTCGTCACAGCCGCCCCACTGCACCTGGTGTACCTACGCGCGCCCTGGCCCGGGGCCGAGGGACCACGGCCCGGCACGTCGTTCTCCGACATCCGTCCCGTGGTCCTCAGCCGGGAGTTCGTCCTGCTCGCGGCCACCCTGGCACTCGCCGCCCTCAGTCTCTACGCCACGACCCTCAACCTGGTCCCGTTCCTGATCGAGAAGGGCCTCGGCACCGGCACCGCGGCCGGAGCCCTCGCCCTGTGCGGGACGGGGCAGATCCTCGGGCGGCTCGGATACCCGGCCCTGACACGAAGAACCACCGCTCAACACCGGATCACGGTCCTGTTGGCGGCCGGTTCGCTCACGATCGCGTTCCTCGCAGCCGTCCCCGGACCCGCGCCCCTGCTGTGTGCGGCGGCCATGGCGACGGGAGCGGTCCGCGGGATGTTCACCCTGCTGCAGGCCACCGCGGTCAGTGACCGATGGGGAGTTCGGCGGTACGCGACGCTCAACGCCTTCGCCACCGCCCCCGCCGGAGCCGCGCTCGCGGTGGCACCCGCGGCAGGCGCTCTGCTCGCCGCCGGTCTGGGCAGCTATCCCGCCGCGTTCCTGGTGCTGGCCGTCTGTGTCGCGGCCGGCGCGACACTCGCGTTCGTCCCGCCCGGAGGAGGTTCATCCGCAGGAAACGGGGAGCCATAATAAGCGACATTCCGCAGCTCTTGCCCCCAGTTGAAACCGACTGCTCACTCCGAGTTTTCCCATGATGTCCGTTACGACCCTCCGCAGCGTTCGCGTGGACACCCCGAGAGCACGCGCCATGGCCTCGTCCTTCATGCCATTCGCCAGCATGCGCAGAATGATCAGCTCACGTTCGGAGAAATCCAACGAGCCCATCTCTTCCTCTTCAACGATTTTTGAGGAAGTTTTAGCAAGCCAACAGTAGTCGAATACCTGGTACACGAATTGGCAGGTGCCCGGGTTCGTAATCTCCAGCTCCAACATGTCGCCGTCCCTGTCCACCACACGGACGTAAGAAATGCGACGGTCGACCAGCAGGAGGCGGAACGGCAGCAGCGCCGCCACCCGGATTTCCGCCCCGGCCTCCTGGAGATCCTGAATCTGCGCCCGTCCGCCGGGGACGTTCACCATCGACTCCGCGCAGATACATCGAATACTCACACCCTGCGCGAAAGCCTCCCGCGCGTACCGCAACACCTCGCCGAAACGGTTTCCCTCCAGATCCGTCGGATCCAGACAGAGCAGCACCTCAGCGGTGTCCGCAGCGAGGGCAGCGCTACCGAAGGCGCAGGCCACGACCTTGCACCCCGACTCGATCGGTGAGCAGTCGGACCGCTGCGCGGCAGAGTGCACCAGTTCGGCGAGCGTGGACTCCAATACTTCGAGGAACCGACTCTGATCATCCATGACTTTACGATTGGCACTGATGAGCTGTGTCAGCACAGCCTCTGCACCATTTCCGGACCGGTCGGCGTCGGAGATCAGCCACGCGGGCTCCCCGGAGGGAAGACGAGTAGCTGCTGCCTCACGCTTGCGCAGTGCGTTCGAAAAATCGTACGCCGCTACTTTCTCAAAGGACAAGTCCGCCTCCCACAGGAGCTACGTGCGGCACCTTTGACGCACAACGTCATACATAATTCCCCAGTGTAGCGAGATCGCCCGCCCAGACAAGATGGTCGGGCACATGAACACCAGACATCCTGAAGGTGCCGTACCGAAACTCAAGATTGCAGGGGACGGTTCGTATACACCTCAGCCAATTCCACGGCGCGCCGACGAAAAATTTACCGGCTCTGCCCGGAACCACGTGAAAGGTTTCCCACCGCATTGGCCGGTTCCCTGTCATCGATCGTTACCGTGCGAGGCAGTCGTGTTGCCGTCAACGCCGTCACCGCGCACAGGGCCGCCACATACCAGGGAAACAGACCACCGTTGCCCATGGACGTGAGCCACGTGCCCACGTAAGGCGCGGTGCCCCCGAACAACGCGACCGCCCCGGAGTACGGGAGCCCAATGCCCCGGCCGCGCAACTCCCGGGGAAACAGTTCCGCGTTGACCGCTCCGGCGATCGAGGTGTAGGCGGTGAGGAGGAACGTGCCTGCGCACTGCACCGCGAGCACCGACCAGAACGAAGAGGACAACGCCGTCAGCAGAGGCACCGTCAGGACCGCGGAGGCGGCGCCGAAGACGATCATCATCCGTCTCCCGCCGACCCGGTCGCCGAGGATCCCGCCGAATGGCTGGATCAGGCCGAAGAAGATCAGTGAGACCGTGCCCGCCAGCACGGCGCTCTCCTTGTCCGCGCCGGCGTTCACTGTCGCGTAGCTGGGCAGGAAGGTGGTCCACGTGTAGAAGGCGACCGTGCCGCCGGTGGTGAGACCGACGACCGTCAACGACCGTCGGGGGTGGACCCGCAGAGCGGCGAGCGCGCCCGAGCGCGCCCTCTTCCCGCCGTCCGCCGGCCCGGGCCGGAAGGTCTCCTGCGCCGAGTGGCGGATGACCAGCCCGACCAGACACAACACGGCACCCCAGAGGAAGGGCAGCCGCCATCCCCAGCTGTCCATGCCGTCTCCGGCCAGTTGGACGGCGGCCAGCGTGGAGAGGCCGGCCATGATGTGGCCGGCCGACGAGGCCACGTACGGGAAGCTTCCGAAGAGCACGCGGCGCCCGGGCTCGGCGGACTCGACGAGGAAAGTGACCGCGGCGCCGTACTCACCGCCGAGGGAGAAGCCCTGGATCAGCCGGGCCACCACCAACAGCGCGGGCGCGAGCGGGCCCGCGGTCGCGTAACTCGGGGTCAGCGCCATCAGCAGGCTGCCGAGACCCATGAGCAGGATCGTCACCATCAGCGCACTGCGCCGGCCGAACCGGTCGGCCCAGGCCCCCATCACGGCGGCGCCGACCGGGCGGGCGGCGAACGCTATCGCGAAGACGGCGAAGGTGTTGAGCAACGGCACCAGCGGGTCGTCCGCCGACTTGGGGAAGATGTCGTCCGCGAAGTAGACGGCCAGGAAGGTGTAGACGTACCAGTCGTGCGACTCGACGGTGTGACCGATTCCTCCGCTCAGCAGCTGGCGCCAGGGACGCGCCCGCGAAGCCGCGGTGGCCGGGGCCGTGTCTCTCCTTGTCATGCGCGGGCTTCCCCCGACAACACCGGCATCAGCTCGGACAGCAGTTCCTTGGTGTGCGAGAACAGGTAGAAGTGGTCGCCGGGCAGCTCCAGCAGGCGGAAGCCACCCGTGGTCGCCTCGGCCCAGGACTCCATCAGGGCACGCGGGCTCGCCCGGTCGTCCCGCCCGGCGAAGGCCAGAACGGGCGCCCGCACCCGCGCGACGGGGCCGGTCGGATGGTTCTCCAGCAGCCGGCAGTCGTCCCGCAGCGCCGGCAGCAGCAGTTCCCGCAGCTCCGGATCGGCGTATGCCTCGGCCTGCGGCTGGATGCCCATGCCGGCGGTCCGGGCGAGGAGGTCCTCGTCGTCGAGCAGATGCAGACCGGTGTGGCTGACATGCAGCGGGCCCTCGCAGGCCGAGACGGCGAGCAGAACCGGCCGGAAACCGTAGGCGCTCTCCAGCCGTACGGTGACCTCGTGGGCGAGGACCGCGCCCATGCTGTGGCCGAAGAGGGCCAGGGGGACCTCTCGGCCCAGCCCCGCGGCGACGGCGGCCGCGATGTCGTCCGCCAGCTCAGCCAGGCTGTGGGCGAAGCGGTGGGCCAGCCGGTCCTCGCGGCCCGGATAGCGGGGCGCCCACAACTCGGTGCGCGGCGGCATGTCCTGCGCCCAGGGGCGGTAGACGCCGGGCCCGGCACCGGCGTGCGGAAAGCAGAGCACCCGGACCGCGGGGTCCGCCACGGTGCGATGGGCGCGCAGCCACTGGGCCGGATCGGCCCGTCCCGCACCGCTCACGAGTCCCTCCCCTGCTCCGGTGGCCGCGCGCCGGCCAGCGCGAGGCCGCGCACGAAGGAGACGGCCTCGTCGCTCTCGTGCAGGAAGAAGTGCCCGCCGGGCAGGGCACGCGCGCTGAACTCCCCGGTGGTGTGGCGCCGCCAGCCGATCAGGTCCGTGACCGTCACGTAGGGATCCTCGGCACCTACCAGTGCGTGGACGGCGGACGCGAGCGGTTCGGTCTCCCGGTAGCGGTACCCCTCGAACGCGGCGAAGTCCGCGCGCAGCATGGGCAGCATCAGCTCGAACAGCTCGTCCTCGTCCAGTACGGCGGGCGGTACACCGCCGACCTCGCGCAGCCTTTCCCGCAGGTCCTGCGCGCTGCCGTCGCCGTAGGGCCGTTCGGTCCGCATCCGGTCGGGTGCCGGGTAGGAGGCGACAACGAGGCAGGTGGGCAGGGTGGCGCCGAGGCGGCGCAGGGCGCTTGCCGTCTCGAAGGCGACGAGGGCGCCCATGCAGTCGCCGAAGAGCAGGTACGGACGCGGGGGCAGGGTGGTGAGGGCGGCGGCGACCTCCTCGGCGATCCGGTGCAGGTCGCTCAGCGGCTGCTCGTGGAACCGGTCGAGCCGTCCCGGCAGTTGGACGGCGCACATCTCGATCTCCTCGCCCAGGGGTTTGCGCCACTGGTCGAAGTCCCGTGCGCTGCCGCCAGCCCGGGACAGGCAGACCACCCGGGCCACGGTGTCGGCCGCCGAGGAGCTCTGTATCCAGTCGGTCACTTCGCCTCCTTCCCGGTGGCACCGCGCAGGAACGCTCCCGCCGCCTCGACGGCCGCCCGCCCCTCGGGAAGCACGGGGTGGTACCAGTGCCAGACGTGGAACATCTCCGGCCACTCCTCGAAGGTCACCGGTACGCCCGCCTTGAGCGCCGCCCCTTCCAGCGCCCGGGCGTCGTCGTAGAGGACCTCCTCGGAGCCGACCTGGATGAGCAGGGGCGGCAGCCCGGTCAGATCGCCGTACGCGGGTGAGGCCAGCGGGTTCCTGGGGTCGGCGCCGGCCAGGTAGCGGCCTGCCATGCGGAGCAGGTCCTCGGTGTCGAGGAGGATCTCCCGTGCCCTGCGGGTGGTGTGCGACTCCCCCTCGCAGGCCAGGTCCGCCCAGGGCGAGATGCACACCGCGGCGGCCGGCAGCGGGTCGTGGGCGTCCCGCAGGACCTGGAGGGCCGCCACGGCGAGACCGGCGCCGGCCGAGTCGCCGGCCAGGGTGATCCGGTCCGGCGGACAGCCCTGCGCCAGCAGCATGCGGTAGGTCGCCACGGCGTCCTCCACAGCTGCCGGGAAGGGCGACTCGGGCGGCCTGCGGTAGTGCAGGGCGAGCACCGCCGCGCCTGCCGCCGCGCCCAGGGCGCTGGAGAGGTGCCGGTGCGAGTGCGGCGAGCCGAGGGCGTACGACCCACCGTGCAGGTACAGCAGGGTCCTGCCGTCCTCCTGGGCGGACCGCACCCACTCCGCCGTGCAGGCACCGGTCTCGACGCACTCGCCCGGAGGGAGGCCCAGGTCGCCGAATGCCTCCTGGGCGCGGTCGTAGGCGATCCGCCGCGGCTCCACATCGCCGTTGCGGGTGTGCCAGTTCAGCTCGATCAGCTCTCGCACCAGATCGAGTTCCGACGATGCCATGCGTTCTCCGCTCAGATCTCTGTGACGGGGCGGACGGGACGGGGCGGCTCGGGCAGCGTGAAGTCCCGCTGCCAGAACCCCACGTCGTGCCAGCCTCCGTGCTTGAAGCCGGCTGCCCGCAAGGTCCCGCGCGCGGTGTATCCGAGTGCCTCGTGCAGGCGCACGCTCGGGTCGTTGGGCAGTCCGATGACGGCGACCACGCTCTTGAAGCCCTGGGCCTCCATGGACTTCAGGAGGTGGGTGTACAGGGTGGAGCCCAGTCCCAGCCGCTGGTGCCGGGGGGAGACGTACACCGTCGACTCGGCCGTCCAGTCGTAGGCGTTGCGGGCCTTCCAGGGGCCCGCGTAGGCGATGCCGGCGACCTGGCCGTCCACCTCGGCGACGAGCCAGGGATAGCGCTCCTGGAGGTGCAGCAGGTCCAGGGTCCACTCCTGCGGAGTCTGCGGCTCCGTACGGAAGTTGACCGTGCTCGTCTCGATGTAGTGGTTGACGATGTCGCAGACCGCCGGCATGTCGGCGACGGTGGCGGGACGGATCTCGGCCGGGTGTCGTTCTGGGCTCACGTGTGGTCTTCCTTCGGTCTTCCTCGGTGCGGGACACCGCTTTTTTACGTGGCGTCGAGCCCACGCAGTACGGATTCGGCCACCGCCTCCAGGGACGGCGTCTCGAAGATCACGGCGAGCCGGAGCGGCACGCCGATGTCCTTGCGGATGCGGGAGACCACCCGCAGCGCCGAGATGGAGGTGCCTCCGAGGGAGAAGAAGTCGTCCCCCGGCAGCACCGGACCGGCGCCCAGGACATCGCTCCAGATCTCCGCCACCTGGCCGAGGACCCGGGCCCCGAGGTCGTCCGGACCGTCACCGGGCCCGGTGGCCGGTGCGGGGGCGGCCGTACCGGTGGAGGTACCGCTCGCCGGATCGGGCAGGGCCTTGCGGTCGATCTTGCCGTTGCGGGTGCGCGGCAGCCGCGGCACCAGGAGCACGGAGGCGGGCACCAGGTGGGGCGGCAGGGTCTCGGCCAGGGCGCGTCGCAGGCCCGCGTCGGTGAGTTCGGCGTCCTTGACGACCACATAGGCGGCGAGTTCGGTCTCGTGGTCTCCGGCCTCGTAGGCGACGACCGCGGCCTCGGCGACGCCCGTCACCGCGGACACGGCCGACTCGACCTCCACGGTCTCCACCCGGTAGCCGCGCACCTTGACCATGCCGTCCGCGCGTCCCAGGTGGACCAGTTGCCCCGAGCCGTCCAGCCGGCCGCGGTCGCCGGTGCGGAACTCCCGCGGGGCGGGTGCCGATTCGCTCCCGGCCGTCGGCACGGCTTCGGTGAGCGGCCGGGGGCCCTGCTCCGTCCAGTGCGCCGGGTGCAGGTGGGGGCTGCGGACGACGATCCGCCCGACCGCCGGCCCGGCCGCCGGGCGGCCGGGCGCCGTCTCGACGCGGACCTCCACACCGGGCACGGGTCCGCCGACGGGGACCGGGTCGGCCACGTCGGCGTCCGGGGGGATCAGATGGAGCCGGGTGAGGCCGGTCTCCGTGGAGTTCAGGCCGACCGCGACGGTGGCGGCCGGGAACAGCCGCCGGGCGGCGAGGACGTCACTGCGGTGGACGCTCTCCCCGCCGAGGTAGGCCAGGCGGACGCGGTCCGTCGTGCGTCCCTCGGCCACCGCGGCCGCCTGCCTGAGAAAGGACGGGAACGAGTAGTAGACGGTCGTCCCGGACTCGTCCAGGCGCTCGATCAGGTCGTGCACCCCGTCCTGTTGGAAGGAGTACGGCACGAGGGCCGCCCCGTTGAGCAGCGCGATGTACGGGTTGGACACCGCGGTGACGAAGCCGTCGGCGTTGATCAGGGTGACCCGGTCCTGTGCTCCGATGCCGAGCGCGGCGTGCCGGTCGACGTTCTGCCGCATGTCGGCACGGTTTTGCAGGATGCCCTTGGGCAGACCGGTGGACCCCGAGGTGTAGAGCGCGTACGCCCACTGGTCCGGGTCGGTGAGCGGGCTCGGCTCCATGGACCCGCCGGTCCGTACGTCGAGTTCCTCCACCCGGATCACAGCGGTGTCGCCGGTCGGCCGCTCGGGGCCGGTGGTGTCGGTGACGACGACCGCCTCGCCGAGCCGGTGCAGCAGATCCCGGTTGCGGGCGACCGGATGGTGGGGGTTGAGCGAGATGTAGAACTTGCCCGCCTTCAGCACGCCCAGGCACGCGGCGAGCATCCACGCCGGGTGCAGCACCATCAGGGGCACCGGCTCGGAGCCTTCGCCCCGGGTGTCGAGGAGTGCCCGGGCGACGGCGTCGGCCCGCGCGGCGAGCTCGCGGTAGTCGACCGTCTCCTCCGGCAGGACGATCGCGGGCCGGTCCGGGCCGGTCCGGGCCCGGAGTTCGAACTCCGCGACGACGGGGCACCCCGTCGGGGGACGACCGGTGCGGTCCGGCGCCGTGTCTGGTGTTGCGGCGGTCATACGGTGCTGCCTCCTCGCGCCTGTCCTGGCATGTCAGCTCGCCTCTTCCCGCGCGGAGAACACCTTCTCGACCACGGGTTCGAGTTCGTTCCACTCCACGGCCGAGACCCGGCCGGCGTCCCACTGCTCGTCCATCCAGGCGAGCACTTCCACGATCCGCGGGTCGCCCTTCTCCAGCCGTAGTCCGAGTCGTTTGTTCAGGACGAAGACCAGACCCGCCTGGCCGGAGTCCTTGGTGAGAGCGACGTCCAGCTCCCGGCCGGTGAGCAGGGGGGCGTTGAACGGCGCGTACATCCACCAGAACTTGTTGAGGCCGTCGGCGTGGATGCCGGCCCGGGTGACGTAGGCGTCCCGGCCGAACAGCGGGTACTTCTGCGAGGGGCCGGAGCCGATGCCGTCGTAGAGCTCGACGAGTTTGTTGACCGCGGGAAGGTTGACCTCGGCGCCGGACCAGTAGCCCATGCCGAGCAGGTGCACCATGACGGCTTCCAGCGGGGCGTTGCCGGTGCGTTCGCCGGTGCCCAGTGTGGTGCCGCTGATCACACCGCAGCCCTCACGGATCGCGGCCAGGCAGTTGGCGACCACCAGCCAGGTGTCGTTGTGGGGGTGGAACTCGATCTGGGAGGGCGTCAGGCCGAGCCCGCGCAGCAGCCGGATCCAGCGCGGGATGCTGCGGGGCAGGGCGACGTCGTCGTAGGGCAGGCCGACGCCGAGGGTGTCGCAGACCCGGAAGCGGGGCTGTAGTTCGGCGGGGTACGCCGCGGCGGTCCTCAGCACCTCCTCGACCAGGGCCCGTACGAAGTCCGGGTCGGAACGTGTGGTGTCCTCCAGGTGGACCCGGGGCTTGATGCCGTGGTCCAGGGCCATGGTCACCGCGTCCAGGTACATCGCCGCGGCCTCGGTCCGGCCGCCCGAGCCGAACTTGTGGAAGGTGTGGTAGTCGGAGGAGGAGCTGAGCAGTCCGGTCTCGGTGACGCCGATCCGCTTGATCAGCTCGACGTCCTCACGGCGGGCCCGGATCCAGGTGGTGGGCTCGATGGGGGCGCCGTCGCGGTGCCGTTCCAGGGCGTAGATCAGGGCGTTGCGGTCGGAGTCGCGGTACGGGAAGAACTCGGCGTGCCGGATCGCCGTGGACTCGCCCGTTATCTCGCAGAGGATGTCGTAGATCTGCCGGCTGGTGTCCAGGGAGAGGGGCAGTCCGCCCTGCTGGCCGTCGCGGTGGGTGGTTTCGGACAGCCACACCTCGTGGGGCAGGGTGAGGGGCCGCATGCCGTCGTCCCAGGTGTACCGGGGGAACGCGTCCCGGGGGAAGACCTCCGGGAAGTACTCGGGCTCCTCGGGGCTGTGGATGGTCATCGAAGTACGCTCCCTGCGGTGCGGTAACGGGCGGGTCCAAGGTCCAGTCCGGTCACGAAGTCGCGGAACCGGCGCTCCGCGGTGGCGGCCTCCGCCGCAGTGCCGCGGGAGACGTTCGCCACGGTGAGCGGTTTGGCCAGTTCGAGGAACCGGACGATCTCGGACCGGTTCATGCCCTTGCCCAGGAGGTAGGGGACGCCCCAGAAGTCGAGGCCGTTGACCGGCATCCAGGCCGCGTTCACCACCGAGTCGAAGATCTGGTCGGCGGCTTCGAGGGCCTGATGGGAGTTCATGGTGCGGTGCGACCAGGTGTGGCCGTTGCCGGTGAGCTCGTACTGGGGCGCCCGTACGTGGATGGGCGTGGCGTGCATGTAGTACCAGTGGTTGACGGCGAAGGTGTCCGGTCCCGCGGAGTTGATGAAGTTGATGGTGTTCTCCACCGTCTGCGGGCTCTCGCCGGGGAATCCGACGACGAAGGACGCGTGGGTGAAGATGCCGCGTGCCTTGAGCTGTTCGATGCCGTACTGGTAGTGGGCCGTGGTGGCGCGTTTGTCCATGTTGAGCAGGACCTGGTCGTCGCCGGACTCGATGCCCAGCAGCACGCCGCGGCAACCGGAGTCGTACATCAGGTCGTAGACCTCGGGCTCGCGGGCGTGACCGCAGCGGAAGTACGAGAACCACTCGATGCCGAAGTCGCGGCGCACCAGCATCCGGCACAGGTCCTTGAAGCGGCGCATGGGTACGTTGAACGTGTCGTCGATGAAGGCGACGCGTTTGACGCCCATGGCGGCGAGTTCCTCGAGTTCCCGCTCGACCGTGGACAGGTCGGCGAGGGTGAGGGCACCGGCCCGCTCCGGATAGTCGCAGAAGGCGCAGCTGAAGGCGCAGCTGCGCGCGGTGCGGGTGGACAGCGTCTGGCCGAGGGCGGTGGGGTCGAAGCGGTTCCACCGGACCGAGCAGGCGTTGAGGTCGTTGACCTCGGGGCGTTTGCGGGTGAGTTTCCACTCGCCGGTCGCGGAGCGCAGGAAGACGTTGGGGACCTCGGTGGGGGCGTTGCCCTCCACGATGGCGCCGACCACCCCGGCCAGTGCCGCCTCGCCCTGGGACTCCCATACGTAGTAGTCGGCACCGACCCGGTCGAAGAACCGGTTGAGTTTGTCGTCGCGCCCGGCCCGGGCCTGGTTGTCGACGAGCGGTCCGCCGACGATGATCGGCACGGCCGCGTTGTGCCGCCGGATGAAGCGGACGATCTCGATCACCGGGGCGGGCATCATGTAGAAGGTCGTGGTGATGGCGACCGAGGCGGGGTTGTCGGCCAGCAGCTTGACCAGTTGGTCCTCTTCGAAGGTGAAGCTGTTGACGAAGTCGGCCGGATGCCCCCGCTCCTCCAGGTAGTTGACGAGGTAGAGGGTGCCCAGGCTCGGCAGCTCGGAGACCGTGTAGGCGTGCGCCGTGCCCCGGTCCGCGTTGCGTACCTCGCTCAGGGCGTCCATGTACGAGTAATGGGTGCCCCCGAAAGTGACCTTCGTGCGGAGCATGCTGCGGATGGGCGCGGGCAGTTCGTCTCCCCCGTGCTCCAGCGCCAGCTGCAGCTCCTCGCCGGACATGTCGGTCTCGTGGTATCCCACGACGATGCAATGCTTCACTGTCTGTCTCCTCTCTCACGCCCGGCGCGGGTCGCCGGCCTGGCCTGGGGTCAGGTGGTTGCGTAGGGGCCGGGCAGGGTGACCGTCTTGGTGACGGTCATCTCGGCGATCGCGTAGCGGATGCCCTCCCGCCCGACCCCGCTGGCCTTCACACCGCCGAACGGAATGTGCGGGGAGTCGAAATGGGGCCCTTCGCCGAGGTTCACCGCGCCCACCCGCAGCCGGGCGGCGATGTCCCAGAAGCGGGCGCTGTCCTGGGTGAGGACTCCGGCCTGCAGTCCGTACGCGGTGCTGTTGGACAGCCGTACCGCCTCGTCCGCGTCCGCGACCCGAATCACCGGCGCCACCGGGCCGAAGGTCTCCTCGGTCACCAACTCGGTGTCGGGCGGCACCCGGTCGAGCACGGCGGGGCGCACCAGCGCACCGTCGCGCTCGCCGCCGGTGACCAGTCGGGCGCCGTCCCGGACCGCCCGGGCGATGCGGCGTTCCACCACGAGGGCCGCGTCCTCGTTGACGAGCGGGCCGAGGTCGGTGTCGTCCCGGCGGGGGTCGCCGACGCGCTTGGCGGCGACCGCCGACTCCAGCAGGGCCGTGAACTCGTCGGCCACCTCCGCCCAGACGAAGATCCGTTTGATCCCGCGGCAGGACTGGCCGGCGGTGGCGCAGGAACCGTCGGCGGCCAGTCGCGCGGCGTGTGCCAGATCGGCGTCGGGCAGCACGAACAGCGGGTCGTTGCCGCCCAGTTCGAGCAGCAGCCGTTTGCCCGCCGCCTGCGCGGCCACCGCGTGGCCGGTGGCCACGCTGCCGGTGAACGTCACCATGGCGACGTCCGGGTGGGCGGCGAGCAGCGGGCCGAGCTCGCCCGGTTCGCCGGTGACGACGGCGAGCATGTCCTTGGCGCAGCCGGCCTCCACGAGCAGTTCGGCGAAGGCCAGCGCCGTCAGCGGGGTCTTGTCCGACGGCTTGAGCAGCAGCGGACAGCCCGCCGCCAGAGCCGGGGCGGCCTTGACCACGACCTGGTTGAGCGGGCGGTTGAAGGGAGTGATGCCCAGGACGACCCCGACCGGCTCGGGCAGGGTCACCGCCAGCCTGGTGGCGTCGGGCAACGGGATGGACTCGCCGCGGATCCGCTCCGCCTCCGCGGCGGCCACCGAGAGGTTCCCCGCCGCTCGCGCCACCTCCCGCAGGGTCTCCTTGCGGCACACCCCCGACTCGGCCGTGATGAGGGTGGAGAACTCCTCCGCCCTGGCCCGCAGCAGGCCGGCCGCCCGGGCCAGGACGGCCGACCGCTGCTGGGGAGTCATGGCACGACGGCCGGTGGCCAGTGCGGAGACCGCGGCCGCCGCCTCCTCGGCACCGTCCCGCGGAACGGACCCGATGGGCTCTCCCGTCCAGCGGTCGTACACGGTCGTGTGGTGGCGGGCCGGCTGCAGTGCTCCGTTGACGAACATGACGACTCCCGTGCCAGGGGTTTGGTTTGGAAGGAGTGGGAAGAGACGGGGCGGGCGGTCAGTCCTGGTCGCGCACGAACCGGGCCTCGAGCTCGGAGATCTTTCCGTACTCGAAGACCTCGAACAGCTCGGCGAAGCTCATCTTCAGGCCCATGTCGTCCCAGAACTTCTGGGTGGTTCCGGCGTCCCTCAGCTCGGCGAAGAGCTTGCGCAGCACCGAGGCCGCGGCCATCCAGCCGGACAGCGGGTAGATGGCCAGGTTGTAGCCGATCGCCTCCAGCTCCTTGGTGGTCAGCCAGGGGGTCTTGCCGCCCTCGACCATGTTGGCCAGCAGCGGGGCGTCGATCTCGTCGCGCACCCGCTTCATCTCGTCGACGTCGAGCATCGCCTCCAGGAAGATGCAGTCGGCGCCTGCCGCGAGGTACTCGCGGGAACGGCGGATGGCCTCGTCGAGGCCGAGCGACTCACGGGCGTCGGTGCGGGCGATGATGGTGAAGTCACCGTCCTCGCGCGCCTCGACGGCCGCCTCGATCTTGCCGGTCATCTCCTCGGTGGAGATCAGCCGCTTGCCCTCCAGATGGCCGCAGCGCTTGGGGTTGACCTGGTCCTCCAGGTGGTAACCGACGATGCCGACCCGCTCGAACTCCCGGGTGGCCCGCCACACCGACATCGCGTTGCCGTAGCCGGCGTCGGCGTCCATGATCACCGGCACGTCCACGGCGAGCACGATGTTCTTGGCGTTGGTGGCCTGCTCCGACACGCTCGTGAAGCCCAGGTCGGGCAGGCCGAGCATGCTGGCGGAGGTGCCCGAGCCGGTCATGTGCAGTGCGGGGAAGCCGGCCTGCTGGATGACCTTGGCGCTCAGGGCGTCATACGCACTGGGGACGACGAGGATCTCGGGGGCGTTCATCAGCTCGCGGAACGTACGGGCCTTGGTCACGGCCATCTCTTTTCTCCTCGGAGTGCCTTGTGTCGAGCCGGCGCGGGACCGCGCCGGCGGGTCAGGGGGGTCAGGGAGCCGTCGCTGCGCCCGCCAGGGACTCGTCGAGCCGGAGCAGCTGGTTGTACTTGGCGAGGCGGTCGCCGCGGCGCGGTCCGCCCACCTTGATCAGCTCCGCCGCGACGGCGACGGCCAGGTCGCACATCGCGGTGTCCTCGGTCTCCCCGGAGCGGTGGGAGACGGCGAGCAGCATCCCCGCCCGGCGGGCCGCCGCGGCCGCTGCCAGCGTGGCGGTGACGGTGCCCGCCTGGCTGAGCTTGAGCAGGATGCCGTCCGCCCGGCCCGGTCCGAGCCGGGTCGCGTCGGTGGCGAACAGGTCGTCACCGACCACGCTGGTGGACTGCGGCAGGGATCCCCGCAGTCGTGCCCAGCCGGCGTCGTCGGCGGGGTCGAACGGGTCCTCCAGGAAGGTCAGCCGGAACCGGCGGGCCAGCCGCGACAGGTGGTCGGCGAACTGGGAGGAGGTGAACTCCCGGTCACCGAAGCGGTATCGGCCGTCCTCCGTGACCAGGTGTTCCGCGGCCACGTCCACGCCCAGCGTGCACACCTCGGTATGGCCCGTCTCGGCCACCGCGGCCTGGAGGAGGGCGAGTTGCTCCTCGCTGTCCAGCGGGACCAGCAGCCCGCTGGAGGCCGAGAGGGGCACGGGGCCGAAGCGGCGTTCCGCGGCCCGGTGCGCCGCGCTGAACACCTGGTCCGCCACCTCGATGTCGGTGTCGATGCGGCCGGTGGCGGGGAGCACCATCACCTGCTGGCAGCCGCGCGGCGGGCCGTCGCGGTGGATGCCCCCGGAGAACACGTTGACCATCAGCCGGGGCAGCCCCGGGCCGGTCGGGCCGTACTGCTCCCCCAGGTGTGCGTGCAGGGGCACGCCCCGGGCCGCCGAGGCGGCCCGCGCGTAGGCCAGGGACACGGCGAGGGTGAGATCCGAGCCGGCCTCCCCCGCCTCGTACGCCTCGGCGAGCCGCTGGTCGCACCGGCGCTGGTCGTCGACGGCGCCGCCGGTGAGCGCGGCGACGAGCGCGGGCGCGGCCACCGGGCCGAGCACCGGCTCCGGGCCGCGGCGCCGCTCCAGCCGGCCGGGGGCAATCGCCCGGGGCGCGGATCCCGTCCCCGTGTGACCGGAGTCCAGGGCGACCTCGGCCTCCAGGGTCACCCGGGCCCGGGAGTCCAGGATGCCGCGCAGCCGCACGGAGGTGATCGTCATCCGCGCCCCCCGTCGGGTCCGGCCAGCAGGACGGACAGCAGGTCGCTGGCGCGGCGGGCGCCCAGCGAGCCGCCGAGCGCGGCCTTCTCGCCGAAGTCCGTCACCGAGTCGGCGGCCACCCGGGGGCCGACCGCCACCGCGGGCACCAGGTCGGGGCTGTGGATGCCCAGTTCGCACGGGGTCGCGTGGTCACAGGTGACGACCAGGGTGTCGGCCTCGGTGAGGGCGGCGGCCAGCGGGCCGACGAAGTGCGCGTCGATCTCCTCGATGGCCCGGACCTTGTCGCGCGGACGCCCGTCGTGTCCCGGCTCGTCCGGGCCCTTGAGGTGGACGAACACCGCGTCGGCGGGGTCGGCGAGCAGGCCGGGCAGCAGCTGCCGGTAGTAGTCGGGTTCGCTCTGGCCGCGGCCCGGCCGGGAGTTGGTGAAGCGGGCCCCGATGAGGTGGGCCAGGCCGCGTTCGGCGGGCACCTGCCCGTACATGGACAGGGACAGTCCGGTGCGTTCGGTGAAACCGGCCAGTCGCGGCAGGGTGTCTCCCGCGTCCCGCACCAGCAGCAGGTTGGCCGGGCGTCGGCCCAGGGCGCGGCGGCGCGCGTTGACCCCACTGCGCTGCATCACCTCGGCACTGGCCTCGACGAACCGGTTGACCAGCTCCGCGGTGGTCGCGGAGGCCGGGTCCTCGTCGAAGGGCTCGCAGGTCGCCGGCGTCGCCGAGGGGACGTTGACGGGGACGCCGAAGGGGCCCCGGCTGACGAACCCCGGATCCGTGTTGGTCACCTTCCCGGACAGCGCGACCGTGTCGCTGGTGAGAGCGAGGATGCCGCGGTGGCGGCCGAACCCGGTGAGGTTGACGCTGATCCCGTCGCCCAGTGACACCCCGCCGATGATCTCGTCGACCAGGGTGGCCTGATCGTCCTCGTCCAGGTCGCGGGAGGTGCGCCGGTCCAGCCGCCGGGTCGCCGGGTCCCAGCTGGCGAAGTTGACCCGGAACGCCACGGAATACCCGTCGGGCTGCCAGAAGTCCATGCCCAGCCCCTCCAGCGGCCCGCGCCCGGTGTAGTGCGTCACCGGGTCGTAGCCGAGCAGAGCCATGGCGCCCGAGTCGGACTCCGGGGGCACGTCCGGGGCTATCACCTCCAGCGCGGCGGAGCTTCCCCGCCCGGCCAGCGCGTCCAGGTGGGGGGTGCGCGCCGCCTCGAAGGGCGTCAGCCCGCCCAGTTCCGCCACCGGCCGGTCGGCGCCGCCGCACAGGACGGTGATGAACAGCCGCCCCGGCGCCGGCGTCCGGCCGGACCCCGCGGGGCGGGTGTCAGCCCCGGATGCGCTCATCGATTCCACACTCCTTGACGACCCTTGCGACGGCGGACGGCACCAGGTGCTCCCAGGGCTGCCCCTCGGCGATCGACCGGCGGACCCGGCTGCCGCTGACCGGCTTGTCGGTACGGCGCCACATCACGTCCGTCCGCAGCCCCAGCGCGTGGAAGCGGTCGAGTTTGGCGTCACCCCAGTCGTCGTAGACGGTGACCAGGTACCGGGCGTCCGCGGGCGCGTAGTGCGCGAGCCGCTCAGGGAAGCTGTGCGGGAACGGCACGATGCGCAGGCGCTCTCGTGCGACCCCGGCCTCGGTCAGCGCGCCCTCGACCATCAGGTAGCGCTCGTAGAACGTGCAGGGGTTGGACTCGGGCAGGCCGCGCTCGGGGTCCGTGGTCTCCTCGGTGGTGGTCCACGGATCGGGGTTGGTGATGCCCACGACCAGGGTGCGGCAGCGTTCCGCGCCGGCCAGCAGATACTCCAGGTGTCCCAGATGCAGAGGCTGGAACCGCCCGTGGATGACGCCCGTCTCGACAGTCTGCGTGGGGCTCATCGGCCCGCTCCCCTGCCGGGTGCGCCCACGCCGGCACCGACGGGCGGCATGGACGGGGACTCGGTGACGAACGCCCGGAACCGGCGCGCCACTTCGGCCGGGGTGACCTTCGGCCGGCCCAGCCCGGCCAGCGATCCGGGCCGGATCGGCAGGTGCACGAGGGTGGGACCGTCCGCGGCCAGTGCCGCGGAGAGGGCGGCGGACAAGTCGTCCAGTGACGCGCACGCGTGCACCGCGCGGTAACCGCAGGCGGCGGCCACGGCGGGCAGGTCGACGGCGGAGGACAGGGTGCGCTGGCCGCCGGTGGAGTCGTGAACCCCGTTGTCGAGAACGAGGTGCACCAGGTTGCGGGGAGCGTGGGCGCCGACGGTGGCCAGGCTGCCCAGCCGCATCAGCACCGAGCCGTCGCCGTCGACGACCACGACCGGCCGGGGCGTGTGCAGCGCGACGCCCAGGCCGACGGTGACCGCCGAGCCCATCGCCCCGACCATGTAGAAGTGCTGGTCACGGTCGTCGAGGGTGTACAGCTCCCGGCTGGTCTTGCCAGTGGTGGACACCACCGCCGCGGCGCGGGGCAGTTCACTCAACAGCCGTTCCAGGGCCGCGATCCGGGTGGGTGGGGCGCCGGGCGGGCGGATCCGGGCGTGCCGTATCACCTGTCCGGGCTCGGAACCGGGCGCCGCCTCGTCCAGCGGCTCGTCGGCGACGACTCCCTGCGGGAGCAGGAACGCGTACGGCAGTTCGCGGTACGCCATCGAGTCGCGGCAGGCCGACAACGCGGTGTGCAGCCCGTCCGCCGTGTCCGGGACCAGGGCCCACTCCATGTCGCACAGGTCGAGCAGGTCGCCGGTGACGCGGCCCATCAGGTGGTGCTGGGGCTCGTCCTTTTCGCCGGGGCGTCCCCGCCAGGTGGTGATCACGACGGCCGGGATCCGCGCGGGGTGCAGCAGGGAGGTGAGCGGATTGGTCATGTTGCCCAGGCCGGAGTTCTGGGCGATGGCGCAGCCCAGTCCGCCGCCCAGCCAGGCACCCGCGGCGACGGCGGCCGCCTCACCTTCCTGAGTGACCGTCAGATAGCGACTCGCGGGGTCGCTGATGAAGCGGTTGATCAGCGGTGTCAGATAGGAGCACGGCACTCCGGCGACGGTGGTCACGCCGAGGCCGGTGAGTCCGGCCACCATGTCGGCCGCGCTGATCATCCCTGCACCGGCGCGAGGCCGGGGGCCTGCGTGTAGCGATTCTCGTCCTTCTCCAGGCTCTCGTAGTCGAGCAGACCGAAGATCTCCTTCAACGGGGCCACCCGCTCCTCGACCCCGAAGATGCCACGGTCCGTCTTGATCTGCTGACACACGTCGCGCATGGCGGAGAACGCGGCCCGCATGCTGTGGTTGGCCCAGATGCAGCCGGCGATGCCCAGCGCCCCGAAGTCGTCGAGGGAGGGGGTGTGGTAGGTGGTGGGGGCGATGAGGATCGGCGCGCTGGCATCCCACTGCTGCATGAACTCGGCGATCTGCTGCGGGGTGCTCATCCGGGAGTGGATGAACAGGGCGTCGGCGCCGGCCTCGACATAGGCACCGGCCCGGGCCAGCGCCTCCTCCATCGGCAGGTTGGCGATCAGCGCCTCGGTCCGTGCCACCACGACGAAGTCGGGGTCACGCTGGGTGTCCTTGCAGGCCCTGATCTTTCCGGCGAACTCCGCCACCGGGGCCAGCTGGTGGCCGTCCCCGAAGAAGGAGTTCATCTTGGGGAAGACCTTGTCCTCGAAGCACACACCGGCCGCGCCGACCCGCTCGGCGCGGGCGGCGAAGCGGCGGGCGGTGTTGAAGTTGCCGTAGCCGGTGTCCCCGTCCACGAGGATGGGCACGCCGGGGGCGGCGTCCGTCATCGTGCCGACGAGCGTGAGCAGTTCCGTCCAGGACGCCTCGTCGCTGTCCCGGACGCCGCGTGCCGTGGACATGCACAGGCCGGACGCCCACAGTGCCTCGAAGCCCTCGGCGACGGCGATCCGTGCGCTCAGCCCGTCGTGCACGCCCATCAGCTGGCAGGTGCCGGGGCCGTGCAGCAGCTCCTTGAGCCTGCTGCCGACGGATCCCGGTGTGGCCGAACCGTCACTCGCTGTCTGCTCCGTCGCGTTCATGGGTTCCTCCATTGCGGAACGTGCGTGGGAATTCATGGGTGGGTCAGGCCACACGGCCCTCGGCCGGCGGGATGCCGTCGCGCAGGACCGAGCGGACGCCCTCGGCGACGCGCCGGCGCAGGCTCTCCTCCGACTCCGCCGACAGGAACGCCCGATGGGAGCTGACGATCACGTCGTCGCGTTCCAGGAGCTTGCGGGCGACCGGAGACTGGTTGGGGTCCTCGGGCGAGAACACGTCCGAGGCGAACCCGCCGAGGCGCTCGCTCTCCAGCGCGCGCAGCACACAACCGGGGTCCACCAGAGCGCCGCGCGCGGTGTTGACGAGGAAGGCGCCCGGTTTCAACCGGTCCAGTGCGGAGCCTGCGATCAGGTTCCTGGTCTCGTCGGTGAGCGCGGTGTGCAGGACGACCGCGTCGCAGCGTTCGAGGAGTTCGTCCAGCGAGCCGACCGGGACGACGCCGTGGCCGGCCATCACGTCGGCGTGCACGTAGGGGTCCACGGCGAGCACCTGGCGGTAGAACGCCTGGAGTTTGCGGGAGGTGGCGCGGCCGATGCGGCCGAAGCCGACGATGCCGACGGTGCGGGCCGAGGTACGGCGCGGGATACCGCCGCGGTGGATGCCCCACCGGTCCGCCCGCACCAGACGGTCCTGGACACTGACCCCCCGCTCCAGGGCCAGCAGCAGGGCGAGCGTGTGGGTGCTGACCTCGTCGCCGCAGTAGTCGGGGACGTTGAAGCCGATGATGCCGCTGCGGGCGAGCAGCGGTGCGTTGAGGTTGTCCACGCCCACACCGCTGCGGGCGACGACCTTGCAGCCCGGCGAGACGGCGTCGACCAGTTCCGGGGTGACCTGGCACCGGTAGATGACGAGTGCGTCCGCTTCTCGCACGTGCTTCAGGAAGCGGTCCCCGGAGGTGACGTAGGAGTCCTCGAACAGCCCGAGTTCGACGTCGACGTCCGGGCCGAGCACGGAGCGTTCGACGGCGGCCAGGGCGGGGTCGGGACGCCCGTCGGCGTCCAGGGCCCAGGCGGGGTCGGTGTAGACGACGCGCACGGGTCTCCTCCTCCTACTAGTTGTCGTAACCCCAGCCGGCGACGTCACGCCGGCCCCGGCGCAGCGTGGCCGCGGGCTCGAAGGTGTTGGTCAGCTCCAGCCAGTCCTGGTAGCCGAGGTGGGCACCGGAGCCGAACTTCAGCACCGTGCCGGTGCCGTGCCAGCGGTGCCGCACGAAGGGGCCGGTCCATGCCGAGCCGTCGGGCTCCAGCTCCGCCGAGGAGGGGCCGTCGGGTCCGTCCCATTCGAGGGTGAGCCGGCCCTCCGTCACGATGTAGTGGTTCTCCGCGTGGTCGATCAGGTCGGCTCCGCCGCCGTCGGAGTCGACCCGCAGGAAGGTGCCGACGAGGTCGGGCAGGTGGGCGGCGGAGGCCATCGAGGCGGCCTCGTAGGTGCCCCAGGCACGGCGGGAGCGGCGGGAGTCGTCGACCGTCGTCCAGGTCTTGCCGACTCCGTCGTGCTGGTCGTCGGCGGGCAGCAGGACCCGGTAGTCGAAGCCGACGGCGCTGCCGAGCCGCCGCAGCACGCCGGTTCCCGTCGCGGTGCCGGGCGAGCGCAGCGCTTCTTCCAGATCGGCCGGGTTCACTCCGGCGGCCTCGGCGGCCGAGGCACGGGTGTGGACCCGGCGGGCCAGGAAGAGGTCCAGGACCGAGCCGGCGGTCACCTTGCCGGACAGGGCCTTCAGCGCCTCCTCGAATGCTCCCGAGGACCAGCCGTTCGCCTCCGCCATCAGGGGGGAGATGTTCGACTGGGCGGTGTAGGAGACGATCCGGGCCGGTGCGTCGCCGGCCAGCGAGTAGCTGTGCGGGCAGTACGACGGCTCGACGTAGGAGTCGCCGGTGATCCAGCGGTCGGTGCCCTGGTTGGCGTGCAGTACGCGCCAGGTCTGCGGGGTGATCTCCTCGCCCCACCTGCCGTTGATGTCGCCGGGGCCGAGGTTGACGGTGATGGCCGGTTCGAGGTGGCCGTTGTTGAGGGCGGGCAGCCGGTCGGCCGGGCAGAGGATGTCGAGGACGACGGGGGCGACCCGGCCCTCCGGCGCGGCCAGGGTGTAGTAGTTGTAGAAGTGGATGCCGTCGCGCTGGATGGGGCGGCGGGAGGCATGCATCTCGGCCGCGGACTTGTGCACCACGGTCAGGTTGCGGTGCGCCTCGCCGGCGAGTTGGGAGAGTTCGACGCTCAGGGCCGCGGCGAGGGCGTCCGCCGCCGCCTGGCCGGGTTCGTACCCTTCGTCGCCGAGCAGACGGCGCAGTTCTTCCAGTGGCAGCCCGGCGAGGTCGGCGGTCTGGGCGACCGTGTACTTGCGGGCGTTCATCCAGTGAGCGAGCTTGAACGGGTCTATCCGCACATCTCCTCCGTTTCCGATCGTTCGCCCAGGAGCCGGCTGAGGGACTCGTGGTTCAGCCGGCGGGGATTGTCGTGGCAGCGGGGGTAGGACACGGCTTCGGCCGCCACTTTCCGGTGGTCGGCGGCGAGTTCGTCGTAGGGGGTCAGCTCGCAGGCCGCCAGGAAGCGCTCCACCCGGGCCGCGGCCAGGGCCGGAGCGCCGCCGAGCGGGGCGGCGAGGGAGCCGATCACCCGGCGTACGTGCTCGACGCCCCGCGGATCGAGGCAGTCGTCCGGGGGCACGGCGTGGTTGTAGCGCAGCAGGCGGCCCAGCGTCACACCGCAGGCGTGACCGTGGGCCAGCCCCAGCCGGAGCGTCAGGGGGTAGGAGATGGCGTGGCACGAGGAGGTCTGGGCCAGGGCGATGGCCCGTCCGGAGTGGTGGGCGGCGCGCTGGAGACCGAGCCGTGCCTCGCCGTCCGGGGTGCCGTCCTGGACGCGGTCGAGGACCTTGGCCACCAGGGTCACGGCGGAGGTGCCCCAGCGGATCGACTCCGGTGTCGAGCGGATCGACCAGGATGCCTCGGCGCCTTGGCAGAGGGCGTCCAGGATGCCCGTGGCGAGGTCGCGCCGTCCCAGGCCGGCCAGCAGCTCCGGGGCGAGCACAGCGGCGCGCGGGCGTACGCCGGGCCCGGTGAGCGACAGTTTCCGCCGGTGCCGGAGGTCCCACAGGGTGGCGAACGGCGTGGCCTCGGCACCGGTCCCGGCGGTGGTGGGGACCGCCACGACCTGGAACGGGGCGGTGGGATCGTCGGGCACCGGCCCGGCCGCGCATGCCTGGCGGACCTGGTCCGCGTCCAGCGGACCCCGGCGGGAGAGAGCTGCCGCCGCTTTCACCGCGTCCATGACGGTTCCGCCGCCGATCGCCACCACCATGTCCGCCCGGATCAGCCGCAGTTGGCGGACGAGCGTGGCGACACTGTCCGGAGTGGTCGCACCTTCGTGCACCACGATCATGGGGTCCAGGGGTCGTAGGACGCCTGTCAGCCGGGCCGCCCAGGGCCGCGAGGCGAATCCCGGGCCCACGACCTGGGCCACGCGCGGAGTTCGCCTCAGCGGGCCGGCCAGCCGCTCAGTGACCCGAACGATCTCGCCGATGCCCTCGGCCACCACGAATGCGCCGGGTGCCGTACCGGTCATGGGAGTCACACTCCTTTCTTCCCTCGTTCTCTCGTACGGCGAGAAATACGGGCAGGACAGCACCGCCGGTCGCGCGCCGCCGGGTCAGAGAAAATCGCGCAGGGTATACGGCAGGATTCCGCCGTGTCTGATGAATTCCGCTTCCATGTCCGTGTCGACCCGGACCACGGCATCGAAGGAGACATCGCCCGCAGTTACCCGAACAGTACGCGGCAGAGAATCCGCGAAATCCTTGACGCCGCTGATGTCGATTTCCTCGGCACCGGTGAGACCGAGCGTCCGCGCATTCTCGCCCGCTGGAAACTCCAGTGGCAGAATTCCCATCCCGACAAGGTTGGACCGGTGGATCCGTTCGAAGGACTCCGCGATCACCGCGCGGACCCCGAGCAGGGCCGGCCCCTTCGCCGCCCAGTCCCGGGAGGATCCGGTGCCGTACTCGCGTCCGGCCAGGACGACCAGGGGGATGCCCGCCGCCTGGTAGGCAAGGGCCGCCTCGTGGATGGTGGTCGTCTCGCCGGTCAGGTGGTTCATCGTGTAACCGCCCGTTTTTCCGGCGGCCAGACGGTTGCGCAGCCGGGCGTTGGAGAACAGGCCACGCAGCAGGACCTCGTGGTTGCAGCGCCGTGCGCCGTAGGAGTTGAAGTCCTCGGCCGGCACCCCGAGGCCCCGCAGGTGCGCGCCGGCCGCCGAATGCGCGGGGATGCCGCCCGCGGGTGAGATGTGGTCGGTGGTGACGGAGTCGCCGAGGTCGGCCAGGACCCGGGCGGCGGTGATGTCGGCCACGGGCGGCGGCTGGGCCGTGGTGCCGTCGAAGTACGGCGGCGGCGCGATGTAGGTGGACTTCTCCGACCACGGGTACAGCTGCCGGGCGTGCGCCGGGATGGCGCGCCACTGCTCGTCGCCGGCCATCAGGGAGTCGTACATCGTCGTGTACGTGTCGGGGCCGACCGCCGTCCGCGCCACCTCGGCGCTCTCCCGGCCGTCGGGCCAGATGTCGGCCAGGGTGACGGGGCGGCCGTCGAAGGACTCGCCGATGGGTTCGCTGGTGAGGTCGATGTCCATCGTTCCGGCCAGGGCGTAGGCGACCACCAGCGGCGGTGAGGCGAGGTAGTTCATCCGGACGTCCGGGTTGATCCGGCCTTCGAAGTTGCGGTTGCCCGACAGCACGGCCACGGAGGCCAGACCCGACTCGCGCACGGCCGCGGCCACGGATTCCGGCAGCGGCCCCGAATTGCCGATGCAGGAGGTGCAGCCGTAGGCCACCAGGCTGAAGCCGAGCTTGTCCAGACAGGTGTCCAGACCGGCCCTGGCCAGGTACTCCATCACGGCGGCGGAGCCCGGTGCGAGGGTGCTCTTGACCCAGGGGCGCGGCTGGAGGCCGAGTTCGAGGGCCTTCTTGGCGAGCAGTCCGGCCGCGATCATCAGGGCGGGGTTGGAGGTGTTGGTGCAGGACGTGATGGCGGCCAGCACCACGGCACCGTCCGCGAGCAGGTGGCGGCTGCCGTCCGGCGCCGTGACCTCGGCCCGGCGCGGTGTGCTGCCGGTGACGTCGGTCACGGCCTCGGCGAAGGCGGTACGGGCGTCCGCCAGCGGCACCCGGTCCTGGGGGCGACGGGGGCCGGCGATCGAGGGAACGACCGAGTCCAGGTCGAAGGAGAGGCGTTCGCTGTACTGGATACGGGCCACCGCCGCGGGGTCGTACCACAGCCCCTGTGTCTCACAGTAGGCGCGCACCAGGGCCAGTTGGCGTTCGCTCCGGCCGGTGGCACGCAGGTAGCGCAGGACCTCCTCGTCCACCGGGAACAGCGCCGAGGTGGCGCCGTACTCCGGGCACATGTTGGCGATGGTGGCCCGGTCGGCCGCGCTCAGTGCGGCCAGGCCCGGACCGTGGAACTCGATGAACGAGCCCACCACGCCGTGCGCCCGCAGCCGTTCGGTGAGGGTCAGCACGATGTCGGTCGCCGTCACCCCGTCCGCGGGCCGGCCGGTGAGCTCGCAGCCGATGACCCGGGGGGCGCGCAGCGAGATCGGCTGGCCCAGCACCGCCGCCACCGCCTCGATGCCGCCGACTCCCCAGCCCAGCACCCCCAGGCCGTTGACCATCGGGGTGTGCGAATCGGTCCCGACGACCGTGTCCGGGTAGAGCACGGGGGTCTGCGCGGTGTCGTCGGCGATCACCACGCCGGCCAGACGTTCCAGGTTGACCTGGTGGATGATGCCGGTGTTCGGCGGCACGATGCGCAGCCGCTCGAAGGTGGCCTCCGCCCAGCGCAGCAGTTCGTAGCGCTCCCGGTTGCGGGTGTGGTCCAGGGCCGCGTTGCGGGCATGGGCGTCCGGCGTGCCGAACACGTCGGCCATCACGGAGTGGTCCACGACCAGATCCACCGGGATACGGGGGCTGAGCACCTCGGGGTCTCCCCCGAGCCGCACGAACGCCTCTCGCATCGCGGCCAGATCGACCAGGCACGGGACACCGCTGTAGTCCTGCATGACCACTCGGGCCGGATGGAAGAGGATCTCGGGTGCCGGCCCCTGCGGGTGCCAGGCGGCCAGCGCCCCGATGTGGGCGGCGTCCACACGGACACCGTCCTCGTGCCGCAGCAGATTCTCCAGGAGAATACGGAGACTGTACGGAAGGCTTTCGGCATTCGGTACCGAGTTCAGCAGCCGAAATATTTCGAATGACTCACCCGCCACGTCGATGACATCGCGAGCTCCGAAACTGTCGGGGTGTTCATCTTTCCGGTACCGACGACTCACCCAGTCCTCCTCCGCAGATTGCTGCGAGCTTTTCTGAACTATCTCAATCATCGCCCTACGGAAAGCCCGGCACCAGAGGATCAGCTATTCCACTAGTGGCCATGTCCATCTGCGGAAGTTCATTCGCGCGCCGCTGCAACACTTCTGGCCAGCCCGGAAACAGTGGATTCCACAAACAGGGTTCGCACCGGCAGCCGTATCCCGAAGACCTGATTGACGCGGGCGACGAGCCGCGTCGCGGAGAGCGAGTTCCCGCCCACCTCGAAGAAATTGTCGGCGCCGCCGGGCAGGGCGATGCCAAGAACCTCCCGCCAGATCTCGGCCACCCGTTCCTCGACCGGATCCAGCAGCGGCGGTCGCTGCCGATCGGTGTCCTGCGACCGTTCGAGCGGGTCCGGCAGGGCGTCGCGGTCGAGTTTGCCGTTGGGGGTGGTCGGCAACGCGTCGAGCATCACGAAGAGTTCGGGCACCATGTAGCCGGGCAGCCGGTCCTTGAGCCACTGGCGCAGGTCGGCCGGGGTGGGCCGCTCCCCTCCCGGTGCCGGTACCGCATAACCGACCAGTCGCCTGTCGGCCCCTTCTCCCCGGACCAGGACAACGGCGGTGCGGACACCCGGATGGTCCTCCAGCCGGGTCTCGATCTCGCCCGGTTCGATCCGGAAGCCGCGCAGTTTGACCTGGTGGTCGGCGCGCCCGAGGAACTCCAGCTCGCCGTCGGCGCACCAGCGCACCAGGTCGCCGGTGCGGTACAGGCGGGCGCCCGGCTCGGTACCGGAGGGATCGGGGACAAAGCGCGCGGCGGTGACATCGGGCTGGGCGAGGTAACCCCGGGCGAGTCCGACGCCGCCCAGGTACAGCTCGCCCTGCCGGCCGAAGGGGACGGGGGACAGCGTGTCGTCCAGGACGTGCAGCGTGCACCCGGCCACCGGACGGCCGAGGGGCGGGACCCGGCCGGAGGAGCACCGCGCGATGGTGGCGCAGATGGTGGCCTCGGTAGGTCCGTACGCGTTGAACACGTCACGCCCGTCGCACCACTGCTGGGCGAGCTCCAGGGTCGCGGCCTCGCCCCCCATGACCACGGTGCGAAGACCCGGGAGTTCGCTCCTGGTGAGCGTGGACAGCGCTGACGGCGACAGCAGCACCGTGCTGATCCGGCGCTCCCGGATCAGCCGGGCCAGATCCTCGCCGGGCACCAGCTCCGCACGCGGTTCGAGGACCAGGGTCGCCCCGGCTCCGAACGTCATCAGCAGTTCCATCACGGAGGCGTCGAAGCTCGGCGAGGCGAACCGCAGGACACGGCTGCCCGGCCCCTGGGCGAACTGCTCGAAGCTGCGGGTCAGGCTGCCGATGCCGCGGTGGGGCACCATGACCCCCTTGGGCACACCGGTCGAGCCCGAGGTGAAGATGACGTAGGCGAGTTGCTGCGGCGGGACGGAAACCGCCGGCCGGTCCCCGGGCTGGTCGGCGAGGGCGGCCCGGACCGTGTCGTCGTCCATGAGCACCGGGGTGACATCGTTCCCGGCGAACCGGTCCGCCAGCGACCTGCGGGTCAGCAGCAGTTGTGCCCCGCTGCGGCGCAGGACATGGTCCAGCCGGGCCGCCGGATACGCCGGATCGAGTGGCAGCAGGACGGCTCCGGCCTTCAGGACCCCGAAGGCGGCCACGACGGCGTCCGCCGTTTCGTCCAGTGCCACCCCGATGGGCTGTTCGGCCTCGACGCCGAGCGTGAGCAGGTAGTGGGCGAGACGGTTGGCGGCCTCGTCCAGTTGCCGGTAGGTCAGGTGCCGGTCGGGGGCCTCCACCGCGGTGTTCTCCGGCCGGCGCCGGGCCGCGTCCTCCAGCACCCCGTGCAGGGTGCGGTGCTGCGGGGGATCGTCCTCGACAGCGGCGTTGACCTGCCGCAGGTGCCGGTTCTCGTCCCCGGTGAGCACCGGCAGCGCGGCCAGCTCCAGGTCGGGGTCGGCGGTGACGGACCGTGCGAGCAGGTCGAGCCGCTCGGTGAGCCTGTCGATGGTGACGGGCTCGAACAGGTCGGTGCTGTACTCGAAGGAGCCGGCGAAGGCGCTCCCCGAGTCGGTGATCGTCAGTGTCAGATCGAACTTGGCGGAGCCCGGTGTGTGGGTCTCGCCATGCCCCTCGGGCACCAGGGTGTCCAGTTCGCCGGCGTCCTGGCCGTCCTCCATGACGAAGACGACCTGGAACAACGGGTTGTGGGTCAGCGTGCGCTCGGCCCGCGTCTCCTCCACCAGCCGTTCGAAAGGCAGGTCCTGGCGGGCCAGCGCGTCGACGGTGGTCTGCCGGACCTGGGCCAGCAGGCCGCGGAAACTGGTGCCGGGTCCGGTCCCGACGCGTATGGCCAGGTTGTTGGTGAAGAAGCCGATCAGATCGTCCAGTTCGGAGCGGGCCCGGTTGGCCACCGGGGTTCCGATGACCATGTCCTGCTCCCCGCTCCAGCGGTGCAGCAGCGCGGCGAACAGCGTCAGCATCGTCATGAAGGGGGTGGTGCCGCAGGCCGTTCCCAGCTCCCGCAGGGCCGCGGTCACCTCGGCCGACAGGGCGAATCCACGCTGGGCTCCCTCGTTCGTGGTCACCGCGGGCCGCGGGCGGTCGAACGGCAGGTCGATGACCGGTGGCGCTCCACGCATCCGTTCGCGCCAGTAACCGAGCAGCTCTGCCAGCCGCCGGTCGTCCAGCTGGCGGCGCTGCCAGAGCGCGAAGTCCGCGTACTGGACCGGCAGCGCGGGGAGGCCGGACGCCTCACCGGTCTCCGCGGCGTGCAGCAGAGCGGTCAGGTCGCGGCGCAGCACGCCGATCGACCAGCCGTCGAAGACGGTGTGATGGAAGGTCAGGAAGAGCAGGGTCTCGTCGTCCCGCAGCCGCAGCAGCAGACAGCGCAGCAGGGGGCCGGACGCCAGGTCGAAGGGGCGGCGTTTGTTCTCCTCGCACCGCGACAGCGCCGCGGCGGCCCGGTCGCTCTCGGGCAGCTCGCGCAGGTCGGTCTCGGTCAGGGGCGGGGACAGCCGGTCCATGACACGCTGCCTGGGCTCGCCGTCGTCCGACGGGAAGACGGTCCGCAGCACCTCGTGCCGTCGGGTCAGCTCGTCCAGCGCACCGCGTACCACGGCGGTGGTGAGGTGCCTGCGGAGCATCAGGGAGGCGGAGACGTTGTAGACCGCGCGGCTCGGCTCCAGTTGGTCGAGGAACCATATCCGGTGCTGGGCGAAGGACAGCGGCACCGGCGCACCGTCGTCCGGTCTGCGCGGGATCCCCGGATCCGGACCCGGTCCGGCCGCCGCCCGCAGCCGGCTCTCGAACAACGCTCGGTGCTCGGGCGACAGCGCGGCAATCCTGGTGTGAAGGTCTTCCACTCTGTTGCAATCCCCTCTGTGTGACGAGGCTGCCGCGGTGGTTCCGGCAGCGGCGCGCTCCGAGTGATCCGCTAGCCGAAGGCACGGACAGCGACGACGACGGCCGAGACGGTCCCCTCTCCGATGACGAGGCCCGAGGCCACGGTCCCCAAGGTCCCCGCCAGGTAGGGTGCCTTGCGGGTGACCAGCCAGGCCGCCACACCGCCCAGCGCCATCGTGAGCACCGTGTCGGGCGGCAGCAGCAGCCCGAGGCCCAGGCCGGACGGCGAGACCGGGGCGAACGTGAGCAGGAACCGCG
This sequence comes from Actinobacteria bacterium OK074, assembly GCA_001298575.1. Lineage (GTDB taxonomy): Bacteria > Actinomycetota > Actinomycetes > Streptomycetales > Streptomycetaceae > Streptomyces. Next base: position 45,462 of record LJCV01000111.1, read on the forward strand.
CGGTCACGGCGGCGGCGAGCATGGGCCCGATCTGGTGGGCCTGCGAGGAGTCCAGCGTGTACGCGGTCGCGACGAAGCCGAAGGCACGGGCCAGGGGCGCGGGAAACTCCGGCTGCCCCACCAGGCCGGAACGCAGCAGTACCGCCATCATGCCCAGACCCACGACGGCGCCCAGCCAGCCGCCGAGGGCCTGGGTGGACAGCACCAGCCGCGGTGTGGGCCGTGCGGACACCGCCGTGTCCGCCACCCGGACCGCATAGGTGTAGTACAGCGCCGCCATCGCGGCTCCGGCGACGGCGGTGCCGAGAATGATCGCGTCGGAGACGGGCAGGCCGGCGAGCCGCAGCAGGATGATGCCGAGGAAGACGGCCGGGGACAGCGGCGCGATGCCGGTCTCGGCGCCGAGGCGGACGAAGAACAGCGCGAACAGCAGCGTCATCACCGAGATCAGCGTCGCCACGCCGATCCCCCGGCCCGCCCCGTAGTGCCAGCACAGGGCGGCGGCACTGACCGCGAGGAGTCCGGCGAGGACAAGGCCCGCCCGGCGGTCACCGGTGCCGCGGGGGGTGGCCGGGCCACGCCTCATGACCCGGACCGATCTGGCCAGGACGGCCACCGAGTACCCGACGATGACGCCGATCCCGACGGCGAGCACCGGGCCGTCGGACAGGTGCTGGGTGTAGCTGTCGTCGGGGTCGCGCCAGCCCCAGACCACCGAGGAGCACACGCTGCCGACGAGCATCCACAGCACGGTGCGGGTACCGGCGAGCGCGCCGGCGCCGAGCAGCAGGGGGGAAAGGGCCAGCCCCACGAACGCGGGGGTTCCGGGCAGGTGCGCGGTCCCGTCGCCCGTCACGGCGGAGGCGCCGAGCGCGACACCGCCGGAGGCGAGCGCCGACCACCACAGCGGGCGGGCGGAGACCTCCCCTTCCCTGCCGAGGCTCCCCATCAGGTCGATGGCCGGCCGCAGCGTGGGGAACGGCTGGTCCTCCTGTCGAAGCATCCGGACGGCGAACATCCCGAGCACCAGTCCGACGGCGTTGGCGAGCAGCACGATGAGGGCCAGGACGGCCCAGGCGGGCGGCTCGGCGTCCCGCAGATGATCGGCGGCGATCCCGGAACCCACCGCGGCGGCCGAGAGGTATCCGCTGGAAGCGATGGAGAAGACGATGAACAGGCTGGGCCACGACATGCGCCGACGCAGCCGCAGCCATGCCGCTCCCACCACCACGACCAGGGCCGATCCTCCGAAGCCCACCCCTGTCCTGAAGATGACCAGGATGTTGAAGACGCACAGCAGCGCGCCGATCAGGACCCCGCCTGCGACCGCCCATCCGTCGGGACGCCCGGCGGGCACCTCGGCGGCGGGCGGTGCGCCGGAGGTGTCGCTGTCCGCTTCGGTCGTGTTGTCAGTCACTGGCTCTCCTGTCGGCCATTCCCCTGCGGCATCGGTCCGGTCCTTCGCCCCTTCAGGAACCGTCCTCGTCGCCGAGTGCCTCCAGTTCCGCCAGCAGTTGTTCCGTGGCCACCCTGTCCGCGGACGCCTGTGCGGTGACCACCGCGAGCGCGAAGGCCGACAGGGTGGGGTGTTCGAACGCGAGACTGACCGGCAGATCGACGCCGAAGGACACCGTCGCGCGGCCGGTCATCCGGGCGGCGAGCAACGAGTGGCCACCGATCTCGAAGAAGTTGTCACCGCCGCCGATCTCGGCGACGCCCAGCAGGCCGCTCCAGATACCGGCCAGCTCACGTTCCGCGGGGGTGGCGGGTGGAGCGCTGCGGCCGACCCGCAGTTCGCCGGGTGCCGGGTCGGGAAGTGCCTTGCGGTCCCTCTTGCCGCTCGGGGTCAGGGGCACCCGGTCGACGATGACGTAGACACCCGGCCGCATGTACGCGGGAAGCCGGGCGGCGGCCAGTGCGCGCAGTTCCTCGACGAGTTCCCCGGCCCGCTCGGGCCGGGCGGGCCGTATGTAGGCGACCAGACGCTGGTCGTCGCCGCCCTGGCCCCGGACATCGACGACCGCCTCGGCCACCTCGGTGTGGTCCTCCAGCGGTGCCTCGATCTCTTTGAGTTCGATCCGCTGGCCGCGCAGCTTCACCTGCCCGTCCCCGCGCCCCAGATACTCCACGACGCCGTCACGGCGCCACCGGGCCAGGTCGCCGGAGCGGTACATGCGCGAGCCCGGTGGCCCGTAGGGGTCCGGCAGGAACCGTTCGGCCGTCAGGTCCGGCCGGTTGTGGTAGCCGCGGGCGACCGGGACGCCGCCCAGCCACAGTTCGCCGTGCACGCCCGGCGGCACCGGGTTCAGTTCGCCGTCGAGCACATAGCAGCGGGCGTTCGCGATGGGCCGGCCGATCGGCACGGTGAGGTCACCGGGACGGCACTGCCAGTGCGTGACCTCGATCGCCGCTTCGGTCGGCCCGTAGAGGTTGTGCAGTTCGACCTCGGGCAGGCGGGCGAAGAAACGGTCGCGCAGGCCCGGCGAAAGCGCCTCGCCACTGCAGAACACCCGGCGCAGCCGAAGATCGTCCGGGAACGTGCCGACGTCGAGGAAGGCAGCGAGCACCGAGGGTACGAAATGCGCGTCCGTCACCCCCTCGGCGGCGAGCAGATCCGCCATGTACTTCGGGTCCCCGTGTCCGCCGGGCCGGGCGAGCACCAGCGTCGCGCCGCAGGCCAGGGTCCAGAAGATCTCCCACGCCGAGACGTCGAAGTGCACGGGCGTCTTCTGGACGACGACCGCGCCGGGGCCGAGGGGGAAGGCGGCCATGCCCCAGCGGATCCGGTTGCACACCGGCCCGTGTTCGTTGAGCACGCCCTTGGGCCGACCGGTGGAGCCGGAGGTGTAGATGAGGTAGGCGAGTTGTCCGGGGGTGACGTCGGGGAGCTCGTCCGCGGTCTCGCCCGTGTCCGCCGACGGGTCGGGGCCGTCGAGCTGTATGACGTCCATCCCGTGGGCCGCGGGCAGGTTCGCCATGTGCCGGCGCAGGGTCAGCAGCAGGCGGGCCCCGCTGTCGCGCAGGACGAAGGAGGTGCGCTCGGACGGATCGCCCGGGTCGACCGGCAGATACGCGCCACCCGCCTTGAGGACGGCCACGAGCGCGACGATCATCTCGAAGGAACGCTCGCAGGCGACCGCCACCACACTCTCCGGCGCGAGGCCACGCGAGAGCAGCCGACGGGCCAACCGGTCGGCTTCCGCCTCAAGTTGACGGTACGTCAGCTCGGAGCCGTCATCGGTGCGCAGGGCGACGGCGTCGGGGGTGCGCAGGGCCTGTGCGCGCAGCAGCGCGGGCAGGGAGCGCGCGTCCCGTCCGCCGGGCAGTTCGGCGGCGGTGTCGTTCCAGTCGTGGACCGCTCGGTCGCGGGCCGCCGGCTCCTGCAGCGGCAGCAGGGCCACGGGCAGGTCCGTCCGGTCGAGCGCCGCATCGAGCAGGGTGACGAGGTGGCGGCCGAGTTCCGCGATCCGTTCCTCGTCGAACAGGTCGCTGTCGTACTCCCATTCCCCGCGCATACCGGATCCGGTCCGGGTGGCGAAGAGCGTGAGGTCGAACATCGCGCTTCCGGTGTCGCCGGCGCCCTCCTCCCGCACGAACGGGCCCCGGCCGGGCTCCCCGCCGTCGCGGTCCGGCGTGTTCTGCAACGCGAGCATCACCTGGACGAGGGGGGTGTGGGCCGGGTTGCGTACCGGTGCGAGCTCCTCCACCAGGCGGTGGAAGGGGAGTTCCTGCCGGGCGAAGCTCCGCACGACGGTTTCCCGCGTCCGCCGTACCAGTTCCAGGAACGACGGCCGCCCCTGGACACCGCACCGTACGGCCACGGTGTTCACGAAGAGACCGACCAGGCCCTCGGTGTCGGTGTGCGTGCGGTTGGCCACGGGGGAACCGACGACGAAGTCCTCCTGCCCCGTCAGCCGGTGCAGCAGCGCGCCGAACCCGGCGAGCAGCACGGTGTACGGCGTCGTCGCCTCGTCGTGGGCGAGGTGTTCGAGTCGCCGGGTGACGGATTCCGGGATGTCGAAGGCGAGCCTGCCGCCCCGATGACGTTTGACCGCGGGGCGCGGCCGGTCGGCGGGCAGCTCCAGCAGCGGCGGCGCCCCCGCGAGATGCCGACGCCACCAGTCGAGCAACTCCGCCTCGCTGTCGGCCAGTTCCGCTCGCTGGCGCACCGCCCAGTCGGTGTACTGGACGGGCAGCGGCGGCAGTTCGGGGTCCTCGCCCCGGGAGCGGGCCAGGTACAGGTGGTTCAGTTCACGTACGAGGATGTCGTCGGACCACGCGTCGGTGACGATGTGCGGCATCGTCAGCAGCAGTCGATGACACGTGTCGGTCAGCTGGAGCACCCGGACGCGCAGCATCGGGCCGGTGGTCGGCTCGAAGGGCGCGCGCGCCTCCTGCGCGGCGATCCGGGCGGCGACGGCAGGCCGCTCGGCCTGGGGCAGTTCGCGCAGGTCGGACACGTCGAGGGGGATCCGCACCCGCTCCAGGACCCGCTGGTACGGCCTGCCCCGCACGCTCGGGAAGACGGTGCGCAGCACCGCGTGCCGGTGGACGAGGTCCCGTACGCACCGGTCGAGGATGCCGAGGTCCAGCGGTCCGTCGTGGCGCACCGCGAAGTGGATGTTGTAGGTGGCGCTGCCCGGCTGGAGCTGCCCGAAGAGCCACATGGGCTCCTGCTGGAAGGTGAGGGGAGCCGTCTGCGGTCCGTCGGCGGTGTCGGTCCCGGAGCCGTTCGCCGGGGCCGGCCCGGGCGCGCCGGGTACGGCCGGCGCGCCCGGGCGGGCGGCCTCGATCCGCTCGGCGAGTGCGGCGGCCGACGGTGATTCGAAGATGTCCCGCAACGGCAGCGGGGTGCCCAGTGCCTCACGGATGCGGGCCGCGGCCCGCACGGCCATGACCGAACTCGCCCCGAGCCGGAAGACGTTGTCGTCGGCGCCGATCTCCGGCCGGTCGAGCAGTCCGGCCCAGACGGCGACGATCCGGGCGGTGACCGTGTCGGGCGTACCGGGAGCCTTCACGCGCCGCCCTCCCCCAGGGTCCGCCGCAGGCTCAGGGGCCGCATGTCGCCCCACTGCTCGCGAATGTGGTCCAGACATTCGACACGAGTGCCGCGGGCGCCGTGGGCGCGCCAGCCGGCAGGTGGTTCACGGTCCTCAGGCCACACGGAGAACTGACCCTCGTGGTTGACGACCACCAGGAAGCGTGCCACTGCGCCGTCGAGCATTCGTCTGCCCTTCCTTGTCTCGCCACCTACGCGTAACGTCCACATTGCAGAACTAAATATCGTCTGAATCATCAACCATCGTCGGCACCGCTCTCACGCGTTCCGAACTTCCGCCAGTGGACATGTCCACAAGTGGAACCGCAGCCCTGACTACCCGTGGAATCACGGTCGGCGCTCCCTTCGCGAAGATCGCCGGACGGCCACCACGACTCTCCCCCGAACAGATCCATCAGCCCTCCCGACGCCGCGACCTGCGCTGTCTCGTCCACAAGCCCGCCCTCGTCCTCTGCCTGACATCGGCCGCCGCCTTCCACCGCATCACTCCCATCGCTCATGGAACGCCGGCCCGAACGGACGTCCCGGGCACGACAGAAGTGCAAGTACACCGTGGCGATCGAGGGCTGCCAAGACGCCGTCGGGCCGGCCCGACGGCGTTCGCACCGCAAACTGCGGGACGAGTCAGCGCTTGTCCCCCGACAGCCCAGCGCGCTGCTACGGCCACCCGACCGGGGCGACCCGCCTCCCTGTGCCCCTGCCGCGAGCGAGCGAAAACCCGTCAAGTACCGCACAAACGCGATACTCCACGGGGCCGCACATACGCCAATCGGATTCGGCAATCCGAATATTCACTCGGGGGCCACTACCCGAACAACGGCGTCCGGCAGGCTCAGCAGTAACGCAGGGGCCATGACGTCGATGGTGGTCGGACACACACCACGCGTTCGCATCGGACTCAGCCTCACGCTGCGAATACCCCGCCGCAGGAGTCCCCGTTCTCCGCTCCCGAGGACCACTTCCGCATCGTCGATTTCGGGTTCCCGACGAGTCCCGCGCACCCTCTTGGTGGACTACCCGATCAGAACTTGCGTCGCGGCACTGAGACATGTTGGAAGCGAACAGACTCTGCCGATGAAACGACCCCCGAGAGGACGTGGCGGCCACCCGGGATCACGGCGCCCGCCCACCTCTGCGACTCCGGCGCCCGCAACGACACCAACCTCCCCCGCCGCGATGCAAGCTCTGATCGGGTAGTCCACCACGTCGGCCTCTGCACCGGAGACCGACAGATCATCGACGCACCCCACTCCCACGCCCCCATCAGGTCGAGCCCTGCCGACACCCCGGCAATGACTACGCGGGCGCCACCAGACCGTCCAGGGGTATTTCACACAACGTGCCGTCACTCACGCGCTCAACAGACCAAGTAGCAGAACGAGGGCATCGAGGTGGCCTTCGCCGACCTGGCGGCCAGCCCCACCTTGCGCGGCGGCGCGAAGCACTGGCCCGGGACCGGCGGACCCGGCGCCGGTCCTGATGAAGGTGGACCCGGCCGAGCCGTTCGCGCCGCCGCCGATGCGGCAGGTGTACTGGATCGGACGCGGGGACGCGACGGCGCTGGGCGGAGTCAGCTGCCACGCCTACTTCGAGTTCGCGGGCCGCTCGGTCGAACCGGCGCGCCCGCCGCCACCCGGAACAGCGCGAGACGGCCGTCCTGCGCGCCGCGCAGCAGGAACGCGAGCAGCACCGACATGACGACATGGGCGACCGCCACCCGCCAGGCCAGGGAAAACCGCTCGTACGTTGCCCCCGTACACACGCCGAACCAGTACACACCGAGAGCCTGAGTCGCGGAGGTGAGTACCAACTGGCGTGCCATGCCGCTCGGTTGGCCCGCCCAGGGAAAGGCCCGGAGGAAGAGGAGCCCGGCCAGGACTCCGCGGGCGGCCCAGGACGGCGAGACGTCGAACACCACACGGTGTCCTGCGACGGCGAGCGCGGTGCCCGCCACCGGGAACACGCCCGCCCGGGCAGCCGCCACCCGTACCGAGGACGGATCACCACCGCGGCGGCGCAGGCGGGGCACAAGGGATGAAGCCGCCATGACCCGCTCACCGCGAAGGGCAGGTCATGTCCCTGGCACCACCGCGTACCCGCGACGTGAGCAGCGCGGCCACAACACCCTGCGGCGGTTACATCAGTCCGTCGCTTCCGCCGTCACCTTCGCCTCTGTCGCCTTCGGGCGCACGGCCCGCACGTAACACAGCCAAGGCCGTACATCTCCGCCGCCCCGCACCTCGAAACCCGCCCCGGTCACGAGCCCGTCCAGCAGGTCGATCCGGTTGTGGGACATGGCGTGCCCCAGCCCTCCATGCACCAGATGGCGGCCGATCCTGCTGCTCGGCGGCCGGAACTCGACAACCAGCAGCCGTCCGCCCGGCCGCAGGACACGGCACATCTCGCCCAGCGCCGCCGGCCTCAGCTCCTCCGGCAGGTGATGCAGCATCAGGCTGGTGACGACCGTGTCGAACGACGCGTCCGGCAGGTCGAGGGCCTCGGCGGTCCCTTCCCGGTACGTACACGGCGCCTGCTGTCCGCGCTGCCGCTTGTGGCGTGCGTATGCGAGCACCGGCGGCGACGGGTCCACACCGGTCACCGAGCCCTCCGGTCCGGCCACGGTGGCCATGCGCCGCGTCAGGTACCCGGTGCCGCAGCCCACATCCAGGACACGGTCCCCGGCCTCGGCCCCGCTGAGGGCGGCGAGGCGGGTGAAGACCCGGCGCCGCGTCCCGGCGAAACACACGGCGCCGCAGAGCTCGTACGCGCGTGGGGCTCCGATCGTCACGCCAGGAGTGTCCGCGTGCGGTTTTCCATGCATGAGGCGCCCCAGAGACATGGCCACCCTCCTTAACTTAGTCATGACTAAGTACTTCACCCCAACTTAGTTGCGGCTAAGAAATATGGCAAGAGGCATACGATGGCCGGCGTGACCGAGCCAGACGCGCCCGCAACAGATCACGCCACAGAGACCGCGGACACACCCTCGAAGACGACTCCCGAGCACCCGGGCAGAGCGCGCACGCGCACCCGCATGCCGGCCGCCGAACGGCGCGCGTCGATCCTGGCCGCGGCCACGGAGGTGTTCTCCGAGTGCGGGTACGAGCGCGGGAAGGTCTCCGACATCGCCAAGCGGGTCGGCGTCACCGAACCGGTGGTCTTCCAGAACTTCGGCTCCAAGGCCGCCTTGTACAAGGCCGTTCTCGACCACGTCACCACCGCGGTGGCCGCACTTCTCACGGAAGCCGCGGACGCCGGTAGCTCCGTCCTCGACGTACTGGCCGCCTTCCTCGACCCTGCGCACATGGACCGCTTCCATCAGCGCGGCGCGCACGGCTTCCTCTTCGCGGACGCCCCCGTCCTGGCCCACGACCCGGCCCTCGCCGAACACGCCCGCCACGCCCACCAGCACTTCGCCGAGGTGCTCGCCGGCCTCCTCCGCCGCGGCCAGGACACCGGCGACATCCGCGCCGACGTCCCCCCGCACACCGCCGCCTGGTGGCTCGTCTCCCTGCTCGCCGGCCGCACCTTTCGCAACGCGGTCATGCCGGACCGGGACGCCCGGGAGGCCGAGTTGACGGACCTGGCACTGCGGTCACTCCTGCCCGAGCACCGACGAGCACCGGGACGCACCTGACGGCGTCCGCCGCCGGAACCCCTCAGTCGTGGGGCGGAGCCCCGGTGACGATGTGGTCCGCGTGCCCGATCGCCTCGACGACGAGGCGGCGCAGATGTCCGTCGCTCAAGGTGTACACGGAGCGTCGGCCGACCTTGCGCACCTGGACCAGGCCGGACAGGCGGAGTTTGGACAGATGCTGGCTTACCGCCGGGCGGGCCGCCCCGCTGCCCTCCGTGAGGGTGTTGACGTCAGCCTCACCCCTGGCGAGCGTCCAGACCAGGTGCAGCCTGGTGGGGTCGGAGAGCAGGGCGAAGACATTGGCCGCCGCGGCGAACTGCGCGGCGCCTGCGCGATGCTCCTGCGATTCAACCGCAGTTGCAGCTGATGACTCATTACTCGCCGACATGGACCCATCGTAGGACTCCACGTCGGTGCACGGGTGGCTCCAGCCCTCACATCGGCCCATCAGCGCGCACATATGCGCCGACTCGCCCCGGCCATCAGCACGCGAGCACCTTTTGTGCGATCCCACAGGTGCATTAGTGCAAGAGTATGCACACAATAGGAGTTGAGCGCTCTCGGCGCCCGCCCTGCGGCAACACTCCTAAGAGGTGAGTCTTGACGTGAACGCCCGCCACGCGCACCCCCACCCTCCGGCTTCGGCGCCCAGTCACGAGGTCGCTCACCAGTCGGGCCATGAACACGAACACGGCGACGGGCACGACCACGGCCACGGCGACGCCCATGACCACGACGGCCACCACGACCATGGTCACGATCACGATGGAAGTCGCTGGTCCCGCTGGAAGCACCAGCTCGCGCATGTGGTGAAGCCGCACTCCCACGAGGCGGCGGACAAGGTCGACTCCGCGATGGAGTCGTCGGCCGAAGGCATGCGCGCACTGTGGATCTCCCTCTCCGTCCTGGGGACAACCGCGGTCTTCCAGGTGATCGTCGTCGTCCTGTCCGGTTCGGTGGCACTGCTCGGCGACACGATCCACAACGCCGCCGACGCGATGACCGCGCTGCCGCTGGGCGTGGCCTTCGTGCTCGGCCGGCGGGCGGCGACCCGTCGGTTCACCTACGGCTATGGCCGCGCCGAGGACCTCGCCGGCATCGCCATCGTCCTGACCATCGCCGCCTCGGCCGCCCTGGCCGCGTACGAGGCCGTCGACCGGCTGCTCGACCCCCGCGACATCTCCCATCTGCCCGTCGTCGCTATCGCGGCCGTCGTCGGCTTCATCGGGAACGAGTGGGTAGCCCGCTACCGCATCAACGTGGGCCGGAAGATCGGTTCGGCCGCCTTGGTCGCCGACGGTCTGCACGCACGTACCGACGGGTTCACCTCCCTGGCCGTGCTGCTGGGCGCGGGCGGCGCCGCGATCGGCTGGCAACTGGCCGACCCGATCGTCGGCCTGGCCATCACCGCCGCCATCCTGCTGGTCCTCAAGGACGCCGCACGTGAGGTGTTCCGGCGCCTGATGGACTCCGTCGACCCCGCCCTGATCGACACGGGCGAGGCCGCCGCGCGCGACGTCGCCGGGGTACTGGCCGTGACGGAGCTGCGGATGCGCTGGATCGGGCACCAGCTCCGGGCAGAGGTCACCGTCGAGGTGGACGGCGATCTGCCCCTGCACGAGGCACACGAAGTGGCCGTCGAAGTCGAGCACGCCCTCATCCACGCGGTCCCGCGCCTCACCGCGGCTTTGGTACACACCGACCCGGCTCCCGCGCCCGCCCCGGAGAACCCTCTCCCGAAACTCGCACACGCCTGAAGGCGCGTTCTTCCAACGCCCGTACGAGAAACGGTAGTCACACGTCCGCCCAGCGGCGGCGTCAGGATCGACGCGATGCCTTTCGGCCGTCCCTGCGACCCCGGCGTCGGGCGCAAGGGCGTGCGCCACGCGGCGGAGTCCACGACCGAACCGAAGACCGTCGCCGCGCGGCGGGGCACGTGACTACCGCTTCTCGTACGGGCTGTCGGGCTGTCCGATCCGCTGGAGGCCGGTGGTGTCGAGCACGAGCGGCCACGCCCTGTCCGATCCGAGCTTGCCCGAGGGGCGCCAGGTACCGGTGACCGTCACCCGGTTGTCCGCCTGGGGAGCATCCACCCCGCGGATCTCGACCTTGTCCGGGCGCGCGTCCACGGCGCAACAGCCGATGAGAAGCCGGGTCGGATACCAGGTGTCACCGTCGCCCTTGCCGACGAACCCGGTCATCCGGGTCGTACGGCCCCTCGTCGTCCTGGAACGGTCGTAGACGGCACGGGAACTGAACTGACCGAGGGTCAGCTCGACCGGGTCCCCCTTCGGGAGCGGGTCGAACGCGCCGCCGCCCTGGGCGGCGTACGCCGACGCGTCGCGCTCAGCGCCGTACGGGCCGGGAGCGGGCGGCGGGAAGAGCAGGAGGGCGGTGGCTGGGACCACGAGCAGCCAGGTGGCCTCGGGCCACGGCTGTGATCGTGGCCGTGCTCACCGTCGCCGTGCTCACCGTCGTGGTCGTCCTCGTGCACGGCCGGTCCCTGGAGGCGAGGACACCTGTGGCCCCGAGGACGACCAGCGACACCGCCGAGACGATCAAGTAGGTCACAGCCCGGCCTGCACGTACCGCAGATACAGCTCGCTGAACAAGCAACTGGTCGTGGAACGTGATGTCCTCAAACGCCGCATGGTCCTGTGGGCGCAGCAGCCGTGGCGCCCCGTCCCAACCGGTCCGGGTGATCGGCGACTTCGCGACCGCTCCCCCGAACTCCCAGCACCTCGGGTTCCTGCCCGGCGGTGCCATGCCTGCCGGGCAGCGGATCATCCGATATCACACCGTTGACGCCACAACGCACTCCACACCAGGCTCAGCGGGACGTCACCTCATACCGACTCGGGGTGACGTTCTCCGGGGCCGCGTCACTGGAACGCGGAGGGCGAGACGGCGGGGGCGACGTGCTGTGCCACGTCGTCGGGGGAGCCCGCGCGCACGTCGGCCGACCAACGCTCCTCGATGCCCAGCAGCTTCCAGGCGAGAATCGACACGGCCCAGGTGCCGACGAACAGCCCGACGATGGCGTAGCCGACGAGGTTGAGATCCAGGCCGCCGATGGCCGCGATCGGCCCGCCGGTGATGTTGAGCCGGTCGGCGATGACGTAGACCAGTTCGATCAGGCCGATGACCATGGCCACCACCACGGAAAGACCGGTGATGGTGATGTTGTAGTAGACCTTGCGCGCGGGGTTGGAGAACGCCCAGCCGTAGGCGAAGTTCATGAACGACCCGTCGATGGTGTCGAGCAGGCTCATGCCGGCCGCGAAGAGGATCGGCAGGACCGGGATGGCGTACCAGGGCAGCGCGAACGTGGCGGCTCCGCCGGCGAGGACGAGCAAGGAGATCTCGGTGGCGGTGTCGAACCCGAGGCCGAAGAGGAGTCCGACGAGATACATGTGCCACGGCTTGGTGACCGCCCTGGTGACTCCGCCGAGAATACGGTTCATCAGGCCACGTTTGCCGAGTTGGGTCTCCAGTTCCTTCTCGTCGTAGACGCCGCCGCGCATGGTGCGGAACACCCGGATGATACCGACCAGCACCACCAGGTTGATCAGCGCTATGAGAAGCAGAAAGATGCCGGAGACCAGAGCGCCGATCAGCCCGGTGACCTGCTGAAGGCTCGACCGGTCGTTGCTCACCTCGCCGGCGAGGCTGCGGATGCCGAACGAGAGCAGCAGGCAGAGCCCGAACACCACCGACGAGTGGCCGAGGGAGAACCAGAAGCCGACCGAGAGCGGACGTTCCTTTTCGGCCATCAGTTTGCGCGTGGTGTTGTCGATCGCGGCGATGTGGTCGGCGTCGAAGGCGTGCCGCATGCCCAGGGTGTAGGCGGTGATGCCCAGCCCGATGCCGAAGACCTGGCCACCGCCCATCTGGTAGTGGTGCGGTGCGATGAAGACGGCCAGGGTGACCCAGCCGACGATGTGCAGGGCGAGGACGAACCCGCCCATCCCTGCTAAGCCGCGCTTTTCCTTGCTGGTCAGACGGTCCCTGAGCCGAACCGGTCGATCCGTGGTGGCCATGAGTCGCGCTCCCTCCGTGTCAGGGCGGCGCGGGATGCTCGCCCGACTGCGCAGATACGGCGGGACTATAAGAGCAACTTCCCCTCTCTTGCAATCAATGTGCAATAAATGGGCCTTGACTACCACGGCCGCGGTAGTCCGGATACCACGGCGCGGCGACGACGGGCGGACGCCGACCCGCGAGGCTCGACACACCCCGCCGACTCGGGTACCGGAAGGTGTTGAGCATGGGTCACATCCACATGATTCTCGCGATCGTCCTGGTGATCGCCGGGCTGACATACGGCGTCGTGGCGTTGCTGCGGCGACGGAGGAGGTAACAGTGAGCGAAAACGGCTCGGCGTCCGCCGCCGAAGCCGCGCCGGGCGCCGCCGGGGTGGTGTGCCGGGGGCTGACCAAGGTCTTCGGCGATCGCACGGTTGTCCACGACCTGACGTTCACCGCGCCCATGGGCGCGGTGACCGGCTTCGTCGGTGTCAACGGCGCGGGCAAGACGACCACCCTGCGCACCGCGCTCGGTCTGGTGAAGCCGACCTCGGGTGAGGTACTGGTGGCGGGCCGGCCGTACAGCCGCCTGCGCCGCCCGCGGGCGACCGTCGGAGCGGTGCTGGAAGGGCCCGGCGCACATCCCGGTCAGACCGGCCGGGCCTACCTGAAAGTCCTCGCGGCGGCAGCGGGAGTCGGCCCGGCCCGGGTGACCGAGGTGCTCGAACTGGTCGGTCTCGGGGACGACGGCGGCCGGCGGGCCGGTCGGTACTCCCTGGGCATGCGTCAACGCCTCGGCCTGGCAGGGGCGTTGCTCGCGGACCCGGGCATTCTCGTACTCGACGAGCCCACCAACGGGCTCGACCCGCTGGGTATCCGCTGGATCCGCCAGTTCCTGAAGGACATGGCACGCGAAGGACGGTGCGTACTCGTCTCCAGCCACCAGCTCAGCGAGCTGGAGGCGACCGCCGACCGGGTGGTGATGATCCACCACGGCAAGCTGATCGCGGACGTCGACATGGGCGCCGAGGGCACGACGGGCGGCCGTGAAGTCGTGGTCGGCAGCCCTCATGCGGCGCGTCTGGTACCGCTGGTGGAGTCCGCGGGTGGCTCGGCCCTGCTGACGCACGACCAGGAACTCGTCGTCACCGGCCTGCCGGGCAAACGGATCGGCGAAGTCGCGGCGGCGGCCGGCGTGGTGCTGCACTCCTTGGCCGAACGCGGTGTCGGGCTGGAGGAGACCTTCCTGCGGCTGGCCGGTGCCGACGGAGCCGCGTCGGCACCGGACGGGTCGGCGGCGCGCGCCGCGGAACCGGTGGTACCGGCCGAGGAGTCGACGGGGGGCGGACGATGAGGGCGATGATCTGCATGGTCCGCAGCGAGTGGCGCAAGCTCTGGTCCATTCCCACCCTGTGGTGGCTGTTGCTGGCCACCGTGCTGGTGCTTCCCGTCGCGGTCGTCGGGGGTTTCCTCGTGGCCGATCTCAACAACGTCGCGCTCAACTCGGGCGAGGGCCTGGAGGACGGCCTGCACGGCGTCGGATTCGGCTCCGTGCTGGCGGAGATCGCCGGCATCATCGCCATGGCGGGAGAGTTCCGGTTCGGGCAGGCGGATCAGACGTTCCTCTCCGAGCCGCGGCGCAGCCGGGTGGTCACGGCCAAGCTCGCGGTCGTCGCGGTCGTCGGGGCGGTGTTCGGCCTCGTCGGGGCCGGCATCACGCTCGGCACCTCCTGGGTCTGGCTGACCATCAAGGGGGTCGGCCTGCCGATGGGGCAGTCGATCCTGTGGGAGACGCTGAGCGGGGCGGTCGCGTCCGCGGTCCTCTTCGCCTGGCTCGGCCTGGGAGTGGGGGCGGCCCTGCGGAACCAGGTGGTGGCTCTGGTCACCGTCCTCGGAGTCCAGACGGTCCTGGAACAGACGATCTTCTCGGCGAGCACGACCGTGGGCCGCTGGCTGCCGGCCCAGGCATCGGAGGCGCTGCGCCAGGTACCGTCTCCGGGGCTGCTCTCGGTGGGCGCCGGTGCGGCGGTGCTCGCCGCCTGGGTGGCCGGTGTGGTCGTCATCGGATACGTCCGCACGGTGCGCGGCGACATCACGGTCAAAGCCTGACTCCGGTACGTCCGCGCGGTGCGCGGTGACACCTCCCTCCCGTCGAGCCACGGTCCGGGTGCCGCCCGCCCACACCGCGCGCCGGTCGGCCGAGCCCCGGTTGGCGTACCCGATCGGGCCCCGTCACGGGCCGGTTGTCGGGTCGTTCGGGGCTCGTTCGTCGCGGTTGCGCACCCGCAGACTCGTCGTCGTCACCCTCCCCAAGCCGATGACGAGGTACTGCCGTGACCGCACGCACCGACGAAATCATCCGCACCGTCGACCGGGTGAACTCCGAGCTGGTCGCGTTACTGTCCGGCCTGGACGGACCCGACCTTGGGACCCCGTGTGACGATCCCTCCGGCTCGACGGTCGGCGCGGTCGTGGCCCACCTCGGCGAGGGCGCACCCGAGGTCATCGGATGGCTCGCCGCAGCCGTGAAGGCACCGCCCGGCGCTCTGCCGACCGCCCCGGCAGCGGCCCATCACCACGACGACGCGCCGGCCGGTCATTTCCACAAGGCCGAGGTGATCGCGCGCGTACACAAGGGGAACGCCCTCATCGCCGGCCTGCTCGCCGGGCTCGACGACAAGCTGCTGGACAGCACTCCGCCCGCGGCCGAGGGCATCACCGACGGCACCAGGACGCTGTCCGACGTCATCAACGACATGGCGGACCACCAGAGCCAGCACCTCGACTACATGCGTAAAGCGCTCTCCGGGCAGAAGGCCGACGCGCCCGCCCAGGACACGGTGTGAGCGCCGAAGACCTGCTGTCCCGGGCACTGGACGACCCGTATCCGGTCTACGACATGGTCCGCTCACGTGGCCGGTTGCAGTGGATCGACGGGCTGGACCGGTGGATGGTCACCGGTCACCGGCAGGCGCTGGAAGTCCTGCGGCACCCGAAGTTCTCCAGTGACCGCAGCCGATGGGACGGCTACGAGTTGCCGCCCGGGCACGACCGTCCGCCCGGCGGGATGTTCGTCATGGATCCGCCGGACCACACTCGGCTGCGCTCACTCGTCCAGCAGGCGTTCACCCCGCGTGTGGTGGAGCGGCTGCGGCCGCGTGTCCACGCGCTGGTGGAGACGGCTCTGGACGCCGCCGCCGAGCGCGGTGAGACCGACCTGATGGCCGACTACGCGGGCCCGCTCCCGGCCACGGTGCTCGCCGAGCTGCTGGGCATCCCGGCCGCGGACCAGGAGCTCTTCCGGCACTGGACGATGACGCTGATCGAGACCATCGACCCGGTCTCGCACCATCTGGTGTCCGACGCCGGAACGCAGGCACAGGCGAGCCTGGAGCGCTATCTGGCCGACGTGATCGCCGAGCGCCGCCTGGCCCCGCAGCCGGATCTGATCAGTTCTCTGGTCGCGGCCGAGGAAGCCGGGGAGCGGCTGTCCGGCAAGGAGTTGCGGGACATGTGCATCCTGCTCACGATCGCCGGTCTGGAGACCTCGGCCAATCTGATCGGCAACGGGATCAACGCGCTGCTCGACCACCCCGACCAGGCCGCCCGGCTGCGCGCCGAGCCCGGCCTCATCACCACCGCGGTGGAGGAGCTGCTGCGCTTCGACTCCCCGATCCAGGTCTCCGGACGCGTGCCGGTGGAGGACGTCGAGGTCGACGGCAAACTGCTGCGCAAGGGCCAGATGGTCGGCATCATGCTCGGCGGCGCCAACCGGGATCCGGATGCCTTCGCCGAGCCCGGCCGACTGGACCTGGCCCGGACCCCCAACAACCACCTGGCCTTCGGCCGCGGCCTCCACTTCTGCCTGGGCGCGCCGCTGGCCCGGGTGGAGGGGGCCATCGCCATCGCGGCTCTCAACAGCCGCTTCCCGGGGCTGAGCCGGGCCGGGGAGCCGAAGCGCCGTCACAACGTACACGTGCGCGGGCTGGCCACGTTGCCCGTCAAGCTCGGCTGATCCCCGAACGCCACCGCACTCGACCGGCCCGCCCGGGCGGGTGCCACCAGTCGTCCTGCCCGGAAGGTAGTGCCCACGTGACAGCACCGGACCGCGTTGTCCCCCGGGATGCCGCGCTGCCCTCTCTGCTCGCCGAACTGGCGCGGACCAACGTCAAGTTGCGGCTGGTGGGCGAGGATCGCCTGGAGGTGACGGCACCGACCGGCCGGCTCACCGTCGAGATCCGGCAGCGGATCGCCGAGCGGAAGCCGGAGCTGATCGAGTGGCTGGCCCGCACCCGGTCGGACGGACCCGGCGGTACCGCGCTCCCCGTGATCGTCCCCGACCCGGAGCGGTTGTTCGTACCGTTCCCCCCGCCCGACCTCCAGATGTCCTTCCTCGTCGGCAGCACTGAGGGACTCGAATACCATGTCCGGCCGCACCAGTACCTGGAGCTGGACTTCGAGCGTCTCGACCCGGAGCGCTTCGAGACCGCCCTGAACGAGGCCCTGCGGCGGCAGCGGGCGAACCTGGTCGTGGTCCGCCCGGATCTGCTGTTGGAGACCGTCCGCGATCCCGGGCCGGTACGGGTGGAGATCGCCGACCTTCGCCGGCTGCCTCAGCCGCGGGCCCTGGCGGCGATCGAGGCCACCCGGGAGGCCATGCGGCGGGCGGAGCTGCCGCTGGACCGGTGGCCCTGGCTGGACGTACGCATCAGCCGTTACGGCGCCGACCGCGCTCGGCTGCACTACAACAACAACAACTTCTTCAGCGACGCCCTCGGCACTCGCCGGTTCCTCGACACCGTCATGCGCCTCCACGACCGTCCTGGTCTGCCGCTGCCCGAACTGACGGTCAGTTACCGGGACTGTGTACTGGCGCTGGCGGAACTGGAGCAGTCGCCCCTGGGCGAGGCGTCGCGCACGTACTGGTACGACCGGCTGGCCGACCTGCCCGAGGCGCCCGCGCTCCCGCTGGCCTCCGGCGACGACCCGCGCGAGCGTTCACAACTGCACCGCCGTGAGCTGGAGTTGCCGAAACATCTGTGGACGGCGTTCAAGCGCAGGGCCGCCCGGCACGGACTGACCCCCACCAACGCCCTCCACGGGGTGTACGCCGAGGTGCTCTCGCGGTGGAGCGGCTCCCGGCACTTCCTGATCAACAACATGATCACCCATCGGCTGCCGCTGCATCCACAGATCGACGAGGTGATCGGCAACCTGGCCGCGCTGTATCCGCTGGAGGTCGACTGGCGGCACGACGAGCCGTTCCGCGCACGGGTGACTCGCCTTCAGGGGCGGGTCATGGCCGACATGGACCACGTGCACTGGAGCGGAGTCAAGGTCCTCCAGGCGCTGAACCAGGTACGCCGGACGCCCGGCCGAGCGGTCTGCCCCTACGCCACCGGCAGTGCGCTCGGGGCCGGGCTCACCGACCGGCCGGTGCACAGCCTTCTGGAGACCCCGCAAGTGCTGCTCGACTGCGAGCTGTTCGAACTGAACGACGGCGCCCTGTGGGTGGTGTGGGACGTCATCGAGTCGATGTTCCCCGAAGGGCTGATCGACGCGATGCACACCGGCTACCGTTCTCTGCTGACCCAGCTGGCCGAGCACGACGAGCCGTGGGAGCAGCGCTCGTTCGACCTGCTGCCGGACCGGCAGCGTGCACGCCGCGAGCGGGTCAACCGTACGGCGGCGCCGGTACCCGGCGGGCGGCTGCACGACGCGCTGCCCCGGCAGGCCGCCGCCCGCGCCGGCCGGCCGGCCGTGATCTCGGCGACCGGCACACTCGACTACGCCACCCTGCACGAGCGGGCCGCCGAACTCGCCGGCCGACTGCGCGGGCGCGGCGTCCGCCCCGCGGACCTGGCCGCGATCGTCGCGCCGAAGGGCTGGGAGCAGGTCGTCGGGGTGTTCGGCGTACTGACCTCCGGGGCGGGCTACGTACCGGTCGACCCGGAATGGCCCGAGGACCGGATCCGGTTCCTGCTCCAGGACGCGGCGGTGCGTGCCGTCGTCACCGTCGAGAAGCTGAGCGACCGGATCGCCGCGCTCACCGACGTACCGGTACTGGCGGTGGGCCGGCCGGCAAGCGGGGTGCGGCCGGTCCAGGACGGCGAGCCCGGCGACCGCGCGTACGTCATCTACACCTCGGGGACGACCGGTCGCCCCAAAGGAGCGGTGCTCGACCATCGCGGTCCCCTCAACACCGTCACCGACGTCAACCGCCGCTTCGGCATCGGTCCGGACGACGTGGTCTTCGGCATCTCCTCGCTCTGCTTCGACCTGTCCGTCTACGACCTCTTCGGGACCGCCGCGGCCGGCGCCGCGCTGCTGTTGCCTCACCCGGCGCGCTCCGGCCCGGCGGACTGGGCCGAACTGGTCCGCGAGCACGGAGTGACCGTGTGGAACTCCGTCCCGGCGATCATGGAGCTGTTCACGGAGGAGGCCGCCGCGACGGGCGCCTCGTTCCCCGCGCTGCGTACCGTCCTGCTCAGTGGTGACTGGATCCCGGTCACCCTGCCCGAGCGGATCCGCGCTGTCGCCCCGAACGCGAGGGTGGTCTCGCTGGGCGGCGCCACCGAGGCGTCGATCTGGTCCATCTGGCATCCGGCGGACACGGTCGAGCCGGGCCGGCCGAGCATCCCGTACGGCCGGCCGCTGGCCAACCAGTCCTGGTACGTCCTCGACGAGCAGGGCCGCGACGCCCCCGACTGGGTACCCGGGCACCTCCACATCGGCGGCATCGGCGTGGCACAGGGCTACCTCGGCGACCCGGACCGGACCGCCGCCGCGTTCGTCGCGCATCCCCGCACGGGCGAACGGCTTTACCGTACGGGCGACCTGGGCCGTTACCTTCCCGGCGGCGACATCGAGTTCCTGGGCCGGGCCGACTTCCAGGTCAAGATCCAGGGCTTCCGGGTCGAGCCCGGCGAGGTGGAGCAGACGCTCATGGCACACCCAGGGGTCCGGGCCGCCACCGTGATCGCGCGGGCGTCCGGTTCCGGGAAACAGCTCGCGGCGTTCGCGGTGGAGGCCGAGGGCCCGCGGCGGCCGGACCCGGCCGAGCTGCGCGGCTTCCTCTCCGACCGGTTACCCGCGTATCTGGTGCCCGACCAGGTCACCGTGCTGGACCGGCTGCCGCTCACGGCCAACGGCAAGGTCGACCGCCGGCGGCTGGAGACGACGGAGCCGTCGGGCCATGCCCGGCGTCCCTACCGGGCCCCCGGTGACCCGGTCGAGTCGGCGCTGGTGGAGATGTGGGAATCGGTGCTGGCCACCGGTCCGATCGGCGTGCACGACGACTTCTTCGAGCAGGGCGGGCAGTCCTTCGCCGCGCTGCGGGTGATCGGGCTGGTAGCACAGCGCTGGGGGCGCCGGGTGTCGCTGGGCGCACTGCTGGAGGGGCCGACCGTGGCCCAGCTGGCGCGGCGGGTGACGGCCGCCGAGTCCACGTGGTCACCGTTGGTACGGCTGCGGGAGACCGGCAGGGGCGCCCCGTGGTTCCTCGTGCACCCGGCCGGCGGCGACGTCATGTGCTATCGCGCCCTTGCCGACCGGCTGGACGCGCCGTGCTATGCCCTGCAGGCGGCCGAGCCGGCCGCCGGGCAGGAGCCGCGGGACGAGGTCGCCGACCTGGCCGACCGTTATCTGCGCGCGCTGCTGGAGGTCCGGCCCGGTGGTCCCTACCGGCTCGGCGGCTGGTCCTCCGGCGCGGTGGTCGCCTTCGAGCTGGCCCGGCGCCTGGAACTGCGCGGCGAGACGGTCGAACGGCTGGTGGTCGTCGACGCGCCGGCGCCGACCACACCGCGCGAGGTGGACGAGGCGTCCGTCCTGCTGTGGTTCCTCGAAGACCTCGACCTGGGATTCCGGCCGGACGGACCGACTCCGGCCGAGATCTCCGAACTGACGGCGGACGGCCGGGACGGCCTGGACCGCGCACTGGCACTGGGCGCGCGGCACGGGCTGTCCCTGAACCGCGGGGCCGGCCGCTACGACACCACCGGCCCGGTCCCGGACCCGGGCGCCGCATCGGACGCGGCAAGCCTGGTGGGGCCCTATACGGTCTTCCGCGATCTGGTCCGGGCCTGCCACCGCTACCGACCCGGCACCGTCGCGGCCGACATGACGGTGCTGCGCGCGGCGGACGGACACGTCACCGAATTCGACGGCCACCCGCACGAGCGGGCCGCGGACTGGGGCTGGGCCGCGCTGACCAGCGGCACGGTGCATACCCGCGTCCTCGCCGGCACCCACCACACGCTGCTCGGCGCCCGCCACGTGGACGCCGTGGCCGAGGCGATCCGCCGCACCGGCCGGACCGGCAACGCCACACCAACGGGGAGTAACGATGTCTGAGGAGCTCATCGCGGAACTGCACCGCCGCGGCGTCCGGCTGCGGCTGGTCGAGGACCGCCTCGACGTGCTGGCCCCGACCGGCACGTTGGACGAGGAACTCCGTGCGGAACTGCGGCTCCACCGGGACTGGCTGATCGGGACGCTCCGCCGCGGCGGAGCGGTGGCCGAAGGCCCGCCGGCGATCGAGCCCCGGCCCGGGCAACGGTACGAGCCGTTCCCGCTGACCGACATCCAGCACGCGTACTGGGTGGGCCGGCAGACCACGATGGAACTGGGCGGCGTGTCCACCCACTTCTACCTCGAACTGGAGCGCGCCGGGCTCGATCCGGCACGGCTGGCCCGGAGCCTGCGCGAGGTCATCGACCGGCACGACATGCTGCGCGCGGTGATCACGCCGGACGGACGGCAACGGGTTCTGCCGGAGGTGCCCGCCTACGAACTCGCCGTGGCCGACCTGCGGTCGCTGACGGCCCCGCACAGGGCGGACGCGCTCGCCCTGATCAAGGACGAGATGGGCCATCAGGTGCGGCCCGCCGACCGTTGGCCGCTGTTCGAGATCCGTGCCTCGCTGCTGGACGCCGGACGAGTGCGGCTGCACGTCAGCCTGGACCTGCTGATCATGGACGCGTCGAGCCTGTATCTGCTGTTCGACGAATGGCGCCGATGTTACGAATCCTGTGACGAGCCGGGACGGCCCGGCCCCGCGCCACTCACCCTCTGTTTTCGCGACCATGTGCTGGCCGAGGCCGACCAGCGGGACGACAACGCGCACCGCGAGGCGGAGCGGTACTGGATGGCGCGGCTCGACGGCCTGCCGCCCGCGCCCGCACTGCCGCTGGCCGTCGCCCCGGCGGAGATCCAACAGGCCCGGTTCACCCGCCGGGACGCGATCCTGGACCGGGAGCGGTGGGACCGGATCAAGCAGGCGGCACAGCAACGGGGACTGACCCCGTCGACCGTACTCATGACCGCCTTCTCCGACGTCCTGCGGTACTGGTCCGCCCAGCCGGATCTCACGCTCAACCTGACCCTGTTCAACCGGCCGCCGACCCACCCGGAGATCGACCGGATCATCGGCGACTTCACCTCGGTGACGATGCTGGCGGCACGGACTGAACCGGAGGACACGTTCCTGGACCGGGCGCGGCGGCTGCAGGGGCAGCTCATGGAGGATCTGGAGCACATCGCGTTCAGCGGGGTGCGGGTACTGAGGGAGCTGGCCCGCCGCAGCGGCGGCGGTCCGGCAGCCGGAATGCCAGTCGTCTTCACCAGTGCCCTGGCCCTGCAGTCCGGCCAGGATCCGGCAGCCGGAATGCGCTTCTTCGGAGACTTCGTGGACGGCATCAGCCAGACCCCGCAGGTGTGGCTGGACCACCAGGTGAGTGAGCGCGACGGCGACCTAGCCTACAACTGGGACGCGGTCGAGGCGCTCTTCCCCGACGGTCTCCTGGACGACATGCTCACCGCGTATCGCGCTCTGCTGGAACGGCTGGCCGAGCGTGCGGACGCCTGGGACGGCCCGCAGGCGTCCGTGGAGCTTCCCGCCCGGCAGGCCGAAGAGCGTCGCCGGGCCAACGACACGTCGGCCGTGCGGCCCGACACCACCCTCGGCGGGCTCGTCGAGGCGAGCGCCGCCCGGCGGCCGGATGCCGTGGCGGTCCTCGCCGACGACGGCCGACTCAGCTACGGCGACCTGGTGACACGGGCCCGACGCCTGGCCCGGCGCCTGACCGCGCTCGGCGTGACCCCCAACACCCTGGTCGCCGTCGTGCTGGACAGGGGATGGGAGCAGGTCGCCTCGGTGGTGGGGATCTCCCTGTCCGGCGCCGCCTACCTGCCCATCGACGCCCAGTGGCCGCAGGCCCGCCGCCGGCAGCTCATCGAGCAGGGCGGTGCCCGCGTGGTGGTCACCTCGGCACGGCTGCGCGACGAGCCGCGATGGCCCGCCGGTCTGCGGACGGTCACCTTCGAGGACCCGGAAGTGCTCGCCGCCGACGCCGCTCCGCTGCCGACCGGGCGCGCGCCGGACGACCTCGCCTACGTCATCTTCACCTCCGGCTCCACCGGACAGCCCAAGGGGGTGATGATCGATCACCGCGGCGCCGTGAACACCGTCACCGACATCAACCACCGGTTCGGGATCGGCCCGGACGACCGGGTCCTGGCACTGTCGGCGCTGAGCTTCGACCTCTCCGTGTACGACGTCTTCGGCACCCTGGCCGCGGGCGGCACCGTCGTCGTACCGGCCGCCGACGAGGCCCACGACCCGGCGCACTGGACGGAGTTGGTCCGCCGCCACGGGGTGACGGTGTGGAACTCCGTCCCCGCACTGCTACAGGCATGGCTGGACGCGGGCGGGCCGGCCACGGACAGTCCCGGGCCGCGCCTGTTCCTCCTCAGCGGCGACTGGATCGCGGTGTCACTGCCCGACGCCGCCCGCGCCCACTGCCCGGACGCACGGGTGATCAGCCTCGGCGGGGCCACCGAGGCGTCGATCTGGTCGGTGTGCTTCCCGATCGGCGAGGTGCCCGCGCACTGGACGAGCATCCCGTACGGCAAACCGCTCGCGAACCAGACACTCCAGGTGTACGACGCGCAACTGCGCCCGTGCCCGGTCTGGACGACGGGCGAGATCCATCTGGGCGGGACCGGCGTCGCGCAGGGGTACTGGGCCGACCCGGACCGCACCGCCGAGCGTTTCGTCATCCATCCGCGGACCGGCGAACGGCTCTACCGCACCGGCGATCTCGGCCGGTACCTGCCCGGCGGCGACATCGAGTTCCTCGGCCGGGCGGACCATCAGGTCAAGATCAATGGATACCGCATCGAACTGGGCGAAATCGCCGCCGCCCTGCGCAGCCTGCCCGCGGTCGACGAGGCGCTGGCCGCCGTCGGCACCAACCCGGGGACCGGTCGGCGGCAGCTGATCGCCTATGTCGTGTCCGCCGACGAGCCCGGCCCCGGCGACGCGGGAACAGCTCCGCGCGACGACGGCCGCGCCTGGTCCGGACTCGTCGAGGAGGGAGAGCAGGCGTGCCGCGGCCACGTCCCGGAACTGGCCGCGGAGCTGGCCGGGTACGAGAACGTCTGGCGGGCCATGGAGCAGTTGTGCGCGCTGGTCATGGCGCGGACCCTGGCGCGCCTGGGCGTCTTCACCACCCCCGGGGACACCGTCACCGCCGAACAGCTGGTGACACGCTGCGGCCTGAAACCCCTGTACGGCGGCCTCGTCGACCAGTGGCTGTCCGTGCTGGCCGAGGCCGGTGTGCTCGAACCGGCCGACCCGGCCGGCGCCTACCGCGCCGGACGGCCGCTCGTTCCCGAGGACGTGGAGCACCGGACCCGGCAGCGCATCGCGGCCCTCGACGCCTTCACCACCCACCGCGCGCTGATCGACTACGTCCTCAGCTGCGCCGACCACCAGGTCGAGCTGCTGACCGGTGGGACGAACCCCCTGGAGTTGCTGCTGCCCGGCGGCGACTGGCGGGTGACCGAAGCGCTCTACGCCGCCAACCCGGTGTCGCGGCTGCAGAACCTCGTCGCCGCCCACGTCGTCCGCTCCTTCGTGGACCGTTCACCGCGATCCCTGGTGCGGATCCTCGAAGTCGGTGCCGGAACGGGCGCGACCTCCGCGCAGGTGCTGTCCTCACTGCCCGCCGACCGGGTCCGGTACCGCTTCACGGACGTGTCCTCGTTCTTCACCGAGCGGGCCCGGAAGACCTTCGCGGGCCACCCCTTCGTCGAGTACGGAGTCCTGGACATCGACCGGGACCCGGCCGGCCAGGGAAACCCGCCGGACTCGGCCGATGTCGTCGTCGCGGCCAACGTGCTGCACGACGCCAAGGACCTGCCCACCACTCTGCGTCATCTGCGCTCGGTGCTGGCCCCCGGCGGACTGCTCGTGCTCGTCGAGGGCACCGAGAACTCGTTGCTGCAAATGGTGACCGTCGGTTTCATCGAGGGCTTCACCCACCACGAGGGCCGGCGCCGACTCCCGCTGCTGTCGGCCGGACAGTGGCAGGAGCGCCTGCACGCCGCCGGATTCCCGGCATTCGCCGCGATACCGGAGGCCGGACCGGTGAGCACCGCGATGCCCCAGCAGGTTCTGCTGGCCGGGGCGGTCACCGGCCGGCAGGGCTTCGCCCCGGACACCCTGCGCAAGGATCTGGAGACCCTGCTTCCCGACTACATGGTGCCGCACCACTATCTCCGGCTGGACCGGCTGCCACTCAGCCCGAACGGCAAGATCGACCGGGCGGCCCTGCCGTCACCGTGGCGCGCGACGGAGCCGGCCGAGCACGTCGCCCCCCGGGGTGGCCTGGAGGAGCGGCTGCTCCTCATCTGGCAAGAGGCCCTGAAACGGGACGACTTCGGGGTCGAGGACGACTTCTTCGAACTCGGCGGCGACTCACTGCACGCGTTGCAGATCCTCGGCAGGCTGCGCGACGACCTCGGGGTGCGGGAGAACGCGGACGACGGACTGCAGATCCTGTTCAACAGCCCGACGGTCCGGGAGCTGGCCCGGGCACTGGACGAACGGCCGCAGCGGTGACGCCCGTGCGGGACAGCGCGGTGTCCGAGAGCTGGGACGACGTGATCGTCGGTGCCGGCTCCTGCGGCGCCGTCGTGGCCGCACGCCTCGCCGCCCGCAAGGACCGACGCGTCCTGCTGCTGGAAGCGGGTTCCGACCAGCCCGGCCACCGGACCGGCCAGGCTCTCGGGGTGCCCTCCCTGTCGGGCAGCAACTGGGACTACTCCGCCCTGCTGGACGGCGGTTCCGGCAGCAGGAGCTTTCCGTACCGCGTCGGCAGGACGGTCGGCGGCTCCTCGGCAGTGAACGGGGCGATCGCACTGCGCGGACTGCCGGCCGACTTCGACGGCTGGGCCGCCGCCGGCAACCCCGTGTGGTCGTGGGACCGGGTCCTGCCCCACTTCACCGCGATCGAGGCGGACGGCGACATGGGCGGACCGGACCATGGCAAGGACGGGCCGGTGCCGATCCGGCGGCCGACGCCCGGGGAGTTCGACCCGGTGGCCGACGGCTTCGTCCGGGCCTGCCGCGACCTGGGCGTACCGGAGCTGCCGGATCTCAACGCCGGTGACGACGTCGGCGTGGGGCCGGTGCCGAGCAACCGCCTGGGCACCCACCGCATGTCGACGGCCGACACTCACCTGCGCCGGGCCGACCGCCCCGCCAACCTCGCCCTGTGGCAGCACTGCGAGGTCGCCCGGCTGCTGCTGAGCGGCCGGCGGGTCGTCGGGGTGGAGGCGGTGCGCGACGGCCGGCCCTGCCGGGTGTCCGCGGACCGGGTCACGCTGTGCGCCGGGGCCGTCAACACCCCACTCGTCCTCCAGCGTTCGGGCATCGGGGACGGGCGGTGGCTGGCCGCCCTCGGCATCCCGGCCGTGGTCGACCTGCCCGGCGTCGGGCGGAACCTGACCGACCATCCCGCCGTGGCCATCTGGGCGGAGGGCCGTCCCGGTGTCAGCCGCCCCGACAGCATCTGTCATCAGGTCATGGCCCGGGTGGCCAGCGGTCCTGGACGGCCCGACCTGTTGCTGTTCCTGGCCGGCAACGTACCCACGGAGGGGATACCCGTGGTGGGCGCCGTCATGGCCGGCAAACCCGCGGTGGTGCTCTCCGCCGTGCTCGGCACCCCCGCGTCACGGGGCACAGTCCGGCTGCGCGACACGAGGTCCGGGACCGGGCCGGTCATCGACCTCGCCCTGGCGACCGACCCCGCGGACGTGGACCGGCTCGTGTCCGGCACCCGGCTGGCCTGGTCGGTAGCGCGTTCCGGGGCGCTGTCCGCGCAGACCCGGAAGGCGATGCTCTGGACCGACCGGCTGGTGGCCGACGACACCCTGTTGCGGAGCGCCGTCACCAGGTTCGCCCGACCGCTGTGGCATCCGGTCGGCACCGCGCGGATGGGACCGCCGTCCGACCCGTCGTCCGTGGTGGACCAGTACTGCCGGGTGCACGGACTGGACGGCCTCTGGGTGGTGGACGCCTCGGTGATGCCGTCGATACCGGCGGCGCCGACCCATCTGACCTGCGTCATGCTCGCGGAGAGGGCAGCGGAATGGATCGGCTAGGACCAGGCCGGACGGCCTTCGAGGACCGGTTCGCTCTCGCGCCCCGGCCTCAGCTGGACATGCTCCCGGCCGAACCGGCCGGAGACCGTCCTCGTACCGGGGAGTCCCTCCGGGCAGCGACCCGGAAGCCGGGCCCGTGGGCCGTGCGGTGGCATCCGGCGCCGCAAGCCCGCCTGCGCCTGTTCTGTCTGCCCCACGCGGGCGGCGGAGCCGCCGTGTACCAGCAGTGGGCGCGGCGGCTGGCGCCCGCCGTCGAGGTCGTCGCGATCCGGCTGCCCGGCCGGGAGAGCCGGCTGGACGAACCGCCGCTGCGCCGGGTGCCGGACATCGTCGCCGCCCTGACGGCCGACGTCGGGCCGTGGCTGGACCGGCCGCACGCCTGGTTCGGGCACAGCCTCGGCGCGCTGATCGCCTTCGAGATGTGCCGGGCCCTGGATCGGGCGGGACTGCCCGCGCCGGTGGGCCTGCTGGTGTCCGGCCGGCCGGCGGCCCATCTGACGGTTCCCGAGCGCCCGGTGCACCGGGCACCGCTGCCCGAGTTCCTGGACCGGCTGCGGGAGCTGAACGGAACACCGCCGGAGATACTCGCGGACCGCACGGCGCTCGCCGCCCTGTTGCCGATGCTGCGGGCCGACTTCACCGCGGTGGAGACGTACGCCTATCAGCCCGCGCCACCGCTGAACTGCCCGATCTCGGCCTTCGGCGGCTTCGACGACCCGTTCGCCGCCCGGTCGGATCTCGACGCATGGCGCGTCCACACCAACGGGCGCTGCACCGTGCGCATGTTCGGCGGGGACCACTTCTATCTGCACCGGTCGCCCGAACCGGTGCTGTCGGTCGTCGCCGACGATCTCCGCGCCCTCTCCGACGGCCCGAGGAGGTCTTCATGACCGACGTCCCGGAATCGGCCACCGCCCCGTTCCCGCTGACGGATCTTCAGGAGGCGTATCTGGTCGGCATGAGCCGGCTGATCGAACTCGGCGGCTTCCGGCCGAACTACTACGTCGAACTGGAGGTCACCGACCTGGATCCGGCCCGGGCCGAGGCCGCGCTGCACCGCCTGGTCCAGCGGCACGAACAGCTGCGTACCGTGGTGCTCGCCGAGGGCGGGCAGCGGGTGCTCGCGCGGCCAAAGCCGTACCGGCCGCCCGTGGTGGATCTGACCCGGGTGAGCCCGAAGGAGCGGGACGAGGCGCTGCGGAGCACCCGCACCCGGATGCGCGACGAGGGGGTCGACCCCACCCGCTGGCCGCTGTTCGAGGTGTGTGTCCACCGGACCGGACCGCGGCACACCCGAGTCCACATCGCGCTGAGCCTGCTGCTCCTGGACGGTCGAGGCATCCGCCGGCTGGTGAGGGAATGGCAGGAGTTGTATCGGGATCCGGCCGCGGTGCCGCCGTCGGCCGGGGTGACCTACCGGGAGGCGCGGCTGGCCCTGCTGGCCGACGAGGACACCGACGCGCACCGGGAGCACCGGCGCTACTGGTCCGCCCGGCTGGACACCCTGCCCGGACCGCCCGCCCTCCCCCTGGCCGTGCCCCTCGGACAGATCGATCCGGTGCGGTTCACCCGGCGCAGTTGCCGGATCGCCCCGGAGCGGTGGCGGCGGCTGCGCACCGAGTTCGGCCGGCGTCGCGTACTGCCGACGTCCGCGCTGCTGCACGTGTTCGCCGAGGTGCTCGGGGCCTGGGCCACCGATCCGCACTTCAGCGTCAACGTCCTGCACCAGACCTGGGCCGCCGGCCACCCCGAATGGTCCGCGACGGTGGGCCAGTTCGGCGCGACCCTGCCGCTGGAGACGGACCTGGGCGGCGACGCCGACTTCTGGGCTCGCGGACAGCGGGTGCAGCGGCAGCTGTGGAAGGACCTGCCGCACGCCGGCGTGAGCGCGGTCCGGGTGATGCGCGAGTCGGCCACCCGGCGCGGCTGGACCTCGCGGGCCGCGCTTCCGTACGTCTTCACCAGCATGCTGGCCTCGGGCCCGGACTCCCCTCCTGGTGCCGAGCGGGCCGTCCTGCCGTGCCGGATCGTGGACAGCGCCCTGCGCACACCGCAGGTGCTCATCGACAACCAGGTCCAGGACACTCCGGACGGAGGCGTGGAGTGTGTGTGGGACGTCGTGGACGACGCGTTCCCGCCCGGCCTTCCGGACGCCATGTTCGATGCGTACCGGGAGTTGCTGGAGTCCCTGGCCGGACGCGGCGGGGACGACGCCCTCCCGGAGCCGGTGCCCGGCGGACATCGCGCCCTCGTCGAGCGGGTGAACCGGACGGCCGTGCCCCTGCCGCCGGAACGTCTGGAGGACGGTTTCCTGCGCCGGGCCGCCGCCGGGCCGGACGCCGTGGCGCTGGTGACCCCGGACCGGGAGATGACGTACGGAGAACTGGAGCGCGCCTCCCGGGCACTCGCCCGCGAGTTGCGCGAACGCGGTGTGGGCCGCGAGGACGTGGTGCCGGTGGTGATGTCCAAGGGCTGGGAACAAGTGGTGGCCGTGCTGGGGGTGTTGCGCGCCGGGGCCGCGTACTGCCCGGTCGACGCCGCACTGCCCGCGGAGCGGATACGCCACCTGATCGGCGCGTGCACGGTCGCGTTCGCGCTCACCCGGCGCGAGGGCGGATCCGTGCCCGGTGCGGTCGCGATGCCTGTGGACGAAAACGCTGAGGCCACCGAGGACACCGGGGCCACCGGGGACGCCGGCCCGGGTCACCTGCCCGACCGGCCGGGCGGTGCGTCGGATCTGGCGTACGTGATCCACACGTCGGGCTCCACCGGGCAGCCCAAGGGGGTCGAGATCGAGCACCGGGGCGCCGTCAACACGATCCTCGACGTCAACCGGCGGATCGGACTCGGGCCCGCCGACCGGGTGTTCGGGATCTCCTCGCTGAGTTTCGACCTGTCCGTCTGGGATGTCTTCGGAACGCTGGCCGCCGGAGCCGCCCTGGTCCTGCCGGAGGCGACGCCGCGGCCCGATCCGGTCGGCTGGGCCGGGCTGGCACGGCGATGCGGTGTCACCGTGTGGAACTCGGTGCCCGCGCTGGCCGAGATGCTGGTGGAGGTCGTCGCGCGGCTGCCGGAGCCGGAGTCCGAGCCGGACCCGCCGCCGGTCCGTGCCTTCCTGCTCAGCGGTGACTGGATCCCGCCCGCACTGGCCGCACGGTTGCGTGGAACGTGGCCCGGCGTGCGCATCGTCGCGATGGGCGGTGCGACGGAGGCATCCATCTGGTCCAACGCGTACGAGGTCGGTGAGATCGACCCCGCCTGGCGCGGCGTCCCGTACGGCCGTCCACTGGCCAACCAGACCATGCGGATCCTCGACCACCGGATGGCGGTCCGTCCGCCGTGGGCGGTCGGCCGCATCCACATCGGCGGGGCGGGGCTCGCCCGCGGATACCGGGGGGACCCGGAGCGCACCGCCGAGCGGTTCGTCCGGCACCCGCGCACCGGCGAACGGCTGTACTGGACCGGCGACCTGGGCCGGTACTGGCCGGACGGCACGATCGAGTTCCTCGGGCGCGAGGACCGCCAGTTGAAGATCCACGGTTTCCGGGTCGAACCCGGCGAGGTGGAGGCGGTGCTGCGCGGCCATCCGGCGGTGAGCGACTGCGTGGTCTGCGCCGAGGGTGTGCCCGGGGGCGCCCGACGGCTCGTGGCGATCGCCGTGCCGGGGCAGCCGGACCCTCCGGACGCCGCGGCGCTGCTGGACCACCTGCGTGCACGCCTGCCGCACTACATGGTTCCGGGCCGACTGCACCTCGTGCCCACGCTGCCGCTGACCGCCAACGGAAAGGTCGACGTGGCCGCCGCTCTGGCGGCGGTGTCCGCCGCGCCCCGTGCGCGGGGCGGCGCGAGCGCGACGGACAGGGCCGCCGAGCCGGAAGGGGCGGACGACCGGCAGGTCAAACAGCTGTCCGAGCTGTGGGCGGAACTGCTCGCGGTGGCCCGTGTCGGTCCGGACGACGACTTCTTCGCCCTCGGCGGCAATTCGCTGCTCGCGCTGCGGCTGGTCAACCGGGTCCGCACCGAACTGGGTGTCGATCTCCCCTTCGGCCGGATCTTCGAGACACCCACCGTACGGACACTGGCCGCTGCCGTGCGCCGCGGCGAACGGGACACGGCCGGCGTGGTCACGCTGGCCGAGGGCACTGGGCCGGAGCTGTTCCTCTTCCACCCGGTGGGCGGATCGGTGGCCGCCTACGTGCCGCTGGCCCGCGCCTGGGGCGGTCCCGTACGGGCGTTCCAGAGCCGGGCACTGACCGACCGGTCAGGCGGCGCCCCGCCCGCGGACCTGGCCGGGATGGCCGCCGGGTACCGCCGGGAGTTGCAGCGCCTGGTTCCGAACGGGCCTTGTGTGCTGGGCGGTTGGTCGATGGGCGGAGTCCTCGCCCACGAGGTCGCCCGGCAGCTGGCCGAACGGGGCCGACGGGCCTACCCGTTCCTGATCGACAGCGATCCACGGCATCGCGCCCCCGCCACCGAGGCGGCCCGGCACCTCGAATTCCTCCGTGACCTGGCCGGCGGACGACTGTCCGAAACCGCCGACACCGCGCTGTCGGCGGCAGGGCCCGGGGAACTGGCCCGGCTGGGCCGGGATCTCGCGGTCGCGGCGCGGCTGCTGCCGCCGGAGGTCGGGACAGCCGAGTACGCGCGACTGGCCGCGGTACACGCGGCCAACCTGGCGGCACTCGCCGGGCACCGGCCCGGCCGGTTCGACGGCCCGGCGCTGCTGTTGGCCGCCGGGCAGACCGACCGGCCCGATCCGGTCCCCGCGTGGCGGGCGGTGTGCCGTGACCTCACCGCGCGGGTCTGGCCGTGCGACCACTACTCGATCATCGCCGGCAGTCGGCCGACCGCCGTCGCCGGCGAGGTGCGGGCCTGGCTCGCCGGGCTCGGGGTGCGGACGGACCTGCCGCCGACGCCCGCGGAGAAGGAGGAGATCTCGTGAACGACAGCCCGGCGATGCCGATGATGTCCAACCTGCCCAATCTGCTCGACCGGCTCCAGGACGACCCCTATCCGGTGTACCGGCAGTTCCGGCGGGCCGGACCGGTGATGTGGGCCGAGGCCCAGCAGCACTGGTTCGTCATGGGACACGGGGACGCCATGGCCGCGCTGCGGGATCCCAGGCTGGTCGGCTCGGCGGCCGATGCCGGTGCCTGCGCCGCGGCCCGCCGCACCCTGCGGCGCGGGCTGGTGCAGAACACCTTCACACCCGCGTTCGTGGAACGGTTCCGGCCGCACGCCCAGGAGGTCGTCGACACGCTGCTGGACAAGGCCGCGGCCCGCGCCGAACTGGAGCTGGTGGCCGACCTGGCGGTGCCGCTCGCGCTCGCGATGGCCACCGACCTGCTCGGCCTGCGTCCGAACGAGGCCCACGTGGTGAGCGCCTGGGTCCAGGACGTCTCCGGCACTCTCGCTCCGCCGCGGGGGCATCGCATGCTT
Source organism: Actinobacteria bacterium OK074 (assembly GCA_001298575.1). GTDB lineage: Bacteria > Actinomycetota > Actinomycetes > Streptomycetales > Streptomycetaceae > Streptomyces. The sequence goes on from LJCV01000111.1 coordinate 78,070, forward strand.
CCCTCGGGCGGCGGCCCGGTCCTGCCCACCGAAGAGGTGCGCGAGAACCTCGCCGCGGCGCTCGCCGTACCCCGTCAGGGGCCCGACGACCTGCTCGGGCTGCTGCTCGACGCGGACGGGCCGTCGGGTCGGCCGGATCCGGAGGAACTGCTGGACATCTGCGCCGAGTTGCTGGTCTCCGCGTACCTCAGCGCCGTGGACGTGATCGGCAACGGGGTGCACACCCTGCTGGACCACCCGATGCAGGCGGAGCGGCTGCGCGCCGAGCCGGGCCTCATCACCACCGGTGTGGAGGAGTTGCTGCGGTACGCGCCTCCGATCCAGTGGATCACCCGGACGGTGCACGAGGAGACCGAGCTGAGCGGCCACACCCTGGGCCCGGGGCAGACGGTGGTGGTTCTGCTGGGCGCCGCCAACCGGGATCCCGAGGTGTTCGAGGCGCCGGACACGCTCGACCTGTCCCGCGAACCGAACCACCACGTGTCGTTCGGCCGTGGCTCGCGCTTCTGCCTGGGTGCTCCGCTGGCCCGGATGGAGGCGCAGGTGGCGATCGGCTCCCTGCTGGCGCGCTTCCCGGCGCTCCGGCCCGCCGGGGAGCCCAGGCGCCGAACGCTCCCGGGTTCGCGGGGATTCAGCTCGCTGCCCCTGGCTCTGTGACCGCCGTGCCGACGCGTGAGGAACGATACGGATGAGCGACGCCATCGAAGTACAGGACCTCGTCAAGGTCTATCCGGGCGGTAACCGGGCCGTCGACGGGCTGTCCCTGCGGATCCGGGCCGGCGAGGTCTTCGGGCTGCTCGGACCGAACGGGTCGGGCAAGACAACCACCGTACGGATCCTGGTGACACTCCTGGCACGGACCTCCGGAACGGCGCGGGTCGGCGGGCACGACGTGACCGCCGACATCCGCAAGGTCCGGGAGATCATCGGGTACGCCGGTCAGACCATCGGTATCGACGACGATCTCACCGCCCGCGAGAACCTCGTGCTCCAGGGGCGCCTGCACCGGATGTCGGGGGTCGCGGCGGAGAAACGGGCCGTCGAACTGCTGGAGATCATGTCACTGACCCAGGTGGCCGACGTCCGGGCCGCCCGGTTCTCGGGCGGCATGCGCCGACGGCTGGACCTCGTCCAGGCCCTGGTCCATGCGCCCCCGGTGCTCTTCCTCGACGAGCCCACCACCGGGATGGACCCGCAGTCGCGGCTGGCGCTGTGGCAGTACCTCGACCGGCTGCGGCGGGACGGCGTGACGATCCTGCTCACCACGCAGTACCTGGAGGAGGCCGACCGGGCCTGCGACCGCGTCGCCATCATGGACCGGGGCAAACTGCTGCGGTCCGGCAGCCCGGCCGCGATGAAGGACGAACTCGGCGCGGACCGGGTCACCTTCACGCTCACCTCGGCGCTGGCGGAGGACGCCTACGACCGGGCCGCCCACGTCGTGGGCCGCTATCCGGAGGTGGCCCGGGTGGAGCAGGTGGAACCGCTCGTGCTGTCGGTACGGGACACCGGCGCGGCCCTGCCGACGATCATCCGGCACCTGGAGTCCGAGTACATCCGGATCCTGACCGTCCGCAATTCCGCGGTGACCTTGGACGACGTCTTTCTCAGGTACACCGGCCACAAGGTACGTGCCGATCCGGGCCTCGGACGTCCGGCGATGAGCGCCGCGTTCGCCGCCATGCACGGAGGGAAGGTGCCGCAATGAAACACAACGTGCACGCCGTCTACCATCTGATGGTCAGGAACCTGATCGCGTCCCGGCGAACACCGCTGCTCATCGTGGCCGGGATCGTCCAGCCCCTCATATGGATGGCCGTCTTCTCCCAGGGTCTGAGCAGGCTCACGGACTTCGACCAGTTCCGGCAGCTCGGGTACACGTCGTACCTGTCGTTCTTCGTCCCGGGGATCATGGCGCTGACGGTGCTGAACACCTCGATCCGGTCGGGGATCGCGATGGTCACCGACATCAGCACCGGTGTGCTGGACAAGTTCCTCATCAGTCCGATCAACCGGACCACCATCCTGCTCGGGCGGATCCTGGCCGACGCGATCACCATGGCGGTGCAGTGCCTCATCGTGCTCGCCATCGCGTTCGCCATGGGCATCCGGCCGCCGACCGGCGCCGGGGGCGTGGCGACCATGCTGACGCTCAGCATCCTGCTGGGGATCTGCGCCGCGGGGTTCTCCGACTACGTGGCGCTGCGCACCCGCAACCCGCAGGTGACGATGCTGATCGGCATCAACTCGACGCTGCCGCTGCTGTTCCTGTCCCCCGCGTTCTTCCCTCGGCAGCTGCAACCGTCCTGGCTGACCACCGTGGGGCGGATCAACCCCGTGGCGTACGTGGTGACCAGCGGGCAGAACCTGATGAACCTCGGCTTCCACTGGGGTCAGCTGCTGGCCACGCTCGGCGTCCTCGCCCTGGCCGGAACGCTCACCCTCACCGCTGCCGCCCTGGCCTTCCGCCGCGCGACCAGCGGATCGGGCGGCGGCGACACCGTCCCGTTCGGACGGCTGGGACGCAAGCTGCTGCTGCTTCGGGCGAAACGGATGATGGCCCGCTCGGCGGGTGACGCGGCACTGCCCGTACCGGCCGCCCTGCCCGACAACTGACCGATGGGGAGACGACATGCGAATCGCCGTGATGGGTGCGGGAATCGCCGGACTGGCGCTGGGCCTCGCCCTGGAGAGGGCGGGGCTGGAGTACCGCCTCTACGAGCAGGCGCCCGAGTTGCGCGAAGTGGGAGCCGGCCTGCAACTGGCACCGAACGCCACCCGGTTGCTGCACCGGTTCGGCCTGGGCGCCGCCCTGAAGGCCACCGCCGTGCGGCCCGAGGCCCTGGAACTGCTGCGCTGGGACGACGGGAAGCCGCTCGGCCGGACCGTCTTCGGCGACGAGTGCGTGCAGTTGTTCGGGGAGCCGTACTACACCGTGCACCGCGCCGACCTGCAACACGCGATGGCCGACGCGCTGCCCGACGGCCGGATCCGGTTCGGCGCCCAGTGCGTCGGCGTACGGGAGCATGCCGACGGCGTCGAGATCCGGTTCGCCGACGGCTCGTCGCAGCGGGCCGACATCGTGGTGGGCGCGGACGGACTCCACTCCGTCGTCCGCGGCGCGCTCGACGCCGACAGGCCGCGCCCCATGGGCAGGACCGTGTTCCGCGGTCTCGTGCCGGCCGAGCGGGTGCCGCTGCTGTCGGGTCCGCCGAAGATGCTGATGTGGATGGGTCCGGGCCACCACTTCCTGTGTTATCCGGTCTCGGCGGGGCGGCTGGTGAACTTCTCGGCGAGCGCACCGGCCGACGGGTGGCTCGCGGAGTCGTGGCTGGCGCAGGGCAGTGTGCAGGACCTGGCGCGGGCGTACACGGGCTGGCACGAAGAGGTGCTGCGGGTGATCCGGTCGGCCGACCGGGTGAGCCGCTGGGCGCTGTACGAGCGGGACCCGCAGTGGGGCAGGGGCCGCATCACCCTGGTCGGTGACGCCGGCCACGCCTCGCTGCCGTTCCTGGCACAGGGCGCCAACCAGGCCGTCGAGGACTCGGTGGTGCTCGCCGCCTGCCTGCGCGAGGCGAGCTCCGACAACCTCGAACCGGCGCTGCGGCGGTACGAGACGTGCCGTCAGGAGCGGGTCGCGGAGATCGGCGCCATCGTGCGCGGGCGCAACGTGACCATCCATCTGCCCGACGGCGAGCAGCAGCGTCGGCGAGACGCCGGCCTGACGAACCTGATGGAACTGCGCGGCAACGCCTGGCTCTACGGATACGACGCGGACCAGGCCCTCTCCACGGTGTGAGCGGCGCGGCGGACGCGGCGCCGCCGACCGCCCGACCGCACTGCCGGCTCACGACCCACCCAAGGAGTACCGATGCCCGACACGACGGAAAGCGGCATACCGGAGCCGACCGGCGAGACCACGTCCCCGAAGGACCGGTCCGCCGTCGCGGAGGACGACTACGACCTCGCCGAGGCGCTCAAGCTGGCGACCGGTCGTTGCCCGATGGGCCTGGTCCAGCCCGAGGACGGCGAACCGCCCGCCGGCGAACCGGAACCCGAGTCACCGCCTCCGAGCGACCCCACGACCTGAAGGACTGGAGAAGCCATGTCCGCACAGCAGACCCTGACCGTCCGCGACCTGCCCGACCCGCCGAGCGGCGCCCGCAACCTGATGCTGATCGTCCTGGACAGCCTCCGCTACGACTCCTGGATCGCGGCCGCCCCGAAGCATCTCGGGCGGATCGGCGAGGTGCAGCAGCGGTACGCCTACGCCACCTGGACACCGCCCTCCCACTACAACCTGCTGACCGGCCTGTTGCCGCACAGCCGGCCGGGCGGTGAGATGCCTGCGGCCGAGTACTTCAAGAACGAGTTCCTGGCCTTCGGCGAGCGGTTGCAGGTCGATGTCGCGGACATCCAACGGGGCCTGCTGCCGTCGCTGTTCCTGCCCACCCTGTTCCGTTCCCTCGGCTACCACACCCGTGCCCTTGTCTCCATGTCCGTCCTCAACCGGCACACGGCGATCAACCGCGACTTCGAGTCGTACGACCGCATGAAGCGGCACAACGACATGGCTTCCATGCTCGATCTGCTGGAGTTCGACCCACGGCGGCCGACGTTCTACCTGCTCAACATCGGCGAGACCCACTACCCGTACGCCGTACCCGGCGACGACGCACGCAACTGGCCGTATCTGGCGGGCGTGCACGGTGCCGTACGGGGACTCACCGCCGTCGCCGACGAGATGGGCGGGCCCCGGGTACTGAGCACGGAGGAGATGAACGAGGCCCGGCACCGGCAGATCAACGCGCTGAGTTACGTCGACGGCCTGTTCGCCGAACTGTTCGCCCGGATCCCGCCCGACACGTACGTCATCGTCACCGCCGACCACGGCGAACTCTTCGGCGAGGACGGCCAGTTCGGGCACGGGCCGGTGGTGCACGAGAAGGTGCTGGAAGTGCCGCTGGTCGAGGGGCTGGTACCGACCGGTTACCGGGCCGCGCTCGGATGACCGCAGGCCCGTACGCGGGGACCGACCAACGGGAGGGGAAAGAAATGATCCACGAGCCGGAGCGGAACAGGCCGGGTGAAGCGCCGTCGATCGTGCGGATGCTCCGCACGCATGCCGTCCAGCGGCCCGACAAGACGGCCCTGATTCTGCTCTCCGAGGGGGAGGAGGAGTCCGATCGGCTGACCTATGGCGAACTCGACCGCCGGGCGCGTTCCTTGGCCGTGCGGCTCCAGGCGGCAGACCTCGCGGGTGAACAGGTCCTGCTTCCGATGCCCACCTGCCTGGAGTACGCCGTCGGCATGCTGGGCTGCCTCTACGCCCGGGCGGTGCCGGTGCCCATCTATCCGCCCGGACACCGGCGGCATGCCGAGCGGATCAACGGGATCGTCGGTGACTGCCGGGCCCGGCTGGCCCTGACCACGGCGGCCAGGACCGGGTCGCTGCGTACCAGGTTCGACCAGATCGGCATCACGTCCGTCGACTGCGAGATCTGGGCGGTCGACGGACCGGCGCGGGAGACGGGAGACCCGCCCGGCGGGGACGGCGGGCCCGGTGCGGACGGATGGGCCGAGCCCGAACTCACCGCGGACACGCTGGCGTACCTGCAGTACACGTCCGGCTCCACGAGCGACCCACGCGGCGTGATGATCAGCCACGGCAACCTGGCGCACCAGTTCGGTCTGCTGGCGGAAGGCTTCGACCTCGGCGAACACGACGTCAACGTCTCCTGGCTGCCGATCTTCCACGATCTCGGGCTGGTGGCCGGGCTGCTGCACCCCTTGTACCTGGGCGCAACGGCGGTGCTGATGCCGCCGGTCGCCTTCGTGCAACGCCCGGAACGGTGGCTGGACGCGATCGTCAAGTACCGGGGCACCACGGCCTGGGCGCCGAACTTCGCCCTCGAACTGTGCTGCGACCGGATCGACGCGGCACACCGTGCGCGGCTGGACCTGTCCAGCCTGCGGATGGTCACGATCGGCGCCGAGCCGGTCCGGCCGGACACGCTGGAACGGTTCGCCGAGACCTTCGGCCCCTGCGGCTTCGGCCCGCGGACCTTCACCCCCGGATACGGCATGGCCGAGGCCACGCTGGCGCTGACCAACCGCAGTCCCCGGGAACCGCTCACCGTGAGCGCCTTCGGTGCGGACGCGCTGTCCCGGGGCCTGCTGTCCCCGGCCGCGGACGGGGAGCGGAGCCGTCGGCTGGTCGGCAACGGACACACCTGGCTGGACACCGAGTTACTGGTGGTGGATCCGGACACCGGGCTGATCTGCCCGGACAACACCGAGGGCGAGCTCTGGGTGCGTGGCGCCACGGTCGCGAGCGGGTACTGGAACCAGCCCGAGGAGACCGCGCGGACCTTCGGGGCACATCTGGCCGACGGCCGTGGACCGTTTCTGAGGACCGGAGACCTGGGCGCACTGGCCGACGGCGAGGTCTACGTCACCGGCCGGCTCAAGGACCTCATCATCGTCCGGGGGCGCAATCTGCACCCGCAGGACATCGAACTGACCGCCGCCAGGTCCCATCCCGGCCTGGCCCCCGAGCGCGGCGCGGCGTTCCCGGTGGATTCCGGCGGACAGGAACGGCTCGTCGTCGTCCACGAGGTGGCCCGCGAACGGCGCACGGACACAGACCCGCAGGAGATCGTGGCGGCCGTCCGGCAGGCAGTCACCGAGGAGCACGACGTCGAGCTGGGTGCGGTCGTTCTGCTGCGGTCCGCCGCGCTGCCGATCACGTCGAGCGGCAAGGTACGGCGGCGGCACTGCAAGCAGCTCTATCTGAACGGTGAACTGGCCGCCGTCCACACCTGGGAGGCACCCACCGCCCCAGTGACCACCACGGCTGCCCCGGCGGCGGGCATGCCAGTGGCCGCCGCCGCGTCCGGGTCGTACGAATCGATCACCCAGTGGCTTGTCACGCGCATCGCCGAACGCGGCCGTCTGACCGCCGAACACGTCGGTGTGGACACCCCGTTCAGCGCGTTCGGCCTCGATTCTCTGACCCTGGTCGGCATCTCCGGAGAACTGGGCGAGGCACTCGGCCGCCCGGTGCAGCCGACCCTGCTGTACGAGCACCCGACCGTCGCCCGGCTCGCCCGCGCGCTCAGCGACGGCGTGCAGGCACCGCCGGTGCGCCGGAGCGGGCCGCCGGGTGAGCCGATCGCCGTCGTCGGGATGGCGTGCAGGTTCCCCGGCGCGGAGTCGGTCGACGCCTACTGGGACCTGATCCTGGCGGGCCGGGACGCGATCACCGAAGTGCCGGCCGACCGCTGGCCCGCCGACGCCTACTACCGGTCCGGTCCGCCCGTCCCCGGCCGGACCACCACCCGCTGGGGTGGATTCATCGACCGTGGTTACGACTTCGACGCCGGTTTCTTCGGCATCTCGGCGCAGGAAGCCCGCAGTATGGACCCCCAGCAGCGGCTGCTGCTGACGCTGGCCTGGCGGGCACTGGAGGACGCGGGGATCCCCGCCGAATCGATCGCGGACGGCGACACCGGCGTCTTCGTGGGCATCAGCGGGAACGATTACGCGCGCCTGCAGATCCGCGACCACGCGGGACTGGACGCCCACTCGGGCACCGGCAACGCGCTCAGCGTCGCGGCCAACAGGATCAGCTACTTCTTCGACCTGCACGGACCGAGCGTGGCCGTCGACACCGCGTGCTCGTCCTCGCTCGTCGCCCTCCATCAGGCGGTCACCAGCCTGCGGCAGGGCGAATGCGAGCTGGCCGTCGTCGCCGGTGTGAACCTGCTGCTCTCCCCCGACCTGACGGTCGTGTTCTCACAGGCCGACATGATGGCGCCGGACGGCCGTTGCAAGGTCTTCGACGCCCGGGCCGACGGTTACGTGCGCGGCGAGGGCTGCGGCGTGGTGATCCTGAAACGGCACGAGGACGCCCGGCGCGCCGGTGACCGGGTGCACGCCGTCGTGCACGGCAGCGCCGTCAACCAGGACGGCCGGAGCAACAGCCTGACCGCGCCCAACGGCCTGGCCCAGGAGGCTGTGATCCGCCAGGCCCTGGCCGCTGCCGGAATGGCACCCGGCCGGATCGGCTGCGTGGAGGCGCACGGAACCGGGACCAGTCTCGGCGACCCGGTGGAGGTGGCCGCGCTGCAGCGGGTGTACGGCGAGCCGGGGCCAGGCACCGGGCCGGTGTGGATCGGCTCGGCCAAGGCGTGCATCGGACATCTGGAAGCCGCGGCCGGCATCGCGGGGCTCATCAAGGCCGTACTGATGCTGCGGCACCGGACGGTCCCGCGGCAACCGCACTTCCAGGAGCTGAATCCCTACATCGCCCTCGCCGGCAGCCGCTGCCGGATCCCGGAGCGTACCGAGGAATGGCCGACCGGACGGCAGCCGCGGGCGGTGGGCGTCAGCTCCTTCGGCTTCGGCGGCACCAACGCGCACGTGATCCTCACGGAGGCGGAGGAGGCGGCCCGGCCGACGGCGCTTTCCGGCCCTGACCAGCAGGCGGCGGACGCCGACCGTTGGGAACTGCTGCCGGTCTCCGCCAAGGGCGGTGCGGCGTTGCGCCGGCTGGCCCAGGACCATGCGGACCTCCTGGAAGCTCCCCTCGGCACACCGTTCCCCGCGCTCTGCGCGGCCGCCGGTGCGCGGCGGACCCATCACGACCACCGCGTCGCGGTGGTCGCCCGGTCAGCGCCCGAGGCCGCCGTACTGCTGCGCCGCCACGCCCGGGGCGAGGAGCACGCCTCGGTGTTCGCCGGGCTCTCGGACGCCCGCCGGAGCCGGCCTGTCGCCTTCCTGTTCACCGGACAGGGCTCGCAGTACCCGGGGATGGCGGGTCCTCTGTACGCCCGGCACACCGCGTTCCGGCGGGCCCTGGACCGGTGCGACCGGTTCCTCACCGGAGAGTTCGGTATCGGTCTGCTGCCCACCCTGTGCGGCTCCGTGGGCGAGCGGGTCGACCTCGCGCAGACCCGCTACGCCCAGCCGGCGCTGTTCGCCGTCGAGTACGCGATGGCCGAGTTGTGGCACGCCTGCGGGGTACGGCCGGATTACGTCCTCGGCCACAGCGTCGGCGAGTACGTCGCGGCCTGTGTCGCCGGAGTACTGAGCCCGGAGGACGCCCTGCTCCTGCTGAACCACCGCGGCAAGCTCATGCAGGAGTACTCCCCCACGGGGGCCATGTACGCGGTCCACGCCCCGGCACCTCTGCTGGCCGAGCTGTGCGCGGAACTGCACGCCGCCGCCGACGACACGGTCTGTGTGGCCGCCGTCAACGGCGCGGAGGACATCACGCTCTCGGGCGATCCGACGACGGTCACGGAACTGACCAGGAGCTGGGCGGACCGCGGCGCCCGGGTCAGCCGGCTCGGTGTCGACCGGGCCTTCCACTCACCGCTCATGAGGACGGTGGCGGAGCGGTTCGCCCCCCACGCCCGGTCGGTGAGCTGCCGTCCGCCGACGATCGGACTGGTCTGCGACCTGAGCGGGGAACTCGCCGGCGACGCCTTCGCCGACCCCGGCTACTGGACACGGCAACTCCTGGAGCCCGTACTGTTCGGGCCCGGCCTGGAGACTCTCAAGGCTCAGGGTTGCCAGGTCTTCCTGGAGGTCGGCCCCCACCCGGCGCTGACAGCCATCGGGGCCGCGAGCCATCCGGACGCCCGCTGGCTGGCCACCCTGCACCGGGACGACACCGACGACCGCCGCTTCCTCAGCAGCCTGGCCGAACATTACGTGCACGGCGGCCGGGTCGACTGGACCGGTGCCGCCCGGGAACGCACCGGGGAGGCCGGGCGTCCGCCCGCGCCGGTGCCGCTTCCCGGCCATCCGCTGACGGAGACCGAACTGCGGTACGTGCCCGAGCAGTCGACGGCGCCGGGCGAACACCCGCTGCTCGGCACCGAGGTCGAGCTGGCCGCCGCGCCCGGCCGGTGGTTCGCGCACACCCTGCGCGCCGACCGGCCAGGCTTCCTCGCTCAGCACCGGGTGCTCGGCGGGCCGGTCCTGCCTGCCGCCGCGATGCTCGAATGGGCGCTGGCAGCCGCCCGGGCCTCGTCCGCCGAGCCCGCCGCCGCCTGGACGCTCGGGCAGGTCACCTTCAACGAGCCGTTGCGGCTGGCCGAGAACGAACCGGTGGCGGTGCAGGCGACGGCCGACGGCGACGGCCGGGTGCGGTGCTACGCACGCGGCGGCCGAAAGCCCGGGCAGCCGTGGACCGAGCACGTGACCGTGACCACGGCCGAGCCCGCCCAGGCACAGCCGACCGCACCCGGCGATACCGCCGCAGACGCTTCCTCCGACGCCGAGCACATGACCGCGCTGGACGTGGACGACCTGTACCAACGGTTCGCGGCCCTGGGTCTCGACTACGGACCGGACTTCCGCGCTCTGAAGGAACTCAGGAGCAACGGAGACGAGGCCCTGGGGCTGGTGGAGGCGGAACTGTCCGGCGAGGACGGGTACGTCCTGCACCCCGTGGTGCTCGACGCCTGCTTCCACGCCGTGGGGGCGTTCCTGCCGGGCACCGCCGCGCAGGACGGGCTGTGGCTTCCCGCCGCCCTGGACCGGATCACCGTGTACGACCGGCTGCCGTCCCGGGTGCGATGTCACGTGCGCCGGCACGGCAGCGGTGCCCCGGGCGATCTGGTAGTGGACCTGGCCCTGCGGTCCGATCAGGGCACCCTGCTGGCCGACCTGGAAGGACTGCGGTTGCGGCAGGTCGCCGCCGACCGGCACGGCGACGCCGACGGTGTTCCAGCCGTGCCGGCCGTGTCGACCGCGCCGCCACCGCGCCGGTACGACCTGGTCTGGCAGCCCTTCCCGGACCCGGCCGGTCAGGACGGCGCCAGGACACGGCGACGGACCGACGGCACCTGGCTGGTCCTCAGTCCGGACCCTGCCGCGGTGCGGGACTGGCCTGCGGCTCTCGGCCGGCCGGCGGTCGGTGTGCTGACCGCATCCGCGGCCGGTCCCCCGGCCGGCCCCGGCGCGGAGCACCTGCTCGACGGGCTGAGCGAGCGGCCGGGCCGGATCGACGGCGTCGTCCTGCACTACGGGGCTGCCGCGGCGCCCGGCACAGATCCGGCACAGCGTGCCTACGATCTCGCCCGGCACGCCCTCCCCCTGCTCCAACAGGTCCTGCGCGGCCTCGCGTTGGAGGGGATGACGGTCGTCATCACCTCGGTGGGAGCATGCCGGCCGGTCTCCGACACCCAGCCTCCCGATCCCGCCCAGAGCGTGCTCACCGGGCTGACGGCGGCAATCGCCGCCGAGTACCCCGAGGTGACGTGCGTTCAGGTCGACACCGACCCGAACGCGCCGGCCACCCCGGCCGCCCTGCTGGAACGGGTCGACGCGATGCCCGGCTCGGGCCATCTCGCTCAGCGGGGCGACGACTGGTACCGGGCTCGGGTCCGGGAGGGTGAACTTCCCGAGCGGCCCGCCGAACCCGGGCGGAGCGTCCTGCGGCCCGACGGGGCCTACCTGGTGACCGGCGGCTGGGGTGGGCTCGGGCAGGTGACGGCCTCCTGGCTGGCCGCCCGGGGCGCCCGGACACTGCTGCTGGTGGGCCGTACGGTGCCCGTCTGCGTTCCGCCGTCCGTCACGGCGCTGCGGAACCGCGGCGTACGGGTCGAACTGCTCGCGGCGGACGTGGCCGAGGAGAGCGGCGCCCTGCGGATCGCCCAGGCGCTGGACGAGTTGCCGCCGCTGCGCGGGATCGTCCACGCCGCCGGGGTGAGCGAGGACGCGGCGTTCTCACGGCTCGACTGGGGCGCGTTCGCCCGTGTCATGGACGCCAAGGTGCGGGGCGCCTGGCGACTGCACCGGCTCGCCGGCGACCGTCAGCTGGATCTGTTCGTGCTCTTCTCCTCGATGGCGGCGCTGACCGGCTCCGCGGGACAGGCGAACTACACGGTGGCCAACGCGTTCCTGGACTCCCTGGCCCAGTACCGCAGGCACCTCGGGCTTCCCGCGGTCAGCGTGGCCTGGGGCCCATGGGCGGACGCGGGCATGGCCGCCGACCACGGGCTGCTGCCGTTGCTCGCACGACAGGGCGTGCACGCGCTCCGTACTGATACGGCCCTCGACGCGCTGGACCGGCTGCTGGCCACGGCTCCGCCGCAGGTGGGCGTGGCACGGCTGGACTGGCCGCTCTTCACGGCCCGGTCCGCCGGCCATCCGCCGTATCCCTCGTTGGACCGGCCGGCCCCGGACACGACGCCGGATCGGACGACCGACGCCGACGACGCCGGGCTGTCGGCCGAGCGGCTGGCGATCACGGTCCTGGAAGACCCCGAAGCGGCCAGGAAGGCGGTACTCGCGGGCCTGCTGCACCGGGTGACGGTGCTTCTCGCACTGGATTCGCGGCAGCGCGACGAACTGCGGCCGTCGTTCTCCCGGATGCGGCTGAACGAACTGGGCATCGACTCGCTGATGGCGGTCCGGCTCCGCAATCGGCTGCTGTCCGAGTTGTCCACCGATGTTCCGCCGCACTTCCTGCTCGGCGGCAACACCGTCGGCGATGTGGCGGAACTGATCTGCCGGCAGCTCATGTTGAGGAGCCTGGTCACCGACGGGACGGAACCCCTCACCGGGGAGACCGAGGTGCTGACGCTCTGAACGGCTGCGCCAACGGCGCCGGAGCACGGGGACAAGGAGCATAGTCTGAAGTCATGAGGGGCACAGCCTGGTGGAAGAGCGCAACGCGTCGGCATCCGACGGTGACCGACGCCGCGCTGCTCACCGGTCTGTGCGTGGTCACCGCGGTCACGATCGCCACCCGGCTGCGCCCCCTGCACGTCCAGCTCGGCGCTCTCACGATCGCACTCGCCGCCTACGGTGCCCTGCTGTTCCACCGCCGCCGTCCCTTCCTCGTACTGGGCCTGACGACGGCTGCCGCGGTCGCCTACATGGTCGTCAGCCGGAGCCACGGCTGGGTGCTGGCCGCGCCGCTGATCGTCATGTACCGGGTCGCTTCTTCCGTCGGCGACCGCCGCCGGATGCTGATCTGCAGTGGACTCGCCGTCGTGGCACTGACAGGTGCCCCGGTCCTGATGGGCTCCTACGCCCTGTTCAGCGCCGAGGAGTTGGCGGTGCTCGCGGCGTGCGGCGTGGCGCTCACCGCCGGCGAGGCGTCGCGCAGCCGCCGGGACCGGCTCGGTGACGCGGAGGAGCGGGCACACCGGGCCGAGCGTGAACACGAGCACGAGGCACGCCGCAGAGTGACCGAGGAGCGGCTGCGCATCGCCCGCGAACTGCACGACATCATCGGCCACCACCTCGCCGTGATCACCGTACAGGCGGGGGTGGCCACGCATGCGCTCGGCGGCCGGTCGTCCGCCACCGCGACGGCGCTGGGCCACATCCGGCAGGCGAGCCGGGCCGCCCTGGAGGATCTCCGCGACACCGTGGACCTGTTGCGCCAGCCCGGCGACGAGGGTGCCCCGACCGGTCCGAACGGCAGCCTCGCCGGTCTCGGTGAACTCGTCGGCATCTTCACCGGGACGGGCATGCGGATAGAGCACCGCGTCGAGGGCACGGTGCGAAGGCTGCCACCCGCCGTCGACCTGACGGCTTATCGCGTGATCCAGGAGTCCTTGACCAACGTCCGCAAGCACGCCGGTGATGTCGGCGTGCGACTGCTGGTCAGCTACGAGCCGTCGGGCCTGCGCGTCCTGGTGGAGAACGACGGATACGAGGAGAGCGGCGGCGCGCCCGACACCCCGGTGTCCGTCGCTCGCGACGGCACGGCCCACGGGATCCTGGGAATGCGCGAACGGGTCACCGCGCTGGGCGGCCGTTTCGATGCGAGCCCGGTGCCCGGAGGTTTCCGGGTCAGCGCGACACTGCCACGGCATGGAGACGATCCGACATGACGGTCAGAGTCCTGCTCGCGGACGATCAGGTACTGGTACGAACGGGTTTTCGGTCGCTGCTGGAGTCCGCGCCCGACCTGGAGGTGGTCGGCGAGGCACGTACCGGACGCGAGGCCGTCGAGCTGACCCGGCTGCTGCGGCCGGACGTCGTCCTGATGGACATCGGCATGCCGGAGCTGGACGGCCTGGCCGCCACCCAGCTCATCAGTGACGATGCCGGACTCGCGCAGGTCAAGGTGCTGATCCTCACGACCTTCGAGGCGGACCACAACGTCTTCGGTGCCCTGCGGGCCGGTGCGAGCGGCTTCCTGGGCAAGAGCGTCGAACTCGACGAACTGATCGAAGCGATCCGCACCGTCCACCGGGGCGACATGCTGCTGTCTCCGGCGGCGACCAAGCGGCTGGTCGCCCGCTGCCTCGCCCGCCCGGAACAAGGCGGGCGGCAACCCGTGGAACGACTCGCCGCCCTCACCGACCGCGAACGCGAGGTGCTCGCGCTCGTCGCCACAGGCATGACGAACGACGAGATCGCCCAGCGGCTGGTGGTGAGTCCGCACACGGCCAAGACCCACATCAATCGCGCCATGACGAAACTCGGGGCCCGGGACCGAGCGCAACTGGTCGTCATCGCTTATGAGACCGGTCTGGTCCGGCCGCCCGAGCGGTCGGAGCCGACGGGCACGGACGCGGAACTTAATGCACATTACTGGCAATAGCAAGATACCCGCGATTAACCCTGCCGATTAAAGACCAGGCAATTCCTAATACCCTCAGCGAAATTCCCGCCGGATCATCCCATGCGCCGATCCGCCGAACAGTACCCGATTACCCCGCAGCTCAACCGGCGGTTCTCCTTGTTCCGCTTACCCGCAGGTCAATCGAATCCGATCTTCCCTCGACCCGCCAACAGCCCGAAGACCAACGCTTGACAGCGACAGCCCAAAAGGACTTGACTATACTAAGGATTCGAACGCTCAGACGACGGATTGCCCGCCGAACCACACCGGCGAGCCTTGAGGATTTCATTCGCCATTCGATGATCAGATGTGTTCAGGTAGTCCTAGGGGGACGTCCACATGGGAGCGAAGTTACCTGAGATTCAGATGTTCTGTATTTGCCATGGCTCAGCCATGGCAAATCTTTTCCCTCCAGAACCACCTCCACGCCGCGAGGTCGGCCCGTCGCAGAAAGCCCCCGTGCGGGGGCCGCGATGACGCCTCAGCCGGAGGGGGAGTGTCTTCCCTCCCCCGCACAGCGCGAACAAGCCCGGGCCGAGGAGGTCACCGTGGTGGCCGCGCTGGACGACTACGTCACCCGGATCGGTATCGCCACCATGCTGGAGCAGTTGCCGACCGTTCACCATGTGATCGACTGTGAGATCACCAGGGACTCCCTCCGGGCGCTCGGCGGACATGGCGTCAAAGTGATCATCCTCTCCGCTTCCGGACTCGAACGCCAAGCCGGGAATCTGCAGGAACTCGTCTCCGACTGCGGAGCGAAGATCCTCGTCCTGCTGGAAGAGGACGACCTGGACTTCGTCGGCCACCCGATCGAGGTGGAACCGAACGGCTTCATCCTGCGGTCGGAACTCACTCTGGACGTGCTGCGGGACACCATCGTCCGGTTGGCCCTCGGCGAATTGCCGATTTCTTCCGCCGTAGTGCGCGGTCTGCTGACGCGGGTGCGCCGCCAGCCGGGCGAGTCGTCGAAATCCTTATCACCGTCGCCGCTCACCGACCGTGAGCAGCAAACGCTCATCCTGCTTTCCCAGGGATTCAGCAACAAGCAGATCGCACGGCGCCTGGGCATTTCCGCCAACAGTGTGAAGCGCTATGTGGCCAACATCCTCGCGAAGCTCAACTGCCCGAACAGAACACTGGCAGTGGCCAGCGCACTCAAGAACGGTTTGATCCAGGAAGGCTGAGGAGCAGCAGCCAAAACCGTCCGCTCCTTTCACCATTACCTCACCGCCACCGTACCGCCCTGCCGACAGGGTCCTTTCCGTGTCGGCCCGTACATCGGACGCAGGGCAGCCGAATCGAGACCGTACGGGCCGAACACCCTGTTCGTGGCGGCGAGGGCCCCCGTCTCCAAGCTCTCGCCGACGTGGACGGCGAGACGGAGTTGGGACAGGTTCAGCGCGGCCGGGTTCCGGGCCTGCACCGCCGCTGCCAGGCTGTAGGCGGTGCCGGGGGCGGCGGTGAGCGTTGCGCGGTAGTCGCTCACCGTTCGCATCCAACTGCCGGGGTCTTCCTGGAAGGCGTTCGTCGCCATCATCACGATCTCCGCGCCTCCCGCGACCAGTCCGGCGAGCGGCACGATGCCCATGCCGTGGTGGAGCGGCAGCCAGCTGACGTACGTGTCGTCCGGCCCGAATCCGACGTGTTCGCCCACCGCCGCGACGGTGCCGACGAGTTGTGCCTGCGTGACGGGTACGGCACGCAGTTGCGCGGTCGTGCCCGACGGGAACTGCAACAGGCCGATGTCGTCCGGCGAGGGCATCGCAAGCGGTGCCTGTCCCAAGGTCCTCGACCCACGCAGCTCCCGCAGGCTCGTGACAGCAGACGCGAGTCGGCCGACGAGCATCTCGGCGTTCCTCTCGGTCGTCACCAGCAAAGCGGACTCCGCGGCTTCGACCCGCCGGCTCACCTCCGCCACGAACTCCTCCACGTCCCTGCGGCGTGCGCTCGGCAGCACGACCGGCACCGCACCGAGCCGCCAGATGCCGAACAGGGTCACCACGAGGTGCGGAGAGGTCTGCGCCAGCAGACAGACCCGATCCCCCGGACAGACGCCACGTGCCTGGAGTGAACGAGCGGCCTGCTCCGCGAGTTGGGCCAGATCGCGGTACCCGATGCGGCGGGGCCGCAACTCGGCGTCGAGTACGGTCAGTCCGACACATGCGCTGGCCTGCAGCAGCCCCTCGGCGACCGAACGTCCGCCCGTCGTCATGGCTCGAAAGGTACGGGGGCCGGTGCGCACCGGAACACGCGCAGAAACCGTCTTCATGGCTGCCTCCGCTGAGGGGTCTCGATCGCGGACGTCCACGGTGATGCCCGCCGACTGTCGCACGGTAGATGCGGCTCCCCGCCCCGGACAATCGGCAAATGACAGCTCGTCCGAGCCGATGGGGGCCACCCGAAAGGTACGCCCGTCCGGTACCCCTGATGGCCCGCCGGTCAGCCGGTGAGAGTGCGGAAGCGGCAGGGCAGCAGGCCCGTGAACCACTCCGCGTCAGGAAGAGGCCCCGCCTGCGGCAGGCCCGCCTGAACCTGCGGGCACCATGCTCGCTCCCGCGATCACCGCGAAGGACGGCACCGCGAGCGCCGCCGCAGGTGGCCGCAGCCATGTCAAGGGCGGCCACGACCGGGCCAACCTCCAGCAACGCAGGACTCCCGCTGATGAACATCAGAGGAGTGCACGGCGACCCCAGCAATCACAAAACGCACAACGACGGTTCTACGCCGCCCGGGACCGTGCGTTTCAGTGGCGTCTCTCGCGGAGACGACCAGACGACCGTCCCTCACACCTGAGCTGTTCCCCACCCATCCAGTGCACCATCGGTGCGCTCGACCGCGAAAACTCTCCGGCGGAGCGATGGCACCCGCCGCACGGAAAGGAGCTTCGATCGGCCCCCATAGGGCCAGGTCAAGGACAGAAAATAGACGAGTCCGGGGTACTCCGGATTCTCTTCCTCCAACCTTCCCGTTGTGGCTCGCACGCACCCGCGCCACCAACCGCCTCGGCTTCTTGGCCCCACTCCGCACTCTCTTGCGCAACGACTCCGCCGGCGCCGTCCGCTGGTACAACTCCCCGTGTCGATCGTCCATTTCACTGGCATGCACAAGCAACGAGTCACCGACACCAGCGGGTTCGTTCTCGCAGCGCGCGCCAAGGAGGGGTTTCAACGCGGCGCCCGGCGTACGCACTTGCCGCGGCATCCGCGCGTCCTCATCGCTCCTGCGAGCGTAGCGATAGTCAGCCGCCAGCGCAGACAGAACCAGCTGCCCGTGGACACCTGCCTCCGGCCAGGGGACCTCGTCCTCGACCGGCTTGCGGGCGACTCCGGCGGCGCACTGCGCCGGCGCGATCGGCCCCGACCCGCGACGTAGGCGTCGGTGGCGCCCCGCACGGGAAAGCATGGTGACCATGACGACAGCCGCCGGTCTCCCAGCCGTCCGGGACTCACTCCACCTCGCGCTGCTCGCCGACCCGGCAGGCTCCAGCACGGTCGTGGACCTGGCCGAGGCCGCGATCGAGCACTACGCCCTCGGCTACAGCAAACACCCGCCCCACATCCTGTTCACCGAGGTCCACGAGGCACGCGTCCTGCTCGGCCATGCCCTCACCGGCGCCCACACGCCCCAACCGGTTGCGTCGGGGCTGCGCCGGAGCGTCGGCTGGCTGTCCGCCCGTCTCGGCAACCTCGCCTTCCACGCGCGCAGCTGCACACATGGGCCGAACTCCCCTCCCTCGCCGAGCTGGGGCGGGAGCAGGAGGCCGATGCCGTCCTGTCCGCGGCGGTGCGGGACCTCGAAGCCGACGCGACGGGATGGGCACCGGGCCGCTTCGGGTTCGACGCCGCCGAACACACGCTCCTCGAAGCCGACGCCCAGCGCGCCCTGGGACGCAGCGAACGGGCCACGACCTGCGCGGAAACGTCGCTGAACGCCACGGTCGAAGGCACCCCTGGCTGGGCAGCCGCATCCCTCGCCCTCGCCCAGGCGGAGGCCGCCACTCAGCCCTCCGACGCCGCACAACGAGCCCTCACCGTCATCACGCACGTGTGCCCGCGACCCGACTGCGCGCGACCTCCCGCACCCGGCTCGCCCAACTGACAACCGCGTTCGCCGGAACCGGCGCCGCCGGAGTCGAAGACCTGCACGAGCGGGTACGAACCCTCCCTCCGGCCATCGACGCGCACGGCGTGGCCTCTGGCGATCAAGAAAGTATCCCCAAATCCCCCGGACACGGACTGCACCCCGCTGCCCGATGAACCATGACACCGCTCTCCTGCCACGTCGATGAACCCTTCGAGATAGCCCCAAGTGCCGCAGTCCATCGAGCACTTGGGACCACAGCCGAATCGGGAGAACTCCTCCGCGACGGTGTCCGCCGACCGCTCGGCACTGACAGAAGCGCCTCCTTGAGACTCGGCCGAGTTCGTTGACGCGGCGACAGGACAGCCTGAACTCCTCCGAGGCGGCACCCGAACGCTCGGCCGTCGTCACACCGGGCAAGGCCCGCACCACACCCACCAGCAAAAGCACCTGGCCCGAACGGATAGAAACAGCCCGTCAGCCAAGCCGACGAGCCGTCATACAGGATCGAGCACAGAGCACCCAAGATCGTTCAGGGCACAACGCACAGCCGTTCCGCTATCCCCCGATTCGTTTTCTCCCGCCACGCCATCACCCCCTCCCACCGACGGACACACCGACCCATCTCGAAGATCCGTTGAACGCGTTGAACGACGCTTGTGTCCCCACTCGGGCGGCAGATACGGTTTCAACCGTCTTTCCTGTAGCAAATTCCGTCCGGAAAATCGCGCCCAGGCTCCCCTTCTTCCACTGGTGTGAACCCGTTCATGGGTATCGCCATGCCTGCCTCGTGCCCTGTCGCCCGATGCCGTCGCCTCGTCGCCCCATCGGCCGTCCCTGACCCGAGCATGAGCTTTCTCAGCCTCAAACTCCCTGGTCCCAGGGGAGTTTGAGGTGCCCTCCCCCAGCCTCCGTATCCCAAGCCCGAGGAGAACGCATGTCCCAGGGGCACGTCTCGGTGGTCTGCGGCGTCGGGTCCTGTCTGCCGGGCCGGATCGTCTCCAACGACGATCTGGTCCGGGACGGTCTGGACACCTCGGACCGCTGGATCCGTACCCGAACCGGAATCGCCCGCCGCCGACGCGTGGAACCCGGCACCAGCACCGGGGACCTGGCCACGGAGGCGGGAGCCGCCGCCCTCGCCTCGGCCCGACTCCCCTCCGTCGACCTCGTGATCCTCGCGACCACCACGCCCGACCACCCTTGCCCGGCCACCGCCCCGGAGGTGGCGATGCGTCTGGGCCTGGGCACCACGCCCGCCTTCGATCTCGCCGCCGTGTGTTCGGGGTTCGTCTACGCGCTGGCGGCGGGCGATGCCTGGATCCGCTCCGGTGCGGCCCGCACCGTGCTGGTCATCGGGGCGGAGACCTACTCGACGATCATCGACCCGGCCGACCGGAACACCGCCATCATCTTCGGCGACGGCGCCGGTGCCGTCGTTCTGCGGCAGGGCGAGAGCACCGAGCCGGGCGTGGTGGCCGCGGTCGATCTGGGCAGCGACGGCAGTGGCGCCGACCACGTGATGATCGAGGCCGGCGGCTCCCGCTGGCCCGACCCGGAGGGCCGGGAGGAACTGGCCGCCCGCACCCTCCGGATGAAGGGGCGCGAGGTGTACGGGCACGCCGTACGCCGTATGACCACCTCCGCGCAGCGGGTGCTGGGGCGGTTGGAGTGGCCGGTGGAATCGGTGGGTGCCTTCATCGGGCACCAGGCCAACCAGCGGATCCTCGACTCCGTCGCCGACCGGCTCGGCATCGAGGCTGCGCACCGTTTCGGCAACATCCAGGACGTCGGCAACACCGCCGCCGCGTCCATCCCCCTCGTCCTGGCCGACATCGTTGCCACCGGCCAGGTGCGGCCCGGCACCCGCACTCTGCTCACCGCTTTCGGCGGCGGCCTCACCTGGGGTTCCGTCGCCCTGACCTGGCCGGCCCTCAGCACGAGCACCACCGCCTTCGTCCCCCCGACCGAAAGGACCGTCATGGAAGCCGTCCCCCAGACTCCCTACACCTACCTGTCCGACGTACTCGCCGAGAAGTTCGAGGTCGACCGTGCAGCGATCCACGAGACCGTGACCCTGCGGGAGTTGGACCTGGACTCCATCGCCGTGGTGGAACTCTTCGTGACCCTCTCCGACCACTGGCAGATCGTCCTGGACGACGGCGAGGCCCTGCCCGACCTGACGCGCGCGGCGACCGCGGCCCTGGTCGAGAAGGCCCTGGCGGAGCACGCGGCGTGACCGGCCGGGATCCCGGGATCGCCGTCACCGGCATCGGGCTGGTCACTCCCGGTGGCACCGGCCGCGAGGCGACCTGGCGCAGTGTCCTGGACGGCCGGTCCACCGCCGCCCGGGATCCCGAACTGGCGGGCCTGCGCGTGGACTTGTCCTGCCGCGTCCGTGACTACGACCCGGCCAGGGACGTGCCCGGGGGCCGCCCCTGGCAGTACGACCCGCACTGCCGGTTCGCCCTCACCGCCGCCCGGGAGGCCGTCGCCGACGCGCGGCTCGACCCGGCGACCTGGGACGGAGAGCGGGTGGCCGTCGTCCTCGGCACCGCCTTCGGCGGCACCACCGCCCAACTGGCCCAGCACCACACCTACTTGGAGAAGGGCCCCGGTGCGGTCTCGCCTCTGCTGCTGCCCATGTTCCTGCCCAACATGGTGTCCGGACAGGTCTCCATCCACCTCCGTGCGCGGGGCCCCGTCCTGAGCACCGCGAGCGCGTGCGCCTCCGGCGCCACCGCGCTCGGCGTCGCACGGGACCTGCTGCTCTCCGGCTCCTGCGACATCGCCGTCGCGGGCGCCGCGGACGCCGCCGTACACCCCCTGTGGGCAACCGGGTTCGACCGGATGAACGCGCTGTCCAGGCGCGTGACACAACCGGCCACCGCCTCACGGCCGTTCGCCGCCGACCGCGACGGCTTCGTCATGGGCGAGGGAGCGGGCGTGCTCGTCCTCGAACGCGCGGACCGGGCCCGGGCCCGCAACCGCCCGCCCTACGCGTTGCTCGCCGGGTACGGCTGCTCCGCGGACGCCCACCACCCGGTCGCCCCCGACCCGTCCGCCAACGGCATCGACCTGGCCACCCGCCGCGCCCTGGCCTCGGCCGGCGCCACCGCCGACGAGGTGGACCACGTCAACGCCCACGGCACCAGCACACCGCAGGGGGACGCGGCCGAAGCCGCACTGCTCGCCCGGCGCTTCCCCCACCGCCCCTCCGTCACCGCGGCCAAGGGAGCGCTGGGCCATCTGCTCGGCGCCGCCGGAGCCGTAGAAGCCGCCCTGACCGCACTGAGTGTGGCCCGGCAGACCGTCCCGCCCATCGCGAACCTGGACCACCCCGACCCCGGCATCGACATCGACGCGGTCACCAAGACGGCCCGCGCCCAGCAGATCCGCCTCGCCCTCAGCAACTCCTTCGGCTTCGGCGGCCACAACGCCGTCCTCGCCTTCCGCCACCCCGGCTGACCCGTCCCTCCCCCACCCGAGGAACCCCCGTGCCCACCACGCATGTCATCACCGGCGCCACCGGTCTCATCGGCTCGGCACTCGTCCTGACGATCGCAGCACACAGCGACGACGACATGATCTGCCTGGTCCGCCCCTCGACCACGGATCCCACGGCCAGGCTGAGCCGGATGCTCGAACGAGCCGCAGCCGCGTACGACACCCCCCGGCACATCCTCGAATCGGCACTCCGACGCACGCACGCCGTCCCCGCCGACCTCGGCACGGACCTCACCGACCTGCGACTCCCGCTCCCCGCCCGCCCCCACCGCATCGAGTACTGGCACAGCGCCGCCCGCATGCTCTTCCGCGAACGCGACCGACGGGAGTCCTACGCCGCGAACGTGGCAGGCACCCGAAGAATGCTGGAACTGGCCCGACGCACCCGGGCCGACAGCTTCACCTACTTCAGCACCGCCTACGTGGCAGGCCGCGCCGAGGGGCTGATCCGGGAGGAACCCGTCGCCGTGCCCCAGCCCCGCACGCCGTATGAACGGAGCAAGATCTCCGCCGAACGTCTGGTCCTGACCTGCCGCGACTTCACCACCCGGATCCTGCGACCGAGCGTGGTCGTCGGACACAGCACCACCCTGCGCTACCCGGGCACCCCCAGCGGCGCGTACACGATCCAGCAGCTGATCGCCGCCTACCACCGGGCCCGCTCCAGCCCGGAGCGCGAGCCACGGCCCAACCGACTGTGCCTGGACACCGGCCAGCCGTTCAATCTGGTCCCGATCGACCACGTAACCCGGCAGGCCCACGCGATCAGCGCCCGCGGCACCTCGACACCCGGAATCTTCCACCTCACCAACCCGACCCCACCCACCACCGGCGACCTCGTCCGCGCCCTGATCACCAACACCGGAGCCCCACCGCCCCAGTTCGTGCCCGACCCCGACGAACTCAACTGGGAGGACCGCCAGTTGGAAGCCGCACTCGGCGTCTACCGCCCCTTCCTCAACAACCCCCAGCACTTCGACCGCACCCGCACCGACACCGCGCTGTCCGCACTGCCACCCTCGCCCGGTGGCACCACCCCCGACGCATTCGCCTGGTCGCCCGACGAGACAACGATGCGCGCCCTCTTCCAGCCCTTCGCCGCCGCGCCCCGCAGGAGCAGAGCGATCCGGTGAGGTGCCGCCACGAAGAACGCGGTCAGGGGCACACGCTCCAGCGGGTGCGGGGCAGGGTCGTCGACGGTGGCGGGCCGGCGGTAGCGCTCCACCAGGTCGCGTCGGCCGTACGGGGCCGCCGGTCAGCGAACTTCCGAGGCGCGGCGTCGTACGAGGCCGACGACCGGGCCGGTCGCGAGCAGGACGGCGAGGGCCGCGTAGCCGTGGGTGAGAGTGGTGAGCGTGGCGACGGCCGCGACCAGCAACGGGCCGCCCGCGTCGCCGAGTTCGCGGCCCAGTTCGGCGGCGCCCATGGTCTGGCCCAGGCGCTCGGCGGGCGTGGCGGCGGCCAGGGCGGCGAAGCCGAGCGGGGTGATCAGGCCGGTTCCGGCGCCGATCAGGGCCGCGGCGCAGATCACCCCGGCCGGGCCGGGCAGCATCGCGCAGCCCAGGCCGACGGAGGCGAGCGACAGGCCCGTGGCGATACCGGTGCGGGTGGTGAGGCGTCCGGCGTCCAGGGCGCGTCCGGCGCGTGGCTGGACGACGGCGGCGCAGGCCGCCAGCACCGACACGGCGCCGCCGGTGGCGACCGTGCCCAGTCCGGCCGCCCGGCCGGAGACGGGCAGGAACCCCACCCCGACCGACAGCGCCGCGGTCGCCGCCGCCAGCGCGGCGGTCGGACGCAGGAACACCGGACGAGTCAGCCACCGCGCCAGGTCCAGCACCGTCTGCCGGACCTTGGGCAACGGCGCTACGGCGGGTACGGCCAGCGCGGCCCAACCGGCGACCGCCGCGCCGAGCACCGCGAGGACCGCGAACAGCAGCCGCAGACCACCCGCCCACACCAGCACCCCGCCCAGCAGCGGGCCCAGCGTGTAGCCGATCGACTTGTAGAAGCCGTACGACCCGAAGGCCCGGCCGTGCCTGGCGGCCGGGTTGAGGCGGGCCACCAGCGCGGACGCGGACGGCGAGAAGGCGGAGGCGGCGGCGCCCTGACCCAGGCGGGCGGCCCACAGCCAGCCGGGACTGTCGGCGACGACGTACGCGGCGGAGGCCAGGGCGAAGGCGAACAGTCCGCCGATCATGACGGGACGGGCGCCGATACGGTCGGCGAGGGTGCCGAAGACCGGCTTGAGGAGCACCTCGGCCCCGTCGTACAGGGCGAGCAGGCCGCCCAGCACCAACAGCGAGGTGACCGCGTCGGCGGAGTGGGCACCGAGGCTGGCGGCGATGCCGTGCGCGCCGAACGCGGTGGTGAACCCCGCCGCGTACAACGGCCACATCTGCCGGGCCGGCGCCACCCGCGCCGTCACCGCCCCTCCTCCGGAACCTGGTGCAGCGCGGCGAAGACGCGTTCGGCGTAGTCCTCGCAGGCAGCCGCACACTGCCTGAGCCGCTCCCCGGCCTCGGCCGCCTCCGGCGCACCGAACACATCGCGCGCGGTCAGGTCCCGGTGCCAACGCCGCAGCCGTTCCAACGACTGCTCCTCTTCCTCCAGTTCGGCCAAGGTGAACTTGGCGATGCGGATCTCCTTGGCCAACTCCTCCTCGAACTTGCCGCAGTCCGCCAGGAACTCCGTCCAGTCGGCGGAGCGGGCAGCGGTGAACATCGCCCGGAAACGGGCCGCGTCCTCGGGACCGCGCCCGGACGCGTTCAGCGTCACGGCCTGACCGCCGGAACGCTCGGTGAGGTCGAGCGCGCGGGCGGTGCCGTCCGCGAAGACCGGCACGTCGGGCACGGCCCACACACCCTGACCGAGCGAGAGCGCACCGATCCTGCGCAACTCGCGCCAGACCGCGACCCGGTACCGCGAAGGCTCCGCGGGCAGCCTGATCACGAGGACGAGCCAGCGGCTCCCTGGCTCCGTGTTCGCAGCATTCGTCACGCCATGGAATGTAGCAGCCGTTACGTCCAGCGTCGTAAGGGGATGTGGTCAGGGGTGAGCGCCCCGGACGCCAGGAGGCCGAGGAGGAGGATGCCGATGACGAGACGGCAGCTCAGCGGGGCGCGGAAGCAAGTCGCGACAGTTGCGACCGAAGGTGTCCAACTCACCGACCTGGGCGCGGCGTTGGGGGCGACGGGTTGGGACGGCGGGGACCGCGAAGCGAGGTCCTTGAGCGAGTTGTGTGGAATGTCTGCCCAAGACCGGCCGCAGCGGTGCCGCCGCCGGACGACGGCACAGCGCGACGCTCCCCCGCCGCCCAGCCGCCGCAGCGCCTACGCGCCGGGTACTCCCTCGTTCTGGCCGAGGGTCCGGCGGGCATCGGCAAGACGGTGCTCGTCGAACACGTCCTGCGCGCGCATCGGGCGGGTGCCGGTCAGGCGCCGCCCCATGTCCTACGGACCGCCGGAGTGTCCTGGGAATCGGGCCTTCCGTTCGGGGTCGTCGAACAGCTCGTACGAGCCCTGGGCACCGACCCCGAGCTGCCCGATCCGGCGTCGCCGCGGGCGGTGCTGGACACCGCCCGCCTCCTGCACCGCCAGTGGGCGGCCCGGCAGGAACGCGAACCCCTCGTCGTGGTCGTCGACGACGCCCGCTGGGCCGATGTGGAGAGCCTGCGCGCCGTCCGCTCCGCGGTGCGCAGGATGGCGCACGAGAAGGTACTGGTCGTCCTGGTCGTGCGGGACGAGCCGTACGAGCTGTACGAGGTCAGAAGCTCCCACGCGGAGCTGCCGCTACCGATCCTGCGGATCCTGGAGTTCCTCGACGGCTGCCGGGACGACGCCGTACGCCCCGGTCCGCTGGCTCCCCAGGAGATCAGGGCCCTCGCCCACGAGGCGTACGGCCTTGCCCTGGACCTGCCCGCCGCCCGCCACCTGTGCCGCCACACGCTGGGCAACCCCCGTCACCTCACCCAGCTGCCGCGCGAGACCTGGCAGGACTGGCGCCCCGAACTGCCCGCGCCCGCCCGCTGCTCCGCTGCCGTCCAGCACCGGCTCACCCACTGCGGTGAGGGCGCCCGGCGCCTGGTGGAGGCATGCTCCGTCCTCGGCGACGACGTCTCCCTCGCCGAACCCGCCGAACCCGCCGAGCTGGCCGGTGCCGACGGCCCCTGCCCGCCGTGGACGAGGCACGGGCGGCCGGTCTGCTGACCGCCACCATCGACCCCGGCCACGCCCAGCTGGCCTTCATCCATCTCCTCACCCGCGCCGCCGTCCTCACCGGCATCGGCCTGGCCCGGCGGGCCGGACTGCACCGGCGCGCGGCCGAGATCGCCGACGAGTACGGACGGCGGCTGACCCACCGGGTGGCCGCCACCACCGCGACGGACGACGCGCTCGCCGACGAACTCGACCGGTACGCCGCCGAACGCGCCTCGGCCGGTGAGTGGTCGGCCGTGGCCGACACCCTGGTACGGGCCGGCCGGCTGAGTGGCGCACGCACCGTGCGCGGGGACCGGCTGCTGCGTGCCGTCGACGCCATGGTCGGCGCCGGGGACGTCCCGCAGGCGGCGGCGTTCGCGGCGGAACTGGAGAGCTTCCCGGCCTCGACCCTGCGCGACACGGTGCTCGGCTATCTGGCGATCATCCGCGGACGCCCCGCGGAGGCCGAGACCTTCCTGACCGACGCCTGGGAGCGCTGCGACCCCGAGCGCCACCCCGACCTGATGGCCAGGATCTGCCAGCGGCGCGTGCTGCACGCCCTGGGCCGCTTCGACGGCGGCGACCTGGTCACCTGGGCCCGCCGGGCCATCGAGCCGGCCGACCCCGACGACCCCCCGGCGGCCGAGTCGGAGGCCGTGCTCGGCCTGGGCCTGGCCGCCATGGGCCGCCCCGAGGAATCCCTGGCCGCGTACGAGGCCGCCGCCAAACTCCCCGGCGGCGCCCAGCCCCAGCGCTTCAAGCTCGGCCGCGGCTGGGTCGACCTCGCCCTCGACGCCCCGGAGGCCGCCCGCCGCCACCTCGAAGCCGCCGTGCCCACGAGCTACCGCATGGGCTCCACCCGTATCTCCCTGTGGGCGCAGGGCTGGCTGGCCCGCACCCAGTTCGCGCTGGGCGCGTGGGACGAGGCCCTGGAGACCGCGCAGCGCTCCGCCGCCCGCCTCGCCGAGTCCCGCATCGAACTCGTCCGGCCGCTGGTGCACTGGACCGGGGCCCAGATCCACGCCCTGCGCGGCGACTGGGAGGCGGCCGGGCGGCACGTGGGCGAGGCCGCCGCCGACCTCCACCACTACGAGGTCATGCTGGTCCCGGCCTGCCTGGCGCGCGCCCAGGTCACCGAGGCCCGCGGCGACTACGAGCGGGTCGTCGAGGCACTGGCCCCGGTGGTCCGGCTCACCGTGCGGGCCTCGATCGACGAACCGGGGTTCTGGCCCTGGCCGGACGTCCACGCCAACGCCCTGGTGATGACCGGCAGGCTCGACGAGGCCGACACCTTCCTCGCCCCGTACGAGGAGCCGGCCACCCGCCGCGGTCTGGCCCGCGGCCGGCTCGCCGCCGCGCGCGGCGACATCGACGCCGCCCGCGAGGAGTTCGAGCAGGCCCTCGCCCACCTCGAACACCTGCCTCTGCCCTACGACCGCGCCCGGGTCACCTTCGCCTACGGCCAGACCCTGCGGCGCGCCGGCAAGCGCCGCGAGGCCGACACCGCCCTCCAGAACGCCCGGGACGCCTGCCTCACCCTCGGCGCCGACACCTATGTGGCGCGCTGCGACCGGGAACTCCAGGCCGGCGGCCTGCACACCAGCCGCACCCCGCAGGGCCTGTCCCATCTCACTCCGCAGGAGCAGGCCGTGGCCCGCCTGGTGGCCGCCGGGGCCACCAACCAGCAGACGGCGCTGGAACTGTTCATCTCCGTCAAGACCGTCCAGTACCACCTGACCCACGTCTACGCCAAGCTCCGCATCCGCTCCCGCAGTGAACTCGCCGCGCGGTTCAGGGAGATGCCGGACATCGAGTGAGTCGTCGAGGCCGAGGACTCACTCGATGTCGGCGGTCAGGGCGCCCTCTTCCGCGCGCGGAGGTCGTGTCGTCGTCAGACGCGTACGCGCAGCCTCGGCAGTCGGGGTGCCGTGCCGGGGATCACCGTCCGTTGGAGGCTTTCGGTGCCGTCGGCGAGTCGGAGTGCGGGATGCCGTTCCAGCAGGGTGCGCAGGGCGGTCTCGCACTGGAGGCGGGAGAGGGTGGCGCCCACGCAGTAGTGGATGCCGTGGCCGAAGCCGATGTGGCCCTCGGAGCCGTCGGGCGAGCGGCGGGTGATGTCGAGCCGGTCGGGTGCGTCGTAGCGGCGCGGGTCCCGGTTGGCGGAGACCAGGATGAACTGGACGCAGTCCCCCTTGCGGATGCGCGTGCCGCGGAAGTCGACGTCCTCGGCGGCGATGCGCATGCGCACCATGATGTCCGGTCCGCACCAGCGGATGCACTCGTTGACGGCGCCCGGCAGCAGGGCCGGGTCGGCGCTCAGCAGCCGCAGCTGGTCGGGGTGGGTGAGCAGGGCGGCGAGGCTGTTGGTGATCAGCTGGGCGGTGTTGTCGTATCCGGCCATGACCACGTTGAGGACCATGGCCACGGCCTCCTCCTCGCTCAGCCGGAACCTGCTGTCCTCGCGGGCCGCGGCGAGCACGCTCAGCAGGTCGTCGGCGGGGGCCCGGTGCCGCTCGGCCAGCAGCCGCAGGACGGTGTCGATCAGCGCCGGTGACGACTCGCCCAGCCGTGCCGCCTCCATGGCCAGGATGTCGTCGCCCCAGCGCCGGAAGACCGCGCGGTCCGGCTCGGGGATGCCCACCAGTTCGCAGACGACCGTGACGGCCAGCGGGTAGGCGTATCCGTCGACGAGTTCCAGGACGCCGTCGGCGGCGCGGCCGTGCAGGTTGGTGAGGATCTCTCCGGTGAGCTGCTCGACGCGGGTGCGCAGGGCCTGCATGCGGCGGGCGGTGAACGCCCGGCCGACGGCTCCGCGCACCCGGGTGTGGTCCGGCGGGTCGGTGTCCAGCGCGGAGACCAGGAAGTACTTCTGGACCTCCGCGGGCAGGTTCAGCATGTCGACGAGGATGCGGCGCGGGTCGGCGCCGGTGTGGTCCTCGATCGCGGCGGGGCTGCTCACGAAGCGGGTGTCGCGCAGCCCCTCGCGGACGTCGTCGTAGCGGGTCACCAGCCACACGGGCTGGGTGTCGGTCAGCCAGCCGCGCACCACGGGGCCCTGTTCGCGGATCCTGCCGTAGCCGCCGGCGGGGTCGGCGAGCAAGGCGGGGTCCAGGAGGTACTGCTCCTCCGCGGGACGTTCCGCTGTCTCCTCTGTCATGTTCAGCATGCGCGTGACGGCTCCTTCGGCGTGGGACGGGTGGTGGCGGGCTCAGCGGAGGCGGTCGGCGAGGTCCGCGACCAGCGGGGCCTCGTGCGGGACGAGGTAGAAGTGGTCGCCCGGGAAGGAGCGGAGGTCGAAGCCGCCGGGCGCGGTCAGCTCGGCCCAGGCGCGGACGCCGTCCTCGGGGCAGGTGGTGTCGTCGCGGCCGGTGTACGCGGTGATGGGGGCCCGCAGCGGTACGGGCCGGTCGGGGCGGTAGGACTCGATGAGGCGGTAGTCGCCGCGCAGCGCGGGCAGCAGCAGTTCCCGCAGCTCGGGGATGTCGTAGACCTCGGACTGGAAGTCGCCGAGGCCGCGGACCGTGGCGATCAGCGCCGTGTCGTCGTCGGCGGGCACCCCGGCCGGAACCGCCCGGTGCGGGGCGGCCCGGCCGGAGACCAGCAGCCGCCTCGGGCCCGCGCCACGGGCCTCCAGGCGGCGGGCGACCTCGTAGGCGACGGCGGAGCCCATGCTGTGGCCGAACAGGGCGAGCGGCAGGTCGAGGTGGCCGGCGAGGGCGTCGGTGACGGCGTCGGCCAGCTCGGTCATGTCCTCCACGCACGGCTCCGCCAGCCGGTCCTGGCGGCCCGGGTAGCGCACGGCGAGGAGTTCCACGTCGTGCGGCAGGTGCGCGGGCCAGCCGTGGAAGAGCTGGGCGGTGCCCCCGGCGTGCGGGAAGCACACCAGGCGGCGGGTGGGCCTGGCACCGGCCCGGTGGACCCGGAACCAGCGGTCCTCGGTGTGCCGCCGGGGGGCGGGGAACGTGGTCGACAGCGGGGTGAATGTCATGGGCGGGTGCTTCTCCTGGCAACGGAACGGGCAAAGCGGGCCGGACGGCGACCGGCGGGGCACCGGCCGCGTCAGCGGAACGCGCTGAACTGGCGGGAGTTCAGCAGCGAGAGGAAGTAGGGCAGCTTGTCCACGGCCTTCTTGGACACGGTGGCGATCTGCACGGTGTCCCGGATCCGGTCCGTGACGACGAGTTTGTAGGTGCCGTCCTCTTCGACGAGTTCGGCCGAGTACAGGGCTGTCTCCATCAGGGATGCGGGCTCTTTCCGACGGAAGGTGTCCACCGCGCGGCGGACATGCGATGGGCGGTCGACGGCTGGCGGTCGGGGCTCAGGGGGCAGGGCTCACGGGCCAGGGCTCACGGGGCGGCTTCCGCCAGCCACGCCTCCCAGTCCCGTGTCGCCCGCTCGGTGTCGGGGGCCGTCGAGAAGAGGTGGTGGCCCAGCCAGATCGGCCAGTTCCACGGGGTGCCGTCGTAGAAGCGGTACAGGGCGTCGGCGGTGCGCAGGCCCAGGAAGGCGGTGTCGGTGAAGTCCACCACCGCTTCGACGGGTTCCTCGGGCAGGTGCGCCAGGGTGACCTTGACGCGGTCGCCCGCCGTGGCGGCCTTCGGCACGCCGAGCCGCTCGCGTACGGCCGCGAAGGCGTCCGGGGCGGTCGGGGGTGCCGGGCGGGTGGCCTTGACGTAGGCGGCGGGGCGGCCCGCGAAGTGCCGCAGGTACTCGGCGAGGCTGTGCTGGTAGAAGTCGACATGGCGCTCGGCGGCGTCGGCGCGGGTGTCCCAGCCGTCGTCGACGGTCCCCGTGTGCGTCCAGTGGATGCCCATGGACAGCCGGGCGGCCCCTCCCTCGTGCTCCCCGTGTTCCCTGCGCTCCCCGTGTTCCTCGACGGTGTAGCTGAGGACGTTCGTGAAGCCGCCCTGGTCCGCCGTGCGGCAGGCGAACCGGTACGGCGGCTCCCACGCGACCACGGTGGCGGAGCCGCGGGAGACCGCGCCGCCGAGGCGGGGCTCGACGTCCATCGGGTAGAGCCAGCCGAGGTTGCCCTCGCTGGTGGTGACGGCGTGCCAGACCTGTTCGGGCGTGGCCGGCAGGATCTGTTCGCGGCGGACCCGGAACTCTCGGGGCATGTGCGTCACTTCCTTTCCCGGTGGACGGCGGTGTAGGTGACGGGGAGGGCGGTCAGGCGGCGTTGCAGCGGGTTGGGCCGCCACTGGAGGTCGTCGGCGTCGACGGCCAGGCGGAGGCCGGGCAGTCGGCGCAGCAGGGTGCCGAGGGCCAGTTCGGTCTCCAGCCGGGCCAGCGGTGCGCCCAGGCAGAAGTGCGGGCCGTGGCCGAAGCCGGGGTGGCGGTCGGCGGGGGGGGTGAGGTCGACGCGGTCGGGATCGGTGTACCGGTCGGGATCGCGGCTGGCGGCGGCCAGCACCAGGTAGACGAGGTCCCCGGCGGGCAGGGTGTGCCCGCCGATGGTGACGTCCTCGGCGACCACGCGGACGATCGCCTGGGTGGGGCTGTCGTAGCGGACCAGTTCGTCGACGGCCGGGCGCAGCAGGCCCGGGTCGGCGCGCAGCCGGGCGAGCTGGTCGGGGTGGCGCAGCAGGGCGAGCAGGCCGTTGCCGATGAGGTTGGTGGTGGTCTCGTCGCCCGCGGTGATCAGCATGAAGCAGGTCGACAGCAGCTCGTGGTCGGTGAGCCCGTCGCCGCGCGCCTGGGCGGTGACCAGGGCGCTGATCAGGTCGTCGCCGGGGTCGGTGCGGCGCCGGGCGACGAGCCGCATCAGGTACTCCTCGAACGCGTCGACGACCTCGACGGCGCGGTCGATGTCCTCGCTGATCCGGCCAAGGCCGCGAAACCACTCCTTGACCTGGGTGCGGTCGGCCTCGGGGATGCCGAACAGTTCGCAGACGACGGTGTGCGGCAGCGGCGAGGCGACGGCGGCGAGCACGTCCGTGGGCGCACCCGCGGCCACGGCCGCGTCGACGAGGCCGTCCACCACCGTCCGCACCCGCTCGCGCAGCGCCTCGATACGGCGGGCCGTGAACGCCTTGTTGACCAGTTTGCGCAGCCGGGCGTGGTCGGGCGGGTCGGTGTTGCTCATGACCCGTCCCAGCCGCGAGGTGAGCCGGCTCAGCTCGCGCATCCGGCCGTCGCGGGCGACCAGCGCCCCGGTCATCCGGTCCCGGTCGTTGGACAACCGCAGGTCGGCCAGGGCCTGTTCGACGTCGGCGCAGCGGGTGAGGTACCAGACGCCCTGGGGCGCCCGGTACACCGGGCACTCGCGGCGCATGCGGGCGTAGAGCGGGTAGGGGTCGCGGCGGAACGCGTCGGTCCGCATGGCCGCCGCGAAGTCCTCGGCGTGTCCCGCGCCGCCCGCCGCAGCGGCGGGACGGGCGGACTCGGTGGTGGTCACGAGGTCTGCTCCGCGCCCGCGCCGTTCATCGCCTCGGCGAGGCTCCGGGGGCGCATGTCGGTCCAGGTGCGCTCGATGTACTCCACGCAGGCGGCGCGGCTGTCCTCGGCATGGGCGACCGTCCAGCCCTCGGGCACCTCGGCGAAGGACGGCCACAGGGAGTACTGCGCCTCGTCGTTGACGAGCACCAGGTAGGTGGCGTCGTTGTCCTCGAAGGGGTTGGTCATGACGGGTTCTCCTGATCGTGGTGGGTGACGAGGGCGTCCGCGGTGTCGCGGGCGCCGTGCTGCTCGATCGCGGTGATCCGCGCGGCGAGCACCGGGCCGATCTGGGCGAGCGAGCCGGGCCGGGTCATGCGGTCGTGGCGCGCGGTGATGTCGTAGGAGTCGATGCCACCGGCGACGTAGGGGCGCCAGACGTCGGCGCCCGGGGAGTCCTGCTCGCGGTCGATGGTGGAGTTGAACAGGAGCATGTCGCCGTGGAAGACGCCCGGCCGGAAGGTGAGGGCGAGGCTCGCGTTGTTGATCATGATGGCGACGATGGCTTCGAGGTGCCGCGGCTCCAGCCCGGCGAGGGCGCTGCCCCGGCCGCGCAGGATCTCCATCACCTCCTGCGGGGTGAGCGGATCGTCGCCGACCTCCTCGGGCTCGCAGTCGAGCATGCCGACCAGGACGTCCCGTTCGCTGGGCACCGGCGCCTCCTCGAAGGTGAGGTCGGCGACCGGGTAGGCGTCGAGCACGGCCAGCAGGGCGGTGTGCTGCCCCTGCCGCTCCAGTTCCGTTGCGACGGCGTGGGCGACGAGCCCGCCCGCCGACCAGCCGAGCAGCAGGTAGGGCCCCTCCGGCTGGACCTTGCGGATCTGTTCGACGTAGTCGGCGGCCATCTCCTCGTAGGAGGTGGGCCGGGGTTCGTCGCGGCCGAGGCTGCGGGCCTGGAGGGCGTAGACGGGGTGCTCGGGGCCGAGGTGGCTGAGCAGTCCGCTGTAGCACCAGCTGATGCCGCCGCCGGGGTGGACGCAGAACAGCGGAGTGGCCGAGCCGGTCGGCCGCAGCGGCAGCAGGACGTTCAGTGAGTCGTCGGCGTCGCGCAGGGCGAGGCGGGCGGCGAGTCCGGCGACCGTCGGCGTCTGGAAGAGGGTGCGCAGCGCGAGGTCGACGCCGAGGGTGTCGCGGACCCGGGAGACCAGCCGGGCGGCGAGCAGGGAGTGCCCGCCGAGGTCGAAGAAGCCGTCGTCGATGCCGACCCGTTCGTGGCCCAGCACCTCGGCGAACAGGTCGCACAGGATCTGTTCCTGCGGGGTGCGCGGGCCGCGGCCGGTGCCGTTGTCGCCGTCGCCGTAGTCGGGCGCGGGCAGGGCGGCCCGGTCGACCTTGCCGTTGGCGGTCAGCGGCAGGGCGTCCAGGGCGGTGAGGGCGGCCGGGACCATGAAGGCGGGCAGGTCGCGGCGGAGCCGGTCGGCCAGCTCGCGTGGCTCCAACCCGGCGCCGGCGGCGGGCACGACGTAGCCGACGAGCCGCTTGTCGCCGGGCCGGTCCTCGCGGGCCACGACCGCGGCCTGGGCCACGCCGGGGCAGGCGGCGAGCGCCGCCTCGACCTCGCCGGGCTCGATGCGGAAGCCCCGCAGTTTGACCTGGTCGTCGGCGCGGCCCGCGAACTCCAGGGTGCCGTCGGCGAGCCAGCGCGCCAGGTCGCCGGTGCGGTACATGCGGGCGCCGGGCGGACCGTAGGGGTCGGCGGTGAACCGTTCGGCCGTCGCCGCCGGGCGCCCGGCGTAGCCGCGGGCGACGCCGGTTCCGGCGAGGTACAGCTCCCCGGCCACTCCGGCCGGGGCCGGGCGCAGGCGGTCGTCGAGCACGTACAGCCGCATGCCGGGCAGCGGCCGGCCGATGGGCACGCCGCGGGTGGTGTCGGGGGCGGTGGTCATCCGGTGGTGGGCGGCGAAGGTGGTGGTCTCCGTCGGGCCGTAGCCGTTGACGACCCGGAGGTCCGGGCAGGCGGCCATGACCCGGGCGACCGCGGTGGCGGACACGACGTCGCCGCCGGTCCACACCTCGCGCACACCGGCGAGTCCGGCCGGCTCCTCCTCGGCCACCAGCCGGAACAGACCCGCCGTCAACCACAGTCCGCTCACCCGGTGTTCGGCGATCGTGGCGCACAGCTCCCGCGTGTCCAGGCGGCCCGGCGGGGCGACGACGACGCGGCCGCCGCCCAGCAGCGGCACCCACAGTTCGTAGGTGGAGGCGTCGAACGCGGTCGGCGCGTGCAGCAGGACCCGGTCGTGGGCGCCGCCCGCCCAGCAGGCGGCCGTGGCGAGCCCGGCCACGTCGGCGTGGGTGACCGCGACGCCCTTGGGGCGGCCGGTCGAGCCGGAGGTGTACATCACGTACGCCAACTGCCGTGCGTGGCAGGTGACTTGGGGTGCGTCGGTGCGGATCTCACCCTGGAGGAGGGCGGTGAACACGTCCTCGGTGAGGACGAGGGCGGCGCCGGTCTCCCGGACGACCAGGTCGACGCGGGCGGGCGGGAACCCGGGGTCCAGGGGCACGTAGGCGCCACCGGCCTTGAGGATGCCCAGGAGCGCGACGACCAGGTCGGCCGAGCGTTCCATGAGGACCGCGACCGGGGTCTCGGCGCGGACGCCCTGACCGGCGAGGGCGTGGGCCAGCCGGTTGGCGCGGGCGTCGAGTTCGGCGTACGTCAGCGACTCGGCGCCGCCGGCCACCGCGACCGCGTCCGGTGCGGCCCGCACCCGTTCGGCGAACAGCTCGGGCAGGCAGCGGACTTGGGGCGGCTCGGTCCCGGTGTCGTTGTTGCGCACCAGCAGCCGGTGCCGTTCCCCGGCGCGCACCAGGTCGATGGTGCCGATCGGGCGGTCGGGGGCGGCCACGGCGGCTTCCAGCAGCCGTACCAGGCGGCCGACGAGGGTGGTCACGGTGGGCGCGTCGAACAGGTCGGTGGCGAACTCCACCGCGCCCACGAGCCCTTCGGGGGTGCCGTCGTCGGCGTACCGCTCGGCCAGGCTGAAGGTGAGGTCGCAGCGGGCGGTGCCGGTCGGGGCGGCCACGTGGGCGGTCTTGAGACCAGGGAGGGTGAACTCGCCCGCCGGGGCGTTCTGGAGCGCCAGCATGACCTGGAACAGCGGGTGGTGCGCGAGGGAGCGCGCGGGGTTGAGGACCTCGACCAGGTGCTCGAACGGCACGTCCTGATGGGCGTAGGCGACCAGCGCCGACTCCCGTACCCGGCCCAGGAGTTCGGCGAAGCTCGGGTCGCCGGAGGTGTCGGTGCGCAGGACGAGCGTGTTGACGAAGAAGCCCACGAGGTCGTCCAGCGCCTGGTCCGTGCGGCCCGCGACGGGGCTGCCGACGGGGATGTCGGTGCCCGCGCCGAGCCGGGTCAGCAGGGCGGCGAGTCCGGCCTGGAGCACCATGAACGTGCTCGCGCCGTGTGCGGCGGCCAACTCGCGCAGCCCGCCGTGCAGTTCCGCGCCGATGTCCAGCGCCACGGTGGCGCCGCGCTGGGAGGCGACGGCCGGGCGGGGCCGGTCGGCGGGCAGCGCGATCTGCTCCGGCAGTCCGGCCAACGCCTCGGTCCAGTGGGCGAGTTGGGCAGCACTGCGGCTGCCGTCGTCGGACGCCTCGCCGAGCAGGTCGCGCTGCCAGAGCGTGTAGTCGGCGTACTGCACGGGCAGCGGCGCCCACTCCGGTTCCCGACCCGCCACGCGGGCGGTGTACGCGGTCGCCAGGTCGCGGGAGAGCGGCCCCATCGACCAGCCGTCCCCGGCGATGTGGTGCACCACGACCAGCAGGACGTGGTCGTCGGGTGCGAGCGCGAACAGCCCGGCCCGCAGCGGCGGTTCGGCGGCCAGGTCGAAGCCGCGGCGCGCCACGGCTTCGAGCAGCCCGGACAGCCCGGCCTCGTCGGTGTCGGTGACCGGCAGCTCCGGCCGGGCCCCGGCCGGGTCGAGGACGCGCTGGTGGGGCACGCCGGCGGACTCGGGGAAGACCGTGCGCAGCGTCTCGTGCCGGGCGATCACATCACCGAGGGCCAGGCGCAGCGCGTCCCGGTCGAGGGCGCCGGTGAGCCGCAGCGCGAGCGGCATGTTGTACGTGGCGCCCGGCCCCTCCATCTGCTGGAGGAACCACAGGCGGCGCTGGGCGTACGACAGCGGCACGCGTTCCGGGCGCGGCGGAGCGGCTCGCAGCGGGGGCCGGGCGGCGCCCGCCGTGTCGAGCCGGGTGGCCAGCAGGGCGACCGTGGGCGCCTCGAACAGGGCACGGACGTCGAGTTCGACGCCGAGGGTGGCCCGGACACGGGAGATCAGCCGGGTGGCCAGCAGGGAGTGCCCGCCGAGGTCGAAGAACCCGTCGTCGACGCCGACCCGGCCCACGCCGAGGACTTCGGCGAACAGTCCGGCGAGCAGTTCCTCCTGCGGGGTGCGCGGCGCCCGTCCGGCACCGGTGACCGCCTCTCCCCCGTCGGGTGCCGGGAGGGCGGCCCTGTCGAGCTTGCCGCTACCCGTGAGCGGGAACGCGTCGAGGACGACGAACGCGGACGGCACGAAGTGCTCCGGCAGCCGCTCGCGGGCGAGTTCGCGCAAATCCCGGACCAGGGAGCCGACGGCGTGGCCCCCGCCGGGGGTGTTGGTGAGCGTACTCAGGGGCGTCCCGGCCGGGTGCGCGCTCCGGTACGGCTCGACGTGGCCGCCCTCGGGAACGCGCGCGGGGTCGGTGAACACGACGTCCACGGCGTCCGGTGCGACCGCCGACCAGGTGACGTGCACCGCGCGCCCGCAGGCGGCGCCCAGCGTGTACCAGTCCTCGGGGTCGACCCCGGACGCGGTGGTCGCGCGCAGCTGCCCGAGCAGATCCGCCACCGAGGCGTCTCCTCCGTGCAGCGCGCGGTCGGCCCCGGTCTCCCCCGTCACCCGGGCGTTGGGCACCCCGGTGACGCGCAGCACGGCGGCCCCGTCCGCCGTGACGAGGGCCCGCACCTCCTCGGGCGTGGCCACGGCCTGCCCCCAGGCGGCCTCGGTGACGGCGTCCGGGATCCAGGGCGCCGCCGGCCGCTTGCGCAGGGTGATGTCGTAGCGGTAGCGGGTGAGTTCGTTGTGGTGGCGGCCCCGCCTGACCTCGATGCCGACCGCGCCGATGCCGTCGACGTGGTGCGGCAGCGCCGTGAAGTAGCCGGGGTCGACGAGGAGTTCCTCCTCGCCGCGCACCGCCTGCTCGACGGCCCGGCGCAGCTGCGCCGCGTCCGACGCCTCGGCCCGGTGCAGCTGGACCGCGGTGGCCAGCGGGCGCAGCAGCCGCAGGTCGCGTACGTCGCCGAGGAACAGGGTGCCGCCGGGGGCGAGCAGGGCCGTCAGCTTCCGGATGACGTCGAGCAGGTAGTCGGCGCTCGGGAAGTACTGGACGACCGAGTTGAGCACGACGGTGTCGAAGGTGCCGGCGGGCAGCCCCTCGGTGTCGTGCGCGGGCCGGGTGTGCAGCACGACCCGTTCCGCCAAGTGGGGGTCACGGCGCACCTGTTCGGTCAGCGCGTCGACGGCCGTGGCGGAGAAGTCGGTGGCCCAGTACGCCTCGCAGTCCGGGGCGAGGCGGGCCAGCAGCAGCCCGGTGCCCACGCCGACCTCCAGGACCCGGCGGGGCCGCAGCGCCCGGATCCGGGCCACGGTGGCGTCCCGCCACTCCCGCATCTCCTCCTCGGGCAGCGGCCGGGCGTTGTAACTGCTGTTCCAGCCGGTGAAGTTCTCCCCGAGCACGGCCGGGTCGGCGGTCAGCGGCAGCGCGTCGTAGATCTCCCGCCAGCCGTCGATGTGGTCCCGCTCGCGCCCGTCGTCGCGTTCCCCGCCGCGCCCGGCGGCCGGAACGACGTAGGCGACGAGCCTGCGGTCCTCGGGCGCGTCGGCCCGGTCCTGCCGGGCGACGACGACGGCACGGCCGACGGCGGGGTGGGTGGCGAGCAGGGTCTCGATCTCGCCGGGTTCGATGCGGAATCCGCGCACCTTGACCTGCTCGTCGGCCCGCCCGACGAACTCCAACTCGCCATCCGCACGCAGGCGTACGACATCGCCGGTGCGATACATCCGCGCACCGGGCGAACCGAAGGGGTCCGCGACGAAACGCTCGGCTGTCGTTGCCGGGCGGCGGACGTAACCGCGCGCCAGTCCGGCACCCGCGACGTACAACTCCCCCGCCACGCCCGGCACTACGGGCTGCAACCGCCGATCGAGCACGTACACACGGGTGTTGACGATGGGCCGACCGATCGGCGGCACACTAGCGGACGGCTCCAGGGGCACACTCATCGTCGCGCACACGGTCGTCTCCGTCGGACCGTACGCATTCACCATCCGCCGACCCGGCGCCCACCGCTGCACCAGCTCCGGCGCGCACGCCTCACCCGCCACCACCAACGTGGACACGCCCAACACGCCCTCGTCCAGGGCCGCGAGCACCGACGGCGGCAACGTCACGTGCGTGATGCCGTAGCCGTCGTCGGTGAGGGCCGCCAACGGGGCGCCGGGCGGCGGCAGTACGAGTGTGGCGCCGGTCAGCAGGGCCGTGTACAGCTCGGACACGGAGGCGTCGAAGCTGGGCGAGGCGAACTGGAGCACGCGGCTGTCCGCGTCGATCGCGAACCGCTCCACCTGCGCGGCCACCAGGTGCGCGATGCCCGCGTGGGTGACGACGACGCCCTTGGGCAGCCCGGTCGACCCGGAGGTGTAGATGACGTAGGCCGGATTCCGTACGTCCACGGCGACTTCGGGATTCGAGTCCGGGTGGCCGTCGGTGGCGGTCACGGTCGCCGGGTCGTCGACGAGCAGCGCGGGCCGCGCGTCGGCCAGCATGAACTCCCGGCGCGCCCGCGGGTATTCGGGGTCCACCGGCAGATACGCCGCGCCCGCCTTCATCGCCCCCAGCAGCCCGACCACCAGCTCCGCCGAGCGCGGCAGCGCGAAGGCCACCACGTCCTCGGCGCCCACGCCCCGGTCCAGCAGCGTGTGCGCGAAGCGGTTGGCACGCGCGTTCAGTTCGGCGTACGTGAGTTGCGTGCTTCCGGCGGCCAGCGCGACGGCGTCCGGTGTGGCCCGGACCTGCCGTTCGAAGGCGGTGGGCAGCGGCACGCGATCGACGGGAGCCGTGGTGCCGTCCAACTCCGCAAGCAGCCGGTGCCGCTCGTCCTCGGACAGGACGTCGATCGCGCCGACGGGCCGGGCGGGGGCGGCGACGACGGCCCGCAGCAGCCGCGTCCAGCGGTCGACGAGGGTGGCGACGGTGGCCCGGTCGTACAGGTCGGTGGCGTACTCGACCGCGCCCGAGATGCCGACGGGGGTGCCGTCGCCACCGTGCCGCTCGTACAGGTTGAAGCCGAGGTCGAACTTGGCGGTACCGGTCGGCACGGTGACGGGCGCGACCCGCAGGCCGGGCAGGGTGAAGTCACCCAGGGGCGCGTTCTGGAGGGCGAACATCACCTGGAACAGCGGGTGATGGGAGAGCGACCGGGCCGGGTTCAGCTCCTCGACGAGGTTCTCGAAGGGCAGGTCCTGGTGCGCGTAGGCACCCAGCGCGGTCTCCCGCACCCGGCGCACCAGTTCCTCGAACGAGGGGTCGCCCGAGAGGTCGGCGCGCACCACGAGTGTGTTGACGAAGAACCCGACGACGTCGTCCAGGGCCTGGTCGGTGCGCCCGGCGATGGGGCTGCCGACGGGGATGTCGGTGCCCGCGCCGAGCCGGGTGAACAGGGCGGCGAGCGCGGCCTGGAGCACCATGAACAGGCTCGCACCGGTACGGCGGGCGAGGTCGGCCAGCCCGGCGTGCAGCGTGGCGTCCAGTTCGACGAGCAGATGCTCGCCCCGGTAGGAGGCGACGGCGGGCCGGGGCCGGTCCGCGGGCAGGTCGAGCTGCTCCGGCAGTTCCGCCAACTGCTGCTTCCAGTAGGCGAGTTGCCGGGCGAACGTGGAGTTGGGGGCGGTCGGTTCGCCGAGCAGGTCCCGCTGCCAGAGGGTGTAGTCGGCGTACTGCGCGGGCAGCGGCGACCACTCCGGCTTCCGGTCCGCGCCCCGGGCGGCGTAGGCGGTGGCCAGGTCACGGGAGAGCGGGCCGGTGGACCAGCCGTCCCCGGCGATGTGGTGCAGCGCGAGCAGCAGCACGTGCTCGTCCTCGGCGAGCGTGAACAGCTCTGCGCGCAGCGGGAGTTCGGCCGCCAGGTCGAAGGGGCGCCGGGCGGCTTCGGCGAGCGCGGACGGCAGCCGGCGTTCGTCGGTGTGCGTGACGCGGATGCGTGCGCGGGCGGCGCCGGGGTCCAGCACCTGCTGGTAGGGGGTGCCCCCGTCCTCCGGGAAGACCGTGCGCAGCGTCTCGTGGCGGGCGACCACGTCGTCGAGCGCGGCCGTCAGCGCCTGTTCGTCGAGCCGGCCGGAAAGACGCAGCGCCAGCGGGATGTTGTAGGTGGCCGCCGGACCCTCCATCTGCTGGAGGAACCACAGGCGGCGCTGGGCGAACGACAGCGGCACGCGCTCGGGCCGGTCCACGGCGGTGAGCGCGGGCCGGGCCCGGCCGGCACCGTCGAGGGCGGTGGCGAGCCCGGCCACGGTGGGCGTCTCGAACAGGGCGCGCAGGGCGAGTT
This sequence comes from Actinobacteria bacterium OK074, assembly GCA_001298575.1. Taxonomy (GTDB): domain Bacteria; phylum Actinomycetota; class Actinomycetes; order Streptomycetales; family Streptomycetaceae; genus Streptomyces. The sequence continues at coordinate 119,480 of LJCV01000111.1, forward strand.
CGGCGCCCAGGACGGCCCGGACCCGCGAGACGAGGCGGGTGGCGAGCAGCGAGTGGCCGCCGAGGTCGAAGAAGCTGTCGTCGACGCCGACGCGGTCGACACCGAGCACTTCGGCGAACAGCCCGGCCAGCAACTGCTCCTGCGGGGTGCGTGGTTGCCTGCCGAGGACGTCCGAGGCGAAGTCCGGGGTCGGCAGCGCCGCCCTGTCGAGTTTGCCGTGCCGGGTCAGCGGCAGGGCATCGAGCGTGACGAACGCGCTCGGCACCATGTGGTCCGGGAGCCGGTCGCGCACATACGCCCGCAATTCTACGGCCCGCAGCGGTGGTTCGGCATCGCGCACGGGCACGACATAGCCGACCAGCCGCTCCCGCCGGACCGCGACCACGGCGTGCGCGACGGCGGGATGGGCGGCGAGCACCGCCTCCACCTCGCCGGGTTCGATACGGAAACCGCGCACCTTGACCTGCTCGTCGGCCCGCCCGACGAACTCCAACTCACCGTCCGTACGCAGGCGTACGACATCTCCCGTGCGATACATCCGCGCACCGGGCGAACCGAAGGGGTCGGCCACGAAGCGCTCGGCCGTCACCCCTGGACGACGGACGTAACCGCGGGCGAGTCCGGTACCGGCGACGTACAACTCCCCTGCCACACCCGGCACTACAGGCTGCAACCGCCGATCGAGCACGTACACACGGGTGTTGACGATCGGCCGACCAATCGGCGGCACACCAACCGACTCCGCCAAGGGCGCACTCATCGTCGCGCACACGGTCGTCTCCGTCGGACCGTACGCATTCACCATCCGCCGACCCTGCGCCCACCGCTGCACCAACTCCGGCGCGCACGCCTCACCCGCCACCACCAACGTGGACACGCCCAACACGCCCTCGTCCAGGGCCGCGAGCACCGACGGCGGCAACGTCACGTGGGTGACGTCCAGGGTCGGGTCCGTGAAGGCCGCCATCGGTGTGTCGGCGGGGGCCAGCACGAGCGTGGCCCCGGTGAGCAGGGCGCCGCACAGGTCCCAGAAGGAGGCGTCGAAGCCGGTCGAGGTGAACTGGAGGACACGGCTGTCGTCCCCGATGCCGAGGCGTTCGGCCTGGGCCGCGACCATGCAGGGCACACCGGCGTGGGTGACGACGACACCCTTGGGGCGGCCCGTCGAACCGGAGGTGTAGATGACGTAGGCGGGATGGCGTACGTCGACAGCGACACCGGGGTTGGTGTCGGGGTGGCCGTCGGTGGCGGTCACGGTCGCCGGGTCGTCGACGACCAGCGCGGGCCGCGCGTCCGCCAGCATGTACGCGATCCGCGCCTGCGGGTACTCGGGATCCACGGGCAGGTACGCGGCGCCCGCCTTCAAGGCCCCCAGCACCCCGACCACCAGCTCCACCGAACGCGGCAGCGCCAGCGCGACCACGTCCTCGGCGCCCACGCCCCGGTCCAGCAGCGCGTGCGCGAAACGGTTGGCGCGCGCGTTCAGTTCGGCGTACGTCAGGGTCGTGCCCCCGGCGACCAGCGCGACGGCGTCCGGTCGGCGGGCCGTCTGCCGTTCGAACAGGGTGGCTACGGTGGCGTCGGCAACCGGCCGTCCGATGGTGCCGCTCGTGGACGACAGCGTCCGCCGTTCCGCAGCGGTGAGGATCTCCAGGGTCCCGATCGGCCGGTCGGGTTCCGCGACGGCGGCGGCGAGCAGTCGCACCCACCGGTCGAACAGGGCCCGTACCGTGCCCTCGTCGAACAGGTCGGCGCTGTACTCGACGACCGAGTCCAGCCCGGCGGGAGAACCATCCGCGTGGCGGCGCTCGGTGATGCCGATGGCCAGGTCGAGCCGTGCCGTGCCGGTCGCGACGGGGACCGGGGAGGTTTCCAGACCGTCGAGGGCGAAGTCGCCCTCGGGGGCGTTCTGCACGGCCAACAGGGTCTGGAACAGCGGGTGGTGGGCGAGAGAGCGGGTCGGGTTCAGGGCCTCCACCAGGTGCTCGAACGGCACGTCCTGGTGGGCGTAGGCGACCAGCGCCGACTCCCGTACCCGGCCGAGGAGTTCGGCGAAGCTCGGGTCGCCGGAGGTGTCGGTGCGCAGGACGAGCGTATTGACGAAGAACCCGACGAGGTCGTCGAGCGCCTGGTCCGTGCGGCCCGCGACGGGGCTGCCGACGGGGATGTCGGTACCCGCGCCGAGCCGCGTGAACAGCGCTGCGAGTCCGGCCTGGAGCACCATGAACAGGCTCGAACCGGTGCGTCGGGCCAGCCCGGTGAGCGCGGCGTGCAGTTCGGCGTCGACGCCGGTGGCGAGCAGGCCGCCCCGGTGGGTCGTGCCCGCCGGGCGGGGCCGGTCGGTGGGCAGCCGGAGTTGCTCGGGCAGCCCGGCCAACGCCTTGGTCCAGTGGGTCAGTTGGCGGGCGTAGACGCTGTCGGCGTCGCTCTCCTCGCCGAGCAGGTCGTGCTGCCAGAGGGTGTAGTCGGCGTACTGCACCGGCAGCGGCGCCCAGCCCGGCGCCTCGCCCCGGCGGCGGGCGGCGTACGCGGTCGCCAGGTCACGGGAGAGCGGCCGCAGGGACCAGCCGTCGCCGGCGATGTGGTGCAGGGCGAGCAGCAGCACGTGTTCGTCCTCGGCGAGTGCGAACAGCTCTGCCCTGAGCGGGAGTTCGGTGGCGAGGTCGAAGGGGCGCCGGGCCGCCGCGGTCAGCAGCGCCGGAAGGTCCGCCTCGACCGTCTCGGTGACCGTCAGGGGCAGTTGGGCGGCGGCCGGGGCCAGGACATGCTGGCACGGCACGCCGTCGGTCTGCGGGAACACCGTGCGCAGGGTCTCGTGCCGGCCGACCACGTCCGCGAGCGCGGCCGTCAGCGCCGTACGGTCGAGGGGCCCGCGCAGCCGTAGCGTCAACGGCATGTGGTAGCTCGCGCCCGCGCCCTCCATCTGCTGGAGGAACCACAGGCGGCGCTGGGCGAACGACAGCGGCAGCAGCTCGGGCCGGTCCACGGCGGTGAGCGCGGGCCGGGCCGCCGTCGCCTCGTCGAGCCGGTCGGCGAGGCCCGCGGGCGTCGGGGCCTCGAAGAGGCTGCGCAGCGGCAGTTCGACGCCGAGGGTGGCGCGGATCCGGGAGACCAGCCGGGTGGCGAGCAGGGAGTGGCCGCCCCGCTCGAAGAAGTCGTCGTCGACGCCGGTCCGGGGCAGGCCGAGCACCTCGGCGAACAGGTCGCACAGGATCTGCTCCTGCGAGGTGCGCGGGGCGCGGCTGCCCTCAGCGTCCGGGGCGGGGGCCGGGAGGGCGGCGCGGTCCAGTTTGCCGTTGGGCGTGAGCGGCAGCGCGTCCAGGAGGACCACGGCCGAGGGGACCATGTAGTCCGGCAGCCGGTCGCGCAGGTGGGCCAGCACGGCGTCCGGTACCGGGGTGGCCCCGGTCGGGCCGGGTACGACGTAGGCGACGAGCCGGGTGTCGCCGGGCCGGTCCTCGCGGGGTACGACGGCGGCGCGCGCGACAGCCGGGTGGGCGGTGAGCGCCGCCTCCACCTCGCCGGGTTCGATGCGGAAGCCGCGCACCTTGACCTGGTGGTCGGCGCGGCCGAGGAACTCCAGGTCGCCGTCGGCGCACCGGCGGGCCAGGTCGCCGGTGCGGTACATGCGGGTACCGGGCGGCCCGTAGGGGTCGGCCACGAAGCGTTCCGTGGTGGGGGCGGGCCGGTTCAGGTAGCCGCGGGCCAGGCAGCGCCCGGCCAGGTACAGCTCGCCGGGCACGCCGGGCGGCACCGGGCGCAGGAACGCGTCGAGCACGTAGGCGCGGGTGTGGTCGACGGGGCGGCCGATGGGCACCGGCAGCGGGCAGTCGGCGGGCGCGGCGGGCAGCGCGTACGCCGTCACCACGTGGGTCTCGGCCGGGCCGTAGTGGTTGTACAGCCGCAGCCCGGGCCGCCGGGACCGGAACCGGCTCAGCGCGTCGCCGAGCCGCATCGCCTCGCCCGCCTGGGCGATCACGCGCAGGTCGGGCAGGTCGCGGTGGTGCTCCTCGGCCGCCTCCGCGACCGCCTCCAGGACCAGGGTCGGCGCGAACAGTTCCTCGACCCGGTGGCGTTCCAGCCACGCGGTGAACTCCTCGGCGCTGCGCCGCTGTTCGTCGGTCGGGACGACGAGGGTCTTGCCGAAGAGCAGCGCGGAGAGGGTCTCCTGCACGGAGACGTCGAAGCCGGCGGCGGTGAACTGCGCGGTGCGGGTGCCGGGGCCGCCGCCGACAGCACGGTGGTGCCAGTGCAGCAGGTTCGCCAGCGCGACCGCGGGCATGACGACGGCCTTGGGGCGCCCGGTCGAGCCGGAGGTGTAGATGACGTAGGCCGGGTGGTTCCCGGCGAGCGGGGTGGTGCGGTCCGCGTCGGTGGGGTCGGTGTCCGGGTGCCCGGGGCCGGGGTCGACGTCGGCGGGGTCGGTCAGGACCAGGGCGGGGCGGGCGTCGTCCAGCATGAACGCGCGCCGCGCCGCCGGATAGCCGGGGTCGACGGGCAGGTAGGCGGCACCGGCCTTCAGGACGGCGAGGACGACGACGACCGCCTCCGCCGAGCGGGGCAGCGCGAGGGCCACCACGTCCTCCGGTCCGACGCCGCGGGCGATCAGCGCGTGGGCGAGCCGGTTGGCGCGGGCGTTCAGGTCGGCGTAGGTGAGGACGGTGTCCTCGAAGACCACGGCGGGGAGGTCCGGGGTCAACCGGACGCGGGCCTCGAACAGCTCCGGCAGGGACAGGGAGTTGTCCTCGCCGTCACCGGCGGACATGTCTTCGTCACCACCGGCGCGGTGCTCGTCGTCGAGGAGGACGTCGTAGCGGCTGAGCGGCCGGTCCGAGTCGGTCACCGCGTCCTGGAGCAGTCGTACCCAGCGGGCGAAGAGCCGGGCCACGGTGGTGTCGTCGAAGAGGTCGGTGGCGTACTCGATGTGGCCGTGCACACCGGCCGGCTGCCCGGTGCCGCGTTCGAGGAGGTGGAAGGAGAGGTCGAACATGGCGGTGGACGCGTGCACGGGCCTGATCTCGGCGTGTACGTCCGGAAGTTCGAAGGTGCCGCCGGGCACGTTCTGGAGGGCGAGGAGCACTTGGAACAGCGGCTGGCGGGCCATGGACCGGGCCGGGTTGAGCGCCTCCACCAGGTGCTCGAACGGCAGTTCCTGGTGGGCGTAGGCGGCCAGCGCCGACTCCCGTACCCGGCCCAGGAGTTCGGCGAAACTCGGATCCCCGGAGGTGTCGGTGCGCAGCACCAGCGTGTTGACGAAGAAGCCCACGAGGTCGTCGAGGGCCTGGTCGGTGCGCCCGGCGATGAGGCTGCCGACGGGGATGTCGTCCCCGGCGCCCAGCTTGTTCAGCAGCGCGGCGAGAGCGGCCTGGAGCACCATGAACAGGCTCACGCCCCGCTTGCGCGCGAGGTCGAGCAGCCCGGCGTGCAGGTCCGCGTCCAGTTCCACGGGGAACCGGCGGCCGTCGAAGGACGGCACCGCCGGGCAGGGCCGGTCGGCGGGCAGCTGGATCTGCTCGGGCAGCCCGGCCAGGGCCTGGGTCCAGTACGCGCTCTGCCGGGCCGCCAGGCTGTCCGGATCGGTGGCGTCACCGAGCAACTGCCGCTGCCAGAGCGCGTAGTCGGCGTACTGCACCGGCAGCGGCGTCCACCCGGGCGCCTCGCCCCGGCGGCGGGCCGCGTACGCGGTCGCCAGGTCGCGGGAGAGGGGGCCCAGGGACCAGCCGTCGCCCGCGATGTGGTGCACGACGACCAGCAGGACGTGCCGGTCGGGCGCGGTGCTGAACAGCTCGGCGCGCAGCGGGGGTTCGGCGGCCAGGTCGAAGGGCCGCCCCACGGCGCGGTCGACCAGCGCGCTCAGCCCGGCCTCGTCGGTCTCGGTGACGGGCAGCCCCGGGCGGGCCCGTTCGGCGTCCGCGTCCAGGACGACCTGGCAGGGCACTCCGTCGGTCTGTGGGTAGACGGTACGCAGGCTCTCGTGCCGGGCCACGAGGTCGCCGAGGGCCCGCGCGAGCGCCTCGGGGTCGACCGGTCCGGTGAGGTTCCAGGCGAGCGGGATGTGGTAGGCGGCGCTCGTCCCGTCCAACTGGTGCAGGAACCACAGGCGTTGCTGCGCGGACGACAGCGGCAGCCGCCCGGACCGGGCGGCCGGCACCAGCGCGGGCCGCGCCTCGCCCGCCGCCGCCAGCCCCTCGGCCAGCCCCGCGATGGTGGGCGTCTCGAACAGGGCACGCAGGTCGAGTTCGACCCCGAGCGCGGCGCGGACCCGGGCGACCAGCCGGGTGGCGAGCAGCGAGTGCCCGCCCAGCCCGAAGAAGTCGTCGTCGATCCCGACCCGCCCCACGCCCAGCACCTCGCCGAACAGCTCGGCCAGCACCTGCTCCCCGGGAGTACGCGGCGCCCGCCCGACGGCCACCGGAGCGAACTCCGGCTCCGGCAGGGCGGCCCGGTCCAGCTTGCCGTTGGCGGTCAGCGGCAGCGCAGCGACCGAGACGAACGCCGCCGGAACCATGTGATCGGGAAGCCGGTCCCGCACGTACGCCCGCAGCGCCTCCGGATCCACGCCGGTCGTGTCGTCGACGCCGGTGGGGACGACGTAGGCGACGAGGCGGGTGTCGTCGGTACGGTCCTGCCGCGCGAGCACGGCGACCTGGGCGACCTCGGGACGGGCGGCGAGGACGGCCTCGATCTCGCCCAACTCGATACGGAAACCACGCACCTTGACCTGGTCGTCGGAGCGGCCCGCGTACTCCAGGGTGCCGTCGGCCCGCATCCGGGCAAGGTCGCCGGAGCGGTACATGCGGGTGCCGGGCGCCCCGTAGGGGTCTGCCACAAAACGTTCCGCGGTGAGATCCGGCCGGTTCAGATAACCGCGCGCGAGCCCGGCCCCGGCCACGTACAACTCCCCCGCGACACCGGGCGGGACCGGGCGCAGCCACCGGTCGAGCACATACGTCCGCAGGTCCGGGAGGCCCACACCGATCACGCCGGACGGTTGTCGCGCCGAGCGGGCGTCCAGGGTGGTGTGGGTGACGTGGACGGTGGTCTCGGTGATGCCGTACATGTTCACCAGCACCGGAGAGTCGTCCGCGTGCCGCGCGTACCAGTCCACGAGCCGGGCGGGTTCGAGGGCTTCCCCGCCGAACACGACCCAGCGCAACGCCAGCTCGACGTCCGGGACTTGCGCTTCCGCCTGCATCAACTGGTAGAAGGCGGACGGGGTTTGACTCAACATGGTCACCCGCTGCTCGGCGAGCAGTTCAAGGAACTTCTCGGGCGACCGCGACACCTCGAACGGCACGACCACGAGACGTCCGCCGTGCAGCAGCGGACCCCACAACTCCCATACCGAGAAGTCGAAGGCGTAGGAGTGGAACAGCGTCCACACGTCGTCGGCACCGAAGCCGAACCGTTCCTGTGTCGCGGAGAACAGCCGCACGACGTTGGCGTGCGGCACCACCACGCCCTTCGGCCGTCCCGTCGAACCCGAGGTGTAGATCACGTACGCCGGATGCTCCGGCCGCACGGCCACCGACGGGTTGCTCTCCGGGTACCCGGGACCGGGGTCCACATCACCGATGTCGTCGAGCACAAGGACCGGCCGCGCATCCTCCACCATGAACGCCCGCCGCGCCGCCGGATAGTCGGGGTCCAACGGCAGATACGCCGCACCCGCCTTCAGGACGGCCAACACCGCCACCACCAACTCCGCCGACCGAGGGAGGGCGAGCGCCACGATGCTCTCCGGTCCGACTCCGCGCTCGATCAGCGCGTGGGCCAGACGGTTCGCCCGCGCGTTCAACTCCCCGTAGGACAACGCCACATCACCCGACACCACCGCCACCGCACCCGGGCACTCCCCCACCCGCGCCTCGAACACCTCCGGAAGACACACCACCGGAAGCACCAGCGCATCAGACGCGAGCGCGGGCAACAACACCGCACGCTCCGCCCCCGACAACACCTCCACCCCACTCAACGACCGCCCCGGATCAGCCACCACCCCCCGCAACAACCGCACCCACCGCTCCACCAACACCTCAACCGACCCCCCATCGAACAGATCGGTGGCGTACTCGACGAAGCCGTCGATGCCGAGGGGGGTCCCGTCGTCCCCGTGGCGTTCGGACATGGAGAAGATCAGGTCCAACTTGGAGGTGGTCGTGGTCAGTTGGACGCCGCTGGTGTGCAGGCCGGCCGGGGCGAAGTCGGCCCGGGGCGCGTTCTGGAGCACGAGCATGATCTGGAAGAGCGGGTGGTGCGCGAGCGAGCGCGCCGGGTTGAGCGCCTCGACGAGGTACTCGAAGGGCAGGTCCTGGTGGGCGTACGCGCCCAGGGACACATCGCGCACCCGGTCCAGCAGTTCGACGAAGGTGGGGTCGCCGCTGGTATCGGTGCGGAAGACAAGGGTGTTGACGAAGTACCCGATCAGATCGTCGAGGGCCTGGTCGGTACGGCCGGCGATGAGGCTGCCGACGGGGATGTCGTCCCCGGCACCCAGCTTGTTCAGCAGACCGGCCAGTCCAGCCTGGAGCACCATGAACAGACTGGTGCCGTGGGTGCGGGCCAACTCCCGCAGGGCGTGGTGGAGTTCGGAGTCCAGTACGACCCTGACGAAGCCGCCGTGGTGGGAGGCGACCGCCGGGCGGGGCCGGTCGGTGGGCAGTTGGAGCTGTTCGGACAGCCCGGCCAGGGCGCGCGTCCAGTACGTGGCCTGGCGGGCGAACAGGCTGTCCGGGTCGGCGGCGTCACCGAGCAGCCGGTGCTGCCAGAGCGTGTAGTCGGCGTACTGTACCGGCAGCGGCGCCCACCGGGGCTCCTCCCCCCGGCAGCGGGCCGTGTAGGCGTCGGCCAGATTGCGGGCCAGCGGACCGAGGGACCAGCCGTCGCCCGCGATGTGGTGGATGACGAGCAGCAGGACGTGTTCGTCGGGGCCCAGCTCGAACAGCTCGGCGTGCAGCGGCAGTTCGACGGCCAGGTCGAAGGGGTACCGGAGGGCCTCGGCGAGGACGGTGTCCAGTTCCGCCTCCGTGACGTCACGGACGCGCGGCCGTAGCGGGGCCTCCGCAGGGCTGCGGACGTGCTGGTGGGGGACGCCGTCGAGCTGGGGGAAGACCGTGCGCAGGCTCTCGTGCCGGGCCAGGACATCGGCCAGCGCCTGTTCCAGGGCGGGCCGGTTCAGCGGACCGGTGAGGCGCCAGGCCAGCGGGATGTTGTAGTTGCTGCTCGCGCCTTCGAGCTGGTGCAGGAACCACAGGCGCCGCTGCGCGAACGACAGCGGAATCAGCTCCGGCCGCTCTGCCTCAGCGGTAAGGGGAAGCCGGGCCCGGCCCGCGCCCGCGAGGCTCGCGGCGAGACCGGCGGGGGGCGGCGCCTCGAACAGGGCGCGCAGTTCCAACTCGACGCCGAGGGTGGCGCGGACGCGCGCGACGAGGCGGGTGGCGAGCAGGGAGTGCCCGCCCAGGTCGAAGAAGCTGTCGTCCACGCCCGCCTCGGCGACGCCGAGGATCTCCGCGAACAGCTCGCACAGGATCTGCTCCTGCGGGGTGCGCGGCGCCCGGCCCGCCCCCAGCGTGCCGAGTTGCGGCTCGGGCAGGGCCCGGCGGTCCAGCTTTCCGTTGACGGTCAGCGGGAGCGCGTCGAGCGCGACGAACACGGCCGGGACCATGTACTCCGGCAGCTGCTCGCGCACGTGCTCCCGCAGCGTCGCGGAGTGCGCGACACAGCCCTGCGCCGGGACGACGTAGGCGACGAGTCGGGTGTCGTCGGCGCGGTCCTGCCGGGCGAGCACGGCGACCTGGGCAACCTCGGGATGAGCCGCGAGGACGGCCTCGATCTCCCCCAACTCGATACGGAAACCACGCACCTTGACCTGCTCGTCGGACCGGCCGACGAACTCCAGACCGCCCCGGGAGTTGTGGCGCACGACGTCGCCGGAGCGGTACATGCGGGTGCCGGGCGGCCCGTACGGGTCGGCCACGAAACGGGACGCGGTGAGGTCCGCCCGGTTCAGATAACCGCGCGCGAGCCCGGCCCCGGCCACGTACAACTCCCCCGCGACACCGGGCGGCACCAGGCACAGCCGGTCGTCCAGGACGTAGCAGCGCAGGTCGGGAATCGCGGTGCCGATGTCACTGCCAGCGCCGACGACCGCGCTGTCACGGGTGAGTTCGGTGTGGGTGACGTGGACGGTGGTCTCGGTGATGCCGTACATGTTCACCAGCACCGGAGCGTCGTCCGCGTGCCGCTCGAACCAGTCCACGAGCCGGGCGGGTTCGAGCGCTTCCCCACCGAACACGACCCACCGCAACGCCAGCTCCGCACCGGGACGTTCGGCGTCTGCCTGCATCAACTGGTAGAAGGCGGACGGCGTTTGGCTCAGCACGGTCACCCGCTGCTCGGCGAGCAGCTCCAGGAACTTCTCGGGCGACCGCGACACTTCGAACGGCACGACCACCAACCGCCCGCCGTGCAGGAGGGGACCCCACAACTCCCATACCGAGAAGTCGAAGGCGTACGAGTGGAACAACGTCCACACGTCGTCGGCACCGAAGCCGAACCGTTCCTGTGTCGCGGAGAACAACCGCACGACGTTGGCGTGCGGCACCACCACACCCTTCGGCCGCCCCGTCGAACCCGACGTGTAGATCACGTACGCCGGATGCTCAGACCGTACAGCCACCGACGGGTTGCTCTCCGGGTACCCGGGACCCGGGTCGACATCGGCGATGTCGTCCAACACGAACACCGGCCGCGCGTCCTCGACCATGAACGCCCGCCGCGCCGCCGGATAGTCGGGGTCCAACGGCAGATACGCCGCACCCGCCTTCAGGACGGCCAACACCGCCACCACCAACTCCGCCGACCGGGGCAACGCACGCGCG
>LJCV01000011.1 GCA_001298575.1 Actinobacteria bacterium OK074
CACCCCCACCCCCACCCTTGTTCCCATCCGCTGTTCGCTCCTGGCGTTCTCGTGCGGAGCGTGTACCTCCCCTCACCGGGCTAATGTGTGCTGCGTACAGCGCGGACGGCCGCGCACCCATGACCGTCGGAGGGACATAGCCGTGGAGGTCAAGATCGGCGTGCAGCACGCGCCGCGCGAGATCGTTCTGGAGAGCGGTCAGACGGCGGACGAGGTCGAGCGCGCGGTGTCCGAGGCGCTGGCCGGCAAGTCGCAGCTGCTGAGCCTGGTGGACGACCACGGCCGCAAGGTCCTGGTCCCGGCCGACCGCCTCGCATACGTGGAGCTGGGCGAGCCGACCGCGCGCAAGGTGGGCTTCAGCGCGCTGTAGCCACCACCCGTACGGGCAGCGGGGCCCGGTGACAGTCCGACCGACTGTCACCGGGCCTTTCGCGTACGACGGCCCCCGGCCCCCGCATCAACCACGAGCCGCCCGCGCCGGACAGGCCAAACGCCCGTACGGCGACTCCACAGTTGGGACACATCTCCCCCACAGAGGGGGATTGCGCCCGGCGCACCCGGGGTAGATCCACTCCGACCGATTTGCCCCGGCCGTGCGGGAGGGACCCCCACCATGTTCTTGGAAGCGCTCGGCTCCGCGATGCTCGGTTTCGCCCTTGCCTGGGCGGCGGCGTACCGGCTCTCGCATCGCCTGCCCGCCCGCAGTCTCGTACTGCCCACGGGGGTCGCCGGCGCGCTCTTCGGCGCGTTCCTCACCCACAGCGCGCTCGGCCCCGGGCACTTCCTGGCGACCCTGGTCGGCGCGGTGGCCGTCGCCGCGGCCTCGGTCTCGCTGCTCCTGCGCCCGGAGGAACACTTTCGCCGCCGCTCGGCGACGGCGTAACACCCCACGCACCCGGCGCACCCGAGGCACCCGGCACACCCGCCCCGCCCGACAGCGCCGCTCGCGCCACACCAACGGGGCGCCCCAGTAAAGGCGCCCCCGCGCAAACGCCTAAGCCGCCAACCCCAACGCAGCCATCCGCTTGGTGTGCGCCTCGGTGATCCGCGAGAACATCCGCCCCACCTCGGCCAGATCGAACCCGTCCGCGAGCCCGCCCACCAGCATCGTCGACAGCGCGTCCCGCTCCGCGACCACCCGCTGCGACTGCGACAGCGCCTCGCCCATCAGCCGCCGCGCCCACAGCGCGAGCCGCCCGCCCACGCGCGGCTCCGCGTCGATCGCCGCGCGCACCTTCTCCACGGCGAAGCTCGCGTGCCCGGTGTCGTCCAGGACGGCGAGCACCAGGGAGCGGGTGTCCGCGTCCAGCCGGGCGGCGACCTCGCGGTAGAAGTCACTGGCGATCGAGTCGCCGACGTACGCCTTGACGAGGCCCTCCAGCCAGTCCGAGGGCGCCGTCTGCCGGTGGAAGCCGTCCAGGGCGGCCACGAAGGGCTCCATCGCGGCGTTCGGCTCGGCGCCGACCTCGGTGAGCCGGTCCCGCAACCGCTCGAAGTGGTGGAACTCGGCCGACGCCATCTTCGCGAGCGCCGCCTTGTCGGTGAGCGTCGGCGCGAGCTTCGCGTCCTCCGCGAGCCGCTCGAACGCCGCCAGCTCGCCGTACGCGAGCGCCCCGAGCAGGTCGACGACCGCGGCACGGTACTGGGGGTCGACGGATGCCCTCGCCCAGTCCTGGGCGGCGACCCCCGTGTGACCGGCGGACTCGTCAACGGCATCGACAGCATCGGCGTCGACGGCGGCGTCGGCGAGGTGGGGGGCGTCTGGAGCGTTGTCAGGCGTGGTCATGAAGCGCACAATAGTCCGCCCGCCGCGGGGCGGAAGTCCCTTGGTTGTCCCTGGTCAATCAGCGTGACGACGGCAACGTGACCGAATCGGCCGTCGCATGTGCGTGATTCCGGGGTATGGTGGTAATGCGCCCGGCGAGTATTCGACGGGCCGCACGAATGAGGATGCCCGGTCGGTGGCCCGATCGGCTCCGACCCGACAGCCCTCTTCGTCCGTACGGCAGTGTGCGTACGACATCCGGAGGGACCCTCAGCGGTACGAGCGCTGGAGCGTCGGCGTGGTCCCGTGCCACAGCCCGTCCCCCATGCAGGCCGACGCAGTCCGGCACGGTCACGACCCCCGCGCTCGCCTCGCACCGCGCACACAGAAGAGGCAGCACCCTGACTACGACCTTTCGCGAACTCGGGATCCTTTCCGAGACGGCCGAGGCTCTTGAAGCCGTCGGCATCGTCACGCCCTTCCCCATCCAGGAGATGACGCTCCCCGTCGCCCTCTCGGGCACCGACGTCATCGGCCAGGCCAAGACCGGCACCGGCAAGACGCTGGGCTTCGGCCTTCCCCTGCTTGAGCGCGTCACTGTACCCGCCGACGTCGAGGCCGGCCGCGCCGAGCCCGAGGCCCTCACCGAGGCCCCGCAGGCGCTCGTCGTGGTCCCCACGCGCGAGCTGTGCACGCAGGTCACCAACGACCTGCTGACCGCCGGCAAGGTCCGCAACGTACGCGTTCTCGCGATCTACGGCGGCCGCGCGTACGAGCCCCAGGTAGAGGCCCTGAAGAAGGGCGTCGACGTGGTCGTCGGCACCCCGGGGCGGCTCCTGGACCTCGCGGGCCAGAAGAAGCTCAACCTGAAGCACATCAAGTCGCTCGTCCTGGACGAGGCCGACGAGATGCTCGACCTGGGCTTCCTGCCCGATGTCGAGAAGATCATCGGCATGCTTCCGGCCCGCCGCCAGACCATGCTGTTCTCGGCGACCATGCCGGGCGCGGTCATCGGCCTCGCGCGCCGCTACATGTCGCAGCCCACGCACATCCGCGCCACCGCGCCGGACGACGAGGGCGCGACCGTCGCGAACATCAAGCAGTTCGTCTACCGCGCGCACTCCATGGACAAGCCGGAGATGATCGCGCGCATCCTCCAGTCCGAAGGCCGCAAGCTCGCGATGGTCTTCTGCCGTACGAAGCGGACGGCGGCGGACATCGCCGAGCAGTTGCAGACCCGTGGCTTCGCCTCCGGCGCGGTCCACGGCGACCTCGGCCAGGGCGCCCGCGAGCAGGCCCTGCGCGCGTTCCGCAACGGCAAGGTGGACGTCCTCGTCTGCACCGACGTGGCCGCGCGCGGCATCGACGTCGAGGGCGTGACGCACGTCATCAACTACCAGTCCCCCGAGGACGAGAAGACCTACCTGCACCGCGTCGGCCGTACGGCCCGGGCGGGCGCGTCGGGTACGGCGATCACCTTCGTCGACTGGGACGACATCCCGCGCTGGCAGCTGATCAACAAGGCACTGGAGCTGGGCTTCCCCGACCCGGTGGAGACGTACTCCACGTCCCCGCACTTCTTCAGCGACCTCGGCATCCCGGCGGGCACGAAGGGTGTGCTGCCGCGTTCGGAGCGCACCCGCGCGGGCCTCGCCGCCGAGGAGCTGGAGGACCTGGGCGAGCCGGGTGGCGGTCGCAACGCGCGCCGTCGTTCCGGTGGCGCCCCGCAGGCCGCGCCCCAGGTCACCGAGCGGGAACGCCCGGCCCGCACCCCACGCCGCCGCCGTCGTACGCGCAACGGCACGCCCCTGGACGCGACGACCACCGGTACGAGCACGGCTCCCGCCGCCGAGGAGGCCGTGGCCACCGCGGAGAACACGGCGACGACGGAGCCGCGCACCCCGCGCCGGCGCCGCCGGACCCGTTCGGGTTCGGACGCCCCGGTCGCCCAGGTCGCGACCGCGCCCGCCCCGGCGACCGCGGAGACCGCCGTCGACACGGCGGAGGGCACGGAGGCCGCGGCAGCCGTCGAGACCCCGGCCAAGCCGAGGCGCCGCCGGACCCGGAAGACGGCGGAGACGGCTCCGGTGACGGAGACGGTGTCCACGGAGACGGTGCCCACGGAACCGGTCGTTCCGGCGACGGACGCCGCTACGGCTACGCCCACTGCCGCCGTGACGACTCCGGAGGCGCCGGTCGTCGAGGCCGAGCCCGAGGTCAAGCCGAGGCGGCGGACGCGCAAGGTGGCGGCTGCGGCTCCGGTCGAGGCCGAGGCGGTCGTCGACACGGCCGAGGCGGTCGAGGCGAAGCCGAAGCGCCGCACGCCGACCCGCAAGGCCGCCGCTCCCAAGGTCGAAGCCGAGGTCGCGGAGGCCGTGGTCGAGGCCGTGGAGGCCAAGCCCGTGGCGCGGCGCACCCGCAAGACGGCGGCTCCGAAGGCCGAAGCCACCACCGCAGCAACCGCCGAAGCCACCACCGCACCCGCAGCCGAGGCCGCGCTGGACACCGCCGAGGCGGTCGAGGCCAAGCCGAAGCGCCGCACCACGCGGAAGACGGCGGCAGCGGCCCCGGCCGAGGCGGCAGCCCCGGTGGAGGCGGCCGAGGCGGCGCCGAAGCGACGCACCACCCGCAAGGCGGCGGCCCCCAAGGCCGAAGCCGAAGCCACCGCCGAAGCCGCGCTGGACACGGCCGAGGCGAAGCCCGCCCGCCGCACGACCCGCAAGACCGCGGCACCGAAGCCCGAAGCCACCGTGGAGACGGCGGCCGAGGCCGAGCCCAAGCCCCGCCGCCGCACCCGCAAGACGACGGCGACGGCCCCGGCCGAAACCCCCGTGATCCCGGAGCAGACCGCCCAGGAGCCGGAGGCCAAGCCGCGCCGCCGCACCCGTAAGGCAGTGGCGGCAGCGGAGCCCGCCGAGAGCTGAGCAACGCGGTAAGCAGCAGTAAGTACAGCTCGGCCCGTCCCCACCACGGTGGGGACGGGCCGACCGCGTTCCCGGGCACGCCACAGGAGCCCCTGGGCGACGGCCGGAACCCTTAGACCACGACCGCACGAAACCCCTAGGCCACAAGCCACCTGGCCCCCGAGGCCACGACCGCAAGACCCCGAGGTCACAGCCACAAGAACACCCCGGCAACCCCCCAACCCGCCAACCCCTCGCCCCAAACCGCCCGGTAACCTCGCACACATGAGCCGTCCGTCCTCCTTCACCCCGCCCCCCGGCGCCCGTGCCTACCGGTTGCGGACCGCGCGGGGCGAGTTCGCCGTCGTCGACGCCGGTACCGCCGTGCGGGGGACCGCGCTGCTGGTGCCGGGGTACACCGGGAGCAAAGAGGACTTCACGGCGCTGCACGAGCCGCTCGCCGCGGCCGGGTACCGCACGGTGGCCGTCGACGGGCGCGGGCAGTTCGAGTCGCCGGGGGCACGGGACGACGAAACGGCGTATGCCCAGGCCGAGTTGGCGCAGGACGTGCTGGCGCAGGCACGAGCGCTCGACGACGGCCCCGTCCACCTCCTCGGGCACTCGCTCGGCGGTCAGATCTCCCGCGCGGCGGTGCTCCTCGACCCGGAGCCCTTCGTCTCGCTCACCCTGATGTCCTCGGGGCCGGCCCAGATCTCCGCCTCCCAGCAGGAGCGCGTGAAGCTGCTCCGCGACGCCCTCGCCGTACTCACCCCGACCGAGGTGTGGGAGGCCATCCAGGCCATGGGCGACCCGCAGGGATCGGGCGCCGGCCAACTCGACGAGGGCCTCGACGACACCGAGGATCTACGACGCCGCTGGCTCGCCAACAGCCCGGCCCAACTCCTCGCAACGGGACGCCAGTTGTGCACCGAACCGGACCGCGTCGACGAACTCGCGGCCCTCGCGCTCCCCGTCCACGTCCTCTCCGGCGAACGGGACGACACCTGGCCGATCCCCCTCCTGGACGACATGGCCACCCGCCTCAAGGCCCACCGCACGGTCGTACAAGGTGCGGAGCACTCCCCCAACACAGACCAACCCCGGGAAACGGCACGGGCGTTGGCGGACTTCTGGAACGGCACCGAGTAACACCGAGCAACAAAGTACCGAACCGCGTAGTACCGACCAGCTCAGTACTGCCCCTGCAGGTGCTCCCAGAACCCGTCCCGCAACGCCCGCCGCAGATCCGCCTGCCCCCGCAACGAGTACTGCAACAGCCCCTCCGCCTCCACCAACAGGTCCTGATCCACCGACCCCGGCAGGTACGGATGCCCCGGCAACAGCTCCAGCAGCGCGTCCCGCCCGCGCTCCACCAGCCACTTCGCCGCGATCTGCGCCCCGACGAAGCGCACGTCCTCGCGCCCGGGCCGCGCGGCGGGCGACGCCTCGTACGTCGCCGCGGTGCGCCGTGAGACGTACGGCTTGAAGAAGTCGAGTTCGAACGTCCGCTGGCTGTCGACCTCCCACAGCAGCGGCTCGGCCTGGTTGCGGCCCTCCGGCGCCTCGATCCCCCACAGGTGCACCCGCGCCCCGTACCCCTGCGCCGCCTCGACCGCCGAGACCAGGTCCTCGTCGCCGCCGAGCAGTGCCGCGTCGCTGATCGCGCGGTGCCGGGCCAGCGACTCCAGATCCGTACGGATCAGTGAATCGACGCCCTTCTGCTGGTTGTTGGCGTTCAGGTTGCCCAACCGCACCTTGACGTCCGGGAGTTCGGCGATCGACTGCTGCTCCGCCGTGTGGATGCGGCGGCGCGCGCCGTCGTACCAGTAGACCCGCAGCAGCCTGCTGTCGGCGAAGATCGTGCGCGCGGTGTCGATGAGGGCGTCGATCAGCCCTTCCGCATCGAGGTCGAACGCCCGGCGGTCCTCGGTCCCGGCGACGAGCCGCCCGGCCGCCGCGTACAGATAGCCGGCGTCCACAAAGATCGCATGGGTCGAGGGCGTCTTGGCCACCTCGGCGAGCATGCGTTGCAACAGCTCGTTCGTATGGTCGATGCGGTCGCCAAGCGCCGCCAGGTCGTCGTTCATATGCAGGCATTGTCCCGGCGGTCACGCTGCGAACACAACCGGTCCCAATCGGTTCACCGTAAACACGGTTGGTTTCGGACCGCTTACGGTTGGTTCATCCCCTCCCCTCTTTGACTCAATCTCGCTCTACCGACTAGTAGTTAGCGACTCGAAAATTTTCCTTAGCGTAGGGAATGTTTGTAACAGGCAACCCGTTGACTACGAAGGGAACGGGGGGGGGCACCGCCGCCTCACGCGCCACACACGCGCGGCACACGCGCCGCACACCAGTAGTTCTCATCAGGAGGACGACCAGACGAAGGGAGAAGCCCATGCGCTTCGAAATCATGCGACTCGACGACGTCGACGGAACCCCCGTGGACAGCACCGTCGTGGATGCCGCCTCCGTCAACCAGATCGTGCAGCAGGCCGCCGCCATCGGGCAGCGCCTGTGGATCCGACCGGCCGAGAGCCCGGCCTCATAGCCCCGGGTTCGACCCACACTTCAGAGCCCCCGCACGCGACCTACCGGTCGGTGCGGGGGCTCTGCTCGTAAACGCCGGCAACGCCGACAACCCGGAAAGCCGACCAGTCGCGAACCGGGTACGGCTCAGGCGCCGCCGGTCCCCCGCACCGGGGCCGCCCCGGTCGCCCGTCGCGCCAGTTCCCCGTAGACCTCGGGGTCCGTCACGTACTCGCCGAGCACGCACGTCTTGCGGCTGCCGTGGTAGTCGGAGGAGCCCGTGGCCAGCAGGCCCAGTTCCTTGGCCAGGCCGCGCAGGTGCGTGCGGACGTCCGGGTCGTGGTCCATGTGGTCGGCCTCGATGCCGTCGAGCCCGGCCGCGGCCAGCTCCGCGATTGCGGACTCCGGCACCGTACGGCCGCGCTTGGCGGCGGCGGGGTGGGCGAACACGGTCACCCCGCCCGCGGCCTTGACCAGCCGGACCGCCTCGAACGGGTCCGTCTCGTGCTTCTCCACGAAGGCCCGGCCGCCGTCGGCCAGCCACTCCTCCGTGAAGGCGTCACTGACGGTCGGTACGACGCCGAGTTCGACGAGCGCGGTCGCGACGTGCGGGCGGCCGACCGAACCGTCGCCCGCGATCCGCGCGATCTGCTCCCAGGTGACGGGCACGCCCAGCTCCTGGAGCTTGGCGACCATGCCCCGCGCCCGCGGCACCCGGTCGTCGCGCACCAGTTCGCGCTCGGCGAGCAGGGCGGGCTCCTCGGGGTCGAAGAGGTAGGCCAGCATGTGCATGCTGACGCCGTCGATCCGGCAGGAGAGTTCGGCACCGGGGACGAGGGTCAGCCCCGCGGGCAGCGCCGTGATCGCCTCCGCATACCCCCGGGTGGTGTCGTGGTCGGTCAGCGCGACGACGTCCAGACCGGCCGCGGCGGCGTTGCGCACCAGCTCGGCCGGGGTGTCCGTGCCGTCGGAGGCCGTGGAGTGGGCGTGCAGGTCGATGCGCAACTCGGGCTCCCAGCGGCGACGGGACGGAAGGAAGGTCCCAACCTTAACGGGCGCGCTTGTGCGCTTGTCGCACCAGCACCGGCACCGGCCCAGGCACCAGCCGCGGCACCCCCGAAGCCCTGCCGCCCCTCACGGCCCCAGCAACCGCGGCGACAACGCCCCGCAAGGCAGCAGATCGACCTCCGCGCCCGCGTCCCGCAGATCCGTCAGCACCAGTTCGTCGTACATCAGCAGCCCCGACTGCTCGGGCCACACGACCGCCCACACCCACAGCCCCAGCGCCTCACCGGCGAAGACCGCGCGGTCGTCGGGGGTCGCCGACACGTGCCACAGCGGCGTCGGGCGGCCCGCGGCCAGCACCTTGGCCTGGGGCGGTTTGCCGACGTCGATGTACGAGCCGGGGTCGAGGCCGTCCACGCCCGCGTAGCGCGCGCCGAGGCCGACACCGAGTTCCTCGGCGACCAGGATCAGCTCGCCCATGCCGCCGAGCGGTCCGGGCCCGGTGCAGGCCACGGCGGTCGCACGGCCGCCGCTGCGGTCGTCACCGGCGTAGGCCACGCCCGTGAACAGCCAGCCGACCGGCAGCGGCCAGGGCATCCACACGGGGACCTGGGTGCGGTGCACCACGACGTTGAGGGCCTCGACGCTGGGCGGGATCACGGGCTGCAGCGGATGCACCGTCCCGTGGACATCGCACTGCCAGGAGTCGGAGAAGAGTCCGGGAGCCCTGACCCGGCCACCACACTTCGGGCAACTGGGTTCGCCCCTCATGGGGCCCACGGTCCTCCCCGTGCCGCACGGCGTCAAGGACGATCACCCGTCCGGCCGCCGAGGTTCACACCGGCGGGGAAGGCGGTAGCCCCAGGAAACTAGATGGTGCTTGCATTAATTAGCTACCCTAACTTATTATGTGCATGCAGCACCCATCCGGGCGAAGGCAAAGACGAAGATGAACACGAAGGTGAGGACCCACTCATGAGTACCGGCACGGGAGAACCAGGAGCGACAGCCCCGGCGACCACGGCGCCCCACGCCGCAGACCCCTTCGACGCGGGCGCGGACGCGGGCCCCGGCAGCCTCCTGCGCCAGCCCAAGGCGGTCTGGGCCACGGCGGGCGCGTCCGTCGTCGCCTTCATGGGCATCGGCCTGGTCGACCCGATCCTGCCGTCCATCGCCACCGGCCTGAACGCCACCGCCGGCCAGGTCTCCCTGCTCTTCACCTCGTACTTCCTGATCACCGCGGTCGCGATGCTGATCACCGGCTTCGTCTCCAGCCGGATCGGCGGCCGCAAGACCCTGCTGGCCGGTCTCGCGCTGGTCGTGGTCTTCGCGGCCCTGTCCGGCACCTCGAACTCGGTCGCCGAACTCGTCGGCTTCCGCGCGGGCTGGGGCCTGGGCAACGCGCTGTTCGTCTCCACCGCCCTCGCCGTCATCGTCGGCGCCGCGGCCGGGGGCAGCGCCACGGCGATCCTGCTCTACGAGTCCGCCCTCGGCCTCGGCATGGCCTGCGGCCCGCTGGTCGGCGCGGTACTCGGCAACATGAGCTGGCGGTATCCGTTCTTCGGTACGGCCACGCTGATGGCGGTCGGGTTCGTGTGCATCGCCGCGCTGCTGAAGGAGCAGCCGCGGCCCGCCCGCAAGACCTCGCTGCTCGACCCGATCCGCGCCCTCGGGCACGGCGGACTGGCCTCCGCCGCGGCCTCCGCGTTCTTCTACAACTACACGTTCTTCACCGTGCTGGCCTTCACCCCGTTCGTGCTGGACATGACGCCGTACCGGTCGGGCGCGGTCTTCTTCTGCTGGGGCGTGCTGCTGGCCGTCTTCTCGGTGCTCGTCGCGCCGCGCCTCCAGGCACGGTTCGGCTCCCTGAAGGTGCTCGGCGGTTCCCTGGCCCTGCTCGCGGCGGACGTCCTCGTCCTCGGCTACGGCGACCACACCGCGGCCGTGGTGTGCACGGTCCTGTCGGGCGCGTTCATCGGCGTCAACAACACCGTGTACACGGAGCTGGCGCTGGGCGTCTCGGACGCGCCGCGCCCGGTGGCGAGCGCGGGCTACAACTTCGTCCGCTGGTTCGCCGCGGCCGCCGCGCCCTTCCTCGCGCCGAAGATCGAGGGGTGGAGCGACATCCGCGTCCCGTTCGCGGTCGCCGCGGTCACCGCGCTCGTGGGCGCCGGCATCGTCGTCGTACGCCGAGAAGCCCTCACGCACGACGCGGAGGAGCTGGAGACGAGGCACTCGGCCGAGGACAGTGTCACCGTGTTCGCCAACTGACGTGTTCCGGCCAGGGGTTGGTGAGCTTGCTCACGCCGGGCGGCCGGCCGGTGTCAGTCCAGGGGGACGGACCTGCGGGAAGGATCCCGCAGGTCCGTCCCGTGTGTCAGCCAGCGTTCCTGGAGGGCCTGGGCGCCGTACACGCGTTTGAACGCGGCCTCGTTCGGTGTCATGGGCAGGAGCGGCAGGAACCGTACGGGGTCGAGGGGCTCGTCGAGGTCCAGATCTTCGACCAGGCCGCCCGGCTCGGCGGCCAGCACCGAGGTGAACGGGGCGCCGGGCCACAGCGGTCCGCCGGTGTCGAGGGAGCCGCCGGGGACCACGATCACGCCTTCGACCTGCGGCGACGCGGCGAGTACGGCGAGCGGGCGGAGCACCTTGTCGGTGTCGGCGAGCCCGGCGCGCACGGTCAGGACCAGCTCGGCGCGGGGGCCCTTGAGCGGGTCGGCGAAGACCTCGGCGGGGTCGGCCATGGGGTGCGCGGACATGCCGAGGGTGGCGTAGCGGACGAGTCCGCCGTCCTGACCGGCGTCCCTGAAGCGCAGTACCTCGATGCGGTCCGTGCCGAGAAAAGTGATCGCGGCGCGGGCGTCGGGTTCGCCCAGCGCGGCGCGCAAACGGGCCTCGACGAGGGCAAGAACATCAGCCATGCGGCGAGCATAGAACTCGTCAGTGCGGGGCAAAGCAGCACCTTGACACTTCGGGCGGCTGCTAGTCTGACCCGGTCCGGTGGTCGGGATCGCACTGACGACAGCACGCAGAAGCGTAGCGGTCGAGTCCCGTACGCCGCGCAAACCCCCTTACGGGGACTCCCCTTGAAGGGGAATGGATCGTCCCTTACGGGGGACCGGCCGGAGGAGGTGGGGTCGTCATGGATCGAAGTCGACCGTGCAGTACCACCCGCTCTTCCCGCCGTTGATGTAGCTGCTCTGGCTGCCTACCTCTCACGCTCGCGTCGTTCCGCTCCGCGTCGTCCTACGCGCCATCCGGAAGAGCACTTCGTTTCGTTTGTCTGAACCGACCCGCCAAGTCCGGTTCTGTCTGATCTGAGTCAGCAGCGAAGTTCACCACCGCGACGGTGCGGTGCTCCCCGCTTTGTGGACGTGCCAAACATCCTTCTCCGTAATTAAGGGAAGGCGCCTTCCGAGGACGTCCTCATTCCGGGTAGTTCCACCCGTCGCCCGCGGTCTTTTCGCTGCTCGTTGCGAAGGAGCCTGCCCATGTCGATGATCCGCGACCTGCGTGCCGCCGTGCGCCCGTCCCGCCCCGCCGCCCTGCGCAAGGACACCGGCGCCTACGACACCACCCGCGACCCGATGACGCTCTCGGCCGTGATCGACTGCGCCATCTACCGCGACGGCGCCCGTATCAAGACGCCCAAGCCGCTCACCCCGCACGAGGCGATGCGCCAGGTGCGCCGCGACGGCGGCTTCGTGTGGATCGGCCTGCACGAGCCGACCGAGGCCGAATTCGCCGGTATCGCCCGGGAGTTCGGGCTGCACCCGCTGGCCGTCGAGGACGCCGTCCAGGCCCACCAGCGGCCCAAGCTGGAGCGCTACGACGACTCCCTGTTCACCGTCTTCAAGACCATCCACTACGTCGAGCACGACCGGCTGACCGCGAACAGCGAGGTCGTCGAGACCGGCGAGGTGATGTGCTTCACCGGGCGGGACTTCTTCATCACCGTCCGGCACGGCGGCCAGGGCTCCCTGCGGGCGCTGCGCCACCGCCTCCAGGACGACCCCGAGCTGCTCGCCAAGGGCCCCTCGGCGGTGCTGCACGCGATCGCCGACCATGTCGTCGACGGCTATGTCGCGGTCGCCGACGCCATGCAGGACGACATCGACGAGGTCGAGACCGACGTCTTCTCGCCGGGCCGCAACGGCACCCCGCGCGGCACCGACGCCGGCCGCATCTACCAGCTCAAGCGCGAGGTCCTGGAGTTCAAGCGCGCGGTCTCGCCCCTGCTGCGGCCGATGGAACTGCTGAGCGAGCGGCCGATGCGGCTGGTCGACCCGGACATCCAGAAGTACTTCCGCGACGTGGCCGACCACCTCGCGCGCGTGCAGGAACAGGTCGTCGGCTTCGACGAGTTGCTCAACTCGATCCTCCAGGCCAACCTCGCGCAGGCGTCCGTCGCGCAGAACGAGGACATGCGCAAGATCACCTCCTGGGCCGCGATCATCGCCGTACCGACGATGGTGTGCGGGGTGTACGGCATGAACTTCAAGTACATGCCGGAGACGCACTGGAAGTACGGCTACCCGGTGATCATGTCGCTCACGGTGGTGCTGTGTCTGGGCATCCACCGCACGCTGAAGCGCAACGGCTGGCTCTAGGGAACCCCTGTGCGGCAAGGCGGTTAGGGTGACCGCATGGTGACGACCGACCTTTTCGACCGCGCCCTCGTCGAGGAGGCCACGAAGAAGTCCGGCCTGATCTGGGTGCGGGGCGGTGTCCCCACCCTGGACGGCCCGGACGGCGGCGCCGGATCCGCGCCGTCCGCGCCCACGCGCGCGTTGTGGCACGCGTGGATCGAGGGCGCCGCCTACGTCGTCGGCGACGGGCCCGGGGAACAGCCGCTGCCGGGGCTGCTGGACGGCGGGGACGCGCTCGTGACCGTCCGCAGCAAGGACAAGGGCGGCCGGCTCGTGGCCTGGCCGGCCAAGGTGGCGGAACTGACCCCGGGCTCCCCCGAGTGGCAGACCGCGGTGACCGAGCTGAAGGGCAAGCGCCTCAACGCCCCCGACGGCGAGGCCATGCCGGACCGCTGGGCGCGGGAGTGCCGGGTCCTGCGCCTGGAGCCGACAGGCGCCACGGAACCGCTGCCGGAGGGTTCCCTGGCGGCCCGCCCGCTGCCGACGCCCGCGACGACCCGCGAGCCGGTCCCCGCGGGGCTGCCGCGGCTGCTGTTCCGCCGCAGTAAGAAGCCGCAGTAAGTAATGGCGAAGCCTCAGTAAGAAGCCGCAGTAAGTACTAGCCGCGTTACGACGTCGGCAGCTGCTGCCCGTAGTCCACCGTCTCCCCCTTGTCCGGCTCCGCCAGGGCGAAGTCCTTGCCCCAGGCGGACAGGCTCAGGGTGCCCGCGTTGCCGGCGCGGACCAGGCGCAGGGGGTACGGGCTGCCCTCCAGGGAGACGTCCAGGGTGCCGCCGGAGCCCTTGTCGCCGGTGATGCGGATGGTGCGGGTGCCGTTGCGGTCGTGGTGGCCGTCCGTGGAGAGGGTGCCGTGCAGGGTGAGCAGGCCGTCGAGCAGGACGTCCTTGTCGGTGAAGCCGCTGAACCGCCGGTAGGTCGGGTCGCCGCTGGGCACCTTCACGTACTTGCCGTCCAGCTTGTGCGCGGCGTCCGTGTCGACCGAGCCGTCGTCGTCCGTCTCCTGGTGCCCCCAGAACTCCGCGTTCGCCTTGAGGTAGAGATGGTCGTCGATCCGCAGCAGCCGGAAGGTCCCGCTCCTGGACGTGACCGAGCCGGTCCCGCCCTCGTCCTTGAGCCGCATGTCCAGCGTGTACGTCGTCCCGTTGCTGACCACGGTCCCCGCCAGCCGCACCGCGGACGCCCCCTGCGCCGCCGTCCGCGTCCGGCTCTGGATCTTGTCGGGGGACAGCTTGCCCACGCCGTTCGTGCCCGCGTCCGGGTCGCCGGCGCACCCCGCGAGGACCCCGGTTCCCGTCACGACCAGCCCGGCGCACAGGGCGCCCGTCAGCAGACTTCTTCCGTTGCGGCGGCCCAGGGGAGTCGCGGTCACAGGTGGGGGGCCTCTCGCTCGGGGTCTCGACGGCGTACGGCAGCGTACCGGTGGTGCGCGGGCGCACCGGAAGCGGTCCGTCCGGCCGCTGGACGCGGTGACCGGGGCAGCCCGTCCGCCCGGCAGGGGGCAGCCCGTCCGCCCATCCGGGGGCAGCCCGGCCGCCCTCTGGACGCCGCTCGCCCCCTCGCCCGGAAGCCGCCCGTCCGCTCCACCCGCCGAGACGGGCCCGACCGGGACGGGCTAGCCTGAAGCCCGCCCCGGAGGGCGATTCGGGCATGTTTACACCCGCTGTTCGCGGTATATGGACGATCGCCGCGACCATCGGCCGAGAAACCACGACGAAAGACCGGCAGCCGCCGCGAGAGCGGCGCCGGTTCAGGCGCAAAGGGAGGGCTCGCGCATGGCCGCCGGTACCCCCCGGATCTTCCTGTCCCACCTCTCCGGCATCGCCGTCTTCGACCCGAACGGCGACCAGGTCGGCCGGGTCCGCGACCTCGTCGTCATGCTGCGCGTCGGCAAGCGGCCGCCCCGGCTGCTCGGGCTGGTCGTCGAACTGTCCACGCGGCGCCGTATCTTCCTGCCCATGACCCGGGTGACCAGCGTCGAGTCCGGCCAGGTCATCACCACCGGCGTGCTCAACGTGCGCCGTTTCGAGCAGCGGCCCACCGAGCGGCTCGTGCTCGGCGAGCTGCTCGACCGGCGGGTCACGCTCGTCGACGGCGGCGAGGAGGTCACCGTCCTCGACGTGTCCGTGCAGCAGTTGCCGGCACGCCGGGAGTGGGAGGTCGACCGGGTTTTCGTCCGGAGGGGAAAGAAGGCGGGCGCCTTCAGGCGCGGCAAGGGCGAGACACTGACCGTCGAGTGGTCGGCGGTCACCGGGTTCTCCCTGGAGGAGCACGGCCAGGGCGCCGAGAGCCTGCTCGCCACCTTCGAGCAGCTGCGGGCCGCCGACCTCGCCAACGTCCTGCACCACCTGCCCGCCAAGCGCCGCGCGGAGGAGGCCGCCGCCCTCGACGACGACCGCCTCGCCGACGTCCTCGAAGAGCTGCCCGAGGACGACCAGATCGAGATCCTCGGCAAGCTGAAGGAGGAGCGCGCCGCGGACGTCCTGGAGGCCATGGACCCGGACGACGCCGCCGACCTCCTCTCCGACCTCCCGGAGGCGGACAAGGAGCGGCTGCTGAGCCTCATGGAGCCCGCCGACGCCGCCGACATGCGGCGCCTGATGGCCTACGAGGAGCGCACCGCGGGCGGTCTGATGACCACCGAGCCGATCGTGCTGCGGCCCGACGCGACCGTCGCCGACGCCCTCGCGCGCGTGCGCAACGCCGACCTCTCCCCCGCGCTCGCCGCCCAGGTGTACGTGTGCCGCCCGCCGGACGACACCCCGACCGGCAAGTACCTCGGCACGGTCCACTTCCAGCGGCTGCTGCGCGACCCGCCGTACACGCTCGTCGGCTCGATCCTCGACGACGACCTGCGCCCCCTGGACCCGGACGCGGCCCTGCCGCTGGTCGCCGGGTTCTTCGCCACGTACGACATGGTCGCCGCGCCCGTGGTCGACGAGAGCGGCTCACTGCTCGGCGCGGTGACCGTGGACGACGTGCTGGACCACATGCTGCCGGAGGACTGGCGGGAGACGGAGTTCCACCTGGAGGAGGAGCCGGCGGCCGACGGTGGCGTTTCCGACGTTCCCGACGTTCCCGGCGTTTCCGAAGGGACGGCCAGCCATGGCTCCTGAGCGGGACGCGGCCCGGGAGCCCCGTGCGGTCGCCGGTGCGCGGGAGCCGGTGCGGGAGCGCGCCCCGGCGGGCGCCACGGCCACCGGCCGCCCCCGTAACCGCCTGGACCAGCCCCGGGCGCCCCGGCGACGGCTCCTGCCCGAGTACGACCCGGAGGCGTTCGGACGGCTGTCCGAGCGCATCGCGCGGTTCCTGGGCACCGGGCGGTTCATCGTCTGGATGACGATCGTCATCATCGCCTGGGTGCTGTGGAACATCTTCGCCCCGCGCGCCCTGCGCTTCGACAACTACCCGTTCATCTTCCTGACCCTGATGCTGTCCCTCCAAGCCTCCTACGCCGCCCCGCTGATCCTGCTCGCGCAGAACCGGCAGGACGACCGCGACCGGGTCAACCTCGAACAGGACCGCAAGCAGAACGAGCGCTCCATCGCCGACACCGAGTACCTCACCCGGGAGATCGCCGCCCTGCGCATCGGGCTCGGCGAGGTCGCCACGCGCGACTGGATCCGCTCCGAACTCCAGGACATGATCAAGGAGTTGGAGGAGCGCCGGCACGCCGACGGCCACCCCGCACCGCGTCCGACCAGCCCCGCGGGCGGTCATCCGCGCGCCCCCGGCGTATTCCCGCCGGAGCCGTCCGGCGGGCGTGACGTAGACGACCGTTGACAGGCTTACCTGGGGCCGTGCCCAGCGCCGTACCATCGACACCATGGTTACGGAAGACGCGGTGCGCGAGGCACTGTCGACGGTGAACGACCCCGAGATCCACCGGCCCATCACCGAGTTGGGGATGGTCAAATCGGTCGGGATCGGCGCGGACGGCGCGGTCGCGGTCACGGTGTACCTGACGGTCTCCGGCTGCCCCATGCGGGACACGATCACGCAGCGCGTCACGGAGGCGGTCTCCGGGGTCGAGGGCGTCACGCGCGTGGACGTGACCCTCGACGTGATGAGCGACGAACAGCGCAAGGAGCTGGCGACGGCCCTGCGCGGCGGCCAGACCGAACGCGAGGTCCCCTTCGCGAAACCGGGCTCCCTCACGCGCGTGTACGCGGTCGCGTCCGGCAAGGGCGGCGTCGGCAAGTCCTCGGTGACGGTGAACCTGGCGGCGGCGATGGCGGCCGACGGCCTCAAGGTCGGCGTCGTGGACGCGGACATCTACGGCCACAGCGTGCCGCGCATGCTGGGCGCGGACGGCCTTCCCACCCAGGTCGAGAACATGATCATGCCGCCGTCCGCGCACGGCGTGAAGGTCATCTCGATCGGCATGTTCACCCCCGGCAACGCCCCGGTCGTCTGGCGCGGCCCGATGCTCCACCGCGCCCTCCAGCAGTTCCTCTCGGACGTCTACTGGGGCGACCTGGACGTACTGCTCCTGGACCTGCCCCCGGGCACGGGCGACATCGCCATCTCGGTGGCCCAACTGGTGCCGAACGCGGAGATCCTGGTGGTCACCACCCCGCAGCAGGCGGCGGCCGAGGTGGCCGAACGCGCGGGTTCCATCGCCGTCCAGACGCACCAGAAGATCGTGGGCGTCGTCGAGAACATGGCGGGCCTGCCCTGCCCGCACTGCGGCGAGATGGTCGACGTCTTCGGCACCGGCGGCGGCCAGTCCGTCGCCGACGGCCTCACCCGCACGACGGGCGCGACGGTCCCCGTCCTCGGCTCCATCCCCATCGACGTCCGCCTCCGCGAGGGCGGCGACGACGGCAAGCCGGTGGTGTTGTCCGACCCCGACTCCCCCGCGGGCACCGCGCTGCGGGCCATCGCGGGGAAGCTGGGAGGACGACAGCGGGGGTTGGCGGGAATGGCTCTGGGGATCACACCGCGGAACAAGTTCTAGGGGAACAGCGGAACAAGTTCTAGCGGAACAAGTTCCAGGGGAGTACCCGCTCCCCACCCCTACGGCGAAGGGGCGCCACCGCGACGGCGCCCCCTCACCTACGCGTAGGCGCCGATGTCCTTCACCACGGCGAACCCCAGCCCGTACGCACTCATCCCCCGCCCGTACGCCCCCACATGAACCCCCGCCGCGGTGGACCCCGCGAGCACCCACCCGAACTCGGACTCCCGGTAGTGGAACGGCGTGGGAACGCCGTCGACCGGCAGCGACAGCGTCGCCCAGTCCTCCCCGCCCAAGTCGTCGGCCAGGACCCACGCCGTCTCGGTCTGCTGCTCCAGCCAGTCGTCCCGCAGGGAGTGGTCCATCTGCCCGGGCCAGGTCACGGAGAGCAGTCCGACCCCCGCGAGCCAGGCCGCGGACGACACCGAGGTGGCCTCCAGCAGCCCCGTACCGTCCGGGCTGCGCCGTACGGGATGGGCGGCGACGGTGACCACGACCGCGAACCGCTCCTTGTCGTCCTCGGCAATCGCCTCGTGGCGTACGGACGGCTCGACGCCGTGGCCGATGGAACCGTGCTCGACGGCACCGTCGGCCGCCGCGCCCACCTGCATGAGCCACCGCGGGCCCGTGAACGCCTCGTCGAGGCCGTACCAGGGGAAGGGTGCCCGCAGGTAGCCGTCGACCGTACGCCGGGCGGAGGGAACGGGTTGTCCGCCCTCCGCGGCCGGCGCCTGTGCGCCCACCCGACTCGTCGTCTCCATGTGCCCGGACGCCTCCTTGCTCTGGTCGGACCGGAGCGGCCCGCCCCCCTCGGGCGTCCTACGCTCTCGAAAACGGTCCGCACTACCAACTGGGCAGCATAACCACAGCCCTCCGACAGGCAGCGAAACGGCTGGCGCACAGAGGTCGCACGCGTCGCAATCAGGCCGCTCACACCCCTGGCACGGACGTGATCGTCGTCACGTGCGCCCCGCTCGACGGCCCGGCCCCCGCAGGGATCAGGTCGCGTCCGCGTCGAACGGAGGCCGCTCGTCCGGGTCGGGCTTCTTGGCCATGTCGACCTTGGTGGCGGTGGACGAGGCGGAACCCGAGGCGGACGAGGAGGAGTCGCTCTCGCGGCCGTTGACCGCGTCCGTGACCTCCGCCATCTCCTTCTTCAGGTCGATGCCGTCGAATCCGTTGCGGATCTCCTTGAGCCCCAGCTCGTCGTTGTCCAGCTGCTTGCGGATGAACGTCTTGGGGTTGAGGTCCTCGAACTCGAAGTCCTTGAACTCCGGGCCCAGCTCGCTGCGGATGTCCGCCTTGGCGCTCTCGGAGAACTCGCGGATCTTGCGGATCGTCCGCATGACGTCCTGGATGACCTTGGGGAGCTTGTCCGGACCGAACACGAGCACGGCAAGGACGATGATCGTCACCAGCTCTAGCGGTCCTATGTCATTGAACACCTGAAGCTCCTTGCGATGTCCTCGGTCCCCGGCCCTCGGGAGTCGTCGGAGGTCTTCCGTGGTCCGGGCCGAATCCACGGTACCCGGCGATCCCCGCCGACCGGTACCGTCCCGCGACGCCGGACCGGTCCGCGCATGCGGTTTTCCCGCCCGTTTGCCTGGTGGTACGGGGTCTCGACCAACACCTGTGAGGTTGTTGTCAGTCTCTGTACATGCTCTGTACGACGCTGTACAGGCACCGCACGTTTCAACGACCGTACGACCGGCGGGTAAGGCCGGACCCGGAAGGTAAGGAAAGCAGCCGGGCGGGATAACGGCCGAGGTGTCAGTTCGTGTCGGGCGGCGAGGCCGACGGGGACGACATCGGCTGGGGCGAGGGCAGCAACCCGGCCGTGACGGAGTCCGGGTCGGTGACCACGGTGTCCGACGTGAGCGGGGTGGTGTCGGTGAGCGGGCGTATGAGGGGGGACATCGCGGCGGCACCGGCCACCACGGGCGCGGTGAGCGTGTGCATGACCTCCAGGGCCCGGCTGTCGCTCTCGGAGCCCGTGGCGCCGTCCCCAGTGTCCTGGGAGGCCGCCGGGGAGGGGATTCCGGGCAGCAGCGGCGCGGACGCCCGTATCGAGGCCACGGGGGTCTCGCCGGGCATGCGCCGCCCCTGGCCGAGCACCGCGGACCCCGCCAGTCCGGTACGACGGCGCTGGCTGTCGGGTGCCGCGGCGGAGCCCGAGCCCGGGGGGCGGACCGGCGTCACGTTGCTGCCCGTGCCCGAGCCGCCGCGCGCGTCGGCCGCCGTGTCGGTCGTGGTCACGCCGGAGACTCCGCCGAGGGTGATCGCGGCCAGCGACACCGCCCCGGCGGCGACGAACACGAACCGCATCCCGAAGGACGAGGACCGCTCGGTGTCGGGGCGCCCGACGTGGTGGATCCGGAAGCCCCGGCCACCGGGCAGCTCGGGAGCGCCGGGCAGGGCGGACTCGTCGGCCGGGGGCAGGCCGGTGCCGTGCGGGCCGGCCGGGTCGTAGCCGAAGGGCTCGTCCGGGAGTTCGGGGACGGCGAAGGCGCCGGTGCCGCCGAGGAAGCCGGTGGACCGGCCGGGGAAACCGGGAAAGCCGGAGAACCCGGAGAACACCGACGGCCTGGCGGGCCGGGAGCCCTTGGCCGCGCCGGGCGGCCGACCGCCGCCCGGCAGTCTGCCGCCGAACACTCCCCCGGTCAGCGGCGAACCACCGCTGTCACTGCCGTTGTCGCCGTCGCCCTCGGTGTCGCCGCCCCCGGGCAGCCCCTGGAGGCGGGCCAGGAAGCTCTCGGAGGGCGGTGGCGGGGCCACCTCCGCGAAGACGTTCTTCAGCCGCCGCTGGGCGTCCGCCTCCGCCTTGCACTTGGGGCAGGTGGCCAGGTGGGCCAGGACACGCTCGCGCGACTCATGACCGAGTTCCCCGTCCACGAGGGCGGAGAGGCGGTCTCCCAGGTGTTCGGCGGCCACCCGGCGTTCGGCTGAGTTCGACCGAGATCCACTCACGCGGTCGCGCCCCCTCCTCCCAGTGCGGGCACGCGGGGCACGAAGGAGCGGCGCTCCTTGCGGGCCTCGGGCGAACGGTGGGCGAGGGCCTTGCGCAGCTGCGAGCGGCCACGGTGGATACGGGAGCGGACGGTGCCGAGCTTGACGCCGAGGGTCGCGGCGATCTCCTCGTACGACAGTCCCTCGATGTCACAGAGGACGACCGCCGCGCGGAACTCCGGCGCGAGGGTGTCGAGGGCCTGCTGGACGTCCGCGTCGAAGTGCGCGTCGTTGAAGACCTGCTGGGGGGAGGGCTCGCGGCTGGGCAGGCGCTCGGCCGCGTCCTCGCCGAGGGCGTCGAAGCGGATGCGCTGCTTGCGCCGGACCATGTCCAGGAAGAGGTTGGTGGTGATGCGGTGCAGCCAGCCCTCGAAGGTGCCGGGCGTGTACGTGGACAACGAGCGGAAGACCCGGACGAAGACTTCCTGGGTCAGGTCCTCGGCGTCGTGCTGGTTGCCGGTGAGGCGGTAGGCGAGGCGGTAGACCCGCCCGCTGTGCATGCTGACGATCTCCTCCCAGGTGGGCGGAGTCCACGCCTGGGAATCCGCGTCAGTGGAGAAGGTCGCCGTCTGCGCGGAGTCGGGCGTACGGATACTGTCAGCGGTGTCGATCACGGATTTCGGCCTGCCCGCCGATCCGAGAAAGCGCCGAAGCACTCCTCCCCGATCCACAGGCGCAGCCGCACCTCCCCTGTCGGCTCTGGTGGTGTCCAGTGGAGCCCCTACCATAGCCACCTCCCCCGTCAGCTCCGGATAAGCGGTTTTACGAGAATTTGATGTGCGGAGATCCCGGGCGGACGACAGTGCCGTCCCATACCCGATTTCGCTTCCATATCCGTAGTCGTTCGCGTACGCGCCGTACCGATCCATCTCCCGCCCCCGTCCCGCTCGGACCCGCTGTGCACGGTGTCTCCACACCGTGTCCCCACGCCCCTTTTAACGACCGGTCCCATCTGCGGGTTCCCGTCGGCAACGGATACAGTCACGCCCAGGCAACCACGGGGACAGGAGAGGGTCATTACCGGCAACCGGCTGACGGGCTGGGCGTTCGCCGACGCCTTTGTCGCCGAGGACGACGCGCTGCGCTGGGCCCGGGAACGGGCCCGGGAGGCAGGGCTGCGCTCGGTGTCGCCCGGCGGGGGCGCGGCGCTGCGGTTGCTCGCGGCCACCGTGGACGCCAAGGCCGTCGCGGAGATCGGCACCGGTACCGGGGTCTCCGGCATCCACCTGCTGCACGGGATGCGGCCGGACGGCGTGCTGACCACCGTGGATCCTGAGCCGGAGCGCCAGCAGTTCGCCCGGCAGGCGTTCCGCGCCGCGGGCTTCGCCAGCAACCGGGCCCGCTTCATACCGGGCCGCGCCCTGGACGTGCTGCCCCGCCTCGCGGACGCCGGCTATGACCTCGTCTTCTGCGACGGCGACCGGCTGGAGTGCCTGGACTACCTCGCTGAATCGTTGCGCCTGCTGCGCCCGGGCGGGCTCGTGGTCTTCGAGGGCGTCTTCGCCGACGGCCGCACGATCGGCTCGGGCCCGCAGCCCGCGGAGGTCGTACGGCTGCGGGAACTGCTGCGCGCGGTGCGCGAGAGCCAGGACCTGGTGCCGTCGCTGCTGCCGGTGGGCGACGGGCTGCTGTGCGCGGTCAAGCGCTGACCGCTCGACGCGGGTAGGACTCTGGGCAGGGCGCGCGCGTGGGCCGCGTGGGCACGGGAAAACAATTCGGAAAACAGCCGCGCCCCGGCACCGCGTACGGTGCCGGGGCGGCTGAAAGGGTTGACTCGGGTTCCGCTCGTGCGTCAGCCGACGACCTTCTTGAGAGCGTCGCCAAGGGCGTCGGCCTCGTCAGGGGTCAGCTCGACGACGAGCCGACCGCCGCCTTCGAGCGGAACGCGCATGACGATGCCCCGCCCCTCCTTGGTCACCTCGAGCGGGCCATCGCCCGTCCGCGGCTTCATGGCCGCCATGCTCGTTCCCCTTCCTGAAACCAGCTCATCGTCAGCCGACGGCCCCCTCTTGAAGGGCACGCGATCCGTCTGGGACGCGCGGCACCGGCATCGAACACATTGCTTCCAGGCCATTATCCCGCATCTCAGGACCCGATGACCAACATCGGTTGGCATCGCTTGGGCAACGCGCCCGAGCAAAACCACTCAATTCGGTGGTGTGACTGCGATACTCCGCGGCTTTCGGCACTTCCGCCGTCCGGATGAAGGGGGTCCGAGGGCGGCCCGGGGGCGGGAAATTCTTTGACGCAGGTCACACCGCACCACCGGCACATCCCCGATGATCTCCGCCATGCTGTGTCCTGGACTGTTTCCCGAAGTCGCCCCATGGACACGGGCAGTCACGTACGACCGCGTACGCCCACAGGAGCCGCGACACCGGAGGGGAACCGCCATGGCCGACACCGTGCTCTACGAGGTGAGCGACGGGCTCGCGACGATCACGCTGAACCGCCCCGAGGCGATGAACGCGCTCAGCGTCGCCACGAAGGTCGCGCTGCGGGAAGTCGTCGAGACCGCTGCCACCGACACCGCCGTACGGGCGATTCTGCTCACCGCGGCCGGGGAGCGGGCGTTCTGTGTGGGCCAGGACCTCAAGGAGCACATCGGGCTCCTCGCGCAGGACCCGGCGCAGACCATGACGACCGTGCGCGAGCACTACAACCCGATCGTGCGGGCGCTGACGCAGGCGCCGAAGCCCGTGGTCGCCGGGGTGAACGGGGTCGCGGCCGGGGCCGGCTTCGGCTTCGCGCTCGCCGCGGACTACCGGGTCGTGGCCGACACGGCTTCCTTCAACACGTCGTTCGCGGGGGTCGCCCTGACCGCGGACTCGGGGGTGTCCTGGACGCTTCCCCGGGTGGTGGGGCCGGGGCGGGCCGCGGATCTGCTGCTCTTTCCGCGGAACATCTCGGCCCAGGAGGCGTACGAGTTGGGGATCGCCAACCGGGTCGTTCCCTCTGCGGAGTTGCGGGTCGAGGCGGAGAAGGTCGCGCGGAAGCTGGCCGCCGGGCCGACCGTGGCCTATGCGGCGCTGAAGGAGGCCGTGGCGTTCGGGGCCTCCCACTCCCTGGAGGAGACCCTGGAGAAGGAGGACGAGTTGCAGACGCTGGCCGGGGCCTCCGAGGACCATGGGATCGCTGTGCGGGCGTTTGTGAACAAGGAGAAGCCCGTTTATCTGGGGCGGTGATCGTTCGTACGGACGGTGCGGGTTCGTCGTGGCTGCTCGCGCCGTTCCGTGCGTCCCTAAAGCACGGTTCGGGCGCCGCAGCGCTCCAGGTGGTCGTTGACCAAGCCGCACGCCTGCATCAACGCGTACGCCGTCGTGGGGCCCACGAACTTCAGGCCCCTCTTTTTAAGGGCCTTCGACAGGGCCGTGGATTCCGGGGTCACCGCCGGGACGTCGGCCAGGGTCTGGGGGGCCTTGCGGGGCTTGGGGGCGTGGGACCAGATCAGCTCGTCCAGGTCGCCCGCGGGCCAGTCCGTCAGCACGCGTGCGTTGGAGATCGTGGCCTCGATCTTGGCGCGGTTACGGATGATGCCCTCGTCGGTGAGGAGGCGGGCCTGGTCGGTGTCCGTGAACGTGGCCACCGTGGCGATCTTGAAGCCGCCGAAGGCCGTGCGGAAGCCCTCACGGCGACGCAGGATCGTGATCCAGGACAGGCCGGACTGGAACGCCTCCAAGGACAGCCGCTCGAACAGCGCGTCGTCGCCGTGAACCGGGCGGCCCCACTCCTCGTCGTGGTACGTCACGTAGTCCGCCGTCGACAGGGCCCACGGGCAGCGCAGTACGCCGTCGGGCCCCGCCAGCGCCGTACCGGCCGTCACTGCTGGGGCTCCTCGCCGGACTGGTCGGCGGACGCGCGCGTGGCCGTGGCGCCCGCCAGGGCGTCCTCCAGGTCGGCGATCCGGGCGTCCCGCTCGGCGAGTTCGGCGCCGAGGCGGCCGAGGGCGTCGTCGACGTCCGCCATGCGGTAGCCGCGGGGGGCCAGCGGGAAGCGGAGGGTCTCCACGTCCGCGCGGCTGACCGGGCGGTCCGGGGGCAGCGGGTCCCGCAGCCGTTCCGGCTCCGGCTCGGTCAGGGGGGCGCTGTCGCCGCCGCCCACCACGGCCAGCGTCACCGCGCCGACCACGACGGCCAGCGCGACGACCAGGAACAGGAACATGAACATCGCCGGGCCCCGATTCGGTTGTGGGTTGAGTGCGATTGCGGGTCGAAGGTGCGTCTTGCGGTTGGGTCTGGGGTGGTGTCTCGGTCCGATCGTGCCATGCGAGTCTGACAGTCAGGGCCACAGGCGGCCAAGCAGCGGTCGGACCACAGGAAAACAGGGAGAGGTCACAGGGGATGCTCAGGCTGGGCAAGCAGGTCTTCGGTGTGCACGAGCCAGTGATCATGGCGATCGTGAACCGCACCCCGGACTCCTTCTACGACCAAGGCGCCACCTTCCGCGACGAGCCCGCCCTCGCGCGCGTGGAGCAGGCGGTGTCGGAGGGGGCTGCCATCATCGACATCGGGGGTGTCAAGGCGGGGC
Source organism: Actinobacteria bacterium OK074 (assembly GCA_001298575.1). Lineage (GTDB taxonomy): Bacteria > Actinomycetota > Actinomycetes > Streptomycetales > Streptomycetaceae > Streptomyces. The sequence continues at coordinate 25,342 of LJCV01000011.1, forward strand.
CCGGGGAGGAGGTCAGCGCGGAGGAGGAGGCCCGGCGCACCGTCGGGTTCGTCGCCGAGGTGCGGCGGCGGTTTCCCGACGTGGTCATCAGCGTGGACACCTGGCGGCACGAGGTCGGGGAAGCGGTCTGCGAGGCCGGGGCGGATCTGCTGAACGACGCCTGGGGTGGGGTCGATCCGCTGCTCGCCGAGGTGGCGGCGCGGTACGGGGTGGGGCTGGTGTGCACGCACGCGGGGGGTGCGCAGCCGCGGACGCGACCGCATCGGGTCGCTTACGACGACGTCATGGCCGACATTCTGCGGGTGACGCTGGGGCTGGCGGAGCGGGCGGTGGAGTTGGGGGTGCCGCGGGAGTCCGTGCTGATCGATCCCGGGCATGACTTCGGTAAGAACACGCGGCACAGTCTGGAGGCGACTCGGCGGCTCGGGGAGATGGTGGAGAGCGGGTGGCCGGTGCTGGTGTCGTTGTCCAACAAGGACTTTGTGGGGGAGTCGTTGGATCGGCCGGTGAAGGAGCGTGTGGTGGGGACGTTGGCCACTACGGCTGTGTCGGCGTGGTTGGGGGCTCGGGTGTATCGGGTGCATGAGGTGGCGGAGACTCGGCAGGTGTTGGACATGGTGGGGGCGATTGCGGGGCATCGGGCGCCGGCGGTGGCTCGGCGGGGGTTGGCGTAGGGGTGGGTGGGGGCTGGGGGATCTTTTTTCGCCCCCGCCGCCCCTTCCCGTCCCGTCCTTATGGGGCTGCGCCCCTTGCCCCCGCTGTCGGCCTGAACGGCCTCGGCCTCAAACGCCGGCCGGGCTGAAATGGGTGCGGGACGGCGGCTTGGAGGGAGCCCTCTTCGGGTGGGTGGGGGGTCGGGATGGCGGTGGGATCGGGATGGCGGGATGCCGCCCACGCGCCATCCCGAAGGGAACCCGCAACCCGTCTCCCCCGAAGGGGAACCCCTACCTCGCCGCCTCCTTGGACACCAACGCCACTGCCTCGTCCACGTCGTCCGTCAGGTGGAACAGGAGGAGGTCTTTTTCCGCTGCCTTGCCCTGGGCTACCAGGGTGTTCTTCAGCCAGTCGACCAGGCCGCCCCAGTAGTCGGTGCCGAAGAGGACGATCGGGAAGCGGGTTACCTTCTGGGTCTGGACGAGGGTCAGGGCCTCGAAGAGTTCGTCCAGGGTGCCGAGGCCGCCGGGGAGGACCACGAAGCCCTGGGCGTATTTGACGAACATCATCTTCCGGACGAAGAAGTAGCGGAAGTTGAGGCCGATGTCGACGTAGGGGTTCAGGCCCTGCTCGAAGGGCAGTTCGATGCCCAGGCCGACCGAGACGCCCTTCGCCTCGCACGCGCCCTTGTTCGCCGCCTCCATCGCGCCCGGACCGCCGCCCGTGATCACGGCCCAGCCCGCCTCCACCAGGCCGCGGCCGAGCCGTACGCCCGCCTCGTACTCCGGGGAGTCGGCGGACGTGCGCGCGGAGCCGAACACGCTGATCGCGGGCGGGAGTTCGGCGAGCGTGCCGAAGCCCTCGATGAACTCCGACTGGATGCGGAGGACCCGCCAGGGGTCCGTGTGGACCCAGTCCGAGGGACCGCCCGCGTCCAGCAGCCGCTGGTCGGTGGTGCTCGCCTGGACCTGGCCACGCCGACGGAGGACGGGCCCCAGGCGCTGTTCCTCCGGCGGCTGTGCCTTGCCCTCGGGGTTTCCGGTCGCCATGTGCGCTCCCTCCACTCGCGGTTCCCGCACGTCCTACGGCCGTACGGCCGTGCGGTCATGCAGTCGTACCACTTCAGCGTAGATCCACCCGGGTTACGGACGGGGGACGTGCGCGTGTCCGCCGCACAGCATCCCGGCCCCCGTAACGGAACTCAGGCGCCCGTCAGCCACGCGCGTAGGCGCTCCTCGGCCGCCAGGATCTTCGCCGTCTCCACGCGTTCGTCCCGCTTGTGGGCCAACAGGGCGTTCCCGGGGCCGTAGTTGACCGCCGGGATGCCGAGCGCGCTGAAGCGGGAGACGTCCGTCCAGCCGAACTTGGGCATCGGGGTGCCGCCGACCGCCTTGATGAAGGCCGCCGCGGCCGGGTGGGACAGGCCGGGCAGGGCGCCGCCGCTGTGGTCGTCGACCACGAACTCCGTCACTCCGCAGTCGGTGAAGATCTCCCGCACGTGGGCGAGGGCCTCTTCCTCCGAACGGTCGGGCGCGTAGCGGAAGTTGACCGTCACCACGCATTCGTCGGGGATCACGTTGCCCGCCACCCCGCCGGCGATGCGGACCGCGTTGAGGCCCTCGCGGTACTCCAGGCCGTCGATCACCGGGCGGCGCGGCTCGTACGCGGCCAGCCGGGCGAGGATCGGGGCCGCCGCGTGGATCGCGTTGGCGCCCATCCAGCTGCGCGCCGAGTGCGCCCGCTCCCCCGCCGTCTTCAGCAGCACCCGCAACGTGCCCTGGCAGCCGCCCTCGACCTGGCCGTCGGAGGGTTCCAGGAGCACCGCGAAGTCGCCCTGGAGCCAGTCGGGGTACTTCTCCGCCACGTGCCGGAGGCCGTTCAGCTCGGCGGCGACCTCTTCGTTGTCGTAGAAGACGAAGGTCAGGTCGCGGTTGGGGGCCGGGACGGTGGCCGCGATGCGGAGCTGGACCGCTACGCCGGACTTCATGTCGCAGGTGCCGCAGCCCCACAGGACGCCGTCCTCGTCGAGGCGGGAGGGGACGTTGTCCGCGATCGGGACGGTGTCGATGTGGCCCGCGAGGATGACGCGTTCGGCGTGGCCCAGGTTGGTGCGGGCGACGACGTTGTTGCCGTACCGGTCGACCGTCAGGTGGGGAACTGCCCGCAGCGCTGTCTCAATTGCGTCGGCCAGCGGCTTCTCCGTGCCGCTTTCCGACCGGAAATCGACGAGTTGGGCCGTGAGTTGTGCTGCGTCCAGAGTGAGGTCAAGCGCGGTATCAGCCATGATCTCGACCCTAGCGCCCCAGAACGTGTGATTCCGTCATGGAAGTTGACGGAAGTTGACGTGAGATGACGCAGTTTTTCCACAGCCTCACAAGTGACACACAGTACCCTCCAGTATCTTGTGCGATGTGCCTGAGCCGTCCCCCACTTTCCTCCGGCGCGGCCGGCTCCCGCGTTGGGGAGCCGCGTTCGCCGTGCTGATCGCCGTCGCCGGTTATCTCGTCGTGCAGTACGTCAACGGGGGTGCCAGCCCCACATGCACGGTCGTGTCCGGAAAGGACGACGGGCAGTCGTACGACTTCAGTCCCGAACAGGCGGTGAACGCGGCGACGATCTCCGCCGTCGGCACCACCCGGGACATGCCCGAACGCGCGGTGGCCATCGCCCTCGCGACCGCGATCCAGGAATCCGGGCTGCGCAACATCTCGCACGGCGACCTGGACTCGCTCGGGCTCTTCCAGCAGCGGCCCTCGCAGGGGTGGGGCACCAAACAGCAGATCCTCGACCCCACGTACGCGGCGAGCGTGTTCTACGAGCACCTCGCCAAGATCCCCGACTACCAGAAGCTGCCGCTCACCGAGGCCGCACAGGAGGTCCAGCGCAGCGGCTTCCCGGAGGCGTACGCGAAGCACGAGCCGGACGCCACCCTGCTCGCCGCCGCCCTGACCGGCCACTCGGCGGCCACGCTGACCTGCGAGGGGCGTCAGGCGACGACCGCGACGGACGGACCCGACGCCGTACGGGCCGCGCTCGTACGGGACTTCGGGCCGGCGGTGCTCCGGACGGCGGGGGCCGAGGTGAAGGTGCGCAAGGTGCGCACGGAGACCGACGCCGCCGGCAGCGCTTCGGGGACCGCCCGCGTCTCCCCCACGGACGGGGCCGCCGCGTCTTCCCCGTCTCCGTCCCCTTCCCCCTCCGCCTCGCCCGCCGTCGGGTCCGTGACCATTCCCGTGCCCAAGAAGTCGAGCGGGTCGGGGACCGCCCGGCAGCGCGGGTGGGAGCTGGCGCACTGGGCCGTCGCCAACTCGGCCGCCCTGCACATCGCGCAGGTGTCCTACGCGGGGCGGGAGTGGGCCCGGGGGAACTACGAGACGGAGTGGAGCGGCGGTTCGGCGGGCGGGCGGTCCGCCGCCGAGGTCCGGATCGTCACCGGGCCGTAGACCGGCGCTGGACCGTAGGACGTCTCGCCTTCGGGCGGCCGTGGTGGACAGTCGTGCGGATCTTCGTCCTTACGGGTTAGGCGGACGGCGCCGGAATCGTCGTACGCGCATGTTTGCGCGACTTCGGTGGCGTCGCCGTCAAAACCCTTGGAAACAAAGGGCTGTATCGGTTCGGCACGATTCCGTGGGCTTTCCTCGCGGGCGGCGTTTGCCCGATTTCCTCCTCGGCCGATAATGCGACGCATTGCCAACTCTTTACGTTGCCGAACCGCAACCTTCGCGGGCTTCGAGCGGTAGTCACTGCGTCCGAGCCCGGAACGATCAACTGCCGAATCACCCGTCGGTGATGGCAGTGGCACAACCCCCGGGCGCGGTCGGACAGTTCACCAGTTCACCGTTTTCTCCCGTCTAAGGAGCATCATGTCCCTCCCCCTGACTCGCCGGATCGCCCGTGCCGCGCTGCTCGTCGCAGCGGGAGCGGCAGCCGGGGTCGGTGCGGCCGGCTCCGCCAGTGCGGCGACGACCGGGCTTCCCGCCACCCCCAACCTGGGTGGTCTGACCGCGCTGGACGGTGCGCAGGTCGGTTCCACCGTCGACGGCGCGACGCAGAAGACCACCGGGCTGGCCTCCGACGCGGGTGACACCGTGGCCAAGAAGGCGGTGCCGGCCGCGGGCAAGACCGGTGGGAAGGCGGCGAAGACCGCCGCGCCCGCCGCGCAGAAGTTGGCCGGGGAGGCGGCCGGGCAGGCGGGTGGGCTGCTCGGGGCGGCGGCTTCTACGGCCATGAAGGGGGACACGCTGCCGCTGAAGGGGCTTCCGCTGGGCTAGTCGGTCTCTCTTGCGGAGGGGTCCGGGGAGGTTCCCCGGGCCCCTTCGCCCTTACGTTGCTTGCAGGTGGAGTTGCGTGCGACGTTGCCCGGCGGTTGGGGCTGTGCCCACCCGTTCCGCCCTGCGGAACGCCTGCCCACAGCAGCGCAGCGAGCGGTGGGAGTCAGCCCTTCAGGCGTTCCACCGCCGCCTCCACCCGTTCGTCCGTCGCCGTCAGGGCCACGCGGACGAACTTCTCGCCCGCCTCGCCGTAGAAGTCGCCCGGGGCCACCAGGATGCCCAGGTCCGCGAGGTGGGCCACCGTCGTCCAGCAGGACTCGTCCTTTGTCGCCCACAGGTAGAGGCTGGCCTCGCTGTGTTCGATGCGGAAGCCGTGGGCGAGGAGGGCCTCGCGCAGGGCCTCGCGGCGGGTCAGGTAGCGCGCGCGCTGTTCCTGGACGTGGGTGTCGTCGCCCAGCGCCGCCACCACCGCCGCCTGGGTCGGGGACGGGGTCATCATGCCGCCGTGCTTGCGGATCTCCAGGAGCGGGGCCAGGACGGCCGGGTCGCCGGCCAGGAAGGCGGCGCGGTAGCCCGCCAGGTTCGAGCGCTTGGAGAGGGAGTGGACGGCGACGATGCCGTCGTACGAGCCGCCGTTGACGTCCGGGTGCAGGACCGAGACCGGGTCGGCCTCCCAGCCCAGTTCGAGGTAGCACTCGTCGGAGAAGACGAGGATGCCGTGCTCGCGCGCCCAGGCCACGATCCGGGTCAGTTCGGCCTTGTCGAGGACCTTGCCCGTGGGGTTGGACGGGGAGTTCAGCCACAGCAGCTTGACGCGGGCCGGGTCGAGGTCCGTCGTCGGGTCGTCGTAGACCGCGTAGTCGGCGCGGGCCAGGCGGGCGCCGACCTCGTACGTGGGGTAGGCCAGGCGCGGGTACGCGACCACGTTTTTAGATGTCGCAGTTCCCGGGCCGAGGCCCAGCTGGGTGGGGAGCCAGGCGACCAGTTCCTTGGAGCCGACGATCGGCAGGACGTGGCGGTGCGTGACCTCGCGGGCGCCCAGGCGGCGCTCCAGCCAGCCGGTGATCGCGTCGCGCAGCGCGGGCGTGCCCCAGACCGTCGGGTAGCCCGGGGAGTCCGCCGCGTCGATCAGGGCCTTCTGGACCAGGTCCGGCACCGGGTCGACGGGGGTGCCGACGGACAGGTCGACGATACCGCCCGGGTGCGCGGCGGCCGTCGCCTTGTACGGCGCCAGCTTGTCCCAGGGGAAGGTGGGAAGACGGTCGGAGACTGCGGACACGGGGCGGACTCGCTTTCGTGCTGTCTGGCTGGCTTTTTGCCTGTCCGGCTTTATTTGCCGTCTGGAAAAAACGAACGGCCCGCACGCGTGTGCGGGCCGCTCAACTTCGCTCGGGAAGGCCCGGGAGACTACTCCCCGCCCTGCGGAGGCAGTGCGGCGACGAAGGGGTGGTCGCGCTCGATCAGCCCCAGCTTGCTGGCGCCGCCGGGCGAGCCCAGCTCGTCGAAGTACTCGACATTCGCCTTGTAGTAGTCCTTCCACTCCTCCGGGACGTCGTCCTCGTAGAAGATCGCCTCGACCGGGCACACCGGCTCACAGGCTCCACAGTCGACGCATTCGTCCGGGTGGATGTACAAGGACCGCTGGCCCTCGTAGATGCAGTCCACCGGGCATTCCTCGATGCACGCCTTGTCCTTGACGTCGACACAAGGCTCTGCGATGACGTAGGTCACGCTGTCGTTCCTCCTCGGTAGGGCGCTGGCGGGCCTCCTCAGGCTCCGCCGCCTGGCGCGCGGGAGCGCGGCGTCGTCGATGCCCGCGTCTAGTATCTCCGTTCTTGGGCACGATCCGAACCTGAGAGGTGAACCGACCTGTGGAAATCTCGGCAGGTGGCCGGCTGGTCGTCCGCATCTCCGCCGCTGACGTGGGCAAACGCGTGTCCGTCCGGCAGTTGGACGAACTTGCCCCCGCAGGTGAGCGGTTCACGGACACGATCGGTGTTCTCACATCATGGGACGACGGTGTGCTGCTGATCACACGACGGGACGGCGGGCTGGTCCGGATCACGGAGTCGTCGCTGGTCGCAGGCAAGATCGTGCCCCCCGCTCCGGCCCGGCGCAAGGGGCCCTCGGCCGCGTACCCGGAGCTGGCCCGGGTCGCGGCCCGCGCCTGGCAGCCGGTGGAACGGGAACAGCTCGGCGGCTGGGAGCTGCGGGCCTCCTCCGGATTCACCCGGCGGGCCAACTCCGTGCTGCCGCTGGGCGATCCCGGCCGCCCGCTCGACGACGCCCTCGACACCGTACGGCGCTGGTACGCCGACCGCGGGCTGCCGGCCTACGTACAGGCCGCGACCGGCGGCGAGGGCACCCAGGAGCCGCTGTGCGCGGAGCTGGCGGCGCGGGGGTGGGAGCGGGACGTGAGCGCGGAGCTGTGGGTGGGCGGGCTGGCGCCCGTGGCCGACCGGGGGCCGTCGTCCGCCTCTCAGGTCGTGCTGTCCCGGACCGCCGATTCCGCCTGGCTCGGGCGGTATCACCGCAAGGGGGCCGGCGAGGTCGCGTTGCGGGTGCTCGGCAGCGGGCCCTCAGTGTGGTTCGCGACCGTGCCGGGCGAGGCCGGGGCGGCGCCCGCGGCGATCGGGCGCTGTGTCGTGGACGGGCGCTGGGCCGGGTTCACGGCGGTCGAGGTGGATCCCGCGCTACGGCGCCGGGGGCTCGCCACGACGGTGATGGCGGCGCTGGCGGTGGGGGCCCTGGCCGAGGGCGCCTCGGCGGCCTGGCTGTGGGTCGAGATGGACAACTCCGGGGCGCGGGCGATGTATTCGGGGATGGGGTTCGCCGTACATCACGCCTATCACTACTACCGGGAGCCGCAACGGGCGTCCGCCGGGGCCCCGGCGTGAACTGGATGGGCGACGGGCTGCGGGCGCCCAGGCCGCCGGGGCCCGAGCGGGCCGCCGAGCTGCGGCAGCGGTTCGCCGAGGAGGCCCGCTCCGAGCGGCCCGACCTCGCGGAGCTGTGCCCGCGGCTGGCCGCCGCCGGGGACGCCACGCTGGACGACGCCGGCATGGACGCCGTCCAGATCGAACTGGACCGGCTGGCCGGGGAGTTGCCGTACCGCCCCGGCGAGGCACGGGCCTGGGCCGGGGCGCTGGCCGAACTCCTCGGCGGGCGCTACGGGTTCCAGGGGGTGCAGGCCGACTACCAGCGCCTCGAATCGTCGCTGCTGCACGCGGTGCTACGACGGCGGCGCGGGCTGCCGATCCTGTTGTCGGTGGTGTGGCTGGAGGTGGCACGGCGGGCCGGGGCGCAGGGGTACGGGGTGGCGCTGCCGGGGCATTTCGTCGTCGGCTTCGGGGCCCGTGGCGACCAGGTGCTGGCCGATCCGTTCGACGGCGGGCGGGTGCTCAGCGGGGACGACGCGGAGGCGTTGGTGGTCGGGGCGACGGGGGTGCGGCTGGATCCGGCGATGCTCGCGCCCGCGAGTGCGGTTGATGTGGTGCTGCGGGTGCTGAACAACGTTCGGGGGTGGGCGGCGGCTCGGCCCGAGCGGAGTGATGTTGCTCTGTGGGCGGTGGAGTTGGCGTTGTCGCTGCCGTCGCATCCGGCGCAACTTCGGTATGAGCGGGCCCGGTTGCTGGTGGAGCGGGGGGAGTTTCTGGTGGGGGCGGGGGAGTTGGAGGCGTATGCGGAGGTGGTGGCGGGGGTGGATGCTCGGGCCGCGGAGGGGGTTCGGGGGGAGGCTCGTTGCGCTCGGGCGCGGTTGAATTAGTTAGCGGGGGTGCGCGCCTCATCGGCGGGGGGTGCGGTTGTTGGGCGGCTGACGGGCCGTCGTGGTTGCTCGCGCCCACGCGGCGGAGCCGCACAATGTCACAGCCCCGCGCCCCTAAAAGCGTGCAGGCACCCGGGTTAGCAAGTGTCTGTCTGCCTACAACCAACCCTTCTCCCTCGCGATCCGTACCGCTTCCGTCCTGTTCCGGACCGCCAGTTTCTGGATCGCTGTCGACAAGTAGTTGCGGACCGTGCCCTGGGAGAGGTGGAGGGTGGTGGCCAACTCGGCGTTTGTGGCGCCGTTTGCCGCTGCGCGCAGGACCTCGCGTTCTCTGTCGGTCAGGGGGTTGGCGCCGTCCGCGAGGGCCGCTGCCGCGAGGGTGGGGTCGATCACTCGTTCGCCGGTGAGGACTGTGCGTACCGCTGCCGCCAGTTGGGACGCGGGGGCGTCCTTGACGAGGAAGGCGTCCGCGCCCGCCTCCATCGCGCTGCGGAGGTAGCCGGGGCGGCCGAAGGTGGTCAGGACCACCAGGCGGACGTCCGGGAGTTCGCGGTGGACCCGGGCCGCGGCCTCGATGCCGGTGCAGCCGGGCATCTCGATGTCGAGCAGGGCCACGTCCACGTCGTGGGCCCGTACGGCCGCCAACACCTCGTCGCCGCGGGCCACTTGGGCGACGACCTCGATGTCCGGTTCGAGGCCGAGCAGCGCCGCCAGTGCCTCGCGGACCATCGACTGGTCCTCGGCGAGCAGGACCTTGATCGTGCGCGTCATGTGCCGGATCCTACGGGGTCGCCCTCCTGGTTCCGTGCCGTCGCGGCCGCGGTCACGGGCACCCGTGCCACCAGCCGGAACCCCCGCTGTGGCGCCCGGCCCGCCTCCAGGTGGCCGCCCGCCTTCGCGAGGCGTTCGGTGAGGCCGGTCAGGCCGTTGCCGGGGGTGCCGGAGCCGCCCGAACCGTCGTCCTGGACGACGAGTTGGAGCATCGGCCCGTCGAGGGTCTCGCGGCGCAGCACCTCGACCGTGCAGCGCCGGGCCCCGCTGTGCCGAACGACGTTGGTGACCGCCTCGCGCAGCGCCCAGGCCAGCGCGGACTCCTGTTCCTCGGGCACGCCGGTGAGATCGGGTTCGGCGGGCAGCTGCGCGGTGACGCCCGCCGCCGTCAACGCGACCTGGGCGCCCGCGAGTTCGGCGGCCAGGCGGGGGCGCCGGTAGCCGGTGACGGCCTCGCGGACGTCCACCAGGGCCTGGCGGCTGACCTGTTCGACGGCGGCGGCGTGGCGGGCGGCCTGGTCGGGGTGGTCGGCGGCGAGCATCCGGCCGGCCAGTTCGCTCTTGAGCGTGATCAGCGAGAGGGAGTGGCCGAGCAGGTCGTGCAGGTCGCGGGCGAGCCGGAGCCGTTCCTCGTTGGCGGCCAGGTGCGCGACGGTGGCCCGGGCCCGGCGCAACTCCGCCGTCGTACGCACGAGTTGGCGGATGCCGGTGAGGGCGGAGCCGCTCAGCAGGGCCGGGACGATCAGGTCCATGCTCGGCTTCCCGCCGAGGTGCACCCCGGTGGCGACCATGGCCGCCGCGGTGGCCGGGATCGCCCAGTACGCGAGCCGCAACGGCAGCGTCGAGCCGCAGCCGACGGAGACGTACACGAACAGCACCAGCCAGGGCGGGCCGAGGGTCAGGGAGAGCGTGAGGGCGAGCGCGGCCAGGGTGACGAGGATGCCGCCGACCAGCCACCACGAGCGCGGGCTGACCATGTTGCGCAGGATGAGCAGGAGGTAGGTCCCGACGAAGACCGCCAGGCCCAGCCAGCCGGCCGCGTCCGCCCAGTCGGAGTGGCGGTCGGAGAGCAGGTCCCGCACGGGCGGGGCGAGGAAGATCAGCCAGACGGCGATCCAGCCCAGTTTGCCCAGGATGTCGCGCCGGTCACGGATCGGCTGTCCGATGCGGATCGCGCCCGTCGCGCGGTCGTCGTCGCCGGGCAGGGGCCCCTCGCCGTGCGACGGCGTGCGTTCCTGCGTCGTCATGTCCTCATGCTCCCTCGGGCCCGTGCTCACGCCTTCAGTGTGTCCTTGCGGTACAGCCAGGCCGCGCCGCCCGCGAAGAGGGCGAAGTACACGACGAGGACCGCGATGTCACGCCCCTGCGGGGCCTGGCTCTGCTCGATCGCCCGGCCGAGGCCCGCGTACGCGTGCGTGGGCACCCAGTCGGCGATGTCCTGCAGCCACCCCGGGAAGGTCGTCGTCGGCATCCACAGGCCGCCGAGGATGGACAGGCCGAAGTAGGTGAGCATGGCGATCGGGCGGACCGCGTCGCCCTTGGCGAGGTAGCCGAGGGCCACGCCGAGCGCGGCGAAGACGAGGCTGCCGGCCCAGATCGCGCCGGTGAGCGCGAGCCACTGCCAGGCGTCCAGGCGGACGTCCTTCACGACGGCCGCGACGACGAAGACGATCACGATGGACGGCAGGCTCACGACCGCGGCGCTCGCGGTCTTCGCCAGGACGTAACCGCGCCCGGGCAGCGTGGTCAGCCGCAACTGCCGTACCCAGCCGTCCTCGCGCTCCTTGGCGATGCGTTCGCTGTTGCCCATCAGGACGGCGGTCAGGGCGCCGAAGGAGGCCATGGAGACCATCATGTACGTCGGCACGGTCAGGCCGGTGCCGGCGACCTTGTCATGGCTGTCGGCAGTGCCCCCGATGAGCAGGAACAGGATGGCCGGGTAGATCACCGAGAAGAACAGGAACCTGCGGTTGCGCAGGGCGCGTACGAGTTCCAGCTTGATCAGGCTGCTCACTTCGACTTCGCCTCCTCGGCCGTGGTGATCGCGACGAACGCCTGCTCCAGGCCGAGCCCGGCGACTTCGAGGTTGCGGGGGTAGACGCCGAGGCCGTAGAGAGCGTGGACGGTCGCGTCGGCGTCGGAGGACTGGATGCGGACGGTCGGCCCCGACACGTCGATCGCGGTCAGGAAGGGAAGCGCGCGCAGGGCGGTTTCGTCGGCCGCCCCGTCGAGCAGGTCGAAGGAGATCCGCCGGGCGCCCGCCTTCGCCTTGATCTCGGTGGCGGTGCCGTCGGCGAGCAGGCGTCCCCGGTGCAGGACGAGCACGCGGTCGGCAATCGCGTCGGCCTCCTCCAGGTAGTGGGTGGCGAACAGGACCGTACGGCCCTGTTCCGCCTGTTCGCGCATGGTCGCCCAGAAGGCATGGCGGGCGGAGACGTCCATGCCGGTGGTCGGCTCGTCCAGCACGATCAGGGAGCTGTCCCCGGCCGTGGCGAGCGCGAACCGGACACGCTGGGACTGGCCGCCGGAGAGCTTGTCGACCTTGCGGTCGGCGATCTGCGTGACGCCCGCGCGGGCGAGGACGTCGGCGACGGGGTACGGCCGCGGGTGCAGGTCGCAGGCCAGCCGCACCAGTTCGGCGACCGTGACCCCGTCCATCAGCCCGCCGCTCTGTAGCATCGCGCCGACCTTCCCGGCGACGATGGCCTCCCGCGGACTGGTCCCGAAGAGCCGCACACTGCCCTGATCGGGCCGCTTCAGCCCGAGCAGCAGATCGAGCGTGGTCGACTTCCCCGCCCCGTTGGGCCCGAGCAGCGCCACGGTCTCCCCCGGATACAGCCCGAGCGTCAGCCCGTCCACGGCCCGTACGTCGCCGTAGCCCTTCGTCACCTGGTCGAACGCGGCCACCGGTACGGCGGCCGCCGTTGTCGTCGTCATACGGCCATGGTGGCGGGGGCAGGGGCGGAGCGGGCAGTGCCGCGCGTCGTGACTACGGGATGACAGATGTCATACGACGGTGCCCGCGGCCCTGCCGGCTTCCTCGCCGGCTTCCTCGGTGCGGTCAGTTCGGTGTGGTGTCGATGACTCCGGTGCGCTCCGCCGTCGTCTTGCCGAGCAGGGCCTTGCGCAGGGCCGAGGCGACGTCCTGGGGCAGGACGTCCCGCTTGCCGCTTGCGGTCTCGACCTGGACGCCGTCGAAGGTGTTGCCGTACGCCGCCTTGAGCGCCACGAGGTTGTACGTCTCCACGAGCTTGCCGTCGACGGCCTTGACGCCGAGGATCTTCGGCAGGGACAGCGGGCCGAACGGGATGCTGTGCGCCGCGTCCGTCTGGACGGTCACCAGGCCCGACATCGCCGGGATGGCGAACGCCTTCATCTCACGGTTGACCTCGGCGTTCGTCACCGTGGGCTGCTTGGTGACGACCGGGAGGGTGACCGTGCCCGCCGAGCCGGTCTGCAACTGGGTGCGGTAGGCGTCCTCGACGGAGGTCTTCGCCTTGGCGGTGTCGACGCCCTTGCCGGTCTTGCCGTAGACGGCGACCGCCTTGCCGGTCTCGAACTTGATCGTGCCGTCGGTGGCCGAGCCGGTGCCGCCCGCCGCGTCGTCCAGGGCCGCCTGGAGTTTCTGCTCGTCAACCGGGAGCACCGGCTCGACCTCGCGCAGCTGCCCGAACAGGGAGCCGACTACGGAGATCGGGTTGTAGTCGCTGTGCGCGGCCGCGTCGACGGTGGCCTTGGTGTCGAACTGGAGGCCCGCCTGGTCCGGCTTCAGCTCTACGGTCTTGCCGTCGACGGAGAGCTTCAGGGTGGCCGTGGCGCGCTTGCCGAAGGTGTCGTCGAGCTTCTGGACGGCCTGGTCGCGGGTGCCGCCGCCGATGTCGACGCCGAGCACGGTGGTGCCCTTGGGCACGTCCGAGTGGTTCATCAGGAGCCCGGCGCAGTAGACGCCGCCGCCCGCGAAGACCACCAGGACGCCGAGCAGCACCAGCTTGCTGCGGCCCTTCTTCTTGGCGGGCTTGGTGGACTTCTTGGCCGCCGGGGCGGGCTCCTGCTCGGCCTCCGGGGTGGGCAGCTTGGGCGGGGTGTGCGCCGTCGCGCCGCCGTCGGCGGGGGTGCCCGTGCTCGTGCCCGGACCGAACGGGCCGTTCTGCACGCCGGGCGGGACGACCGGGATGCCGCTGTTCACGGTGTGCCCGGAGGGGTTGTGCGCGGGGCCGCCGCCGAAGCCCTGCTGGGGGCCTTCGGGGGTGTGCCGCTGGGGGGTGAGGATCGCGGTGTCGTCGCTCATGCCGCCGGGGCGTACGGCGCCGGGGCCGCCGGGGGTCGCACCGGGGTCCGTGGGGGCGCCGGGGCCGCCGGGTGCGCCGGGCGTGAGCAGGCCGGAGCCCGTGCCCGCCGCCGCCTGGCCGATGGGCGGGCCGTCGCCGGTCATGGGGCCGACGGTGGGGCCCGTGGGGCCGACCGGGCCCTGGCCGTTGGCGGCGCCGCCGTTGGGGCCGGAGAAGTACGGGAGGTCGTCGCGGCGCGCTTCGCCGCCGCCGAGGTCGGAGCCGACGGCCGGGAACTGCGCGGTCTCGGCGACGCCGCCGCCCGGGTACTGCCCGGTGCCGTTCTGGCCGTTCTGGCCGTTCTGGCCGTTCTGCCCGTACTGGCCGTTCTGACTGTTCTGCCCGTACTGGCCGGAGTCGGGCAGCGCGAACTGCCCGGTGTCGTGCGCCGAGTACGGGTCGGCGCCGCCCTGCCCGTAGGGGTCGTTGCCGTTGCCGGCGACCGGGAAGCCACCGGTGTCGCTCATGCCGCCGACGACCGGGAACCCGCCCGTGTCGCTCATGGTGGCGCCGAACGGGTCGGAGCCGCCACCCTGGCCGTACGGGTCGGTGCCGTTGCCCATCACCGGGAAGCCGCCGGTGTCGCTCATGCCGGGCGTGAACGGTTCGGCGCCGCCCTGCCCCAACGGCTCACCGCCGTTGCCGACCGCCGGGAAACCGCCGGTGTCGCTCATGGTGCCGGTGCCGTACGGGTCGATGCCGTTCGCGGAGCCGGTCCCCGGCCCGGTGGCCGGGCCGCCGCCGTGCGCACCGTTGCCGTTCGAGCCGCCGCCGCTGCCGCTGCCGTTCGAGCCGTTCTTGCCGCTGGACATGCCCGCCGCCGCGAGCGCCGCGGACACGTCGAAGGAGCCGGTGCCGCCGCCGTGGCCGGGCGCCACGGGTCCGGCGCCAGTGGCACCGGGGAGCCCGGCGCCCTTCGTGCCGCCCGGGGCGCCGGTGGAGCCCGGCAGGGGGCTGGTCGAGCGGACGCCCAGCGGGCCCGCGCCGGTGTTGCCCGCGGTGGGCGGCCGGACGCCGCCGGGCGCACCCGATGCCGTACCGGGGGCCGCACCCGACGCCGTACCGGCGGGCGTTGCCGCCGTCGCGGCCGAACCGGCCGGGAAACCGGCGCCGTTGGTCGCGGGGCCGCCCGAACCGCCCTTGGGGGCACCGGCCTTGCGGGGCGCGAACCAGTCGCTGGTCTTCTCCTCGCCCTGGGGCGCCCCTTCGGCGGGCGCGGCCGGGGCCTGGGAGGCGGAGGTGTCGAGTATGCCGAGCGTGCTCACCTGGCCGGTGGTCTCCGACTCGGAGCCCGGCCCGGACGCGCCGCCGATGCCGTCGGAAGTGTCGCCGTCCGCGACCGGGGTGCGCACGACGACCGGCGGAATGGGCCTGGATCCGGGGATGTTGATGCGGATCCGGGTCGTCAGCGTCGTCTCGGTCTTGCGGTCCTCCGGACGCGCGCCACCACGGCCCGCGTCGGCTCCGTTCTCGGAAGCCGTGGGCGTGCCGTACGGCGGGGTCCCGGACGGGTAGGCGGCTTTGCCGCGTCCGTTGGGCCCGGCGGACGAACTGTCAGTTTCACGACTCAAGGCAGGTTCTCCCAATTGGCTCCGCCGCCCGTCACGACCTTCAGCTGGGGGTACCCCCTGCACGAGCGAGTCGAGCGCTTGGGGGAGGCTCGGCGGCGCGCTCCACCATACTGGCCGCTTCTGGCAGCCAAACCTCGTCCGGGAAGGAAACTCGCACGGGACCCGCACGCGATCACTGCGTTTCCCGGTGGACACCTTCGGACGGGCGAGGCCAAGTGGTACGTCATTTCCCAAGTCGGGCGTCGGGCGCGACAGGTTGCCATATCGGCCCAAGCGTGGCGCAGATCACAGCTACGGTCATGCCGCCGAGGAGGAACAGATACGAGACCGCCCCGGCGCCGAACATGAAGTCGCCCTCGGGTCTGGTCGCGGTGAGCCACACGACGGCGACCATCCACCCGACGGCGGGCGCGACGGCCCCCGAACGCGAGCGGAGCACGAGACCGCCGCCCAGGAAGGCCCCGGCGGCCCCGGCCAGCGCGAGCAGCAGTCCGCCGGGCAGCCACCCGGCCTGAACCAGCGCCCCCGCGATCCCGACCACGGCCCCGAGCGCCAACAGCCCCACCAGTGCGGCGAACCGCCCCGCGGACGGCATGCTCAAGGGCTGCGCGAGCGCACTGCCCGCGGACCCGCCACCGGCGCCGCCCGCGCCCGCACCACCCGTGGCGGCACCGCCCCGGCCGCCGCTCGCCGCCGGACGGCCGCCCTTCCCCTGCGACTGCTTCTGCGTCTGCCTCTGCTTCCCGCCGCTCATCACACCGCCACCCCCTCGAACAGATCGGTCTCGCGCCCGGCCCCCGTGCGCCCCGCTCTCCCCCGCACCAACTCGTAGTACTCCGTGGTGAGCAGGGGTTGCGCGCGGTGGTTGGAGAGCGCGAAGTACGGTTCCGCGACCGTGAGTTGCGTGGCGTGGGCGCGGAGCGCGGCGGCCTTCGCGGTCGCGTACGCCGTGCCGTCGATCTCGGTGGTGACGCGGGCGTCGTCGACCACGCCCGGTACCTCCTCGATCACGCCGGACTCCGGGAAGGGCAGCTCGGGCAGCTCCTTGCGCAGGCGCGCGAAGCCCTCCTCGGCGACCGGGCGCGGGACCCGGTTCCAGTACACCTTGGCGATCTCCCAGGGCGCCCCGAGGTCCGGGCGGTAGGCGGCGTCGGCGGCCAGCTCGTACGCGCGCGTGGCGACGCGGTGGGCCTGGATGTGGTCCGGGTGGCCGTAACCGCCGTTGTCGTCGTACGTGACGAGGACCTGGGGGCGGATCTCGCGGATCACCTCCACGAGGGACGCGGCGGCCTCGTCGACGTCGGCCTGCCAGAAGCAGCCCGGGGTGTCGTTGTCGGGCAGGCCCATCATCCCGGAGTCGCGGTAGCGGCCCCGGCCGCCGAGCAGCCGGACGTCCGTGACGCCGAGCGCGCGCGTCGCGCCGGTCAGTTCCTGCCACCGGTGGGCGCCCAGTGCGGCGCCGTGCAGGTGGCTCAGCTCGGGCGGGATGATCTCGCCGCCCTCGCCGAGGGTGCAGGTGACCAGCGTGACGTGGGCGCCCTCGGCCGTGTACCTGGCCATGGTGGCGCCGTTGTTGATCGACTCGTCGTCCGGGTGCGCGTGCACGAGCAGCAGCCGCCGGTCGGGCAGTTCCGTCATGGTTCCACCCTACGAGGCACCACTGACAACGCACCGCACCCCCGGCACCGCCGAAGTGGAAGAGGCGGCGACCGCGGCCGGGGCGGCGGTCGCGGCCGCTCAGAACTTGAGCGTGCTGATCATGTCCGCGAAGTTCGTCGTCAGGTCCGAGATCGTCGGAGCCACCGTCGACGAGGCGAGGTAGAAGCCCAGAAGGATGCAGACGACCGCGTGTCCGCCCTTCAGCCCTGACTTCTTGACCAGCAGGAAGACGATGATCGCCAGCAGCACCACCGCCGAAATCGAGAGTGCCACGGCGGCTCACCTCCAAAGATCCCAGGGACAAGGGGGGGTCGGACGGGTCGAACTGAGAGGCAGATAAATCCGTACAACAGCCAGCAGGTTGATACCCACCATGCGTCAGTGATCATAACTATTCGGAGGAGGGCATCGATCGGCGCACGGCCGCACAAGGGGGCGCATGGCCAATATGGTCGGGTCATGACGACCGAGCCTGTTTCCTTCCCTCGAAGGAGCGCACGCACCCTGCGCTTCACCCTCGGCGCGCCGCGTTCTTTCACCGTGGCGCCCGACGGTTCCCGTGTCGTGTTCCTGCGGTCCTCCTCCGGCACGGACCGCGCCCACCAACTGCGCGTCCTGGACCTGCCGGAGGGCACCGAACGCGTCGCCGCCGACCCGGCCGCCCTCCTCGACGGCGGCTCCGAGCAGCTCTCCCCGCAGGAGCGCGCCCGCCGCGAACGCAGCCGCGAGGGCGGGGCCGGCATCGTCGGCTACGCCACCGACGCGGCCGTCGAGTTGGCGTCTTTTGCCTTGTCAGGGCGGCTTTTCACGGCCGAGCTGCGAGCCGGCACGGCCCGCGAACTCCCCGTCCCCGGGCCGGTGATCGACCCGCGCCCCTCCCCCGACGGCCGCCATCTCGCGTACGTGTCCGGCGGCGCCCTGCGGCTCGTCGGCGCCGACGGCGAGGGCGACCGGGCGCTCGCCGAACCGGAGTCGGGCGAAGTGACCTACGGGCTCGCGGAGTTCGTCGCGGCCGAGGAGATGGACCGGACGCGGGGCTTCTGGTGGTCCCCGGGGTCGGACCGGCTGCTCGTCGCGCGCGTGGACGACACGCCGGTGCGGCGGTGGTGGATCTCCGATCCGGCGCACCCGGACCGGGCCCCGCAGCCGGTCGCGTACCCGCAGGCCGGTACGGACAACGCGGAGGTCCGGCTGTTCGTGCTGAGCCTCGACGGGGTGCGTACGGAGGTGGCCTGGGACCGTGTCCGGTACCCGTATGTGGCGCGTGTGCACTGGTCAGCGGCGGGTGCGCCGCTCATCCTCGTGCAGGCGCGTGACCAGCGAAGTCTCCTCTACATGGCTGTAGATCCGGATACCGGGGCCACCCGGATGGTGCACGCCGACGAAGATCCAGTTTGGCTGGAACTTTTCCCTGGCGTGCCCTGCTGGAGCCCCTCGGGACAGCTGGTCCGGATCGCCGACGAGGGCGGCGCCCGCGTCCTCGCGGTCGGTGAACGCCCGCTGACGGGTGCGCAGTTGCACGTCCGGGCGGTGCTCGACGTCGGCGCCGACGACGTGCTGCTCACCGCGTCGGCCGGGGCGGAGGCCGAGGCCGCCGGGCAGCCCGAGACCGGCGAGGTGCACGTCTACCGGGTGAACGAACTCGGCGTGGAGCGCGTCTCGCAGGAGCCCGGCGTGCACTCGGCGGTACGCGCCGGGGGCGTAACAGTACTCGTCTCGTCGGTGCTGGACCGACCGGGTGCCCAGGTTCAGGTGTTGCGGGAGGGGAAGCCGGCGGCGATCGTGCCGTCGTACGCCGAAGATCCCGGTTTGACCCCGCGCGTGACCCTTACACGTGGGGGCGCACGACAGATTCCGTGCGCCGTGCTTATGCCTACGGACTACGACGGAGACACTCGCCTGCCGGTGCTCGTCGACCCGTACGGGGGTCCGCACGGCCAGCGGGTGACCGCCGCGCACAACCCGCATCTGACCTCGCAGTGGTTCGCCGACCAGGGTTTCGCGGTGGTCGTCGCGGACGGCCGGGGCACCCCGGGCCACTCCCCCGCCTGGGAGAAGTCGGTGCGGGACGAGCTCGCGGCGGTGGTCCTTCAGGACCAGGTCGACGCGCTCCAGGCGCTGGCCGCCGACTTCCCGCTCGACCTCGCCCGGGTCGGCATCCGGGGCTGGTCCTTCGGCGGCTACCTGGCCGCGCTGGCCGTGCTGCGCCGCCCGGACGTGTTCCACGCGGCGGTGGTCGGCGCCCCGGTCACCGATCTGCGCCTGTACGACACCCACTACCAGGAGCGCTACCTGGGCCACCCGGCCGAGCAGCCGGAGGTCTACCGCCGCAACTCCCTGGTGGACGACGCCGGTCTGGTCGACGCGGCCGAGCGGCACCGCCCGATGATGATGATCCACGGCCTGGCGGACGACAACGTGGTGGTCGCCCACTCCCTGCGCCTCTCCTCGGCCCTGCTGGCCGCGGGCCGCCCGCACGAGGTGCTGCCCCTGTCGGGCGTGACGCACATGACTCCGCAGGAGGAGGTCGCGGAGAACCTGCTCAAGCTCCAACTGGACTTCCTGAAGCGGAGCTTGGGGCTGGGCTGAGAAGGTCCGGCCTGGCTGCCGGACGGCAACGGGCCGGAGCGACATGGCGCGCTCCGGCCCGTTTACGGCACCCGCACGGCCGTACGTTGTTCACTCTGATGCGTCCGTATATCGGAACGGCGTCGGCCAAGTTGCCTCGATGTTAACGAGATTTGCCCGCATTCATCCGCTTATGACGCCTGCTCCGGCGGTACCACCAGCTTCTCCTCCGCGAAGTGGCAGGCCGAGTCGTGCGCCGCCGGGCCGCTCGCGAGGCGGAACTCGGCGGGCACCGCGAGCAGCGGCACCTCCAGCGCGCACCGTTCCTCCGCCTTCCAGCAGCGGGTGCGGAAGCGGCAGCCGGAGGGGACGTTGGTCGGCGAGGGCACGTCCCCGGTGAGGATGATCCGCTCCCGGTGCTCCCGCGCCTCCGGGTCGGGCACCGGCACGGCGGACAACAGGGCCTGGGTGTACGGATGCGTGGGATGGTCGTAGATCTCCGCGTCCCGGCCGGTCTCCACGATCCGGCCGAGGTACATCACGCCGACCCGGTCGGAGATGTGCCGCACGATCGACAGGTCGTGCGCGATGAAGACGTACGACAGCCCGAACTCGTCCTGCAACCGGTCGAGGAGATTGACCACTTGGGCCTGGACGGAGACGTCGAGCGCGGAGACCGGCTCGTCGGCGACGATGATCTCCGGACGGAGCGCCAACCCCCGGGCGATGCCGATGCGTTGGCGCTGGCCGCCGGAGAACTGGTGCGGATAGCGGTTGATGTACTCGGGGTTGAGCCCGACCACGTCGAGCAGTTCCCGCACCCGGCGCCGCCGGTCGCCCTTGGGCGCGGCCTCGGGGTGGATCTCGTAGGGCTCCCCGATGATGTCGCCCACGGTCATGCGGGGGTTGAGCGAGGTGTACGGGTCCTGGAAGACCATCTGGATGTTGCGGCGGACGGCCTTGAGGGCGCGGCCGGAGAGCCGGGTGACGTCCTCGCCCTTGTAGGTGATCGAACCGGCCGTCGGGCGTTCGAGGTTGACGAGCATCTTGGCGACCGTGGACTTGCCGCAGCCCGACTCCCCCACGATGCCGAGGGTTTCACCGGCGCGCAGCTCGAAGTCCACGCCGTCGACGGCCTTCACGGCGCCGACCTGCTTCTTGAAGAGCACGCCCTGGGTGAGCGGGTAGTGCTTGACCAGCCCGCGCACCTCCAGGATCGGCTCAGCCACGGTCGTCGCCATGCAGGCACTCCCTCCAGTAGAAGCAGGCGCTGCCCCGGTCCTCGGACACCTCCGCGAGCGGCGGTTCGTCGGTGCGGCACACGTCCTGGGCCAGCGGGCAGCGCGGGTTGAAGGCGCAACCGGGCGGAATGTGCAGGAGGTTGGGCGGCAGGCCCTTGATGGCGTACAGCTCCCGCCCCTTCTGGTCCAGCCGCGGGATCGACCTCAACAGGCCCTGGGTGTACGGGTGGGCGGGCGCCTTGTAGATGTCGTGCACGGGGGCGGACTCGACGATGCGGCCCGCGTACATCACCGCGATGCGGTCGGCGACGTCGGCGACCACGCCCAGGTCGTGCGTGATGAGGATGAGCCCCATTTGGTACTCGCGCTGCAACTCGGCGAGCAGGTCCATGACTTGGGCCTGGACGGTGACGTCGAGCGCGGTGGTCGGTTCGTCGGCGATGATCAGCGCGGGTTCCAGGGCCAGCGCCATGGCGATCATGATGCGCTGGCGCATGCCGCCGGAGAACTGGTGCGGGTAGTCGCGCACCCGCTCGGCGGCGGCCGGGATGCGCACCCGGTCCATCAGCTCAACGGCCTTGGCGCGCGCGTCCTTTCGGGACATCCCGCGGTGCACGGTGAACATCTCGCCGAGCTGGTCGCCCACGGTGAGCACGGGGTTGAGGGACGACAGCGCGTCCTGGAAGATCATCGCCATCCCGGCGCCGCGGATCTTCCGCCGCTCGGCCTCCTTCAGCTTGAGCAGGTCCTGGCCCTGGAACAGGATTTCGCCGCCGGTGATCCGGCCCGGGGGCATGTCCAGGATGCCCATCACGGCCTGTGCGGTGACCGACTTCCCCGAACCGGACTCGCCGAGCACGGCGAGGGTCTCGCCCGCGTCGACGCCGTAGGAGACCCCGTTGACGGCCTTGGCGACGCCCTCGCGGGTTCTGAACTCGACGTGCAGGTCGCGTACTTCGAGCAGCATGGGGGCGGCTCACCTCAGCTTCGGGTCGAGGGCGTCGCGCACCGCGTCGCCGAGCATGATGAACGCGAGGACGGTGATCGCGAGCGCGCCCGACGGCCACAGGAGCGCGTGCGGGGCGTTGCGGACGTAGGGGGAGGCGGCGGAGATGTCGATGCCCCAGGACACGCTCGGCGGCTTCAGGCCGACGCCGAGGTAGGACAGGGTCGCCTCCAGCGCGATGTAGGTGCCGAGCGCGATGGTCGCCACGACGATCACGGGCGCGACGGCGTTGGGCGCGATGTGCCGCAGCAGGATGCGGGAGTTGGAGGCGCCGAGCGCCCGGGCGGCCTGGACGTAGTCGTTCTGTTTGACGGTGAGCACGGAGCCGCGGGCGATGCGGGAGATCTGCGGCCAGCCGAGCAGGACCATGAACCCGATGACGGGCCAGATCGTGTTGGTGACCACCACGGACAGCAGGACCAGACCGCCCAGGACGACCGGGATCGCGAAGAAGACGTCGGTGATCCGGGACAGCACCGAGTCCCACACCCCGCCGAAGTACCCCGCGAGACCGCCCAGGACCGACCCGAGGACCGCGACCCCGAGGGTGGCGCACACGGCGACCGCGGCGGACGTACGGGCCCCGTAGACGGTCCGCGTGTACACGTCGCAGCCCTGGCCGTCGTAGCCGAACGGGTGTCCGGGGGCGGAGCCCTGCTGGGCCTTGGCGAGGTCGCACTTGAGCGGGTTGCCGGAGGCGATCAGTGAGGGCCACAGGGAGATGACGACGAGGAAGAGGATGACCAGCGCGGAGAGCAGGAACACGGGGTTGCGCCGCAGGTCCCGCCAGGCGTCGGACCAGAGGGAGCGCGGCTTGTTGCTCGGCCCGGTCCCCTCCGGCCCGCCGGGGGTGCGTTCCAGCGTCTCCGCCTCGCTCGTCGCGAGGTCCATCGCGCCGCCCATGCCGGTCCCGGCAATCGCGAGGTCGGGATCGTGCGGCTGCTCAGGCATAGCGGATCCTCGGGTCGAGTACGGCGTACAGGAGATCGACGAGCAGGTTGGCCACCAGGAAGACCAGGACCAGGACGGTCACGAAGCCGACCACCGTCTGCGTGTTCTGCCGGAGGATCCCCTGGTAGAGCTGGTAGCCGACGCCGTGGATGTTGAAGATGCGCTCGGTGACGATCGCGCCGCCCATCAGCGCGCCGACGTCGGTGCCGATGAAGGTGACGACGGGGATCAGCGAGTTGCGCAGCAGGTGCCGCACGATCACCCGGTGCCGGGGCAGCCCCTTGGCGACGGCCGTGCGGACGTAGTCGGCGCGCTTGTTCTCGGCGATGGAGGTGCGGGTCAGCCGGGTCACGTACGCGAGGGACACGGAGGCCAGCACCAGGCCGGGGACGACCAGTTCACCGAAGGCCGCGTCCGTGGAGACGGACGGTTTGATCCAGCCCCATTCGACGCCGAGCAGCAGTTGCAGCAGCAGACCGGTGACGAAGGTCGGCACCGAGATGACGACGAGGGTCAGCACCAGCACGGCGGTGTCGACCGGGCGGCCCCGGCGCAGTCCGGTGACCACGCCCAGGGTGATGCCGATGACGACCTCGAAGAGGACCGCCACGATCGTCAGCCGGATGGTGACCGGGAACGACGTCGACATCAGCTCGGTGACCTTCTGGCCGTTGAAGGCGGTGCCGAAGTCGCCGGTGAAGACGTTGCCCATGTAGGTCAGGTACTGCTGCCAGACCGGTTGGTCGAGGCCGAACTCCTTCTTGAGCTGGGCGGCGGTGGCGGCGTCGCAGGCACGGTCGCCGCACAGGCCCGCGATGGGGTCGCCCATGACGTTGACCATGAGGAAGATCAGCAGGGTGGCGCCGAAGAAGACCGGGATCATCTGCAACAGGCGCCGGAGTACGTACCGTCCCATGAGGGCTCCGGAGGGGGGGGGGGGCGGCCCCGCGAGCGGGCCGCCCCGGACGGTTGTCGCTCAGCCGACCTTGATCTCGTTGTAGACCGGCACGCTGAACGGGTTGAGGGCCACGTTCGACAGGCGCGAGGAGTAGCCGGCGCTGCCGTTCTGGTACCAGAGCGGGATGGCGGCCATGTTGTCGCGCACGACCTCCTCGGCCTGCTGGAAGAGGTCGACGGCCTTGGCGGTGTCGGTCTCGGCGTTGGCCTCGTCGACGAGCTTGTCGAAGTCCTTGTCGGACCACTTGCCGTCGTTGGAGGAGGCGTTGGTGTAGTAGAGCGGCTGGAGGAAGTTCTGGATGAGCGGGTAGTCCATCTGCCAGCCCGCCCGGAAGGGACCGGACAGCTTCTTCTGCTGGATCTGGTTGCGGTAGTCGGCGAAGGTGCCGACGGGGTTGCCGACGCACGCCTTGTCGTTGCCCAGCGCGTTGTTGATGGAGTTGCAGACGGCGTCGATCCACTGCTTGTGGGAGCCGGTGTCCGCGTTGTACGAGAGTTTGACCTGGCCGCCGGGCAGGCCGCCGCCCTCCTGGATCAGCTTCTTGGCCTCGGCGGGCTTGTACTGGCAGGCGTCGCCGCACAGGCCCTTCTTGTAGCCGCCCTCCGCGCCGAGGACGGGCGAGGTCCAGTCGGTGGCGGGGGTGCGGGTGCCGTCGAAGATGGTCTTGGTGATGGTGGCCCGGTCGATCGCCATGGACAGGCCCTGGCGGACCTTCTCCAGGCCGCTCGCGTTCCACTTCTTGTCGTAGAAGGGGAAGGCGAGGGTCTGGATGATGCCGGCGGGGGTGTTGAGGTAGCGGTCGCCGAGGTCGTTCTTGACGTTCTTGAGCTGGGCGGCGGGCACGTCGTCGACGAGGTCGAGGTTGCCGGCCATCAGGTCGGTGTAGGCGGTGTTGTTGTCGGTGTAGACCTTGAGGTCGACGCCGCTGTTCTGGGCCTTGTCGGTGCCCGCGTAGCCGTCCCACTTGCGCAGGGACATCTTCGAGCCCTTGGTGTAGGAGTCGACGAGGTAGGGGCCGTTGCCGACGGGCTTCTTCAGCCAGGCCGCGTGGTCGTCGAAGAACGCCTTCGGCAGCGGGGAGTAGGCCGCGTAGCCGAGGGTGTCGGGGAAGGTCGAGAACTTCTGGTTGAGCTTGACGGTGAAGGTGTCGGTGCCGGTGACCTTCAGGCCCGAGAGGGTGTCGGCGCTCTGTTTGCCGCCGTCCTCCGGATGGGTCTTGTCGTAGCCGTCGATGTACCCGAAGAAGTAGGCGTTCTTCTGGTTGTTCTTGAGGCTCGCGCCGTAGTTCCAGGCGTCGACGAAGGACTGGGCGGTGACGGCCTCGCCGTTGCTGAACTTCCAGCCGCTCCTGATCTTCACGGTGAAGTTCTGCGAATCCGTCGTGTCGATCGAGGCGGCCAGCATGTCCTTGGCCTTGCCGGTCTTGGGGTCGTAGCGCTTGAGGCCCCGGAAGACCATGTCGAGGACCTTGCCGCCCTGGACCTCGTTGGTGTTGGCGGGCTCCAGCGGGTTCTGCGGGTCGCCCCAGGAGGAGCTGAGCACCCCGGAGGTGCCGCTTCCGCTGCCGCCGCTGTCGTCCCCTCCGCCGCCGCAGCCGGTGGCCGCGAGCGCCAGCGCGGCGGCGGACGCCGCCCAGCGGACGGGTCTGGCGCTTCGGTGGTGCCTGGCGCGTCGGGCTCCACGCATGGAGTGCCTCCTCGGGTGCACGGCTTCCAGCGCGGGGGGCGCTGTGCTGTTCCAGTAGCGCCCATATCAACCGATGTCAGGCATTTCGGCCATTCACCCCACCCCTGCGGGGGACGCGGATCAGCCGGATGTACGTACACCCCATGAACGAAACGTGAAGGTCAGGCCCGGCCGGACGGCCCCAGATCGGGCACTTCGGACAGTACGCACGGCAATACCCCGCGCGACCGAAATGGGCCTTGCAATTCCGGCGCAATGGATCTTCACTCTTCGATGCCGAACTGTTTTGTTAAGAGTCCGTTACGCCGTTTTTGTGACCCACCTTGTCCGCATATCGAACTAATCCACCGATAGGCGTAGTTCGTGTGACCCAGGACACGGATGCATCACAGGGCGCTACACGCGTAGCTACGATAAGACCAAGAACAGGTAAAGAAGGTAAAGAGAAACCCAAGTCGCCCGAGAATTTATTGACCTTGAATGAATTGCGTTGAAAAAGTCCGGCGTAGCCCGTAGGGGAACACCCTGCGGAGTCCTCACCCTCCCGGGCCAGGAGCATCATGACCCCCGCAATCCCACCTGCGGCCGCCCCGCTCGAGGTGACCGACGAGAGCGCCGAGAAGTCGACCACTTCTCCCGCTCCGGAGGCCAACGAGAGCAGGTCCCCAGGACAGCTCGCGTGGCGCCGCTTCAAGCGGGACCGCACGGGCGTCATATCGGCCGTCATCGTGATCTTCTTCTTCGTGATCGCGCTGGCGGCGCCGCTGATCGCGAAGGTGTACGGCAAGAATCCGTACACCACCTACGCGAGCCAGGACCCGAGCCTGCTCGACGCCTTCGCGTACCCGTCCGGGCCGAACGGAGGCATGAGTTCCCAGTTCTGGTTCGGCGTCGAACCGCAGCTGGGCCGGGACGTGTTCACGTTCCTGCTCTACGCGATCCGCAACTCGCTCGGCATCGCCCTGGCGGCCAGCGTCATCACCATGGTTCTCGGTGTGGTGATCGGCGTGACGGCCGGATACCTGGGCGGCAGGACCGACTACTTCGTCGGCCGGCTCATCGACATCCTGCTGTCGTTCCCCTCGACGCTGTTCTTCATCGCCTTCATGCCCGTGGTCTACGGCCTGTTCGTCGCTCCCGACGACAACATCCCGACCTCGCTCCGGGCCACCTGCCTCATCCTCGTGCTCGCCGGCTTCGGCTGGGCGTCCATCGCCCGGCTGCTGCGCGGCCAGGTACTGGGCCTGCGCGAGCGGGAGTTCGTCGAGGCCGCCAAGGTGACGGGAGCGTCGTCGCGGCGCATCGTGTTCAAGGAACTGCTCCCCAACCTCTGGACCCCGATCATCATTCAGGCCACCCTCATGGTCCCGATGTACGTGACAACCGAGGCGGGCCTCGCCTTCCTCGGGGTGGGCATGATCGACCCGACCCCCGACTGGGGCGTCATGATCCAGCGGGGCGCCCAGTTCTACACCAACGACCTCACCTTCATGCTCTTCCCCGGTGTGTCCATGGTGATCTTCGTGCTGGCGTTCAATCTGCTCGGCGACTCGGTACGTGACGCGCTCGACCCCAAGTCGAAGCGCTGACCCCTCTCTTCCTCCCGGTCCGGTCAATGTTGTCCGGCTGGTCCGTCCCACCCGTTTAGGCAGGGTTACTGTGTCTTTCTCCCGTAGAAACTTCCTCGTCGCCACTGGTGTCGTGGCCGCCTCCAGCTCGGTGCTGACCGCCTGTGGGGGCGGTGGCAGCGACAGCGGTTCCAAGGACAAGGTCCCCTCGGTCGCCGACGCCAAGACCATGAACATCCCCGTCGGCACCAAGGCCGACTCGACCGGTCCCGCCCCCGAGGTCGCAGGCGCGGTCAAGGGCGGGACGATCTACGGGCTCGACCAGTTCGACATGGACCACCTGGACCCGGCACAGATATACGTCTCCACCGAGGGCGCCATCACCCGCCCGATCCTGCGCGGCCTCACCGGCTACAAGATCGACGAGAAGGGCGGCTGCACGCTCGTCGGCGACGTCGCCACCGACGCGGGCACCATGAAGGACGGCGGCAAGACCTGGTCCTTCACCATCAAGGACGGCATCAAGTGGCAGGACGGCACCGCGCTGTCCATGGACGACGTCCGCCACACCTTCGAGCGCCTCTTCGCCGACTTCGTCACCGAAGGACCGCGCTACGTCCAGCAGTTCCTGGTCGGCGGCGACAAGTACAAGGGCCCCTACGACGGCAAGAGCCTCGACTCCATCGAGATCGACGGCCAGACCATCACCTTCCGCCTGAACGAGGCCCGCGCCGACTTCAACTTCACCCTCGGCATGCCCGGTTACGGCCTGGTCCCGAAGGCGAAGGACACCAAGGAGAAGTACGACAAGCAGCCGTTCTCCTGCGGTCCGTACATCATCTCCAGCCGTGACGTCGGCAAGTCGATGACGTACACCCGCAACGAGCACTGGGACCCGAAGACGGACGCGATCCGCAACGCGTACCCGGACAAGTACTTCTTCACCTTCGGCATCGAGCTGATCGCCTCCACCGACCGCTACGTCGCGGACAAGGGCAACGACCAGTACGCGATGTCGATCTTCAACGAGGTCGCCCCGGAGCGGACCGCCACGGTCCTCACCAACGCCACGCTCAAGAAGCGCGTCCTCACCCAGGTCGACACGGTCACCTACTACTGGCCGATCAACATGACCCGGATCAAGGACCTCAAGGTCCGCCAGGCCATCAACTACGCCTGGCCGCACCAGCAGTTGCAGACCATCCGCGGTGGCGCCTCCACCAGCGCGCTGGCCAGCACGATCCTCAGCCCGGTGACCCCCGGCTACAAGAAGTTCGACCTGTACGAGGTCACCACCAAGCCCGGCGGCGACCCGGCCAAGGCCAAGGCGCTGCTGAAGGAGGCCGGCAAGGTCGGCCAGAAGCTGGTCATCGCCTACCAGACCTCGGACAACGCGCTGAAGCAGGCCGTCGCGATCAAGAACGCGCTGACCGAGGCCGGCTTCACGGTCGTCAACAAGCAGATCGACAAGACGACCTTCTACACCCAGATCGGCAAGATCGACAACGACTACGACCTGTTCGCGGCCGGCTGGAGCCCGGACTGGCCGAACGGCTACTCGGTCTTCTACCCCTGCTGGGACGGCGACAACATCGGCGACGGCCGCAGCAACTACGCCCAGCTGAACGACGCGAGCGTCAACAAGGCGATCACCGCGGCATCCAAGATCGCCGACGTCGACGAGGCCAACAAGGCGTGGGGCAACATCGACGAGCAGATCATGAAGCTCGCCCCGGTGGTCCCGGACTACCACTCCATCCGCAACTGGATGTACGGATCCAAGGTCGGCAACGTGGTCTACGACGCCGGCAACACCTGCGTCGCGCTGACCAAGCTCTACGCCAAGGCGTAGGCGTCCGGGGCGGCCGGGTGACCGGCCGCCCCAAGGGTCTGTCCGCCCCTTCCCGTCCGCCGGGCGACGTCGGACAGGCCCGGCTCCACCCCCACTCTTGCTGCCCCGGCGACGGCGCCCCGTCCGGAAAGTCCTGCCCCCATGTTCCGCTTCCTTGTCCGCCGAACGGTCAGCGCGCTGGTCATTCTCCTGATCATCAGCGCCCTCACCTTCTGGCTCTTCTACGCCGTTCCGCGTGATCCGGCCCAGATGTCCTGCGGCAAGAACTGCACGCCCGACATGCTTGCGCGGATCTCGCACAACCTCGGCATCGACAAGCCCATCCCGGTCCAGTACTGGTACTGGCTCAAGGGCGTCTTCGTCGGACGGGACTACGCCGGGTTCGGCCACTGCTCCGCACCCTGCCTGGGCTACTCCTTCGCCAACAACGAGCCCGTCTTCGGCACGATCATGGACCGGCTGCCGCTGACCCTCTCGCTCGCCTTCGGCGCGGCCGTCGTCTTCCTCGTGCTCGGTGTCGGCGCGGGCATGATCGCCGCCGTCAAGCAGGGCAAGTTCCTGGACAAGTTCGCCAGCTCGGCCTCGCTGTTCGGCTCCTCGCTGCAGATCTACTTCGTCGGCTACATCGCGCTGTACTTCCTGGTCTTCAAGCTCGGCTGGCTGAGCCAGCCCAACTACACGCCGATCACCGACAACCCCTTCGAGTGGGCCAGCGGCCTGCTGCTGCCGTGGCTGGTGCTGGCCATCATCTACACGGCCAACTACACCCGCATGGCCCGCTCCCAGCTGGTCGAACAGCTCAGCGAGGACTACGTCCGCACGGCCCGCGCCAAGGGCCTGTCCCGGGCCAACGTGTTCTTCCGGTTCGCCTGGCGAGGCGCGATGGGCCCGATCGTCACCGTCTTCGGCATCGACCTGGGCACCCTGATCGGCGGCGCGATCATCACCGAGTCGACCTTCAGCCTCCAGGGCGTGGGACGGCTCGCGGTCGCCTCCGTCATCCAGAGCGACCTGCCCATGCTCCTCGGTGTCACGGTCCTCGCGGCCGGGGCGATCGTCTTCGCCAACGTCATCGTCGACGCCGTCTACGCCCTCATCGATCCGCGGATCCGGCTCGCCTGACCTCCGCCCCGCTGCCCCGACCCCCGCATCACCCCAGGAGCGTCCACGTGACGAGCACCCACCAGCCCTTCCTGTCCGTCAAGGATCTGAGGGTCCACTTCTCCACCGAGGACGGCGTCGTCAAGGCCGTCGACGGGCTCTCCTTCGACCTGCTGAAGGGCAAGACGCTCGGCATCGTGGGCGAGTCCGGTTCCGGCAAGTCCGTCACCAACCTGACGATCCTGGGCCTGCACGACCGCGACCGCACCGCCATCGAGGGCGAGATCCTGCTCGACGGCAAGGATCTGCTGGCCGCCTCCGAGAAGGAACTGGAGCGGCTGCGCGGCAACACGATGTCGATGATCTTCCAGGACGCGCTGGCCTCGCTGTCGCCGTACCACACCATCGGCAAGCAGATCGGCGAGACGTACCGCAAGCACACGGGCGCCTCCAAGAAGGAGGCCCGGGCGCGGGCGGTCGAGATGCTGACCCGGGTCGGCATCCCGCAGCCGGACATGCGGGTCGACGACTACCCGCACCAGTTCTCCGGCGGTATGCGCCAGCGCGCGATGATCGCGATGGCGCTGGTCTGCGACCCGGAGCTGCTGATCGCGGACGAGCCGACGACGGCCCTGGACGTCACCGTGCAGGCCCAGATCATGGACCTGCTCAAGGACCTCCAGCAGGAGTTCGGCACCGCGATCATCTTCATCACGCACGACCTGGGTGTCATCGCCGACATCGCGGACGACGTGCTGGTGATGTACGGCGGCCGGTGCGTGGAGCGCGGCACGAAGAAGGAAGTGCTGAGCACGCCCCAGCACCCGTACACCTGGGGCCTGTTGAGCTCGATGCCGTCGCTGGAGGGTCCGGTGGACGTGCCGCTCACGCCGATCGCCGGTTCGCCGCCCTCGCTGCTGAACCCGCCGTCGGGCTGCCGTTTCCACCCGCGGTGCGCCTTCACCGACCAGGTCGCCGACGGGAAGTGCGCCTCCGAGTCGCCGGTGCTGACCCTCACGGACGGGCGCGGTTCCGCCTGCCACCTGGAGAGCGGCCGGCGCGACGAGCTGTTCTCCGACCGCGCCGCCGGCCAGGCCCACTGACGCAGAAGAAACGGGAACTCACGACCATGAGCAACACGAACACCCTCCTGGACGTCAGCGGGCTGACGAAACACTTCCCCGTCAAGGGCGGCTTTCCGATCCGCCGCACGGTCGGCGCGGTACAGGCCGTCGACGGGCTCGACTTCACCGTCGCCGAGGGCGAAAGCCTGGGCCTGGTGGGCGAGTCGGGCTGCGGCAAGTCGACGACGGGCCGGCTGATCACCCGGCTCCTGGAGCCGACCGGCGGGAAGATCACCTACCGCGGGCAGGACATCACGCACGCGGACCGCAAGGCGCTCGCGCCGGTCCGCTCCGAGATCCAGATGATCTTCCAGGACCCGTACGCCTCGCTGAACCCGCGGCACACCGTCGGCAAGATCATCTCGGGCCCGATGGAGATCAACGGCATCGAGCCGACCGGGGGCCGAGAGGCCCGCGCGCGCGAGCTGCTGGAGATCGTCGGCCTCAACCCCGAGCACTACAACCGCTTCCCGCACGAGTTCTCCGGCGGCCAGCGCCAACGCATCGGCGTGGCACGGGCGTTGGCCCTGGAACCCAAGCTGATCGTGGCGGACGAACCGGTCTCCGCACTCGACGTCTCCATCCAGGCCCAGGTGGTCAACCTCCTTCAGAAGCTCCAGAAGGAGATGGGCATCGCCTTCGTGTTCATCGCGCACGACCTGGCGATCGTGCGGCACTTCTCGCAGCGGGTCGCGGTCATGTACCTCGGCAAGATCGTGGAGATCGCCGACCGCGACGACCTCTACGGCAACCCGCGCCACCCGTACACCCGGGCGCTGCTGTCCGCGGTGCCGGAGGCCACGGTCGACGCGGGAGGCCGCGACCGCATCCGCCTCGTCGGAGACGTCCCGTCGCCGATCTCACCGCCGTCGGGCTGCCGCTTCCGCACCCGCTGCTGGAAGGCGACGGACAAGTGCGCGTCGGAGGCGCCGCCGCTGGTGCCGGTCGAGGGCGACAGCGCGGGCCATCTGACGGCGTGCCACTACCCCGAGGCCAAGGAGACGGTCCCGGTCTCGGTACCGTCTCCGCGCCTCGCCAAGGACCCCGGGGCGGCGGCCTGACACACCCCTTTTCGTCGACCGCCGCCCGTGGAACCCGACTTTCGCCGACCCATTGACCCGAGCGCGGGGGTCCGGTTCCTGGGGAGGGAGGCCCGTGCCCGCGAGGGTGCGGGCCTTCGTCGTACCCTCTGGGCGAAGGCTGGCCGTAGGTGCGGCGGGAACAACTGAACAACTGGAGCCGGGTGTTGAAGACGAAGTCGACGGCGACGCCAACTCACCCGTCCCCGTTGCGCGTTGCGGCGTTCCGACGGTTCCTGGCCGCGAACCTGGTGTCGGCGAGCGGTACGGCGATGGCTCCGCTGGCGCTCGCGTACGCGGTGATCGGGGAGGGCGGCGGGGCGGGTTCGCTGGGCGCGGTACTGGCGGTGAACACCGTGCCGACGATCGCATTCCTGTTGCTGGGCGGGGTGTTGGCGGACCGGCTGTCGCGCAGCAGGATCCTGTTCTGGGGCAACCTGCTGGCGGCACTGGCCCAGGGCACGCTGGCGGCGCTGGTGGCCGGGGGCTGGGCGACGACGGCGACGATCGCGGCCTGCGGTTTCGCCTCGGGCGTCGCGACGGCGTTCGTCGCGCCCGCGGCGCAGGGGGTGGTGGCCCAGCTGGTCCCGGCGGAACAGTTGCAGCGGGCCAACGCGCTGCTGCGGCTGCCGACGAACGCGGTACGGGTGCTGGCGCCCGTGGCCGGCGGGCTGATCGTCGGCTTCAGTGGGGCGAGTTGGGCGCTGGCATGGGACGCGCTCACGTTCGCGGCGGCGGCACTGCTGATACGCGGGCTGCGGCTGGACGCGCCGGTGGGGGTGGGCAGCGCACTGGCGGACCTGCGGGCGGGCTGGTCGGGCTTCTGGTCCCGCACCTGGCTGTGGACGTACACGGCGGCGGGGTGCGCGGTGGTCGCGGGCTGGCTGGCGGGTTTCCAGTTGCTCGGCCCGGTGGTGGCGGCGGAGCACTACGGGGGCGCACGCGCCTGGGGCCTGGTCCAAGGAGCTTTCGCCTGCGGCCTGTTGGCGGGCACGGTGGTCTGCCTGCGCTGGCACCCGTACCGGTTGCTGGCGGTGGCCGTGGTCGCCTCGTCGGCCCTCTCCCTGCCCCTGGCGGCGATGGGCTTCGGCCTGGCCCTGCCCTGGGTACTCCTGGGCGCACTGCTGGCCGGGGTGGGCCTGGACGTGGGCATCGTGTCCTGGAGCACGGCGTTCCAACAGCACGTGCCGGAGGGGGAGTTGGGGCGGATGGGGGCCATCAACGGGGTGGGCGAACGGCTGGCGGTGCCGTTGGGGTATCTGGTGGCGGGGGTGGCTTCGGGGGGGGGGAGCGATCGGGGGGTGTTGGTGGGGGGGGCGGGGGTTGTTTTGGGGGCTTCGGTGGTTAATTTGGGGGTTCGGGATGTTTATCGGGTCAATCGGGGTGCCCGCGTCTTCCACGGCACACCCAAGGAGCCGTCGTGAGCCGTTCGCGACGAGGCGGCTCCCGGGCTCCGCTTCGGCCGGGTGCCGTGCGTCGTTACCTTCGAGGTATGGACTACGCGAAGATGCGCTCGATCGCCGAGAAACTTACGGCGTATGCCGAGCAACTCGAAGGATCGTGGAACGTCGAGATCGGTCCGTCCGGACCGTTCCTCGCCATGATGAGCCCCTCGAAGCGGCATGAGGGCACGGTCCGGCGTATCCGCAACCAACTGAACGCGCAGCTTCCCGCCACTCACCCGGGGTACGTCTGCGAGAACGGCCCCGAGATCGAGCATCCGGCCATCGGCCGTATGCGACGCCCCGACGCCGTGGTGATCCCCGAAGCCGTGCTGGACGAGGAGGGCCTCGCGGTCGACGCCACGCAGGTACTGGCGGTCGTCGAGATCGTCTCCCCGTCCAGCCCCGACAGCGACTACGGCGAGAAGCTCGCGGAGTATCCCGCCATGGGTATCGCCCACTACCTGATTGTCGACCCCCGCACCGGGACCATCGAGGTGCACTCGGAACCGGGCCAGGGCCGCTACCGGCACAAGGAGTCGTACATCTTCGGTGATGTGGTCCCCTTCCGCCCTTGGGCGGTGGAGTCCGGCGGCTTCTTGCGGTACGGGAAGGGCGACAACGCCGGGTCGTGAGCCGCCGTTGGCCGGGCCGTGGGAGACCGCGTCACGCGACGCCCTGCCCGCCACCAGGATGCGGTGGGCAAGTATGCTCAACCCGCTTCCGCCAGCCCCCGTTCCACAGCCGCACGCACCCGCTCCGCTCTCGGGTCGGCGTACTCGGCCAGGAGTTCCAGGGCCCGAGTCCAGTGGCGGCGGGCCGCGTCCTGGTCCGTGCCGGACAGGGCCGTGGCCAGGCTGTCCAGGGCCAGTGCCTCGTGCCAGGTGTCGCCGAGGTCCTGGTGGACGGCGACCGCCCGGCGGTGGAAGTCGGCCGCCTCCGTACGGCGGTCCAGGAGCTGGTACGCCTCCCCCGCCCCCTGCCAGGCCAGTGCCTCCCGGCTGCTGTCGCCGAGGCGACGGTGGAGCATGGCGGAGCGCTGGCAGGAGGTCAGGGCGTCCTCCGGGCGGCCGTACGACAGTTGGGCGGCGCCGAGGGTGAGAAGCCAGTAGCCCTCCAGCCGATGGTTACGGAGGGCCAAGGCGATCTCCAGAGCCGCCTGGGCCGATGCGAGTGCCGACTCCGGCTCTCCCTGCTCGCGCTGGAGTTCGCTCAGTATGCGCAGCGCGTTGCCCTCGCCTCGCCGGTTGTGCAGCGAACGGTGCAGGGACAGCGCCTGTTCGACGGCTGCGGTGGCCTGGGGCAGATGTCCGGCGCGCTGGTGGGCGACGGCGAGATTGGACCGTGCCGTCGCCTCCAGGACAGTGGCCTCCTGGTCGTGGAAGACCGTGATGGCCTGCTCGAAATGCTGGGCGGCCGACTCCAGTTGGCGCATGCGCAGGTGGACCAGACCGATCAGGTTGAGCGCTTCCGCCGCCTTCACCCGGTCGTCCAGTTCGCGCCAGATCGTCAGCGCACGCTGGTGACTGTCCAGGCTCTCGGCGAGCCGGTTGACGCGGGTGTAGCTCATGCCGAGCTGGGCGAGCAGGTGGCCTTGGGCGGCGCGGTCCCCCGACCGTTCGGCTGCCTCCTGGCCGCTGAGGGCCACGGCGAGCCGGTCCGCGCCCCGCGCGGCAGGGGACTGGGCGTTCCACAGGGTTTCGGCCAGCTGCCAGGTGAGACGGTCGTCCCCCGCGGCCTCCGCGGCGCGGACGGCCTGGAGGAGGGCCGCGTGGTTGCGCTCGGAGAAGTCGACGGCCGAGTCGTAGTCGGCGAAGGCCGGAGGGCAAGCGCCCTCGGGTGCGGGCGCCAGGCTCAGGCGGGGTTCGGTGGGGCTGAGCCAGCGCTGGGCCGCATCGGTGGCGTACAGGTACCAGTCGAGGACCCGGCGCAGTGCCGCTTCGCGTTCCTTGGCGGGTTCCTCAACCTGCACCTGGTCGGTGGCATAGGCGCGCAGCAGGTCGTGGAACTGGTAACGGCCCGGTGCGGTCTGCTCCAGCAAATGGGCGCCGACCAGGGAGTCCAGGAGCTGCCGGGCCCGGACGACGGTCACGCCGGCCAGCGCGGCGGCGGGCTCCAGATCGAACTCGGCTCCCGGGTGCAGGCCGAGCAGACGGAACAGGCGGGCCGCTTCGGGCGACAGGGCCCGGTAGGACCAGGTGAACACCGTACGGACCGCGTCCGCCTCCTCGTCGTCCCCCGTGCTCAGGGCGTCCCAGAGGGCGGATTCGTCCCGCAGGTCGGCGATCAGGTCGTCCAGGCGCAGGTGCGGATGACCGACGGCGCGTTCGGCGGCGATCCGCAGAGCCAGCGGTAACCGGGCGCACAGCGAGGCCAGTTCGGTGAGTTTCTCCTCGTCGTCCGGACGGTATCCGGCCGTGACGGCTCGCAGGAGAGCCACGGCCTCCGGGCCCGGCAGCACGCCCAGGGTCAGCCGGCGGGCCCCGTCCCGTACGGCGAGGCCGGAAAGGCGGCTGCGGCTGGTGACGATCGCCAGACTGCTCGCGCTGCCCGGCAGCAGCGGGCGGACCTGGCCGACCGTGGCAGCGTTGTCAAGAACCACCAGGACCCGACGGTCGGCGAGCAGTGAACGGTAGAGGGCGGAGGCGGCGTCGACGTCCTGTGGAACATCGTTCGCGGGGACGCCGAGGGCGGTCAGGAAACGGTGCAGTGCCTGGTGCACGGCGACCGGCGGGCCGGGGTCGTACCCGCGCAGGTTGACGTAGAGCTGACCGTCCGGGAAGCGGTCGCGGTCCTGGTGCGCCCAGCGCAGGGTGAGTGAGGTCTTGCCCACTCCGGCGGTACCCGCGATCACGTGCACCGAGACGACCAGGGGGTCGTCGTCGCCGTCCAGAACGGCGTTCAGCTGCCGCAGTTCTTCCGTACGGTTGACGAAACCGCGTACGTCGGCCGGGAGTTGCCGTGGGGTGAGGCCCGACGGATTTGTACGGTCCGCCGTATGGAAGTGGATGTCTCCGCTGATGTTTCCGGCCTGTACGACATCGCGCGAAGACCCCGAGAGATCGGAGTGCGTACCCCCGGGGCGGTCGTCGTCTCCGCTTCGCCCGCTGATCGTCTACTCCGTTCCGTGGGCGAAGGGTGACGGCAGGGGTGCGACCTCGCGTTCGAAGTAGGATGCGATGTCCTCACCGGCCGCGTAGAGCGCCCTGATGTAGTGCTCCCAGCTCTCGACCACTTCCGGGTCGGTGTAACGCACCGCGCCGACCGGGGCTCCGGTCTCCGAGTACTGGTTGTGGTACAGGGTGTGCCCGCCGAGGATGGTCACGTCCGGCAGACGGCCGGGCTCCTCTGCCGCCGCCACGAGTTCGGCCGGGACCATCCGGATCCGCTCCCCGAACTCCGCGCGTTGCCGGAACGAGTGCAGTTGCCACTGCATGTAGGGCGTCAGCGGCCGCTCTACCACGCGGGCCCGGTGGAAGACGTATCCGCGCAGTTCGTTCTCCCGCTCCTTGGCGGCCAGGTCGGCACGCCGCTCCTCGAAGATCCGCAGCGCCTCCTCCCAGTCGCCCCGGCTCAGCGCGTCCCTGCTGGGACTGCCCACTTCCTCGAAGTGCTGCCGCCGTTCGAGTTTCCAGGAACCCCCGTCGCGGATCTCCCCCTCCCGCGCCCAGAAGTCACGCCGGTACGCCTCGCGGGTGAGCCGTTCGCCGAGTTCGGGTGGAAGTACCGGGGTACGCAGATCAAGCATCGGCGATGTCCTCCTTCGCCGCGCTGAACATGTTCCCCGGGATGACGACCAACCGCTCGTCCGGGGCGAGTGTCACGCCCTTCGGCAACCGGGAACCGTAGGCGACCGTCAGGTCCCTCCCGATCACCGCGACGTCGCCGTTGCCGAGCTGCCAGATGTCCGGGCAGTCGTCGTTGTTCTCGGAATGACCCAGTTCCTGTGCGGACTTTCCCAGCCGACGCTCGAATAACGCGGAAGGGTCCGCCTCCCATGCACGGCCCACCTCTGCCTCCAGACAAGTCGATCACCCACAGTGACTACCGATCGTACATTGGTGACTACCCAGCGAACAGACAACAAACGACCACGCGAGCTGGTGACATCAGGTGAGAACCGGTTGAGAAGTGCTTGAGGCGAAGGTGAGGGGCAACCGCCCGTGTCGCTTCGGTTTCCGGTCATCGGGTAGACACCTGGAGCGGGAACGTTTCGCTCCGTCCCTTTCGTTCTTCAAGCCTTGTCCCTGTTCGTCTCTGCTCAGCGCTCCGCACCGCTCTTCGGTTCTCATCGCTCTTCGCTCCGCCCCGCTCTCCCCCGCACCCCTGTGTCCCGCGCCGTGCCGGCGCCACGCGGAAGGACGACGTGTGCCGTGTACCAGCTCCGGCTCGACGAGACGCCCAGGTTTCCCGAACCGACGGGGCCTTCGGGTCCTGTGGGGTCCGCGGTGACAGCGGGGCCCGTGACACCCGCCGTGCCTGATGGGCCGGTGGTGGCCAGCGCGGCCGATGTGAGTGGTGTGGCCGGTGTGGCTGCCATGAAGGCCGTGACCGGCGTGACTGGCGTGGCCAGTGGTGCGACCACAGCCGCCGTGTCCGCCGTGCCTGCCGTGCCCTCCGCCCCCGTCTCCCCCACCGTCGTCGTCGCCACCGCCCCCCTGGCCTCCGTCCCCGCCCTCGCCGGGCTGCCCGGCGGTGCCCCCGGGCTCGGCTGCCCGCCCGTTCTCAGGTTTCCGCGGCTGCCCTCCGCCTCTCGTTACGTCCGGCCCGCGCTCGCGCTCTTCCCGTTGCTTCTCGTCGCCGCGTTCGCCGCGCTCGACTGGAGTGCGTTGCGGGACGGGGCCGCGCGGCTGGCCAGTGCCAATCCCTGGTGGCTGCTGCTCGGGGTCGTGTTCACCGTGGTGTGCTGCGTGTCGTCGGCCTGCAACCGGCAGGGCGCCATCCCCGACCGGCTGCCGCCGGGGCTGCTGCTGGCCTCGCAGTTCGCCGCGGGTGCCGCCAACCACGTCCTGCCGGCCAGCCTCGGTGCGCACGCCGTGACGCTGCGGTTCCTCCAGGGGCGCGGCATCCCGCTGGCCCGGGCCACCGCCTCGCTCGCGCTGTACTCGCTCGTGCGGCCGATCGCGAAGCTGCTGGTCACGCTCGCCTTCGTCGCCGCCTTCCCTGACGTGCTGCGGCTGGGCCAACTCGTGCCGGACAAGCGGACGTTGATGCTGGCCGCCGGTGGCGTGGTCGCCGGGCCCGCCGCGACCGCCCTCGTACTGACGGCCGTACGACCGCTGCGGCGGCCGTTCCTGGAGTTCGTGCGCACCGCGCTGACCGACGTACGGACCCTGCACACCATGCCCAGCCGCGTCCTCGCGCTGTGGGGCGGGGCGGCGGCCTTCCCCGTGCTCCAGGGGTGTGTACTCGCCTGCGCCGGAGCCTCGTTGGGGCTGCCGCTGCCCTGGACCGAGGTGATCTTCGCCTACCTCGCCGCGAGTGCCGTGGCCGGTCCGGTGCCGGCGCCCGGCGGTATCGGGCCCGTCGACGCGGCCCTCGTGGTCGCCCTCGTCGTACTCGGCTCGCCCGTGGCCCTCGCCACCGCGACCGTCATCGGCTACCGCGTCCTCACCGTCTGGCTGCCGTTGCTGCCAGGGGCGTTGGTGCTGTCCGCGCTCGCCCGCCGCAAGGTGCTGTGACCGCTACGCGTCGGCCCGCACCGCCACCGTGATGATCTCCGGGCTCGTCTCCGTCAGCGGGCTCCGGTCCCAGTCGCCGTACTGGGTCTCGATCCGCAGGCCCGCCTCCGTCAGGAACCCCGACAGCGCCTCGGGGGTCAGGAAGCGCAGCGTGCTGCGGCTGGTGCGCGGGCGGGGCCACGCGGCGGTCTCGAACGTCTCGGTGAAGGTCACCCGGTCGCCGCGGAGCGGGAGTTCGACCTCGTCCCACACCCGGACGGTCGCCGACTCGCCGTCGCCGTACCGGACTTCGCGGACGTGCTCCGGGGTCCACCGCTCCCACGCCCGCGCCGCCGGGTTGCGCGTCTCGAACACGAAACGGCCGTCGTCGGCGAGCGCCGAGCGTACCGTCGTCAGCGCCGACCTCAACTCGTCGTCACCCAGCAGGACTTGGAAGGCGTGCCCGGTCATCACGACCGCGTCGAAGGCCCGTTGCCAGCGGTGGGTGCGCAGGTCGCCGAGGAGCCACTCGATGTCGGGGGCGCGGCGGCGGGCCTGTACGAGCATGGCCGCGGCCGGGTCCAGGCCGCTCAACTGCCCCTGGTGGCCCGCCTTCCGGGCGCTGATCAGCAACTCGCCGGTACCGCAGCCGACGTCGAGGACACGGGGCGCCGCGAGGACGACGTCCAGGTAGAAGTCGTAGTCCGTGCGCGAGGAGTTGAGGACGTCGTACAACTCGGCGAGGACGGGCTCGGAGAACGCTCGGTCTGGCATCACCGCAGTCTGCCAGGTGTGGAGACGGTGTCGCGGAGTTGGGGGTGATCTTTGTCGAACGGGAACTCCCGGGTCCCGTCGTGCGTCCGGACCGCATACGCGACGAGCCCCGCGCACAGCACCGCCGAGAGAAGGGCCGTCGTACCGACACCGAGACCGATCCCGAACGGTTTGCCCATTCCCAGGTAATCCGCGACCGAAGCGCCGAGCGGGCGGGTGAGGACGTACGACGTCCAGAACGCGACGACCGCATTGAGGTTCACGAAGCGGTACAGCAGCCACGGGACGACGATCGCCGCGCCGAACAGATAGGCGGAGTGCACGAATCCGAGGTCGAGGTAGAAGCCGGTCAGGTCGCCCGCGGCGGTGCCGAGCGCGAAGGTGAGCAGGACCGTGAGCCAGTAAAATACTTCCCTGCGCGGGGTGTTGATCTCGTGGATCGACAAAGTGCCCTCCGTCGCGTACCAGATCGCGAAACACGCGGCGAGCGCGACGGCGTACCCACTGGTCGTCACCGGCAGCGCCACCCCGAGGCCGACGCGGAAGACATCGGCGGCGGCCGTGCCGAAGACGGCGATCATCGCGACGGTGAACCAGTAGGTCAGCGGGTGGAAGCGTGGTGCGCGGAACTGGAGCCACAGCGCCACCGCCAGGCCGACGACGGTCGTCCCGGCGGCCAGCCACAGGCTCCACTGCGCGAGATAGTCGGAGGTGGCCTCGCCCATTCCGGTGGTGATGATCTTTATGACCCAGAAGAGCGCGGTGGCCTGGGCCACTTTTGTCGCGGAAACCTTTGAGTTTCCTGTTTCATTCGCCATTCCTGTCCATTCCCTTTGCCCGGTACGGGATTTCACGTTCGGGTTGTAGTTCGGCGAGGCTAGGAAAAGAACCCCGTTCCGCGCATCCGACGAAGGTGGTCACTTTCCCGCGATGTACGACCTTCGGTTGATGTCGTCGCCGTCGTATTCCCGTAGCCTCGGTCGGGTGATTCCGCGCGTACTCCTGCTCGGGCCTCCCGTGCTGTGCACCGCGGCCGCGGCCCACGATCTGCTCTACAACCGGTCGGGGCCGCTGGACTGGCTGCTCGCCATGGCCGTGGTCTGGCCGCTGCTCGCGCGCCGCCGGGCGCCGGTCGCCGTGTTCTGGTGCTGCTGGGGCGTGGCGATGGTGACCTGGGCGCTGGGCACGGTCTCGTTCGCCGAGTTCGCGGTGCTGGTCGCGCTGTACACCGTCGCCGCCCACCGCGACCCGCGGCACGCGGTCGCCGCCGCGGTGGCCGTCGGGCTCGGCGTCGGGGTGACGGCGGTGCGGTTCGGGCCGACGGGCAGCGTGAACGACGTCGCCATCGTGCTCGGCGGCCTGACCGCGGCGGCGCTCTTCCTGGGCACGACCGTGCGCGCCCAGCACCGCTACCTCGCGTCCATCGAGGACCGCGCCGAGCGCCTCGAACGCGAACGCGAGCAGCAGGCACGGCTGGCCGCGGCGGCCGAACGCACCCGTATCGCCCGGGAGATGCACGACATCGTGGCCCACGGCCTGGTCGTCGTGGTCGCGCTCGCCGAGGCCGCCGCCGCGACGAACGCGACCGATCCGCCGGGCGCCCGCGACAAGATGCTCCAGGCGGCGGCGACCGGCCGCGAGTCCCTCACCGGGATGCGGCGGCTGCTCGGCGTGCTGCGCACGGAGGGCGGCGCGGACCGCGCGCCCCAGCCCGACCTCGGCTCCCTCAAGACCCTGGTCGACGAGACCCGCCGCACCGGCCTGGACGTACGGCTGACCGAGTCCGGCGGCTGGGACGCCCTGGGCCCGGAGGTCCAGACGACCGTCTACCGCCTCGTCCAGGAGTCCCTCACCAACGCCGTCAAGCACGCCCGGGGCGCCACCCGCGTGGACGTCGTCCTGCGCTACGACCGCCGGACGGTCGCCTTCCGCATCTCGGACGACGGCGCCCCCGAGGCCCCCGCCAGGAGCGGCGGCAACGGTCTCACCGGCATGCGCGAACGCGTCGCGATGTTCGACGGCACCCTTCGCGCGGGCCCCGCCGAACCGGGCCCGGGCTGGACGGTCGCGGGCGAACTCCGCCTGGGCGAACGCGAGTCGGCCGCACTCACGCCGGAGGAGGCCCGATGACACCCGCCCCGATGACACCCACCCCGGTGGCACCGCCGTCGCCCCCGACGATCTCCGTCCTCCTCGCCGACGACCAGGCCCTCGTCCGCATGGCCTTCCGCAGCCTGCTCGGCACCATGCCCGGCATCACGGTCACCGGCGAGGCCGCCAACGGCCGCGAAGCCGTCGAACTGGCCCGCCGCACCACCCCGGACGTCGTCCTCATGGACGTGCGCATGCCGGTCATGGACGGCATCGAGGCGACCCGGCTCATCACCGCCGCCACCGCCTCCCGCGTGCTCGTCCTGACCACCTTCGACCTCGACGAGTACGCCTTCGAGGGGCTGCGCGCGGGCGCGTGCGGCTTCCTGCTGAAGGACGTCGTCCCGGCGGTGCTGCACGAGGCGATCCGCGCGGTGGCCGCGGGCGACGCCGTGCTCACCCCGCGCATCACGCGCGACCTCGTCGACCGCTTCGCCCGGATCGCGCCCTGGCCGCACGACGGGGCGGCGGGCACCCGCTTCGGCCGGCTGACCGCCCGCGAACAGGACGTCTTCCACCTCATCGCCACGGGCCTGACCAACGCCGAGATCGCCCGCCGCCTGTTCCTCACCGAGGCCACGGTCAAGACCCACATCACCCGCCTGCTCGCGAAACTCGAACTCCGCGACCGGGTCCAGGTGGTGATCTTCGCGTACGAGCACGGGTTGCGGACGCAGGCGCCGTAGACGGACCCGGCCCCGCACGAGGCCCCGCACCCGCACCCGCACCCGCACCATCGCTATTCGGAGGCCCCCTCCTCCAGCGCCGCCAGCGCCGGATCCAGCACGATGTCCTCCTCGCGCCCCTCGATCGTCGGCTCCTCCGGGAAGTGACAGGCCGTCAAGTGCCCTTCCCCGTTACCGGAGATGCGCACCAGCGGCGGTTCCTCGCTCGCGCACAGGTCCTGCGCCTTCCAGCAGCGCGTACGGAACCGGCAGCCCGACGGCGGCGAGATCGGCGAGGGCACGTCGCCCGCGAGCCGGATCCGCTCGCGCGGCGCCTGCCGGTCGTCGCCCAGGTCGACCTCCGGCACGGCCGACAGCAGCGCGTGCGTGTACGGGTGGCGCGGCCGGGTGTAGATCGAGTCGCGGTCGCCCACCTCGATGATCTTCCCGAGGTACATCACCGCGACCCGCTGCGAGAAGTGCCGTACGACGGCGAGGTCGTGGGCGATGAACAGGAACGCGATGCCCAGCTCCCGCTGCACCTTCTGGAGCAGGTTGACCACCTGGGCCTGGATCGAGACGTCCAGGGCCGAGACCGGTTCGTCCGCCACGATCAGCTTCGGTTCCAGGGCCAACGCCCGTGCCACGCCGATGCGTTGGCGCTGTCCGCCGGAGAACTCGTGCGGAAAACGGTTGTAGTGCTCGGGGTTGAGGCCGACGATCTCCAGCAGCTCGCGCACGCGGCCCTCGCGGCCCCCCGCGGGCTCGATCCCGTTGATCTCCATCGGGTTGGAGATGATGCGCCCGACCGTCTGGCGCGGGTTCAGCGAGGAGTACGGGTCCTGGAAGATCATCTGGATCTCGGAGCGGATGGGGGCCAGTTGTCTGCGGCTCGCGTACGAGATGTCCTGGCCGCGGTAGGAGATCGTGCCGCTCGTGGGTTCCAGCAGCCGGGTGATCAGCCGGCCCGTCGTCGACTTGCCGCAGCCCGACTCGCCGACCAGGCCGAAGCTCTCGCCGACGTGCACGGTCAGGTCGACGCCGTCCACCGCCTGCACCGCGCCGACCGTACGGCGGATCGGGAAGCCGCCCTTGACGGGGAAGTGCTTGACCAACTTGTCGACCACGAGCAGGGGTTCACCCGGATCGTCGCCGGGCCCGGCCGCCCCGCGCGGTGCGGGCAGCGGGGTCCCGTCCTTCGCGAGGCTCGTGGCGTCCTGGTTCGTGCCGCCCTGGCCCGCAGGACCCCGGCTCGTGGTGTGCTCGCTCACGACGTCTCCTTTCATGACGGTCGCCCCTCTCCTTCCCCTGC
This sequence comes from Actinobacteria bacterium OK074, assembly GCA_001298575.1. Taxonomy (GTDB): domain Bacteria; phylum Actinomycetota; class Actinomycetes; order Streptomycetales; family Streptomycetaceae; genus Streptomyces. The sequence continues at coordinate 69,500 of LJCV01000011.1, forward strand.
CGCAACCGAGGTTCGCATACCGACTGCCGAATTCCCCTACCCCAAACGGGGTTTGATCCGCTCGACGAAGATGTCCCGCTTCTGCTGCGCGGTCAGATGGCACGCGCCGCCCCGCCCCGCAGGCAGCACCGGCCGCTCGTCCACGCACCGGGTGCCGCCCACTTCGCCCGCGAAGCCGCACCGCGGGTGGAAGCGGCAGCCCGACGGCGGGTTCAGCAGCGAGGGCGGGGTGCCCGGGATCGGCGAGAGCGGCGCCGAGAGGTCGGAGTCGAGGCGCGGCATGGAGTTCAACAGGCCCCAGGTGTACGGGTGTTGGGGCGAGTGCAGCACTTCGTCGACGGTGCCGCGCTCGATGGCGCCACCGGCGTACATGACCATGATGTCGTCGGCGATGTCGGCGATCACCCCGAGGTCGTGCGTGATGAAGATGATCGCCGAGCCGAACTCCTGCTGGAGGTCCTTGAGCAGGTCGAGGATCTGGGCCTGGACGGTGACGTCGAGGGCGGTGGTCGGTTCGTCGGCGATCAGCAGGTCGGGGTCGCAGACCAGCGCCATCGCGATCATCGCGCGCTGCCGCATACCGCCGGAGAACTGGTGCGGGTAGTCCTTCGCCCGCTCCTTCGGGTTGGGGATGCCGACCTTGCCGAGCATCTCCACGGCCCGTTCCCAGCCGGCCCGTTTGGAGGCACCGGTGTGTTTCATGAAGGGCTCGGCGATCTGCCGGCCCACGGTGTAGTACGGCGACAGCGCGGTCAGCGGGTCCTGGAAGACCATGGCGATCTTGTTGCCGCGCAGCCGTTCCAGTTCGCGCTCGGTGGCGGTGATCAACTCCTGCCCCTCCAGGAGGATTTCGCCCTCGACCGTGGTGAACATCGGGTTGTGCAGCCCGAGGACGGTCAGGTTGGTCACCGACTTGCCGGACCCGGACTCGCCCACGATGCCGAGCGTGCGCCCGCGTTGGAGGTCGAAGGAGAGTCCGTCGACCGCGCGGACGACACCGTCCTCGGTGCGGAAGCTGACGTAGAGGTCGCGCACGGAGAGGAAGGCGCCCGGATCCGCCGCCGGTCCGGCACCCGCTTGCTTGGTCACAGTGGTCACGAGAACACTCCTAGGACAGCCGTACGCGCGGGTCGATGAAGGCGTACGCGGCGTCCACGATGATGTTGAACAGCAGGATCATGCTGGCCGAGAACAGCATCACGCCCAGCAGCAGCGGCAGATCGCTGAACTCCACCGATTCCACGGCGAGTCGGCCGAGCCCCGGCAGCCCGAAGGTGTACTCGGTGATGATCGCGCCGCCGAGCAGCGAGCCGAGGTCGATGCCGAAGATGGTGACGATCGGGATGAGCGAGCCGCGCCAGGCGTACCGCAGGAAGACGTAAGTACGCGACATGCCCTTCGCCTTGGCGGTGCGCACATGGTCCTCCTGGAGCTGTTCGATCATCGCGGAGCGCGCCATACGGGTGTACTGCGCGGCGAAGATCGTGGAGAGCACCACCCAGGGGATGATCAGCCCGTTGAACCACGCGACGGGGTTTGCGGTGAAGGGGTTGTAGGCGGGCTTGTCGAAGATGTGCGTCTGGTAGACGAGGGCGGCGAGCGCGAGCGGGCCGATGAAGTAGATCTGGAGCGAACTGACCACCATGGCACCGGCGGTGACCGTCTTGTCGACGAGCGTGCCCCGCTTCCAGGCGGCGAGCAGACCGGTGCCGAGCCCCACGAACAGGAAGACGACCGCGGCACCCATGGTGAGCGAGAGCGTGGTGGGCAGCCGGTCCTTGAGCGTGGCCCAGACCAGTTCGTTGGTGTGGTACGAGTACCCGAAGCACGGGGCGGGGCACGGCCCTTGGTCGAAGCCGTCGCTGCCGAGGAACAGGTTGTGCAGGAAGGTCCAGTACTGCTCGGGGATCGGCCGGTCGAGGCCGAGCACGTGGTGGATGTTGGCCAGGGCCTCCGGCGTGCACGTCTTGCCGCACATCAGCAGCGCGGGGTCCCGTGGCATGCCGAAGAAGAGCAGGAACGTGACGATGCTCAGCAGGAAGAGGATGACGATCGCGCCGAGCGTGCGGCGGAGAAGGAAGCGCAGCATGGCAGGGGCAGCTCTCAGGCGTCGAGGCGGCGGTCCGGGCTGGGAGTTCGGAGGTCCGGGCTGGGAGTTCGGCGGCGCCGGGCCCACGTGCGGGCGGCCCGGCGGGAGTTGCGCGTGTCCGGCCCCGAGTACGGGCGGCCGGGCGGGGGTTGGGCCCGGCCGCTCCCCGGGGACCGGCGGGCCCGGTGCGCCCGGCCACCGTGACGACGGCGGACCGAGCGCACCGAACTCCCGTCAGACGTGGGTCACTTGACGTACAGGCGACGCAGGTCGAGGGCGCCGATCACGTTGTCGTAGACCAGTCCGCCGACCTTGGAGCCGGCGATCTGGACCTGCTTGTAGTACACGGTCGGGACGACGTTGATGACGTCCTTCACCAGGTACTGGTCGAGCTTCTCCCACGCGGCCGCGGACTTGGCCGGGTCGGTGATCTTGTTGATGCGGTCGATCTCGCTGTTGACGTGCGCGTCGTTGACGTGCGAGTAGTTCGCCGAGCCGTCGGCAATCGCGCGGCCGTCGTACAGCGGCGGGATCACGGTCGAGGCGGACGGCCAGTCGGCGCCCCACGCGGTGGTGTAGATGTCGTAGTTGTTGTCGACCTTGCCGACCTGGTCGTAGTAGGTCTCGGCCGGGATGTCCTGGCGCTGGACGTCGAAGCCGGCCTTCTTCAGGGCCGCGGCGATGGCGGTGGAGTACTGCTGGGCCTCGGGGATGTTGATGTAGCCGAAGGTCAGCTTCATGCCGACCTTGCCGGCCTCCTGCAGCAGCTTCTTGGCCTTGGCCTGGTCACCGCCGGGGTTCTTCTTCTTGCCCCACGGGTCGAACTTCGGGTCGTAGCCGCTGACGGTCGGGCTGATCAGCCCGCCGGCCACCTCCATGGCCGCGCTGCCGCCGTAGGCACGCACCACCGGGCTGACCGGGATGGCGTACGCGATGGCCTCGCGGACCCTCTTGTCCTGGAGTTCCTTGTGCGACTGGTTGATGTTGATCTGGCCGACGTAGGGCTGATAGCCGGAGACCGTACGGGACTTGAGGCTGGAGTCGCCGAGGACCTGGGAGAGGTTGCCCGCGTCGACGGAGTTGTTGAAGCTGACGCCAGTCTGGTCGGCGCCGCTGTCCGCGAGCAGCGACTTGGTGGACGTCTCGTAGGACACGTTGAAGCTGATGTCGAACTCGTCGACGTACTGGTTGCGGATCGCGTCGGTCTTCGGGTCCCAGTTGGGGTTCTTGGTCAGGACCATCGACTTGCCGGACTTGAACGACTTGATCTGGTACGGGCCCGAGGTCACCGGGTCCTTGTCGTACTTGGCCTGCGTGTCACCCTTCTTCGACACGACGGCGTAACCGGCCATGGCCAGCGCGTACGGCAGGTCGGGGTGCGCGGACTTGAAGTGGAAGATGATCGTCTTCGAGTCCGGGGTCTCCAGCACACTGCTGGGCAGGTGCTTGCCCTTGTACGGGCCGTCCGGCAGGAGTTTGCGGTAGTCGGCGCCCGCGGTGTCGGCCAGCCACTGCTGGAGGTAGGTCGGGCCCTGGTTGATGAAGGGCGCGAACAGCCGCTCGAAGGTCTGGCGGAAGTCGGCCGAGGTGATCGGGGTGCCGTCGGCGAACTTGATGCCGTCCTTGAGGGTGTACTTCCAGGTCTTGCCACCGTCGGTGGTGGTGCCGGAGTCGGTGGCGAGGTCGCCCACCACCTCGTGGCCCTCGCCCTTGTTGTCGGTCGCCTTGTAGCCGGTCAGACCCCGGTGGATCAGGTTCGCGAGCGAGCCCTCGTCGGAGACGTAGATCTGCGCCGGGTCGAGGTGCGCGTAGCTGTCGCGCTGGAGCACCTCCATCGTGCCGCCGCTCTTCGCGCCGGGGACGGCCTTGGCGGGACCCGTGGAGTCCGCCGCGTCACCGAACTTGATCGACGACTGCTGCGACTTGGCGTTGCCCTGGTCGTTGTTGTCGTCGCCGGTGTCGCTGCCGCCCGAGCTGCACGCGGAGAGCACGAGGGCCCCTGCCGCGAGTATCGAGACGACGGCGTAGTTGCGGCGCCGTCCGCCTCTGCTCATGCCCCTGCTCATACTGAGTCTCCCCACCCATGTGTTTGGTGATGACAGTGAAGTGCCGTACCGGTGTGCCGGGTTGGTGCTTGGCTGGTGCCTGGTGCGTGTAACCCGGCGGTCAGCGGGCCGACTTGGGATCGAAGGCGTCCCGGACCGAGTCCCCGAGCAGGTTGAACGCGACGACGAAGATCACCATCGAGACGCCGGGGAAGAACATGTAGGTGATGTCGTTCTGCAGGACGAGTTCCGTGGACGCCTGCGCGAACATCTGCCCCCAGTCGGGGGTCGGTTCGACGATGCCGACGCCGAGGAAGGACAGCCCCGCCTCGGCGGTGACGAAGTTCGGCAGCAGATAGGTCGTCTGCACCAGCAGGGGTGTGACCACGTTCGGCAGGATCTCCTTGCGGATGATCCGCCACGGGGACGCGCCGCTGACCTTCGCCGCCTCGATGAACTCCCGTTCGCGCAACGACAGGGTCGTACCGCGCAGGATGCGGGCCAGGCTCATCCAGCCGAGCACCCACTGGACGGCGATCAGCGCGACCACGCGGACGTAGGTCGGCGTCTCGTCCCGCGGGCTGACGAACAGCGAGACCACGACGGGCATGCTGGCGATGAAGAACAGCTGCGCCGGGAAGGCGAGCAGAAAGTCGATCAGCCGGCCGACCCAGTAGTCGGGCTTACCGCCGAGGTACCCGGCCGTGATCCCCAGCAGGATGGCCGTCACCACCACCGCGACGGTCACCGCGAACGAGATCATCAGCGAGGTGCGGATGCCGTAGATCAGCTTGGTGAAGACGTCGTAGCCGTTGCCGGGTTCCAGACCGAACCAGAACTCGCCGCTGATCCCGCCGTTGGGCTTGACCGGCACCCCGGCGCTGTCGAACAGCTCGGGGCGTTCGTCGGCGTACACGGTGTACGGGTTCTTGCCGTACAGCTTGGAGATCAGCGGGGCGAGCAGGGCTATCAGGAAGTAACAGCCCACCACATAGGCGGAGATCACGCCCGTGCGGTCGCGCCGGAAGCGGATCCACATCAGCCGGCCGGGCGAACGCCCTTCCAGCGTCTGGGACTTGGGCTCCTTCAGCAGGGAGGTGGTGCCGTCTCCCACGGCGGCGGAGGGGACCGGGGAACTGCCCTCGGTCTCCGGAGGACTCGTCATGATGCGTCCAATTCAACGGTGTTCCACAGGGCCTCTACTGATCGCCGGATAGGGAACACACGGATGAAAGACGCAGATGAACACGCGTAGTTGGCATAGCCGCCGCCTCCTGTGACTCAACGGTGCACGGACAGGGCGGGGTACGCGGCGATCCTCCGACACCCCTGACGGAGGATCAACCACCCCGCTGTGCTCGTGAGTCGGCGCTGTCCCCACAGCGCATGACCCATTGACCCGAGCGTTACGGGCCCAACTATCTGGCATCCGTCACATGCCGACCACAGTCTTTAGGTCTCGGTTCAATCACAGCTAGCTCTAACATCTTCCAATAATTGGACAAACCGTTCCGCAGGAGATGGCCACGAAACGGACGTGTTACATACGTATCGGGTGGCGGTGTTCGCATTTCGGACAGCGGGGGCCGGAAAATGGGTTGCGGACGGGTTGTGGACGGGGTTGCGGACCGGGGTGCGGACACAAGCAGGCCCCGACGGTCCGCGCGGTACGGACTGCCGGGGCCTGCCGAGGAGTTGGAGCCTCGGGCTCAGCCGTGCTTGGCGCGGCTCGCGGTGCGACCGCGCTCCTTCTGATCGAGGACGACCTTGCGGATGCGAACGGCCTCCGGGGTCACCTCGACGCACTCGTCGTCGCGGCAGAACTCCAGCGACTGCTCCAGGGAGAGCTTGCGCGGCGGGACGATCGCCTCGAAGGAGTCGGCGGAGGCGGAGCGCATGTTGGTGAGCTTCTTCTCCTTGGTGATGTTCACGTCCATGTCGTCGGCACGGGAGTTCTCGCCGACGATCATGCCCTCGTACACCTCGGTGCCGGGGTCGGTGAACAGCACGCCGCGCTCCTGGAGGTTCGTCATCGCGAACGCGGTGACGGCACCCGAACGGTCGGCGACCAGCGAGCCGTTGTTACGGGTCGTCAGCGTGCCGAACCACGGCTCGTGGCCCTCGTGGATGGAGTGCGCGATGCCCGTGCCGCGCGTCCCCGTCAGGAACTCGGTACGGAAGCCGATGAGCCCGCGGGAGGGCACGACGAACTCCAGCCGGACCCAGCCCGAGCCGTGGTTGGACATGTTGTCCATCCGGCCCTTGCGGACGCCCATGAGCTGCGTGACCGCGCCCATGTGCTCCTCGGGCACGTCGATCGTCATGCGCTCGACCGGCTCGTGCACCTTGCCGTCGACGATCTGGGTGACGACCTGCGGCTTGCCGATGGTCAGCTCGAAGCCCTCGCGGCGCATCTGCTCGACCAGGATGGCGAGCGCCAGCTCACCACGGCCCTGGACCTCCCAGGCGTCGGGACGCTCGGTGTCCAGCACGCGCAGCGAGACGTTGCCGACCAGTTCGCGGTCGAGGCGGTCCTTGACCTGGCGGGCGGTGACCTTGCGGTCCTTGACGGCCGCCTTGTTGTCGGCGCCCTTGCCGGTGCCGCCACGGCCGACCAGCGGCGAGGTGTTGGTACCGATGGTCATCGAGATCGCCGGCTCGTCGACCGTGATCAGCGGCAGCGCGATCGGGTTCTCGGGGTCGGCGAGGGTCTCGCCGATCATGATGTCCGAGATACCGGCGACGGCGCAGATGTCGCCCGGGCCCGCCATCTCGGCCGGCTTGCGGGTGAGCGCCTCGGTCATCAGCAGCTCGGTGATGCGCACGTTGGACATGGTGCCGTCGCGCTTGATCCACGTGACGGTCTGGCCCTTGCGCAGCTCGCCCTGCTCGACGCGGAGCAGCGCGATACGGCCGAGGAAGTTGTCGGCGTCCAGGTTGGTGACGTGCGCCTGGAGCGGGGCGGCCTCGTCGTACTCGGGGGCCGGGACGTGCGACAGGATCGTGGAGAAGAACGGCTCCAGGCTGTCGCTGTCCTGCGGGACGGTGCCGTCCTCGGGCTTGGTCAGCGAGGCCACGCCGTCCCGCGCACACGCGTAGACGATCGGGAACTCGATCTGGTCCTCGTCGGCGTCGAGGTCGAGGAAGAGGTCGTACGCCTCGTTCACGACCTCGTCGATGCGCGAGTCGGGCCGGTCGGTCTTGTTGATGCAGAGGATGACGGGCAGCCGGGCCTGGAGCGCCTTGCGCAGCACGAACCGGGTCTGCGGGAGCGGCCCCTCGGAGGCGTCGACCAGCAGGACGACGGCGTCCACCATCGACAGACCGCGCTCCACCTCGCCACCGAAGTCGGCGTGGCCGGGGGTGTCGATGATGTTGATCGTGATGACCTCCCCGCCGTCCTTGGGGTGGTACTTCACGGCCGTGTTCTTGGCCAGGATCGTGATGCCCTTCTCACGCTCCAGGTCGTTGGAGTCCATCATGCGGTCGTCGAGCGACTCGGCGGCGTGTGCGGCGAAGGCCCCGGCCTGCTTCAGCATGGCGTCGACCAGGGTCGTCTTGCCGTGGTCGACGTGGGCGACGATGGCGACGTTGCGGATGTCGTGGCGCGTGGCCATAGTGCGGCGTTCTCCCGGAGTGGTGAGGACGGCCCGCACGTACATCTGCGTATCGCGGGCCCTGCCGGGCTGGACACGCCACGGCCTCACCCCAGTCTACGGTGCTGCGGGGGCGGGGGCTCGCGGGGGACTTGTCACCCCGGTTGAGGGGCGCCCCGTAAGGGGCGCGGGGCTGTGACATTTGCGGCTCCGCCGCGTGGGCGCGACAAGCCCCCACCGACCCGCACCCGCGAACGATCCGACCGACCCGAGCTAGTGGGCGGACGCACTGGCCGAAGGCAACACGGCCCCCTTCTTCAGAAACCCCATGTCCTCGTACACAGGCGTCTGGAACCCGAACGCCCCCACGTTCACCGCCGAGACCCTCGCAGCGACCAACTGAGGCCGCTGATACAGCGGAATGGACCCCGCCGTGGCCCAGATCCGCGCATCGGCCTTGCGCAGCAACCCCGACTCCTCCCCCGAGTCCAACGTCACACTCGCCCGGTCGAAGAGCTGGTCCACCTGGTCCGTACCGACCCGCGTGTAGTTCTGCTCGACGGTCAGGGACCCGTCGGCCGCGGGCACCGGCTTGGCGTACACCGGTCGCGCGTCGGTCGCCGGGTAGGCCGTCGCGGGCCAGGAGTAGAGCGCGAGGTCGTACTCGCCGGACGCGATGTGGTCCTTGAAGTAGCTGTCGTCCGAGACCTTGGAAATCTTGGTCTGGATCCCGACCTGCTCCAGCATCCCGGCGATCCGCTCGCCGACCGCCCGCAGCGACTGGGACCCGGGCCCCGACGGCAGCACGAACCGCAGCGCGAGCGGCTTCCCGTCCTTGGCGAGTACGCCGCTGGCGGCACCGCCGGGCGCCGCGGTCCCCTTGGGGGCGTACGCACCGGGTGCGCCCCCCTGCCGGGGCCCGTGGTCGCGCAGGTACTGCTTGCCGTCGAGGGGCTTGCCCGCCCGGTCGTCGGCCTGGGTGTGGTGGTCGGAGTGCTTGTGGTCGTGCGACTTGTCCTCGGCGTGCTTGCCGGACTCGGCGTGCTTGCCGGACTCGGAGGTGTGGTGGTGGGCCTTGTTGTCCTCGCCGACGATGTACGTCCCGTCGTCACCACCGTCGCTGTCGTCGGAGGACCCCTTCGAAGAGCCCTTCGCGGAGTCCTTGTCGGCCTTATCGGCCTTGGACCCGGCGGTCTTCTTCCGCTGCTCCTCGGCGAGCTTCCCGCCGGGCACCCAGCCGGCGTCGGCCAGCAGGTCCCGCGCCTCCTTGGGGTCCTGACCGCCGAGCGCGCCGCTGTTGTCGGCGTACGCGGCCTGGCCCGACAGGGCGAGGTGGCTGCCGACGGGCACGGCGGGCAGCCCCAGCGGCTTGAGCACGAGCCGGGCCAGCGCGGTGCGGTCGAGCGCGCGGGCGACGGCCCGGCGGACGCGTTCGTCGGCGAGGGGGCCGTCGGAACCGTTGAGGGCGAGCTGGGTGTAGGCGGGTTCGAGCGACTTGCGGACGACGTAGGCGCGCGACTTGAGGCCCCGCGCCTCGGCGGGGTCGACGTCGGCGAGGTCGACGGTCCCGGCGGCGAGCGCGGCGGCGCGCTTCCCGCGCGGTACGGCGTGCAGGACGATCTCGGAGAGCTTGGCCGGGCGGCCCCACCAGCGGGGGTTGCGGACGAGGGTGACGGCGCCGTCGGCGTGGTCGACCTTCTTGAGGGCGAAGGGCCCGGCGGTGACCTTGAGCCTGCGGCGGGCGCCGTCGTTGAAGGCGTCGGGCGTGCCCATGACGTCCTTCGGGTACAGCGGCGAGAAGAGCGACTTCCAGTCGGCGTAGGGGCGGCTGAAGGTGACCTTCACTTCGAGGTCGTTGCGGCCGCGCTGGATCTTCTCGATGCGGTCGTACCCGGCGTTGCGGGCGGTCCAGTACGCGGAGTCCTTGCCGGACAGGGCGCGCCACTGGGCGGCGAAGTCGGCGGCGCCGATCTCGCGGCCGTCGGACCAGACGGCCTGCTGGTTGAGCTTGTACAGGACGACCTGCTTGGGCTCGGTGTCGACGACCTGGGCCTTCTCCAGGTAGGCGGGGTTGGGCACGGGACGGCCGTTCGCGTCGAGCCGGAACATCGACGGCAGTACGGCGCCGGCGATCCGGTTGGTGGCGGTGTCGGCGTCGGCCTGGAAGGCGTTGAGGGTCTCGGGCACGGCGTCGACCGCCCACCGCAGGGTGCCGCCGTCGGCGACGAGGGAGCGGCCGGCCGGGGCGATGTCCTGCCGGGCGACGGGCCTGCCCGCCTCGTCCCCCTCCCCACTGCACCCGGAGAGCACGGAAACCGCGAGCACACCCGCGGAGAGGAACGCGGCCGAGCGCATCACCGCGCGTGGTCCGACGCCGTCGTGGGACATCAGGGGTACCTCCGGGGTGCGGCCGCGGGTTCTCTGATCGCCGGGGAGATATCCAGGGGGATATTTGGAGCTGATCAGATGGATGTACGGGGCCACTGAAGGCGAAAGGTTTCGATGGCGGGCGGAGACACGGCGGGGGCGGGGGCTTTGCCACTCGTGCGGCGGAACGAGGGCCGATGGAGGGGCAGCGCCCCGATAGGGGCGCGGGGCTGTATCCGATATGCGGCTCCGCCGCGTGGGCGCGACCAGCCACATCCGACCGGCACCCGCCAACACTCCCCAGGCCCCGCCCCATCCCGCGTAACCCCCGGCGGGGCCTGGGGGCGCAGCCCCCACGACGCCCACACCACCCCCGCGAGCCACAAATCCACGGCCAATCCATGCACACGCCTTCCCACCGGACGGTGCACCGCGCAACACTCGCAGGCGCATGACCACTACCGCCCAGGGGCCGAGCACGCCCCGGAAGTGAGGTCATCACGCATGCCCGTCGACGACGACCTGGCAACAGTCCAGCGCTGCCTGGACGACCTGTGCCACTCGGTAGGTCGCCTGGAGGCCCGGTTCGGCACCGGTGCACTGGAAATGCGCCGCGTCCGTACCGACGCGGACCACCTCCGCGAAAGCCTCGCCCTCCTCCGCGAGGCGGCCCCGGGCCTCGTCCCCGCACCCCGACCCCCCACTACGGCCAAAGCGGCGCAGCCGATCGGCATCCCCGACACCCCGTACGACTCCACCTTGTGGACGGACTCGGACGACGAGGGTCTCGGCGCCCGGGGCCGACACGCACCCTGACCCTTCCGGGAGCCCGCGTTGGCCACAGAGACCGAAGCAGGAGAATCGGAGAACACCTCCGATCCGCACGGCGCCCCCCGCGGCACCGGCCGCGCCCGCACCCCGACCCGCGCCGCGATAACCGCCCCCCACCTGCGCACCGACCGCTGGTGGCTGGCCCCGGCCGCGACCGCCGCCGGACTGTTCGCGTTCGTCGTCTACTCGACCTGGCGGGCGTTCGCCAACGCGGACTACTACGCGGCGCCGTACGTCTCGCCGTTCTACTCCCCCTGTCTGGCGGACCGCTGCAAGCCGATGGAGGGCGGCCCGAACGCCGATCTCTTCGGCAGTTGGTGGGGCATCTCCCCCGCGATCATCATCCTGATCTTCCCGCTGGGCTTCCGCCTGACCTGCTACTACTACCGCAAGGCGTACTACCGCGGGTTCTGGGCGTCACCCCCGGCGTGCGCGGTCGCGGAGCCGCACAGGAAGTACACCGGCGAGACCCGCTTCCCGCTGATCCTGCAGAACATCCACCGCTACTTCTTCTACGCCGCGCTGCTGGTCGCCTGCACGCTGACGTACGACACCGTGCTGTCCTTCCGCGACGCGCACCACCAGTGGGGGCACATGGGTCTGGGGACGCTCGTGTTCCTGGTCAACATCGTGCTGATCTGGGCGTACACGCTGTCCTGCCACTCGTGCCGGCACATCGTCGGCGGCCGTCTCAAGCACTTCTCCAAGCATCCCGTGCGGTACCGGATGTGGCAGTACGTCGGGAAACTGAATGCCCGTCACATGCTGCTGGCCTGGGCCTCGTTGGTGAGTGTGGCGCTTGCCGACTTCTACGTGTACCTGGTCGCGTCCGGCGCCTTCGACGATCCGCGCTTCTTCTAGATCCAGACAGTCAGAACCAGTTCGAGATAGCCAGATCCTGTTCGAGATTGGGTGGGCCCCTCTGATGTCAGCGTCCGATGGTGTGGAACGGCAGCCGTGGGACGTCGTCGTGATCGGCGCCGGCGGTGCCGGGTTGCGCGCGGCAATCGCGGCGCGCGAACAGGGTGCCCGTACGGCGGTGATCTGCAAGTCCCTGTTCGGCAAGGCGCACACGGTGATGGCCGAGGGCGGCATCGCGGCGGCGATGGGCAACGTCAACTCCGGCGACAACTGGCAGGTGCACTTCCGGGACACCCTGCGCGGCGGCAAGTTCCTCAACCAGTGGCGCATGGCCGAGCTGCACGCCCGTGAAGCCCCGGACCGCGTCTGGGAGTTGGAGACGTGGGGCGCCCTCTTCGACCGAACGAAGGACGGCCGCATCTCGCAGCGCAACTTCGGCGGGCACGAGTACCCGCGGCTCGCGCACGTCGGCGACCGTACGGGACTTGAGCTGATCCGCACGCTCCAGCAGAAGATCGTGTCGTTGCAGCAGGAGGACCGGAAGCAGACCGGGGACTACGAGTCGCGCCTGAAGGTCTATCAGGAGTGCACTGTCACACGGGTGTTGAAGGACACCGCATCCAATAGCGGCTCCGCCGCGGGCCGGGTCTCCGGCGTCTTCGCGTACGAGCGCGAGTCGGGCCGGTTCCTCGTGCTGGAGGCCCCGAGCGTCGTCATCGCGACCGGCGGGATCGGCAAGTCCTTCAAGGTGACGTCGAACTCGTGGGAGTACACGGGCGACGGGCACGCGCTGGCGCTGCTGGCCGGGGCGCCGCTGCTGAACATGGAGTTCGTGCAGTTCCACCCGACGGGCATGGTCTGGCCGCCGTCGGTGAAGGGGATCCTCGTCACGGAGTCGGTGCGCGGCGACGGCGGGGTGCTGCGCAACTCCGAGGGCAAGCGGTTCATGTTCGACTACATCCCGGACGTGTTCAAGGAGAAGTACGCGGAGTCCGAGGAGGAGGGCGACCGCTGGTACGACGACCCGGACCACAACCGCCGCCCGCCCGAACTGCTGCCGCGCGACGAGGTCGCCCGCGCGATCAACTCCGAGGTCAAGGCGGGCCGGGGTTCGCCGCACGGCGGGGTCTTCCTGGACGTGTCGACGCGCATGCCCGCCGAGGTGATCCGGCGCCGACTGCCGTCCATGTACCACCAGTTCAAGGAGCTGGCGGACGTCGACATCACGGCGGAGGCGATGGAGGTCGGCCCGACCTGTCACTACGTGATGGGCGGCATCGCGGTCGACTCCGACACGGCGGCGGCCCGCGGCGTACCGGGGCTGTACGCGGCCGGGGAGGTGGCCGGCGGCATGCACGGCTCCAACCGCCTCGGCGGCAACTCCCTTTCCGACCTGCTGGTGTTCGGGCGCCGGGCGGGCCTGCACGCGGCCGAGTACGCGGCGGGCCTGGACCGGCTCCCGGAGGTCGACGACACCCAGGTGGACGCGGCGGCGGCGGAGGCCCTGCGGCCCTTCTCGGCGGAGGAACCGGAGCCGGGTGCGGAGACGGGTGCGGAGACGGGTGCGGAGCCTGGGCACCTGCCGGAGAACCCCTACACCCTCCACCAGGAACTCCAGCAGACCATGAACGACCTGGTCGGCATCATCCGCCGCGAGGGCGAGATGGAGCAGGCGCTGGAGAAACTCGGGGAGTTGCGGGTCCGGGCGCGGCGGGCCGGGGTCGAGGGGCACCGCCAGTTCAACCCGGGCTGGCACCTCTCCCTGGACCTGCGGAACATGCTGCTGGTCAGCGAGTGCGTGGCGCGGGCGGCCCTGGAGCGTACCGAGTCGCGCGGCGGCCACACCCGCGAGGACCATCCGACGATGGAGCGGTCCTGGCGCCGCGCGAACCTGATCTGCCAACTGACGGACCCCACCGGCGGGTTGGCGGCCACCGACCCGGTCCGCGGCCAGATCGCCCTCACCCGCGAGACCACCGCCCCGATCCGCCCGGACCTGCTCTCCCTCTTCGACAAGGAGGAGCTGGTCAAGTACCTGGCGGAGGAAGAGCTCTACGAGGTGGGCACGGACGCCGACGGACCCGACGAAGGACCCGACGAAGGGGAACCCTCCGAATGAGCAGCTACGAGGCCCACTTCAGGGTGTGGCGGGGTGACGTGTCGGGTGGCGGCCTGACCGACTTCGAGGTCGAAGTCAACGACGGCGAGGTGGTGTTGGACATCGTCCACCGCCTCCAGGCCACCCAGGCACCGGACTTGGCGGTCCGCTGGAACTGCAAGGCGGGCAAGTGCGGTTCGTGCTCGGCGGAGATCAACGGCCGCCCGCGGCTGCTGTGCATGACACGGATGTCGGTGTTCACGAAGGAGGAGACGATCACCGTCACGCCGCTGCGCGCCTTCCCCGTCGTACGGGACCTGGTGACGGACGTGGGCTTCAACTACGCAAAGGCCAGGCAGGTTCCGGCGTTCGTGCCGCCCGCGGACCTCGGCCCCGGCGAGTACCGGATGATGCAGGAGGACGTGGACCGTCCGCAGGAGTTCCGCAAGTGCATCGAGTGCTTCCTGTGCCAGGACACCTGCCATGTCGTGCGCGACCACGAGGAGAACAAACGGGCGTTCGCGGGCCCGCGCTTCCTGATGCGGGTCGCGGAGCTGGACATGCACCCGCTGGACGCGGCGGCCGACACCGGCCTGGACCGCAAGGCCACCGCCCAGGACGAACACGGCCTCGGCTACTGCAACATCACCAAGTGCTGCACGGAGGTCTGCCCCGAGCACATCAAGATCACGGACAACGCCCTGATTCCCTTGAAGGAACGGGCCGTTGACCGCAAGTACGACCCGTTGGTGTGGCTGGGGTCGAAGATCGGGCGGCGGCGGGGGTAGGCGGCGCCCGGCCGGGGCGGGCCCGTCACGCCTCCGGCGCGTCGGAGCACCCGTGAGCCGGGACGGGGACGGGGTCCGCGGGGCGCACGGACCGGTACCGCAGGACGCAGCCGGTGCTGAACACGGCCGCCCCGGAGCCGAAGACGACGTCGCCTGCCGTGTTCCCGCGCACGCTGGAACCGAACTGGAAGAGCGCCACGCCCGCGCAGAACAGCAGCGTCCCGTAGCCCCACATCCGCGGATGGACGCCACGGCGTCCCACCCCCGACGGAACCCGGCCCTTGACGATCGCCACCACGGCCATCCAGGCCGTGAACACCAGTGCGACCACCACCACGGCCATCATCACTGCGTACATCTCGCACCCCCGGTCAGCCCAAATGATGACACCGCGCGCCAGCAGAAGCCAGAGCCGGAAGCAGGGCGGGCGAACAAGGCCGGATCGAAGGGTGCGGCCGGGGGCGGGTCGCGGGGCGCAGGCAGGGGCGGGTCGCGGGGCGCGGGCAGCTCGGGGTCGGGGGCGCGGGCAGGGCCAGACCGAGGCGTGCGAGCAGGGCCGGACCGAGGGGCCTGGGCAGGCCCGGATCCCGGAACCCGGGCGCCCCGACCGCGTCATACCGGTCGCGAAGTCGCCCACCGGGCCATACCCTCCGAAATGTGACGCCCCCGCCCAGGTCAGGTCGCCGCAGTCGGCCGCCGCGCCGCACCGCGCCGCCGTACCGGGCCGTGCGGGCGGCACAGGCCGTGTGCGGCGGGCTGCTGGGGGCCGGCTGGCTCACGCTCGCCTTCCTGGCCCCGGCGCTGCCCGCGGACGCCGCCTCCCCCGCGCCGGACGACACCTCCACCGGGGACCTGGTGCTGCCCCTGGCCGTACTGCTCGCCGCGGTCGCGCTGGCCGCGTACACGTACATACGCCGCAGGCGGCGCCAGGCGACCCGGACGACCCCGGGCGGCGCCGCCCCCGACGCCGTACCGCTGGACGAACTGGACCGGCGGGCGCGGCGGGCGCTGGTGGAGACGGACGACTGCATACGCGCCAGCCGTGAGGAACTTGCCTGTGCGGTACGGCAGTTGGGGCCGGAGGCGCTGGGCGGGTGCGCGACGGCGCTCGCGGCGGCGGAGGGGGAACTGGCCGCCGCCTTCCACGCACGGCAGCAGGCGGACGAAGGGCACGGGGACACAAGGGAGTTGCTGACGTCGGTCGTCACGCACTGCGCGGCGGCCGGGCGGCGGCTGGACGCGGCGGCGGCCGGGTTCGACCAACTGCGGGCGCTGGAGCGGACGGTGGCGGAGGAGGTCGGCCGGACGCAGTCCCGGTTCCGCGAGTTGGCGGCACGGGTGACGGAAGTCGAGGCGCTGCTGGGCGGGTTGCGCGCACGGTACGCGCCCACCGCGGTCCTCCCGGCGACGGGCGCCCTCGAACAGGCCAAGGACCGCCTGGTGTTCACGACCGTCCAGCTCAACCGGGCCCACCAGGAACTCGACCGCGGCGAGTCCCGCACGGCGATCACCCACCTGCGGGCCGCGGAGGGCGCGGTGGAGCAGGTGGCCGTCCTGACCGCCGCCGTACAGCGCCACGCGACCGAACTGGCCGCGGCGGAGCGGCTGTTGCCCGCGGCTCTGGAGACGGCCGAGGCGGAGGTGACCGCGGCGGCACCCGGCCCCGCAACGGCCCCCGGCGGCGGCGCGACCGTACCCGGGGTCGCGCCACCGGAGCCCGCCCGCGGGGATCTGCCGGGTCGCGTGGCCGTCGGCGAGGCGGTGGTGAAGGCGGTACGGCGGGAGACGGGGATCGGCGGGGCCGAGACGGAGAGCGACGGGAGCGAAGGGAGCGAAGGGGAGGTCTCGGGCGACCGGTTCGACCGGTTCGTCGCGCCGTACGACCCGGTCGACGCCCTACGGCGGCTGGAGTCGGCGCTGGCCGGGATCGACGCCGCCACGCGCCGCGTACCCGACGGCGACCACGCCCTCGTACGCCTGGAACGGGCCCTGCTGACCGCCCGCGGCACGACCGCCGCCGCGACGGACTTCGTCACCACCCACCGCGGCGCCGTGGGCTGCGCGGCCCGCACCCGACTGGCAGCGGCGCAACGGCTGTTGGACCGGGCGGAGGGGGCGAAGGGACCGGAGGCGGCTCAAGCCACCCCCACGTCCGACGCCCAGGCCACCTCCGCGGCCGACACCCTCGCCGACGCCCGCCGGGCCGACTCCCTCGCCCGCGAGGCCGCGTCCCTCGCCGAACGGGACGTACGGGCCTACGGCACCCCCTACGGCGGCGCCACCGGCGGCGCGGCCGGGGCCTCCGGAGCCGTACTCGGCGGCATCCTCCTCGCCACGGCCCCAGCCACAGCCACGGACCCCGCGCACGGCGAACCCCCGCACACCACCGGCGGCGGCCCCCCAAGCTTCGGCGGCCCCGCGACACGGAGCCGACGCGGCGGCGGCGCCCTCTTCGGCGCGGGACCTCCGCCAGAGACCGCCCCCTAGGAATCGCCCCCTAGAACAGGCTCAGCAACGCCTCCGCCGGATCCGCCACCCCGTGTTCCCCGTCCGGCAGCGGCAGTTCGAACCACACCGTCTTGCCGCGCGGCGTCCGGCGGGAGCCCCA
This sequence comes from Actinobacteria bacterium OK074, assembly GCA_001298575.1. Classification (GTDB taxonomy): domain Bacteria; phylum Actinomycetota; class Actinomycetes; order Streptomycetales; family Streptomycetaceae; genus Streptomyces. The sequence goes on from LJCV01000011.1 coordinate 86,783, forward strand.
GCCCGCCGAGAGCAGGCCGACGAGCTGGAGGCCGCGACCGCCCTCGTCGGTGTCTCGGGCGCGGCGGCGGCGCGGCTGGACGAGGCCCGCGTCCCACACCTCGCACACCAGCGTCCGGTCCAGCAGCAGCCGTAGCCGGATCTCGCCCTCGCCGTACCGCAGTGCGTTCGTGACGAGTTCGCTGACGAGCAACTCCGCGGTGTCGACGAGGGGTTCGAGGTCCCACGAGAGCAACTGGCCGCGGGCGTACTCGCGGGCGCGGCCCACGCTGCGCGGCTCGCGCGGCAGGATCCAGTCGCCGACGGAGTCCGCGGGCAGCCCCTGTACACGTGCCATCAGCAGTGCGATGTCGTCCTCGCCGTGATGGGTGTCGAGCGTGTTCAGCACCTGGTCGCACACGTCTTCGAGGGGGGCGGACGGGTCCGCCAGCGCGCCGACGAGCGCCTGGAGGCCCTCGTCGAGCGGGTGGTCGCGGGACTCGACCAGACCGTCCGTGTAGAGCGCGAGGAGCGCGCCCTCGGGCAGGTCGACGTCGACCTCCTCGAACGGTTCCCCGCCGACCCCGAGCGGCATGCCGGGCGGCACGTCGAGCATCATCGCGTCCTCGCCGGGTTCGACGAGCACCGGCGGCAGATGGCCCGCGTTGGCGAAGGTGATCCGGCGCGTCACCGAGTCGTAGACGGCGTACACGCACGTCGCCAGGTACACCTCGGAGAGGTCCGCGTCGCGGGACTGCCGGGCCGTACGGGTGGCCTGCTGGACCCCGCCGGGGGTGCCCAGGCCGCGGGCGATCTCGTCCAACGCCGAGAGCACCTCGGCCGGTTCGAGGTCGAGCAGCGCCAACGTACGGACGGCGGTGCGCAGTTCGCCCATGGCGACCGCCGCGCGCAGTCCGCGGCCCATGACGTCGCCGACGACCAACGCGGTGCGGTGGCCCGGGAGTTCGATGACGTCGAACCAGTCGCCGCCGACCTCGGTCTGCGCGTTGCCGGGGAGGTAGCGGCAGGCGATGTCCAGCCCCGACGCCTCCGGGTCGCCCGGCGGCAGCAGCGAGCGTTGCAGTATCAACGCCCGTTCGTGCTCACGGCGGTAGAGGCGCGCGTTGTCGATACAGACCGCCGCCCGCGCCGCCAGCTCGACGGCGAGCCCGCGGTCGCGTTCGCCGAACGGCTCGCTGCCCTTGGCCCGGGAGAACTGGACGAGGCCGACGACGGTGTCGTGCGCGACCATCGGCACGGCGAGCGTGGACTGGATGAGTCCGCCGGCCTCGGGGGGCACCTGCTTGGGGCGCGCGGTGCGCAGGGCGTCCGCGCAGGGCGAGTTGAAGGCGAAGTGGTGCACCGCGCCCACCGCGACCGGTGCCGGGCCGCTGACGAACGGGGCGTCGGAGACCGAGCTGGCGAACGCGACGCGCCTCAACTCGGCGCTGCCGTCGGCGAGTCCGGGCGGGGTCTCGTCACCGGCGAGCAGCCCCTGGTAGAGGTCGACGGTGGCCAGGTCGCAGAAGCCGGGCACGACGACGTCGAGGAGTTCGCGGGCGGTGGTCTCCAGGTCGAGGGAGTTGCCGATGCGCGAACTGGCCTCGTTGAGCAGGGCGAGCGTGCGGCGGGCGGAGGCGGCCTCGCGGGCGGCGGTGCGGCGGGCGGTGATGTCGGTGCCCAGCCAGGCGATGCCGATGGGGCTGCCGGTGCCGCTGTGCACGCGGTAGAGGTTGATGGACCAGTGCCTGCGCTCGTCGGACCCGGGTACGAACCCGGTGACGTGCATGTCGGTGATCGAGTTGCCGGTCTCCATGACCCGGCGCAGCGTCGCGACCACCCGCTCAGCCTCGGGCGAGGGCAGGTAGTCGCGCACCTCGCGACCGCGGTGCTCGTCCACGTCGCCGCCGAACGTGGCCGCGAACCGCTGGTTGGCGCGGCGGACCCGCAGGTCGGGATCGATGAGCAGGAAGCCGAACGGAGATTGTCCGAAAATCGCCTGCGAGGCGGCCAGGTCGGTCTCGATCCGGCGCAGGGTGCGGACGTCGACGACGATACAGACCGCGCCGCGCTCACCGCCCTCGGTGGTGGTCGGCATCACATAGACCTCGGCCAACCCCTCCGCCCCGCGCCTCCCCTCGGCATCGGGCATACGGAAGGGGATGACTCCGGTCCACTCCCGGCCGTCGAGGATCTCGGCCATCTTGCGCTGGCCGCGCTCGCGTTGGTCGGGCGCGATGAACGCCTCGATGGGGTCGATGCCGACGGCCCGCTCGGCGGAGATCCCGAACACCTGCTCGGCCCGCAGGCTCCACTGCTCGACGTGCCCGTCCGGCCCGATGGAGAAGGACGCGACCTTGATGTAGTCGTAGATGGACCCGGGAGGGCTGCTCTGCCACATGGTGTCACCGGCCCCGACTCCGACCACGGGCCCGGCTCCGCCTACGGTTCCGGTTCCAGCTCTGGTTCCGCTTACGGATCCGGCTCCCGTTCCGGCCGGCACCACGGAGCCGCCGACGGGCCGCCGCGCATCCGAGCCCGTACCCGAACCCGAGCCGGAACCCGCACCCGCGCCCGTACCCGCGCCCGAACTTGAGCCCGCGGATGCGGAACGACCCATACCGCCCGCCCCCCTGCCGCCCGGCACCGCCGAACTCATGGGCACGGAACGGGGGCCGAGGCCACCGCCCCCGACGGACCCCGGCGCGCCGCGTGTCACGGAAGGTGCGGCCGGTACGCCCGCACCCCTCGCCCTCGCGTCGCCCGACGGGTCGTCGGGTCCCGTGGCCTTCGCTGGTATCTCGCTCACGCGAACCGTCCCCTCCAGCTCACCGCGTCCGGCACCGGTCACCGGGGGCGGCTGCCCGCAGTATCCAGCACTACGGGGCCGCACAACACGGTGTTCACGATCACAGCACGGTCCCGATGGTTTTTGGACCGGCCGGGACATACTCCCAGTCTTCTAACCAGGTGGCACCCCGTCGAATCAAAGACACGCGCCAGCGCCCCTGGCGTGATCCAACCGGTCACCGTGCGCCCCCGGGAACGCCCGTGAGCCCCCGGCGCCGTCGGCGGGGACGAAACGGCGGATCGATCGAGATCGACGGACGCGCTCTAGCGGGGCAGCGCCAGCTCGAACCAGACCGTCTTGCCCGAGTCTCCCGGCCGGGTCCCCCACCGACGCGAGGAACTGGCCACCAGCCGCAACCCCCGGCCGCCCTCCTCGTCGGGCCCGGCGGCCCGTTCGCACGGCAGGTCGGGCAGCGGGTCGGACACCTCCACGAGCAGCTCCGTCGCCCCGGCGGGGCGCACGACCCGTACGCCGATGGGGCCGGTGGCGTGCCGCAGGGAGTTGGTCACCAGCTCGCTGACGAGGAGCACGGCGACGTCGCCGAGTTCGTCGAGCCCCCAGGCGCGCAGCTGACCCCGGACGGCGGTGCGCGCCGTGCGGACCGCGCCGGGGTCAGCGGGGAACGTCCACTCGGCGCATTCGCCTTCGGTGTCGAGCACGCCGATCACTTCCCAGGCCAGGAACCCACCCATGTCCGGTTTCGTGGGGTTGGTGGTCATATACCCGATGTTCGGGCTTCCTTATCGCGCACGTGGGCGCACTGTGGCACGAACGGCGTACGCGACGCCGACCGCCAGAGCCCCCATGCGCCCCCGCAACCCCACGGTTCACTCATCTCGGGCGCCGGTGCGCCATGGGCTCATGCACACCTGTGTATGCGCGTACCCAGATCCACGGCGGCCAGCCGGGAAAGGTTCAGGAGCAACGAACGGCATCCAACGGGACTCGATTGCCGGGCCCGCCCAGCACCCCTGCCGCCTCCGAGACCCCCCTACGCCCCCGGTATCCCCAGCACCGCCTTCACCGCCGCGACGTCCTGGTCCAGCCAGTCGACGTCCCAGGTCTCGTCCGGCGTCAGCCAGCGCAGTTCGTCGTGGTCCTCCAGCGGTTCGGGGGCGCCCGCGAGCAGCCGGGCGGTCCACACCCGCAGCACGTACCCGGGCTTGAGCGGCCACTCCCCCGGCACCCGCGCCACGGGTTCCGCGGTGACTCCCAGTTCCTCACGCAGTTCGCGTACGAGGGCGTGTTCGGAACTCTCGCCCGGTTCCACCTTGCCGCCGGGCAGTTCCCAGCGGCCGGCCAGCTCCGGGGGCGCGCTGCGGCGGGCGGCGAGCAGCCGGCCGTCGTGCAGGAGGGCGGCACCGACCACGACGACGGCTTCGGTACGGGGCTTGGCCGACTCCGTCGGCTCTGTCTTCCGTGTCGGCTCTGTCATACGCCGGAGCGTACGGGGCCGCCGGCGCGGGGCTCGGTCGACAGGGATCAGCGGGGATCGACAGGGATCAGCGGGGATCGGCAGGGGCTGGCAGAGATCAGCAGGGGTTGGCCGGGATCAGCGGGGATCAGCAGAGGTTGGCCGGGATCGACGGGGGCTCAGTTGCTCACACCGCCGCTGCCATTGCCGTTGCTGTTTGCACCGCTGGCACGCTCCACCCAGTAGAGCTGCTTGTGCCCTCGGTCGTCGATGAGGCTGTCCGCGATCTTCTGCGCCTCGGCCCGGGTCGCGTACCGGCCCACCCGGTAGCGATTACCGCTGTCGTCCTGCCTGATGACGAGCCAAGGGAGAGTGACCGTGCTGTCATTCATCGCGCCCCACCCGCCAAGGAAACCGCAATCCGCATATGCCCGAGCCTACGCCTTACCTTCACGCAGCGAACACGGAATTACACAAAGAGGTACGCAACCAGCCATGACAGCAGGAACACAGCCCGCCGAGCGCCCCCGGAGCGCCGCCCCTGCACCGCCCGAGCGCCCCCGAACAGCGCGAACGGACGACGGCCCGGCCCGGCCCCGGCCCACTGAAAACGACCGAATCACACCGGCACGAACCGGCAGCCCGCCCCCAACCGACAGCCACTGATCACCGACCGCCGGAAGGCGAACGCGGCGGAGGCAGCAAACCGGCCCCCGCCGCCTCCCCCTCGCCCAACTACCGCACAGGCAAGTGATAAGCCACCCGATACCGATCCGCCGGCACCACCAGATCCGCCGTCTCCACCGGCCGCCCCGACGCGTAGAACGTCCGCTGGACGACCAGCACCACGTGCCCCGGCACTCCCCCGAGCGAGAGCAGTTCCTCCGCCAGCCCCGGCCGCGCGCCGACCTCCTCGGTGACGTTGTCGACGACGACGTCGATGGCGGCCATCCGTTCGACGACACCCATCCCGCCGAGCGGCCCCTCCTCCGGCAGCATCACCGGCGTACGGCCGGTCAGGGCGAGCGGCTCCCACGAGGTGGAGAGCATCATCGGCTCGCCCGCGTCCCGGTACACGTACTTCGTGCACATCACGCGCTCGCCCGGCTTGATCGCGAGCCGCTCGGCGACCGCCCCGCTCGCCTCGGCCTGTTCGCTGTGCGACTCCCACGTACCGCGCACGGCGGCGTCCGCCTGCTCCTGCCGGAACGGCGTCGCCCCGGTCCGCGGCCGGTACGCGGACCGCGCCAGCCGCCGCGGCACCGGCCGCTCCCGTACGTAGGTGCCGGACCCGGAGCGGCCCTCGACGAGCCCCTCGGCCATCAGCACCTTGCGGGCCTCCAGCGCGACGGTGTCGGAGACGCCGTACTCCTCGCGGATGCGCGCCTGCGAAGGGAGGCGGGTGTGCGGTGGCAGCGAACCGTCGACGATCTTCTTGCGGAGATCACCCGCGACGCGCAGGTACGCCGGCTGCTCACCGAAAGTCACTGGCCGCTCCCATCAGGTTGTACAGACAGCTACAGCCTGGCAACCGTGGGTTCCGCCATGCAAGCAAAGGCCAGAGAATCACTCGATGTGATGACATGTGGCGCCGAAATACTCCGCACGGGCACACTCTCCGCACGTCTCTTCACGTTCTCCCCAGCACGGCCGCGCCCACACCTGCAAAGGCACCTGCCACAGCACGTAACCGTCCGCGCACCTACCCTGGTGATCATGACACCTCTCCCGGACTGCTACTGCCCCGTGGACGGCACACGCGTACCCGGCGGCTCGACGGCCTGGTGCTGCCCGGTCTGCCGCGGGCCGCTGGACCTGGACTTCGCGCCCACCCCCGCGACGCTCAAGTCCCTTGCCGGGAGGGTGAATTCACTGTGGCGGTACGCCGAGTGCCTGCCGCTGGCGTCCCCTTCGACCAGCCTCGGCGAGGGCCGTACGCCGCTGGTCGAACTGACGGAGGGGGTACGGGCGAAGCTCGACTTCCTGATGCCGACGCTGTCGTTCAAGGACCGCGGCGCCGTCCTGCTCGCCGAACTCGCCCTGCGCGTCGGCCCCCGCCAGGTCATCGCCGACAGCAGCGGCAACGCGGGCACGTCGATCGCCGCGTACTGCGCCCGCGCCGGGCTGCCCTGCACGGTGTACGTCCCCGAGGGCACCTCGCCGAAGAAGCTGGAGCAGATCGGGGCGCACGGGGCCCGGCTGGAGATCGTCCCCGGCGACCGCGAGGCGGCGGCGCGGGCGGCCCGCGAAGCCGCCGACGAGGACGGCGTGTTCTACGCCTCGCACGTCTTCAACCCGTACTTCCTGCACGGCACGAAGACCTACGTGCACGAGCTGTGGGAGGACCTCGACGGCCGTCTCCCGGACGTCATCGTGGTGCCCGTCGGCAACGGCACCCTGCTGCTCGGCGCCGCCCTCGCCGTCGCCGAACTGCACGCGGCGGGCTTCATCGACCGCCGTCCGGCGCTGTACGCGGTCCAGTCGGCGGCGGTCGCCCCGCTGGCCCACGCCTGGCAGGAGGGCGCCGACGATATCGTCGGCACCATCCCCGCGGCCCCGACCCTGGCCGAGGGCATCGCGATCCCGCGTCCGCCCCGGGCCCGTCAGATCCTGCGCGCGGTGCGCGACTCGGGCGGCACCTTCCTGACCGTGACGGAGGACCAACTCCGGCACGCCCAGCGCGACTTGGCCTCCCGTGGTCTGTACGTCGAGTCCACCGGCGTCGCCTGCTGGGCGGCGGTACGGGACGGCGCCCTGGGCACCCGCTCGGCGGTGGTCCCGCTGTGCGGGGCGGGCCTGAAGACGGGGTTGGCGGCGGCCTCGTAAAGCCGTATGGACCTCAGTCGTCGAACGTCGTCGCCCGGGCCGGCTTCTCCCAGGCCGTGACGTCGGCGCGGACCTGATCGAGGTGGGTGAGGACGGCGTCGACGCCGTCGTTGCCCAACGGCAGGCGCAGGGGCGGGTGTTCGGCCGCCAGGGCGGCGCGGATGACGGCCGCCGCCTTGGCCGGGTCGCCCGGCTGGCCGCCGTCGCCCTCGTCGACCATCCCGCGGGTGGTGCCGACGCTGGACCCGTACGCGCCGGTGTCCGCGCTGGCCTCGGTGTTGGCCATCAACGCCGTGCGGAACGCGCCCGGTTCGACGATCAGCACCTTGATGCCGAACTCGCCGACCTCGGCCGCCAGCGCCTCCGACATGCCCTCCAGGGCGAACTTCGTGCCGCTGTAGGCCGAGAACCCGGCGAAGGACATCTGCCCGCCCATGCTGCTCATCTGCACGATCGCGCCGGAGCGCCGCTCCCGCATCGCGGGCAGCACCGCCCGCGCCAGCGCGGCGGGGCCGAAGACGTGCAGGTCGAAGAGGGACCGCAGTTCGGCATCGGTGGTCTCCTCGAAGGCCCCGACCAGGCCCCGGCCCGCGTTGTTGACCAGCACGTCGATCCGGCCGTGCCGCGCCAGTACGTCCCGCACGGCGGCCTCGGCGGCGGCGACGTCGGAGACGTCCAGCTTCAGGGCCTCCACCTGGTCGGGATGCGCGGCCACCAGGTCGGCGAGCGCCTCGGGGCGGCGGGCCGCGCCCACCACCACGTCGCCGTCGGCCACGGCCGCCTCCGTGATCGCCCGCCCGAACCCGCTGCTCGCCCCGGTGACCAGCCATACCTTGTTCATGTCCACCACTCCCTACGACTCGTTCTCCGCCACCAAGGCTGCTGGCAAAGGCGGTTGCCCGTCCAAGACCTCCGGTGATAACCGATGGGCATGACGACGACGGACGTGCACGGCCGGGATCTGCGCTACTTCGTGGCGGTCGCCGAGGAACTCCACTTCACCCGCGCCGCCGAGCGGTTGTACGTGTCGCAACCCGCGCTCAGCAAGCAAATCCAGTCGCTGGAGCGGCAGTTGGGTGTGGAGCTGTTCCGGCGCGAGCCGAAGGGGGTCGCGCTGACGGCGGCGGGTACGGCTCTACTGCCGTACGCACGGCGGGTGTTGGAGGTCTGGGCGGAGGGTTCGGCGGCGGTGGCGGCGGCCCGGGCGGCCCAACGCAGCACGCTGGTGGTGGGGATGAGCACGAGCCCGGGGCGCGGCGGCCTGCTGCCCGCGGTCCGGTCCCGGTTCACCGACGCCTTCCCGGAGGCCACCGTACGGCTGCGCCAGGTGAGTTGGGAGGACCCCACCGCCGGACTCGCGGACGGCGAGTCGGACGTGGCGTTCGTCTGGCTGCCGCTGCCCGACGCGGACCGGTACGCGTGGACGGTGGTCGCCGAGGAGCCGCGCCTGGTCGCCCTCCCGGACACCCACCCGCTCGCGGCCCGCACCGAGGTGGACTTCGCGGACCTGCTCGACGAGCCGTTCCTGGCCCTGCCCGAGGCCGCGGGCCCGCTGCGGGACCACTGGCTGGCCCTGGACGCCCGCGCGGGCCGACTCCCGCACGTGGGCGCGGAGATCACGACCACGGAGGAGACCTACGAGGCCCTGGTCGCGGGCCTCGGCGTCTGCCTGATCGCTGCGGGCAACGCGCCGCTGGTCACCCTGGGCGGCGTGGTGACCCGCCCGGTCCTGGGCATCACCCCGAGCCGCTACGCCCTGGCCTGGCGCCGCGAGGACACGGCACGGCCGCTGGTGCGGGGGTACGCGGCGGCGTGCAGGGAGACGGCGGAGCGGCGGTGAGCGCTTCGCGACGGCTCAACTCCGGTCGGGATCCCAGGCGATGACCAGCTCCAGGAGCCCCGGGAAGCGGGCGTCGAGGTCGTCGACGCGGACGTGACTGCGGCGTTCGAGGCCGTACTGGCGCTGCCGGGTGACACCGGCCTCGCGCAGGGCCTTGAAGTGGTGGGTGAGGGAGGACTTGGGCCGGTCGAGCCCGAACCAGCCGCAGGTGTGGTCGAACCGCTCGGATTCCAGCAGGAGTTTGCGCACGATGCCCAGCCGCAGCGGATCGCTCAGCGCGGCGAGGACGACTTCGAGCCGGATCTCCTCGACGGCCGGTTCGGGGAGGGGGGCAGGGAGATCGGCGGGGGCGGGCAGCACCTTGATGGCGGGCATCTCCCGCACGGGCGTGGGCATTTGGGGCTCCTTCTGGTCGTTCCGAGTTTCCTGCATTCCTGCGCCTCCACTCCCTGTACGACTTCTATCGTACTGGATGCTAAGTTCGACTCGACTCGTACTGCGTTCGCCGGAGGGAGCGACCATGTCGGAGAGCCGAGCGGTGCCCGGAACCACACGGACGGAGGGGATGGAGGGGACGGAGGGGACGGGGACACGAACGGCGGCAGCCCCCGCACCGCCCACCCGCTGGGTGTGGCTCGCCGCCTGGCCGGTGACGGCCGTGTTCGTGCTGTCCAACGCGGCGACCCCGCTGTACGTGCTGTGGCAACGCGACATCGGGTTCTCGCAGGGCACCCTGACCGTCGTCTTCGCGGCCTACATCGTCGGGCTGCTCGGTTCGCTGCTGGTCAGCGGTATCGCGTCCGACCGGCTGGGCCGGCGGCCGGTGCTGCTGCCCGCGCTGGGCCTGGCGCTGGCCGCGTGCGCGGTCTTCGCGACGGCCACCGGTGTGGCCGCGCTGATCGTGGCCCGGCTGTTCACCGGCATCGCGGTCGGGGCGGTCGTGTCCGCGGGCATGGCGGCCGTGACCGACGTGGCGGGCCCGGACCGCCGCCGCCTCGCGGCCCTGCTCGCGTCCTGCGCGATGGTCTTCGGCGCGGGCCTGGGCCCCCTGCTGTCGGGGGTGCTGTCGGAGACCCTCCCGGCCCCCACGGTCACCGTCTTCGCCGTGGAGGCGGTCCTCCTGGCGACCGCGGTGGCAGCGGTCCTGCGCATGCCGCTACGGCGACACCGGGCGGCGGAAGAATCCAGCAGAGGATGGGCCCGCATCCCGGCCGTACCACGCGGCAACCGCCGTCAACTCGCCCTGGGCATCGCGGTGTTCGCGCCCGGCATCACGTCGACGTCGTTCGTGCTGTCGCTCGGCCCGTCGCTGCTGTCCGGGCTGCTCGGCACCACGAACAGGATCGTGTCCGGGGCGATGGCGTTCGCGATGTTCCTGACGGCGACGGGGGTGCAGTTCGCGGTGCGGAGCCTGGCCCGGCGCACGATCCTGACCGCGGGCGCGGGCGCCACCGCCGCGGCGATGGTCGCGCTGATCGCGGCCGTGCACACCGAGGCGGTCGCCCCGCTGGTGGCAGCCGCTCTACTGGCGGGCGCGGGCCAGGGTTTGGGCCAGCTCGGCGGTCTCTCGCTGCTCAACTCCTCGGTCCCGTCGGCCCGTCTGGCGGAGGCCAACGCGGCGCTGAACGTGGGCGGTTACCTCCCGGCGGGCCTACTCCCGGTGACGGCGGGCTACTTGAGCGACGCGACGGGCCTGACGACGGCGGCCACCCTCTTCGGCGCGGCGCTGCTGGTGCCGGCGGCGGCGGGCGGCGCCATGGTCGTAGCGACGAAAGCACGGGCGGGTCAGGCCGACTAACCTGCGGGCATGCGTATTTCGGTCTCCTCCGACATGGACGAACCCGTGGCCCGCTCCCTCGTGGCGGAACTGCGGCAACGCGGCCACGAGGTCACCACGTACGGGGCGCTGAGCCCCGGCGACGACCCTCAGTGGGCGGTGTGCTCGACGGCCGCCGCCCGCGAGGTCGCGGCCGGGACGGCGGACCAGGCGGTGGTCTGCTGCTGGACGGGCACGGGCGCGTCGATCGCCGCGAACAAGGTCCCCGGCGTCCGGGCGGCCCTGTGCACGGACGCGTACACGGCCGAGGGCGCCCGCCGCTGGAACGACGCCAACGCCCTGGCCCTCAGCCTCCGGCTGACCTCCGAACCCGTCCTGAAGGAAATCCTCGACGCCTGGTTCGCCGCCGAGCCGAGCGAGGACGAGACGGACCGCCGGAACGTGACCCTGGTCAGCACCACGGCCGACACGCCTGACGGTGGCGGGCCCGCGCCACGGGCCTGACGCGGGCGGAGGGGACGCCCGTCACCCGTCGCCCCGCCGCCCCGGCTTGAACCCGTGTTCCCGGGCCTGCTGGACGACGAGTGCGGCCAGTACCGCGAAGCCGAGGAGGAACCACGGGAAGGAGGCCGTACCGGTGGTGTTGAGCAGGATGCCGCCGAACAGGCCGCCGCCCGCGACGGCGAGGTTGAAGAAGGTGACGAAGATCGACTGGGCGGTGTCGGCGGCCGGGCCCGCCGCGTCCGCGAGGGCGGTCTGCAACAGCGTCGGAGCCCCGCCGAAGGTCAGCCCCCACAGCACGATCCCGGCGACCACCGCGGCGTGGCTCCCGGCCCCGACTCCCAGCACCAGCGCGGCGAGGGCGAACCCGACGCCGCTCACCAGGGTGAGGAGCCGCAGGCGGAGGTCGGTGAACAGCCCCGTCAGCCAGATGCCGGCGAGCGCGGACACGCCGAAGACCAGCAGCATCACGTCCACGGAGCCGCCCAGGCGCACGGAGGCCAGGAAGGGCGCGATGTAGGTGTACAGGATGTTGTGCGCGAGCATCCACAGGAACATCACCGTCAGCACGGGCAGTACGCCGGGAACGCGGAGCACGTCCTGGAGCCGGGAGCCCTTCCCGGCGCCGAGTCCGGGCAGGTCGGGGACGAGGCTCCGGACCCACACCAGCAGGACGAGCGCGACGGCCGCCATGATCCAGAAGACCCCGCGCCAGTCGAAGAGCGACCCCAGCCAGGTGCCCAGCGGCACCCCGAAGGCCAGCGCGACGGGCTGCCCCACCCCGGCCAGCGCCAGCGCACGCCCCTGGAGGTGGACGGGGACCAGCCGCCGGACGTAACCGGCCAGCAGCCCCCACACCACACCGGCCGCCATCCCGGCGAAGAGCCGGGCGCCCAGGGTGAGCGCGTAGTCCGTGGACAGCGCCGTCACCACGTTGAAGACGAGCAGCCCGGCGACCGCGGACAGCAGCAGCGTCCGGCGCCGTACCGCGTGGGTCGCGGCGATGACGGGGATGGCCGCCACCACCGAACCGACCGCGTACAGCGTGATGAGCTGGCCGGCCAGGCCCTCGGAGACCCCGAGTCCCCGGCCGATGCGCGGGAGGAGCCCGGCCGGCATGGTCTCGGTGACGATGGCGAGGAACCCGGCGATGGTGAAGGCCAGCAGCTGGAGCTTGGGGAGTCTGTCGGCCGGGGGACGGTCCGTCGTCTCCAGCACGCCGGTACAGGACTCGTCGCGGTTGGTCATCAGGGCTTCCTTGTTCCTGTACTCGATGGGCACGTGGGGTTCGTTCCTGTACTCGACGGGACTCGGTGGGGCTCGACGGCGGGTGCCGCCAGGGCCGTTTCGTGGTCCGGCCCTGGCGGCGGCGCGGCGCGGCGCTAGAACGTGGAGAACAGCGATCCGAAGCCGGGGAACCGGTCGTCGATCCCGTTCTGCCGCAGGGCGTGCCAGTAGAGGACGGCGTTGTTGGAGAGCACCGGTTTGCCGAGCCAGGACTCGGCCTCCGCGGCGACCCGCGTCATCGCGACGTTCGTGCCGGTCTGCACGACGGCCTCCACGTCGGGGCCGTCGATCTCCCTGAGCGTTTCGCGCAGTTCGGCCTCGGACACATGAGCGATCTTCTCCGGACTGCCGCACCCGAGACCGCGGACGGCGACGACGTCGTACCCGTTCTCCGTGAAGTACCTCCGCACGGCGTCGTCGTCGACGGGCAGGTAGGGCGTGATGACGGCGATGCGCCTGGCCTGGTGGACCGTGAGGGCCGCGGTGTAGGCGTCCGGGCTCATCGTCACCGGCAGGCCGCCCGCAGCCGCTCCTATCGCCTCCAGGACGGGGGCGTGCGTTCCGGGCCCGTCCCAGTAGATCTCGGGCGAGAAGCCGAGGACGACGCAGTCGGGGCCGCTCGGCAGCAGGCTGTCCACGGCCGTCCGGGTGGCCGCCCGGTAGCTGTCCACCAGGGAGGTGATCTCCGCTTCCAGCGAGATGTCCTGGGTGAGCATGCGCGCGGTGTGGTTGGTGACGCCGAGGGGCCGCAGGGCCTCCATCTCCGGCTGCGCCGAGGTGTTGGTGGCGGGGACGACCACGCCGACCTTCAGGCGCGGTCCGAGGGAGTCGGTCACGGGAAACTCCTCAGTGATCTCGAAGAGGGGCGGTATGGGGGGCTTTTCGGGGGGGGTGGCTACAGGTACGTCGGCCGCTTGACGAGCAGGTGGTCGCGGGCGACGAGGTCCACCGCCACCACCCGGTCGTTCCAGTCGGCCTCGGGTACGGGCTCTACGGCGACGGAGACGGCTCCCTCGTCCACCGCGAAGAACCGGGTGATGGTGCGGGTCAACTCGGCGGCGAGTTCGGCCTTTTGGGCGCCGGTGAGGTCGTACGGGAAGTGCTTGACGGTCACGTGCGGCATGCGGGTCTCCCGTTCGCGGGCGGGTGGGTTCTCGGGGTGGTGTCCGGGTTGGCGCCCGGGGTGGTGTCCGGGTCGGTGTGCGGGTCGGTGCCTGGCTCGGGTCAGTTCGCCAGGGCCGTCCGGATCGCTGTGATCAGCTCGGGGACGCCGTGTTGCTTCAGGACGCTGTAGTGGTCGCCGGTGAGCGTCACCGTGGTGGGCGGGGTCGCGCAGAAGCCGTCGGCCGTCTCGATGAAGGAGTAGTCGTCGCCCTGTGCCTTGAGGATGGTCACGGGTGCCTGGAGGGTCCGCTCGGTCAGCTCGTCGAAGGTGTATTCGAACGTGTAGGTCTCCCGCACGATCCTGGTGATCCGGCGCACCTGCGCCTCCTCCAGCGCCGGGAACCTGCGGGCGACGAACGCGACGAAGGTGTCCTCGTCCCGGGCCTCGGCCAGGCATTCGGCCACGTCGGGGCCCGTGATCGTGCCGGAGAACACCGAGTACAGGATCGTCAGGTAGGCCGGGTCGTCGTAGGAGGCGGTGCGCGCGCGGTGTCCTGAACTCAGGGTTTCTACCCGGGGGTTGCCCGGGCAGATGAGCAGCACCCGTTCCACCCGCTCGCCGAGCCGCTCCAGCTGCCACGCCGTCTCGAAGGCGACCCGGGCCCCGAAGGAGTACCCCCAGAGGAGGTAGGGGCCTTCGCCCTGTATGCGACGTATCTCGGCGGCGTCCGCGGCGGCCATCTCCCGGACGGTGGGGTACGGCGTCTCGCCGCTGTTGATGCCGTGCGCCTGCACGCCGTAGAAGGGCCGGTCGAGGTCGACGCCCCGGGCCAGCGGGCGCAGGTTCATCGGGTACCCGCCGAGCCCCGGCCAGCAGAAGACCGGCCGCCCCGCGCCACCGTCCTGGAGCCGGACGAGCCGGGAGGACCCAGCGCCCCCAGGGGCAGTCCCTAGGGCATCGCCCGCGCCCATCCCGATGCGGGCGGCCAGGTCGACGAGTTTCGGGTACGCGAACATGGCCTGGAGCGGGAGCCCGGCCCCGAACGCGCGGTTGATCCGGTTGATGAGGGCCACGGCGGTGAGGGAGTTGCCGCCGGACGCGAAGAACTCGTCCTCGACCGACACGTCGTCGTACGTGCCGTACTTCAGGACGGCGCCCCAGACCTCGGCCAGCCACTTCTCGTGCGGGGTGGACGGGGCGACGTACCGGGAGGTCTGCGCGGCCAGCACCGCCGGGGCGGCGGCGAGGGCGACGAGGTCGACCTTGCCGTTCGGGCTCAGCGGGAGGTCGTCCAGGACCAGGACGCGGTTCGGGATCATGTAGTCGGGCAGGACGCGGGCCAGCTCGTCCTTGATGAGCTCGGCGGGCCCCTTCATGTGGACCGCGTCCTCGCCCATCCCCTCGCTGCGGGCCTGCTCCTGGCTCACCCGGCCCCCGACGAAGAAGTACGAGGGACCGGGCTCGACGCCCCGGGACGCCAGGATCTCGTCCACGCGTACGGCGGCGGGCAGCGGGTTGCCCGTCCTGGAGCTGTAGCCCGACGACATGAAGCCCAACGAGAGCCCGTTGCGCTGCAAGTGGTGCAGCTTGACGCCGAGGCCGACGTACCGGCGCCACGCCTCGGGGTCCCTGCTGACGGCGGTGATCCCGAACGACGCCCGGTCGTACACCGCCTGGTTGATCGCGATCACGTGCCGGGGCTCCACCAAGTCGTCGGAGAAGTGGTGGAGTTGGCCGTCGGCGTAGCGGTACTGGCTGGCCGGCAGGTCCGTCACCCGGCCGGGGTGGGCCTGTACGTAGATGTCCGTGAGGTCCTGTGGTGGGGGGCCGTCCTGGGTGCCGTCCTGTGTTCCGTCCTGGGGGTGGATCTCGAAGGTGCCCAGGTAGTAGTCCTCGTCGGCGACACCGAGGCGGTCCTTCACCGAGGGGGTGAAGGCGGCGGGGCGGATGCCGAGGCCGTACTCGGGGAGCACCTCTTCGAACACACCCACCATGTGTCCGGTCTCGATCTCCAGGACTTCCTGGATGTTGTTCGCGTAGACCGGCTCGATGGCTTGCTTCCGGCCGAGGAAGTGGACGCGGAGCGGGGGGTGGGGGGTGGTTCCAGGGGTGGTGCCGAGGATGGTTCCGGGGGTGGCGTCCCCGATGCGTAGAAGGGTGTGGTCGACGGGGTGGTAGTAGTAGGTGCCGGGGGCGAGGCCGTCAGCGCCGTGGGGGTCGGGTCCGGCGGTCTCCAGGTACAGCTGGGTGGCGTACAGCGCGCCCGGGGAGGCGTAGGCGTACTTGGGCAGCAGTCGTTCCGCGCTGTGGAACTGGCCGAACCAGCGCAGGAGTTCGCCCAGTCGCGGGAGGGTCAGCGGCTGCGGGCGGGGCACCGGGGCGGGCGCGGGCCGGGGGGCGAGCAGGGCCAGGATGTCCGCCCGGCCGACGGGGCCGCCCTCGTAGAAGCGGTAGGTCTTGCGGGAGAAGACGGTCTCGCGCTGGCGCGGGGTTTCCCGCTTCCCCGGCAGCGGCACCGGGGGCTCGTCGCCCGGTGCGGCGGCCTCGCGGAGGCCGGGGTTGGACAGCTGGGCCTTCACCTGGAGTTTGCTCGACTTGGACTGGTGGTGTGCGCCGTGGTTGCCCTGGTCCATCAGGGGCGCTTCCTGCGGGTTGAGTTCGAGGCACACCACCAGCCCGGCCTGGTCGGTGCGCCGGTCGGTGACGGCCACGGCGGCGGCCCGCCGGACCCAGGAGTGCTTCTCGACCGCGAGGGCGATCTCGTCCAGTTCGATCCGGTAGCCACGTAACTTGATCTGATGGTCCATCCGGCCGACGCAGGTGATGGTGCCGTCCGGGTTCCAGTAGGCGAGGTCGCCGGTCCGGTAGAGGCGCTCGGTGGGCACGAACGGCGAGATGATGAAGCGCTCGGCGGTGAGATCGGGGCGGTTGACGTATCCGCGGGCGAGCTGGACCCCGCCGATGAACAGCTCGCCGGTGGCGCCGATGTCGACGGGGGCCAGGTCCTCGTCGAGGATGTAGCACTGCGTGTTGTCGACCGGTACGCCGATGGGGACCGACCCCGTGCCGTCGCCGATCTTGTCCGCGTCCACCCGGTAGGCGGTGGCGTTGATGGTGCACTCGGTGGGGCCGTACAGGTTGACCAGGGCGGCCCCCGGGAAGCGCGCGGTGAAGCGCTGCGCGAGGCGGCGGGAGAGCATCTCGCCGCCGGCGAACACCTGCCGGAGCGAGGTGCAGTCGTCGAACCCGTCGGTGTCGAGGAGGGCCTGGAGGAGGGTCGGGACGCACTGGAGCGTGGTCACCCCGTGCCGTTTGACGGCCTCCGCCAGCGCCTCGGGGTCGCGGTAGATGCCCGGCGCGCCCAGCACGACCCGCGCTCCGGTCACCGGGGCGAGGATCTCCCACTGCGCCGCGTCGAAGCTCATGGGCGTCTTCTGCAACACCGTCATGCCCGGGTTGAGGCCGCCGAAGTAGTGCATCCACCGCATCTGGGACACGATGCTGCGGTGCTCGATCATCACGCCCTTCGGCTTGCCGGTACTGCCGGAGGTGTAGATGACGTAGGCGAGGGAGTCGGGCCGGGGCCCGGTCACTTCGGTGCTCTCGGTATTGACGGCGTCGGTGTCGGTACCTGTTTCGATGTCGGCCAGGGTGACGACCTCGGTGCCCGGCGGGGCGATGCCGGTCACGCGCGCACGCAGGTGCTCCTGGGTGACGATCACGCGGGCCCGGCTGTCCTCGACCATGTACCGCAGCCGTTCCTCGGGGTACTCCGGGGAGAGCGGAAGGTACGCGGCGCCGGCCCGCAGGGTCCCCCACACCCCCGCGAAGAGGTCCCACGACGGCTCGACGAACAGGCCGACCCGGTCGCCGTCCCCCACGCCGAGCCGGCCGAGGGCGGCGGCCATGCGCCTGCTGTCGCGGTCCAACTGCCCGTAGGTGTAACGCCGGTCGCCGGTCTCGACGACGACGGCGGACGGGCGTGTGCGCAACTGTAAATCAAGTACGTCGGGCAGAGTCGTCAGCGCGTCGTTGGCCACACCGGCCCGAAGGGAAACATCCTGAGCGGATTTCACGGAATCCTCCACACTGTGCGATTGAGGCACTCAGAGTTGCCAACCGTGGCAGTGCCAGTGCCCACAGGAATGCCGAACCTTGCCGAACCTTGCCGAGCTGAAACGGAATGTGACATGCAGTCGAGATAACTGTCCAATAGCCGCCGACTTGTGGTTGATAGCAAGCGCCTAAGCATGAACCGGCACGGGTCGCCGTGACGCAGGCCGGGCGGGTTGTGCGAATATGCCGCCCGCGCATGTGCACGAAAATGCCTTACCCGCACGGCCTCTTGGCCGACCGGGATGCGGGACCGATCGAGTACAACGGCCCGGGGGCCGACAGGGCACCCACGGCCGCGGGCCGGGACGGAAACACCACGTCGACGGCACAGGACGCCACCCGGGCCAATGGCCCCTCCCCCGCCACGGGTTGGGGCTCGTGTAATGAGCACGAAAAGTGATAGCGTGACGTGACTTGCCATGCGCGTTGAGCGACAAGGGCTGCTCGTCGACTGGGGCCCACGTGAACCTGAACCGTGGATAGCCGACGACCGTCTTCCCGAGGCGGGCGCGGAGGGGTCCGGCCACCGGGCCACGGGGCGCCACCGGCCCACCGCTCCGCCGGCCTCGCCCCCAGGGAAGGCCCCAACTCACAGTTCAGCGTTCGGCGTTCATCGCGAGAGGATGCACCGTGTCGAGTGTCAGCTCCGGCCACCTCCGCCGCCTCGAATACTTCGTCGCCGTGGCGGAGGAGCTCCACCTGGGGCGGGCGGCGCAGCGCTGCGGAGTGTCCCAGCCCACGCTCTCGCAGCAAATCAAGGTACTTGAGGACGAATTGGGCGTGCGACTGCTCGAACGCGGCACGCGAGGGATCTCCATCACCCCGGCCGGCCGGATCCTGGCGAGCGAGGCACCGCTCCTGCTGGACCGGATATCCCAGATGCAGGAAATGGTCCGGGCGTCCTCCCGAGTTGTGCGGGTGGCCTACAGCAAATCGGGCGCGCCGCTCCAGCACGCCATGGTGCGGAACTTCCGTACCGAGAATCCCCGTTATGAAGTTTCGATGAAATCCAGCGGATCGGAAAGCAACATCGATCTCGTCCGCTCGGGCGCGGTCGACTTTGCGTTCGTGAGGCCCCCCGTCGACGCGGCGGACGTCCAGGTCTCGGTGGTGCGGACGGACGAACTCGTCGCCGTGGTGCCGTCGAGCCACAGCCACCTGCCCGACCGCGTCTCGGTCCAGGACATCGCGGACCTGCCGATCGTCATGTGGCCCCGCAGCACGGCCCCCGGCTACTACGAAAGCATCATGGAGTTCGCCGCACCCGGCGGTGCGCCGCGCACCGTGCTGGAGGAGCCCGACTACATCTACGTCGCTGTCGCCGTCGCGGCCGGCGAGGGGGTCTCCTTCATGGACCTCAGCAGCGCGGAGTGGCTCAGCCGCGGCAACGACGTACAGATCCGGCCCTTCCAGCGCCCCGCCCCGAAGGTCGAACTGGCCGTGGCCTGGCGCGACTCACTGGACCACCAACTGGCCGCCCGCTTCCTGAGAGCCTGCCGCCAGTACGGCACCACCCGGTACACGAGGGAGCGGATCGGAACGAACGGGAGAAGTGAGACCACCGGAAGACGGCCGACGCAAAGCGTCCGAGACCACGACCACACCCGCGACCACGACCGCATCCACGACCGCCCCTGACGCCCTGCTTGGACGACGCGGCCTACGACGAACCCCTGCCCTTCGCCGCCCGCGTACCGCACGATCCGGGCCTGGGGCACCCTCGCGGCCGGGCAGGCCGGGTCCGACCTGATGGCGCCCACTCACACCGGCCAGGCGGCCCGCACCCATCCAGCACGGCGACGACGAAGGGGCCGGACTCGACTGAGCCCGACCCCTTCTGAACCGCATGTTCGCCACGCCAGCGACGTGGCGCTATTTCATCCGCTCACACGTTGAACCGGAACTCCACCACATCCCCGTCCTGCATCACATACTCCTTCCCCTCCATCCGAGCCTTCCCCTTCGCCCGCGCCTCCGCGACCGACCCCGTCTCCACGAGGTCCGCGAAAGAGATGACCTCCGCCTTGATGAAGCCCTTCTGGAAGTCGGTGTGGATGACTCCGGCGGCCTCGGGGGCGGTGGCGCCCTTCTTGATGGTCCAGGCCCGGGATTCCTTCGGGCCCGCCGTGAGGTAGGTCTGGAGGCCGAGGGTGGTGAAGCCGACGCGGGCCAGTGTGGTCAGGCCGGGCTCCTGCGCGCCGACCGACTCCAGGAGCTCCATCGCGTCCTCCTCGTCCAGCTCGGCGAGGTCCGCCTCCAGCTTGGCGTTGAGGAAGATGGCCTCGGCGGGGGCGACCAGGGCGCGCTGTTCGTCCTTGAAGGCGTCGTCGGTCAGTTCGTCCTCGTCGACGTTGAAGACGTACAGGAACGGCTTCGTCGTCAGCAGGTGCAGGTCGTGCAGCTGCTCCGCGCGCTCCGTGCCCTGGAGGATGCCCTGGGAGAACAGCGTGTCGCCCCGCTCCAGGATCTCCTTCGCCTCCTCGACGGCCTTCACCTTCGGGGCGATGTCCTTCTTGATGCGCGACTCCTTCTGGAGGCGCGGGAGGACCTTCTCGATCGTCTGGAGGTCGGCGAGGATCAGCTCGGTGTTGATCGTCTCGATGTCGTCCTTCGGCGAGACCTTGCCGTCGACGTGCACGACGTTCTCGTCCTTGAAGGCCCGGATGACCTGGCAGATCGCGTCCGACTCACGGATGTTGGCGAGGAACTTGTTGCCCAGGCCCTCGCCCTCCGAGGCGCCCTTCACGATGCCCGCGATGTCGACGAAGTCGACCGTCGCCGGGAGGATGCGCTGCGAACCGAAGATCTCGGCCAGCTTCTTCAGGCGTTCGTCGGGGACGCCCACCACGCCGACGTTCGGCTCGATCGTGGCGAACGGGTAGTTGGCCGCGAGCACGTCGTTCTTGGTCAGGGCGTTGAACAGGGTCGACTTGCCGACATTGGGCAGACCGACGATTCCGATCGTGAGCGACACGTTGCGACTTCCCGTACGTGAGAGGACTACGAAGGCCGTGAGGGCCGGGGACTGGGCTGCGGGCCCGGGTCCTTGCTGCGTCCGTGCGGGCCGATCCACCAGTCTACGGCGTTGCGCTCACCCCTTCGGCGCCGTGTCCGAGTCGTATCGAACGCTTGGCCAAGGTCGCTCCCCCGGCGTGTCTGTCGAGCCATTCCACACATAAACCGACCAGAGTTGGTGCGGTGGAGCAACACAGGACGCGATCTCCCCAGTACGGACCGCGACAGGCGGGGACGGGACGGGCCCAGCCCACGCCCGCGGCACGGCAACCGGGCGGCGCCCGGCAGCCGGCGGCGGGGCCGGCCGGGTCCCGCCGCGGCGCATCTTCGGCAGCG
>LJCV01000001.1 GCA_001298575.1 Actinobacteria bacterium OK074
CCGGACCCCGGTGTCCCGGAGCCCGGCCCGCCGCCGTGTGCCGTGTGCCGTGTGCCGTGTGCCGTGTGCCGTGTGCCGTGTGCCGTGTGCCGTGTGCCGTGTGCCGACCGCACGGTCACCCGTGGGACCGGTGCGGGGTCACCGGCCCAGCAGCCACCCGCTCACCGCGTCGGCCGTGTCGGCCGCGTGCTCGTTCATCATCGTCTGGTGGTTGCCGGAGGCGTCGAGCGTGTCGTGCTCGAAGTCCCATTCGGCGCTCCAGTTGCGGGGCGCGTCCGTGTCCGTGTGCGCGCGTTGCGGCATGCGCTCACCGGCCCGGACCAGCGCGACCGGGGCGGCGACGGGACCGGGCTTCCAGCCGTCGAACAGCTCCAGGTACGCGCCCTGGGCGGTGACCTGGTCCTCCGTGATCAGCGCGAAGGCGTGGTCGTTGACCGCGATGCCCTGCAACTGCTCCTGGATCTGCTCCTCGGGGATGTCGTCCTTCGGGAACCACGTGTCGAGCAGGACGACTCCGCGGGGCGAGTGGCCGAGGGTCTCCAGGCGGGCCGCGACCGCGTGGGCGAGCCAGCCGCCGGAGGAGTACCCGGCCAGCGCGAACGGGGTGTCGCCCAGTTCGCGGGCGATGGCGTCGGCGTGCAGGTCCACCACCAACTCGCTGGTGGCGGGCAGCGGTTCGCCGTCGCCGAAGCCCGGCAGCGGGAGGGCGAACACGTCGTGCCGCCCGTGCAGGTGCAGGGCCAGGCGGGCGAAGTTGTGCGGGCCCGAGGGCGCCACCATGGACGGCACGCACACCAGGGCGGGGCCGTTCGGGCCGGAGGCGAGCCGTACCAACTCCTGCCTGCGGCCGAACTCTTCGGCGTCCTCGAACACCGGCCGCAGCTTGGCGGCGGCCTGCAACACCCGGATGCCTTCGGTGAACTTGCCGATCTCGCAGGCCCGTCGGTACAGGTGACGCACTCCGGTGCCACCGCCGTCGTCCACCGGGCCCGAGGTGTCGCCCTGCCGCCCGGCCGCCGCCAACTCACCGATGTGGCGGGCCAGTTCGGCGGGGGTCGGGTGCTCGAAGACGACAGGGGTGGCCAGTTGGAGCCCGGTCGCGGCGATCAGTCGGCGGCGCAGCTCGACCGAGGTGAGCGAGTCGAAGCCGAGGTCGAGGAAGCGGCGGTCCGGGAAGACGTCTTCGGGCGAGCCGTGGCCGAGGACCGCCGCCGCCTCCGTACGGACGGTGAGCAGCGGGTCCGTGAACCGGGGCGCCTCCTGCGCGGACGGCGCCTCGGCGGCGGTGGTGCGGGGCCGCAGGTCGTCGAAGAACCGGGCGGCCCGGGTGGCGGTGAAAGGCGGTAGAAAACGGTCCCAGTCGATGTCGGCGACCGTCAGCGTGTTCTCCCCGGCGGCGACCGCCCGCCACAACTCGGCGGTGGCCTCGGCGGGGGCCAGCGGCGGCAGTCCGCGCCGGGTGAGGAACTCCCGCATCCCGGCCTCGGCGCCCATGCCCGCCTCGCCCCACGGCCCGAAGGCCACCGAGGTCGCGGCCAGGCCCCGGGCCCGGCGGTTCACGGCGAGCGCGTCCAGGTAAGCGTTTCCGGCGGCGTACGCGGTCTGGCCGGTGCTGCCCCAGGTGGCGGAGATCGACGAGATGACGACGAACGCGTCCAGTTCGGTGTCGCCGAGGGCCGCGTCGAGGTGGGCGGCGCCCGCGGCCTTGGCGGCCACCGTGTCCGCGAACTCGGCGAGGTCGCTCCCGGTCAGCGGCGCGGTGCGGCCGATCACTCCGGCCGCGTGCACGACGGCGGTGAGTTCGCCGGGCGGGATCGACGCGAGCAGCCGCTCGACCTGGCGCCGGTCGGCCATGTCGCACGCCTCGACGGAGATCCGCGGGCCCAACCCGGCCAGTTCCCGGACCAGTTCGGGTGCGCCCGGGGTGTCCGGACCGCGTCGGCCGGTGAGGATCAGCCGCTCGGCACCGTGGGCGGCCAGCCAGCGGGCGACCTGCGCACCGAGGGCACCCGTGCCGCCGGTGACCAGGACGGTGCCGCGGGGTCGCCACGCGAGGTCCCCCGGTGCCCGCGTCCCGGCCTCGGCGGCCGTCGCCCGTACAAGTCTGCGGGCGTACAACCCGCTTTCCCGCACCGCGAGTTGGTCCTCGCCGTCCTGGCCGGTGAGGACCGCGCCGAACCACAGGAGGGCGTCGTCGGTGAGGTCGGCGGGGAGGTCGACGAGACCGCCCCAGCCGCGCGGCTGTTCGAGGGCCAGGGTGCGGCCGAGGCCCCACACCATGGCCTGGCCGGGCTCGTCGACGGGTTCGCCGTCGGTCGCGGCGACCGCGCCGCGGGTGGCGCACCACAGCGGTGCCGGTGTCTCCAGGTCGGCGTGCGCCTGGGCGAGCGCGCAGGTCAGCGCGAGTCCGTCGGTCACCGCCGGGTGGTCGGCGTGCACGGTGGAGTCCAGCGCGAGCAGGGACAGGATGCCGCCGAACTCTCCTCCCGCGTCGGCCAGTTGCTTCTCCAGCAACTCCGCGATCCGCCCGCGGTCGGCGTCCGCCGCGGTGAGCGGCAGTGGCACGGCCCGGCCGCCGAGCCGTTCGATCACCCAGGTCAGACGGGTGACGAGGCTCTCGTCGGCGCCGCCCGGCGGGATGGGCAGCAGCCAGGTCCCGGTCAGGGTCGGCGGCACGGCGCTCGGCGGGGGCGTCACACCGCGCCACTCGACCCGGTAGCGCCACTGGGCGGGGTCGGACACCCGCGGGGCGGCCTGCGGCGGCCGTACGGCGGTGGGCTCCAGCCAGTACCGGCGGCGCTGGAAGGCGTACGTGGGCAGGTCGACGTGGGTGGCGTCCGAGCCGTCGTACAGCGCGCGCCAGTCGATGTCGACGCCGTGGACGTGGAGTTGGGCGAGGGCGGTCAGGAGGGTGGTGTCCTCGGGGCGGCCGGCCCGGGCCGAGGCGACGAACAGGGCGTCCTGGTCGGGCAGGCAGCCGGGCCCCATGGCGGACAGGACGGCGTCCGGGCCGAGTTCGAGGTAGGCGGTGACGCCCTGTTCGTGCAGGCAGTGCACGCCGTCCAGGAACCGGACGGCCTCGCGCACGTGCCGAACCCAGTAGTCGGGCGAGGCGAGTTGGTCGTCCGTGGCGATGCGTCCGGTGAGGTTGGAGACGACCGGGAGCAGTGCGGGCCGGTAGGTGACGCGGGCCGCGGTCTCGCGGAACGCGTCGAGCATGTCGTCCATGTGCGGCGAGTGGAAGGCATGACTGACCGTCAGCTTCTTTGTCCTGCGGCCGCGTTCGCGCCACAGTGCGACCACGTCGTCGACCGCGTCGGCGTCGCCCGCGACGACGGTGGCGGTCGGCCCGTTGACGGTCGCGACGACCACGCGGTCCCCGAACTCGGCCAGCGTGGCGAGGACTTCGGCCTCGCCCGCCTGTACGGCGGCCATCGCGCCGCCCGCCCGGCACGCCTGCATGAGCCGCCCACGCGCCGCGACCAGCGCGCACGCGTCCGCCAGGGACCACACCCCGGCGAGGTGCGCGGCCGTCAACTCGCCCACGGAGTGGCCGATCAGGACGTCCGGGACCACACCCCAGGATTCGACGAGCCGGAACAGCGCGGTCTCGTAGGCGAACAACGCGGGCTGCGTGTAGGCGGTTTCGTTGAGCAGGTCCGCCGTTTCCGAGCCCTCGGGGGCGAACATCACCTCGCGCAGCGGCCGTCGCAGATGGACGTCCATGCGGGTGCACACCTCGTCCAGGGCCTCGGCGAAGACGGGGTACGCCGCATACAACCGCCGTCCCATGCCCGGCCGTTGGCCGCCCTGTCCGGTGAACAGCACCGCGAGCCGGCCGTCCGCCACCTCGGGCCGTACACCGCCGTACGTCAGGCCCGGCGCGCCGCCGCCCCCGGCCAGCGCTTCCAGGGCACGGACGGCGTCGTCGCGGTCGAGGGCGACGGCAATCGCGCGGTGCTCGAAACGGGTGCGGGCGGCGAGGGTGAACCCGGCGTCCGTCAGGGCGAGTTCGGGCCGCTCGGCGAGGTGCGCGGCGAGGCGTCCGGCCTGGGCGCGCAGGGCGGGTTCGGTCCGCGCGGACACCGCGAGCGGCACGGCGGGCGCCGCCACCGCGACGGGCTCGGGGGCCTCCTCGACGATCGCGTGCGCGTTGGTGCCGCTGACCCCGAAGGCGGACACGGCGGCCCGGCGCGGGCGGCCGGTGCGCGGCCAGGGCACCGGCTCACGCAGCAGCTCGACCGCGCCGGAGGACCAATCGACGTGCGGGGAGGGCTCGTTGATGTGCAGGGTGCGCGGCAGGACGCCGTGGTGCAGCGCCATCACCAGCTTGATCACCCCGGCCGCGCCGGCCGCCGCCTGGGCGTGCCCGATGTTCGACTTGAGGGAGCCGAGGTACAGCGGCCGGTCGGCGGGGCGGTCCTTGCCGTACGCGGCGATCAGCGCGTTCGCCTCGATGGGGTCGCCGAGCGCGGTGCCGGTGCCGTGCGCCTCCACCGCGTCGACGTCCGCCGGGCGCAGCCGGGCGCCCGCGAGGGTCTGCCGGATCAGCCGGGTCTGGGCGGGGCCGTTGGGCGCGGTGAGGCCGTTGCTGGCGCCGTCCTGGTTGGTGCCGGTGGCGCGCAGCACCGCGAGGACGCGGCGCCCGGCCCGGCGGGCGGACGACAGCCGCTCCAGCAGGAGTACGGCGGCGCCCTCGGCCCAGCCGGTGCCGTCCGCGTCGGCGGAGAACGCCTTGCAGCGGCCGTCGGGGGCGAGGCCGCGCTTGCGGCTGAACTCCAGGAGCATGCCCGGCGTGGACATCACGGTGACGCCGCCGGCGAGGGCCAGGTCGCACTCGCCGGTGCGCAGCGCCTGCGCGGCCAGGTGCAGGGCGACCAGCGAGGACGAGCACTGGGTGTCGATGGTCAGGGCGGGGCCCTCGAAGCCGAAGGTGTAGGAAACCCTTCCGGAAACAACGCCGAGCGCGTTACCGGTGAGCATCTGGCCCTGCGCGTCCTGCGGTGCCTCGTGCCAGGCGGGCCCGTAGTCCTGCAAGGACACCCCGGTGAACACGCCGGTACGGCTGCCGCGCAGGGCGTGCGGGTCGACGCCCGCGCGTTCCATGGCCTCCCAGGAGATCTCCAGCATGAGCCGCTGCTGGGGGTCGACGGCGGTCGCCTCGCGCGGTCCGATGCCGAAGAAGCCGGGGTCGAACTCCCCTGCCCCGTCCAGGAATCCGCCGTGCCGGGTGTAGGCCGTGCCGTGCTGCGCCGGGTCGGGGTCGTAGAGCGCGTCCAGGTCCCAGCCCCGGTCGCCGGGCAGCGGGCCGATCACGTCCTGGCCCTCGTCGACCAGGCGCCACAGCGCCTCCGGGGAGTCCACTCCGCCGGGCAGCCGGCAGCCGAGCCCGACGATGACGACGGGGTCGGTGTCGAGAGCCGCGGCGGGCCCCTCGGCCGTGGGGGAGGCGGACTCGGCCTCGGTGCCCGCGGGGTCACCGAGGAGCTCACCGCGCAGGTGTTCGACGAGTGCGTGCGGGGTGGGCCGGTCGAAGAGCAGGGTCGCGGGCATCCGCAGTCCGGTCGCGTCCGCCAGTGCGTCCCGGAACCGCTCGGCCACGTCCCGGTAGACGCCGAGCCGCCGCCAAGGGGCCCGAGCGTCCACGACTCCAGCCTCCGCTCCGGCCTCCGCACGGTCGGCGACTACTGATATCCGACCTTTTATCAGTTCGAGGAGAGCCGCGTACTGGGCCGTCGGCGGTAGTTCCGCCAGCCGGGTCCGCCAGCTTTCGACGCTCTCGTCATCCTGATTTTGCAGCACGGAAAAGTCCCGGAAATCCGTTGTCATCTATGCCTATCGTTCTGGCACGCCAAAGGCGCCCCGCTAGATCCCACCGTACATTCGCCGACACACTCCTGGCGTGCACGGAACCCTAGAGTCACCCATTTCTCGCTGTCGAGCAAAAAACAAGTGAGCCGGAATTGCCGGACCACTGGGGACACACACAGACTCTCCCAATCCCGCACCTATGTGTGGTGGTCAAGTGAAGGGAGGACGTGACGCGTTACACGTTCGCCAATGGCCGCAAGCCGGGAACTCCACGCCAATTTCAGCATTCAACAAATCCCGGAGAATTAATTCTGAGGATCGCTCAACTTTTTTGTTTCAATCACGTGATTGACAGATGGGCACCCCGCCGCGCTACCATCCACGCGCCGATCCGGCCATGTGCCCCGGAAGGGACCAGCGCATGCACCGGCCGACGAAATGTCCGCCATGGACCGCTCATTACAACCCCATGACGGACAAGAACTCTCCAGCTTTACGGCGTTGCCGAACAAATCCCCCATTGGAGCCCGATGGGCCCGCAACCGGCACATCACGACTGGAGTCCCATGCCCGACAACGCGTCCCCCCACCCCGTCCCCGGCATCACCCGCCGTCACGTGCTGCGCACGGCCGCCCTGGGCGCCGCCGCGCTCGGCGGCTCCGTGGCCGGCACGGGCAGCGCCCGCGCCACGACCTCCAAGACCTCCGCCGACGTGACCGAACTGCGCGCCCGCGCCGTGGTCGTGGGCACCGGCTTCGGCGGCGGCGTGACCGCGCTCAGACTCGCTCAGGCCGGGGTCTCCACCCTGGTCCTGGAGCGCGGCCGACGCTGGGTCACCGGCCCGAACTCGACCACGTTCTGCCGCTTCGCCACCATGGACAACCGCTCGGCCTGGCTCACCGACCACCCCGTCGTCGGCGGCGTCGACAAGACCTGGACGCCGTACACGGGCGTCCTCGAACCCGTCGTCGGCAACGGCATGACCGCGATGGTCGGGGCGGCGGTCGGCGGCGGCTCGATCATGTACCACGGGATGAGCCTCCAGCCGACGAAGGCGAACTTCGCCACCTCGATCCCGTTCGCGGCGGACCTCTACGACGACCTGAACCGGTGGGCCTACCCCACCGTCACCCGGGCGCTCGGCATCTCGACCATCCCCTACGACCTGCTGGCCTCCGACCCGTACAAGTCCTCGCGGCTGTTCCAGGAGGTCGCCCCCGAGGCGGGCCTGTCCACGTTCAAGGTGCCGCTGCCCATCGACTGGAGCTACGCCCGCGGCGAGCTGACCGGGCAGTACGAGCCGACGTACACCACCAGCGACATCGCCTTCGGCGTCGACAACGGCGGCAAGCACTCCATCGACGTCACCTACCTCGCCCAGGCGGAGTCCACCGGTCTGGTCGAGGTGGCGCCGCTGCACCTCGTCCGCGACCTCGCCATGGACGCGAACAAGCACTGGGTGCTGTCCGTCGACCGCATCGACACCTCGGGGGCGGTCCAGGAGAAAATCCAGGTAACCGCTGACGCGGTGTTTCTCAACGCGGGCTCGCCCGGAACGACCCGGCTGCTGGTCAAGTCCCGTGCCAAGGGCCTGGTCCCCGACCTGCCGGACGCGGTCGGCACCGGGTGGGGCAACAACGGCGACCGGATCTGGGCCTGGATTAACCCGTCCGGCGACGCCGGCACCCAGCAGGGCGGCCCCGCCTGCATCGGCGGCACCGACCCGGACAGCCCGATCCCACTCACCCTCGTGCACGCCGGGTCGCCCATCCAGACCGCGGGCGTCACGGCGCTGACCGTCGTCGGCTACGGCATCGTCGAGGGCGCGGGCACCTGGGCGTACGACGCCGACACCGACGACGCGGTGCTGACCTGGCCGACCGACACGGACGCCGCGTTGCAGGCGCTGATCACGGCCCGCATGCAGGCGCTCGCCGCGGCGGGCGGCGGCCTCATGGTCGACACCAACGCGAACGCCCCCTCCACCTGGCACTCGCTGGGCGGCGTCCCGATGGGCGACTCGGTCGACCTCTACGGCCGCGTCCTCGGCCACAAGGGGCTCTACGTCCTGGACGGCGCCCGCATCCCTGGCTCGACCGGCGCGTGCAACCCGTCCCTGACGATCGCGGCGCTGGCGGAGCACAGCATGCAGACGATCGTGCGGCAGGACGTCGGCCGGGTCTTCTGAGGTCCCGTTCCTCGACAGTCTGTTTCTGTAAGCCTTTTCTACAGTTTTTCGCGAGACCGTCACCGTTTCCCCGGGGTGCCTCCCCAGGGTGGCCGGTCTCCGGACACGGCGCGGTGTCCGTGCGGATCACGAACGCGATCCGCGCGGACACCGTCTTCGTGACCTGCCGGCGCACGACAGGCCGGACATCGGGCGGAGCACTCAGGCGACGTCCAGGACCGTCGTCGCGTCGGCACCGTACGCCGCCATCCCCTCCTCCGTGAACTGCCGGGGCACTTCGAAGCCCAGCCCGACCACGGCGAGCAGCCTGGCAGGATCCTCCGGGGCGAAGACCGGCAGGGTGAGCGAGCCCTTCGCATCCGAGACACAGGCCGCCGGGCGAGCCACTCCCGAGGTGTCGGTCTGCAGGTCGGTGAGGCCGATCGCGGCCTGGCGCTCGGCGGTGGCTCCGGCCAGGCCCTTGCCCAGCGGGACGACGGCGGCGCCGTTCGCCACGGCGGCCGGCAGGTTATGCGCGGCGACGAGCACGATCTCGTCCTCCCCGGCGAGCCCCGCCAGGTGGACGGAGCCGACGAAGGCGCCATGGCGTTCGACGAACGCGGAGAGCCAGTCGGCGATCTCCGGGCGGGCGTTCTTCCGGACGGTCTCGCTGAGAGTCGTGGTGTTCATCGTGGTCATGATGGTGCTCCTTACCAGGTGACGGGGAGGGACCGGACGCCGTGCACGGCGTTCGCCCGGGTGGCGAAGTCCTCGGGTGGTGCGGCGAGCCGCAGTCCGGGCAATCGCTCGAACAGGGCGGCCAGGCCGATCTGGAGTTCGACCCGGGCCAGGGACTGGCCGATGCACTGGTGCGATCCGTGTCCGAAGGCCAGGTGTCCGCCGCTGTCACGGGTGACGTCCAGCGCGTCGGCGTCCGCGTACACGGCCGGGTCCCGGTTGGCGGCCTGGAGGGCCACGATCACGCCTTCGCCCGCCTGGATGCGGACGCCGGACACCTCCACGTCCTCGGTGGCGATGCGGCGCAGGCCCGAGTGGGCCACGGTCAGATGGCGCAGCAGTTCCTCGACCGCGGCCGGCCATCCTGCGGGGTCCGCGCGCAGGGCGGAGAGCTGGGCGGAGTGCCGCAGCAGGGCCACCACAGCCAGCGGGAACATGTTGGCGGTGGTCTCGTGGCCGGCCACCAGCAGCATCGTCGCGACGCCGACGGCCTCCTCGTAGGTGAGCTCGCCGGTGGCGACGCGCTCGGTGGCGAGCCGGGAGATCAGGTCGTCGGCGGGCTCCCGGGTGCGGGCGGCGAGCAGGTCACCGAAGTAGACGTGGAGTGCGGTCCGGGCGGCCATCATCTCGGCCGGGCCGGCGGCGAGGCCGGAGAATGCCTGCGCCTGCCGATGGAAGAAGCCGTGGTCTTGGTAGGGCACTCCGAGCAGTTCGCAGATCGCCCGGGACGGCAGCGCGAGAGCGTACGACTCGACGAGGTCCGCCTCGCCGCGGCCCTCGGCCGTCATGGTGTCGATCAGTTCGTCGCAGATCCGCGCGACGGCGGGCCGCAGCCCTTCGATACGGCGGAAAGTGAACTCGGGGATCAGCATGCGGCGCAGGCGCGTGTGATCGGGCGGATCCATCAGGAAGAACTGCCCGGGCCCTCGCGGCGGCGCCTGCGGCCGCATCCCCGGGAAGCCGTCGAGGGTCACGTCGGCGCCGAAGCGAGGATCGGCGAGCACACGCCGGGCGTCGTCGTGCCGAGTGACGAGCCAGGGGCTGTTGTCGCCCCAGATCGTCACCCGCCGAATGGGCTCCTCCGCCTGCCACTTGGCGTACTCGGGGGCGGGATCGAGCAGGGTCCGGTGCAGGGGCAGCGGTGGGTGGGTCGTCAACTCGGGTCTCCTTCAAGGGAGTCGGTGGCGGCGCCCACGAGGGAGTCGGGGTCCGCGGCCAGGCCGGCGAGGCGCAGCAGCAGGGGCTTGACCTCGGTCGCCGCGTACGCCTCGCGTGCCAACTCCGGTTCCGAGCAGAGGAGTACGGGCCCGCGGTCGGGGTCGTCGGGCAGTCGGCCGTGGCTGCCGCTGATCGGTGCCGGGTCGAGCGGGACGGTACGGATGCGGTAGCGCAGCCCGAGTTTCTTGCGGGCCACCTGGCCGAGGGCGCGCAGCTTCACCCCGGAGACGGTGTCGTCGTAGAGGAGTTCGGCGGGGTCGTAGCCGGGTTTGCGGTGGATCTCGACCTGGCGGGCGAAGTCGGGGGCGCGGTCGTCGTCGAGCCAGTAGTAGTACGTGAACCATGCGTCGGAGGCGGCGACCGCGACGAGTTCGCCGGAGCGGTCGTGGTCCAGGCCGTGCGCGGCCTTGCCCTTCTCGTCCAACACCTCGTCCACGCCGTCGAGTTGGCCGAGGATCCCGGCGACGGCGGGGATGTCGGCGGGGTTCCGTACGTAGACGTGGGCGATCTGGTGGTCGGCGACGGCGAAGGCCCGTGAGGCGAGGGCGTCGAGATACTCCATGCCGTCCTGGGTGTGGACTTCGAGGAGTCCGGCGCGGCGCAGGGCGCGGTTGATGTCGACGGGGCGGGAGACGGGCGCGATGCCGTACTCGCTGAGGGCCACGACGGTGGCGCCCGCGCTCAGGAAGTGGTCGATCAACGGGCCCAGGGCGTCGTCGAGTTGGCGTGCGGCGCGGTGGGTGGCGGGCGAGTCGGGACCGGAGCGCTGAGGGTCGTAGTCCAGGTGTGGGACGTAGACGAGGGTGAGGTCGGGGTGGTGCTCGTCGAAGACCTGGCGGGCGGCGCCCAGGATCCACTGGCTTGAGGGTATGCCCGCGTTCGGGCCCCAGTAGGTGAACAGTGGGAACGGGCCCAGTCTGGCGGTGAGTTCGTCGTGCAGGGACGGCGGCCAGGTGTAGCAGTCGGGTTCCTTGCGGCCGTCGGAGTAGTAGACGGGGCGGGGGGTGACGGTGAGGTCGACGTCGGCGCCCATCGCGTACCACCAGCAGATGTTGGCGACCTTGTAGTCGGGGTCGGTTCTGCGGGCGGTCTCCCAGATCTTCTCGCCGCCGACGAGGGTGTTGCTCTGCCGCCACAGCAGCACGTCGCCGAGGTCGCGGAAGTACCAGCCGTTGGCCACGGAGCCGTGCACGGCGGGGAGTTCACCGGTCAGGAGGGTGGATTGGACGGTGCAGGTCACGGCCGGGAGCACGGTGTCGAGCCGGGCCCGGAAGCCGCGTTCGCCGAGGGCGGCGAGGGCGGGCATGTGTGCGAGCAGCTTCGGGGTGAGGCCCACGATGTCGAGGACGACGAGGGGGCGTGCGTTGCCGGGAGGGCGGGTGTTTCCGGAATGGGTTTCGGTAACGCTTCCGGTGGTGTTGTCGGTGGTCATGAGTAGCGGTCCTCCTTGAGGCCGAGTCCGGTCAACCGGTCGCGGGCCCATGCGAGTTCGGCGGCGATGCCGGCGGTCAGGTCTGCGGGCGGGCCGGGCAGTACCGACCAGGTGTAGGTCTCGACCTCGATGTGGTCGCAGCCTGCCGAGGCGGCGCCGAACAGTCCGGCGAACACCTCGCCGAGCTGGTCGGCGGTGGTCCGCAGCGGCGGTTCGGGCCGGGAGTGCAGCGGGGCGTGGAAGTGGACGCGCCAGGGGCCGGTGTCGGCGGGCAGTCCGCCGTCGAGGGCGTCGGGCAGGTCGTCGACCCCTCGGACGTCGGACAGGTTCTCAACTCCCCGGGCGGCGCCGGGGTCCGCCGTCCGGGTCTGGTGCAGGAACCGGGGTTCGGCCAGCCGCCGCAGCGCCGCCCGGGCGGCGGGGTCCGCCGGGTCGGGCGCCTCGACGGCGCAGGACGCCTGGAGTTTGACGACGGGCAGTCCGGCGTCCGCGAGCCGCCGCAGCGCCGCGGCGGGGTGTTCGAACTGGACGGCGAGATGGCAGGCGTCCAGGCAGACGCCGAGCCGGTCGGGGTCGAGCCCGCCCAGCTGCGCCACCGCCTGGCCGGTGGTCTCCACGACACACCCCGGTTCCGGTTCGAAACCGACCCGGACCCGGCGGCCGGTGTCCGCCTCGACTGCGGCGAGGCCGTCGGCCAGCCGGTCCAGGGCACGGCGGGCGGTGTCGGCGCGCTCGGCCGGCCAGGGGGTCCGCCAGGCCAGCGGGAGCGTGGAGACGCTGCCCCGGTCGGCGTCGTCCGGGAGGAGTTCGGCGAGTACGCGGGCGCAGTCGAGGGTGTAGTCCAGGCGTGCCGCGTCCGCCCAGTCGGGCACGTACACGTCCTGTTTGACGACCTCGCGGTGGAACCCGGCGTACGGGAAGGCGTTGAGGGTGACCGTCTCCAGGCCGCGGGCCCGCAGTTCGCCCTTCAGTCGTTCCAACGCGCCCTGGTCCGCGACGAGTTCGGTGACGACACCGCGGGCGAGCCACAGCCCGATGCCGAGCCGGTCGACCCCCAGTCGCTCGCGCACCGGCTCGGCGTACGTGGCGAGTTGGGCGACGACCCCGTCGAGGTCCTCCGCCTGGTGGACGTTGCTGCAGTAGCCGAGGTGGACGGTGCTGCCGTCCGGATGCAGAAGCCGCACGGGCCGTTCACGCTCCCCCGCGCCGGATGGAGTTGCCCTCGTAGACGGAGGTGTCGTCCGGCTTGGCCTCGTCGGTCCCGGGGGCGAGTTCGAGACGGCCGCTCTGCCCGTAGAAGGCGACCGGGTTGTCCCACAGCACCCGGTCCACCGCGGTCTGGTCGAACCCGGCGGCGAGCATCGCGTCGGCGGTGCGGCGGGTCTTGAGCGGGTCCGAACGGCCCCAGTCGGCGGCCGAGTTGACCAGGACGCGGTCGGTGCCGTGCTCCTTGAGGATCTCGACCATCCGGTCCTCGCTCATCTTCGTCTTCGGGTAGACGGAGAACCCTGCCCAGCAGCCGCTGTCGAGGACCATGCCGACGGTGAGTTCGTTGAGGTGGTCCAGGACCACGAGGGAGGGGTCGATGCCCGACTCCCGGACGACGTCCAGGGTGCGCCGGGTGCCTGCGGCCTTGTCGCGGTGCGGGGTGTGCACGAGGGCGGGCAGGCCGTGCGCGACGGCGAGTTGGAGCTGGCGGGCGAACGCCTCGTCCTCCTCCGGGGTCATCGAGTCGTAGCCGATCTCGCCGACGGCGACGACCCGGTCCTTGGCGAGATAGCGGTCGAGTTCGTCCAACACCGGTATGCAGCGGGGGTCGTTGGCCTCCTTCGGGTTGAGGGCGATGGTGCAGAAGTGCTGGATGCCGAACTGCGCGGCCCGGTAGGGCTCCCAGCCGAGCAGCGCGTCGAAGTAGTCGTAGAAGCTCTCCGGCGAGGTGCGTGGCTGGCCGAGCCAGAAGGCTGGTTCGACGACTGCGCGTACTCCGGCCGCGTACATCGCCTCGTAGTCGTCGGTGGTGCGGGAGGTCATGTGGATGTGGGGGTCGAAGATGCGCACGGTCAGTTCCCGTCCGTTGTGCCGAGTGCCGTCATGTTCCGTTCGGCATGGGGGTCTTGAGCAGGGGCGAGGTCGGGGAAGGCCCGGATGAGGGGCTCGATGTCGGGTGGTACGGCGCGTCCGGCGGCGGCCCGTTCGCGGGCGAAGTCGGCAAGCATCCGGGCCAGTTCGCGGTCCGCGCGGACGTCCAGCCCGTGCACCCGGTCGAGGGGGATCTCGTAGAAGACGCACTTGAGTACGGCCTGCCGGTACTCGGTGTCCGGGAGGCGGGCGGCCGCGTACGGGCCGAGGGCGGCCGTGATGAGGGTGGTGTCGTTGCCGCGCAGGGTCTCGCGGACGAGCGGGAGTGCGAGGTCCCCGAGTTCGCCCGCGGCCCCGGGGGTGCCGGGGTCCAGCAGTGGCAACGCGCGTAGGACGGCCCGCTGTTCGGCCGGGTCGCCGTGCCGGTGCAGTCGGGTCAGCGTGTCGGCGAGCGCCGGGCCGCGCAGCGGCAGGGCGGTGACCAGGACGGCGCGGGCGGCTTCGTCGACGCTCCAGTGGGCGGTCAGGCCGGTGTCGCCGCAGCGTCTTCGGACGCCGGGGAAGAGTCCGTGGATCGCGGCGGGATCGGCCGCGACCCGGGCGGTCGCCGTGTCGAGCCAGGCACGGGTCGCCGGCTCCAGCACGGCCGGGAGCAAGGCACGGGGGTCCTCGGGTGGTTGAAGGGTGGGACCGGGAACAGCCATGGGGCAGCTGCCTCCTGTCGGATCGGCGCAGCAAGAAGCCACGCGGGGAGGGGAGTTGAGAGGTGAAGGGGGTGCGGCGGAGGGAGGAGACGCGGCGGTGCGCCTACGCCGCCGTACGCAGGAACTCGATCGAGCGGCGGGCGACGTCGGGGGCGTCGAGCGCGCCGCCCTGGATCTCGACGGAGACCAGACCGGTGTGCCCGAGGTCGCGCAGCGCGGTCAGCACGGGCGGGAAGTCGATCTCGCCCGCGCCGAATTCGAGGTGCTGGTGGACACCGCGCCTCATGTCCTCGATCTGCACGGTGCGCAGCAGCGGTGCGGCGAGCTGGACGCAGTCGAGCAACGGTTGCTCGTCGACGCAGTGCGCGTGCCCGATGTCCAGGGTGATGCCGAACAGCTCGTGCCCGCCGACCCGTTCGGCCAGTTCCGTGCAGCGCCGCACGGTGTCGACGAACATGTACGGCTCCGGTTCGAAGGCGAGCGCGACGCCGTACTCCTCGGCCGTCTCCAGAATCGTTTCGATACCGGTTGCGAGAAGTTTCCAGGCGTCCGGTTCCGGCAGTCCGGCCGGTGCGGGGCCGCTGCACAGCTGGACGGAGGGCGCTCCGAGGTCGGCCGCGATGCGCAGGGCCCGGCGCAGCAGGTCGATCCGGCGTCCGGCGTCGTCCGACATCAGCGTCGGAAGGTGTTTGCCCCGGGGGTCGAGGAAATAGGGGGCACCGGTTTCGACGACGATGTCGAGCCCGAGCCGGGCGAGTTGACGGGCGAGCGCGGACACACGCCGGGGCAGGTCGTCGGCGTACGGGTCGAGGTGGCCGTGGTCGAGGGTGAGGGCCACGCCGTCGTAGCCGAGGTCGGCGAGGACGAGGAGGACGTCGGACAGCCGGTGGTGGGTGAAGCCGTTGGTGCCGTAACCGAACTTGAGAGGGAGGGGGGAAGGTCTCATAGGCGGTACAGGTTCCTCACACAGAGGTCGGGCGGGGGTTCAGGTGGGTGAGACGCGTCGGGCCAGCCGCCGGGCCAGGGGGTGGAAGAGCCCGAGCGCCGTGGCGGCGGCCGGGGCCCCGCCCCGTGCGGTCAGCGCCGCCTGAAGGGGCATCAGCCCGAGGATCCCGGCGCCCACGGCCTGCCGTACGTTGCGGGCCGAGGGCTCCCGCGCGGCCCGGACCTGGGCCGTGCCGTAGGTGCCGAGGTAGGCGAGGGCGCCGGCGGCGGTGAGACCGGTGCGCAGTGCGGCGCGCTTCGGGGAGACGGCGGCTTCCCTGGCGGGCAGGACCGCGGTGGGCAGGGCCGTGGCGAGCGCTGTCGCCGTGGAGGCGACGAGGGTGGTGGCCGGCACGCGCGCGGGGGCGCCCGAGATCTCGTGCCGGCTCAGGGTCATCAGGGTGTAGGTGTGGGCACCGATCAGTGCGGCGGGAACAATACTTCGAAGAAACGATTCTGCCGAGGTGTCACGTCGGACGGTGCCGCACCGCGCACCGGCTCCGGCGGCCACGCCGCCCGACAGGACGTTCAGGGCACGGGCACCGGCCATGGCCACGGCCCCCGCCGGGGTGGACTTGAGTTTCAGGTCGTACGCCCAGACCAGACCCGTCAGGGGCAGCGCGGTCGCGAGCCCCCGGCGGCCGCCCGCGGCGGCGGCGAGTCCGAGACCCGCCGCGGTCAGCGCGCCCGCGACCGCGAGCGCGGTACGGCGGGGCACGCGACCGGAGGGAACCGGCCGTTCGGGACGCTCCACGGAGTCGACGGCGCTGTCGGCGTAGTCGTTGAGAGCCATGCCGGCCCAGTAGAGGCAGACGGACGACCCGGCCGTCGCCAGGACGCGGGCGCCGTAGGGATGTCCCACCGCGGCCGCGCCCGCGATCACGTCACCCGGGACACTCAACGCGGCCGGGGCCCTGACGAGTTGGACGAGGTCGGCGAGGCGCAGCGCGGACGGGCCCCTTACACGGGAAATCGCTTTCCGGTCTTTCATGGCCGCACCATATACACGGAATGTGAGCCACAGCTGTGATTACTCCGGGTAGCAAAAGTGACATGAACGACACAAGTTTTCCACATGCCAACGCAACCGAATCTCCAACATGCCGCAAAGTCGGGTCACTTGAGCGGACCCGACCGTGGCCGGAGCGGACGGGCTCAGGGTTGCTGCCGCAACCGCCGCCACACGGCCTTCGCCGCGTTGTGCCCCGACATGCCGTGCACGCCGGGGCCCGGCGGGGTCGCCGAGGAGCAGATGAAGACGGCCGGATGCGGGGTGCTGTACGGGAACAGGGACAGTTTCGGCCGCAGCATCAGCTGGAGACCGCTCGCGGCGCCGCAGGCGATGTCGCCGCCGACGTAGTTGGCGTTGCGGACCGCCAGTTGGGGCGGGCCCGCGGTGGCGCGGGCGAGCACGCGGTCGCCGAACCCCGGGGCGAATCGCTCCAGTTGACGCTCTATCGCCTCGGTGAGGTCGCCGGTCCAGCCGTTCGGCACATGCCCGTAGACCCAGAAGACGTGCTTGCCCTCGGGTGCCCGGGACGGGTCGGCGACGCTGGGCTGCACGGCGATCAGGAACGGCACGTCGGGTGCCCGCCCCTGGCGCGAGGCCGCGGTCAGGGCGGTGGCGATGTCGCCCCGGGTCGGGCCGATCTGCACGGTTCCGGCGCGGCGGGCCTCCTGCGCCCGCCACGGCGCGGGTCCGTCGAGCGCGTAGTCGACCTTGAACACGCTCGCGCCGTAACGGTAGTTGTCGTAGTAGCCGCCGAAGCCCGCGATCCGGGCGAGCGCGGTGGGCGAGGTGTCGAAGACGTACGCGCGCGCGGGCGGCAGGTCGTCGAGGCGCTTGACCTCGTAGTCGGTGTGGATCTCGCCACCGAGGTCCTTCAGGTACGCGGCCAGGGCGTCCGAGATGGACTGCGAGCCGCCGCGGGCGACGGGCCACCCGCGCGCGTGTGCGGCGAGCGCGAAGACCAGGCCGACGGCTCCGGTGGCGAGGCCGCCGAGCGGGGCGATGACATGGGCGACGAGCCCGGCGAACAGGGCCTTGGCCTTCTCGTCGCGGAAGCGGCGCATCAGCCAGGTCGACGGGGGCAGGCCGACGAGACCGAAGCGGGCGAGGGTGACCGGGTCACGGGGCAGCGCGGTCAGCGGCAGGGACATGAAGTCGTGGGCCAGCGTGTCCCACCGGGGCAGGAACGGTTCGACCAGCCTGCGGTACGCGCCCGCGTCGCGCGGCCCGAAGGACGCGGCGGTCTCGGCCACCGAACGCGACAGCACCGCGGCGCTGCCGTCCGGGAACGGGTGCGCCATGGGCAGGTCGGCGTGCAGCCACTCCAGGCCGTACCGGTCCAGGGGCATCGCCCGGAACGCGGGTGAGTTGATGCCGAGGGGGTGGGCGGCGGAGCACGGGTCGTGCCGGAAGCCGGGGAGGGTCAGCTCCTCGGTGCGCGCTCCCCCGCCGACGGTGCCCTGTGCCTCGAACACGGCCACGGAGAGGCCGCGGCGGGCCAGTTCGACGGCGGCCGTCAGTCCGTTCGGCCCCGCTCCCACCACGACCGCATCGAACATGGACGGCACCTTCGGACCCCTTCGTCTGCCGATCGTCTGCCGATGGCCTGCTGCGCTCCAGGATATGCCGGAGGCCCGACATGCCCGGGCCCGGGGGCCGGTGGGCGGACGGCGTCCGGTGCCCGCCCCCGGCCTTCCCGCCCCGGCCTCTCAGTCGTCTTCCGCCCCCGCCCCGCCCGCCAGCAGTCCGGCTATGCGGCGGGCCGTGGCCGCGTCGCGCGCGGTGGTGAACGGCAGGACGTTGCCGCCCCGGATGCGGAAGGGGTGCCCCGCCCGGGTCAGGTGGGCGCCGCCCGCCTCCTCCACCAGGAGGAGGCCCGCCGCGTGGTCCCAGGCGGCCTCCCAGGAGAACGCCGTGGCGTCCAACTCACCCCGGGCCACGGCGAGATACTCCATGCCGGCCGAGCCGCAGGGACGCGGGGCGACGCCGTCCGTGCGCAGGCCGAGCAGGGCGTGCTTCTGCTCGGGCGTGGTGTAGTCCGGGTGGGAGGTGGCCACCCGCAGGTCGCGGCCGGGTTCGGGCGAGCCCGCGCGCAGGGGTGCGCCGTCGAGGAACGCGCCCCGGCCCCGTACCGCCGTGGCCAGCAGGCCACGGGCGGGGGCGTACGTCCAGGAGGCCCGGAGCACGCCGTCCTGGACGAGGGCGACCAGGGTGCAGAAGCCGGGTTCGCCGCGGACGAACTGGCGGGTGCCGTCGACCGGGTCGACGATCCAGACCGGGGCGTCGCCCTGGATCGCCGCGTAGCTCGCCGGGTCGGCGTGCACGGCCTCCTCGCCGACGACGACCGAGCCGGGCAGCAGCTGGGGCAGCGTCTTGGTCAGGTACGCCTCGGCCAGCCGGTCGGCGTCCGTGACCAGGTCGTGCGGGCCGCTCTTCTGGTCGATCTCGGCCTCGGTGAGGCGGCGGAAGCGCGGCATGATCTCGGTGGCGGCCGCCGTGCGGACCGCCTCTTCCACGTCGGACGCGTGCCGGTCGAGAAACTCGTCGATGGTTTCGATGTCTTCGATCATGGCTCCATGACAGCACGAGCCACTGACAATCCCCACCCGGCCGGTGTACTCCGGGCGGAATCGCCATGAAGTCCTGGGGGCCGGGCCCGCGGTGGGTTCGGCCGGGTTGGCCTTCGGTCCGGCGGGTCCGGCCCCCGGTTCAGCGGCCCACCGCGTACCCCTGCATCCCCCGCGGGTTCGCCGCGGCCGACAGGATGCCCGTCTCCGGGTCGCGGGCCACCGCGCACAGTCGCCCCTCGGACCAGGCGTCGCCGACCTCGACGTCGTGGCCGCGGCGGCGCAGTTCCTCGACGACCGCGGGGTCGGTCCGGGACTCGACGGTGACGCTGCCGGGACGCGTCGCGCGCGGGTAGAAGGAGCCGGGGAAGCTGTCGTTGTGCCAGTTCG
Source organism: Actinobacteria bacterium OK074 (assembly GCA_001298575.1). GTDB lineage: Bacteria > Actinomycetota > Actinomycetes > Streptomycetales > Streptomycetaceae > Streptomyces. Next base: position 19,101 of record LJCV01000001.1, read on the forward strand.
GGGCGTCGATGGCGCCCTGGAGGTCGAGGCCGCCGCGGACCCGTGCGCCCAGGGCCACCGTAAGGAAGAAGTGCGTCTGCCACTGGTCCTGCTGGTCGCCCCCGGGCGTGCCGAACGCGAGCACCGGCACCCCGTCGCGCAGCGCGAGCGACGGGGCCAGGGTGGTGCGCGGGCGGCGCCCCGGGGTGAGCGAGCTGGGCAGTCCCTCGTCGAGCCAGGCCATCTGGAGCCGGGTGCCGAGCGGGAAGCCGAGCTCGGGCACCACCGGGTTGGACTGGAGCCAGCCGCCACTGGGCGTGGCCGCGATCATGTTGCCCCAGCGGTCGACGACGTCGAGGTGGCAGGTGTCGCCCCGGGTGGCGCCGTCCGCGAGGACCTCCGGTTCGCCCGGCACCGAGGGGCGCGGGCCCCTGGCGACGGTGGGCTCGCCGACGCCCAGCACGTTGAACCCACCCTCGGCCGCGCCCCCGGTCCCGCCCCCGACCCCGGTGCCGTCCGTGGCCGGCACGCGCGCGCGGGCGCTCAGCCGCGGGACGCGCCCGCCCGGCGCACCGGGGCGCAGCTCGTAGGACGCCCGGTCGCCGATCAGGGCGCGCCGCTCGGCGTTGTACGCGTCGGACAGCAGCTCGGCGAGCGGCACCTCGGCGGCGTCGCCGTACCACGCCTCGCGGTCGGCCATGGCGAGCTTGCAGCCCTCGATCAGCAGGTGCACGTAGTCGGCGGAACCGTGGGCCGGCAACTCGGGCGGCAGCAGGGCGAGTTGCTGCAACAGGACCGGGCCCTGACTCCAGGGGCCCGGCTTGCACACCGTCCAGCCGTTCCAGTCGTACGTCGCCGGGGCCTCGTAGGACGCGGACCAGGAGGCCAGGTCGGCGGCGGTGAGGGTGCCCTCGTGGCGGCGTCCGCTGGTGTCCATGGTGGGCCGCCCGGACTGCCGTACGAGGGCCTCGGCGATGAAGCCGGAGCGCCACACCGCGCGCGCCGCTTCGATCTGGGCCTCGCGGCCGGCCGTGCCGGAGACCTCGGCCAGCAGCCGCTTCCAGGTCGCGGCCAGGGCGGGGTTGCGGAAGAGGCGTCCCACGCGCGGGGCCTCGCCGCCGGGCAGGTACACGTCCGCCGAGGAGGTCCACTCCGTCTCGAACAGCTGCCGTACGGATTCGACGGTCTCGCCGACGCGCTCCACGGGCGCGTGGCCGTGTTCGGCGTATCCGACGGCATATTTAAGGACGTCGGCAAGAGTCTTGGTGCCGTGGTCGCGCAGCAGGAGCATCCAGGCGTCGAACGCGCCCGGCACGGCGGCGGCGAGCGGTCCCGTACCGGGGACGAGATCCAGCCCGAGGCCCTTGTAGTGGGCGATCGTGGCCCCGGCGGGCGCGCCGCCCTGCCCGCACAGCACCCGCGCCTCGCCGCCCGCCGGGGCGAGGATCATGGGCACCTCGCCCGCGGGCCCGTTGAGGTGCGGCTCGAACGTGCAGGACGAACGCGGCGGCCACGGCGGCGTCGTACGCGTTGCCGTCGTCCTCCAGGACGGCCATCGCGGACTGGGAGGCGAGCCAGTGCGTGGAGGACACCATGCCGAAGGTGCCCTGAAGGGTGGGGCGCGTGGTGAACATACGAGCAGGTTATCGACTGTGCCGTTTACCGGTGGCCCGTGTTCCGGTTGCCTATGTTCCGGTTGCCTGTGTTCCGGCGTCCGGCTTTCCGGCCTTCTGCGTTCCGGCGTTCTGCGTTCCGGCCGGTGCCAGGACGATGTCGAAGCGGACCCTCGACCAAGTGCCGTTGACCGCACGGCCGTCGGGCGTCGCCGCGCCGGCCGGCTGCCGGTCGAAGTCCTTCACCAGCGACTCCTTCACCCCGAACACGGCGTCGGAGCCGAGGAGTTCGTCGCCCCGCACGAAGATGTGGGTGACCAGCGTGCGGCGGCCCGGATGGCTCACCATGAAGTGCAGATGGGAGGCGCGCATCGGCGAACGGCCCACCGCGTGCAGCAGCTCCCCCACGGGTCCGTCGTGCGGAATGGGGTACGGCGTCGGCGTGACCGCCCAGAAGCGGTAGCGCCCCTCCGCGTCGGTGTGCAGGTGCCCGCGCGCCGCGGTGCGCCCGTCGTCGTACTGCACGTCGTAGAAACCGTCTTCGTCGGCTTCCCAGACCTCGATCCGGGCGCCCGCGAGCGGCTTGCCGTCGGTGCCGGTGACCGTGCCCTCGACCCAGCACGGCTCGCCCGCCGCGCCGCCCGCGATGTCGCCGCCGAGCGGGGTCTCGGGTGCCCCCTCGACGAAGAACGGCCCGAAGACGGTGGCCTCGGTGGCGTCGCCGTACGCCGCGTTGTTGACGGCGATGGTCTGCATGGAGGCGCCGAGGACGTCGGAGAGGAGGATGAACTCCTGGCGTCGGTCGTCGGTGATGTGGCCGCAGCGGGTGAGGAAGTCGACGGCCCGGCGCCATTCGTCCTCGGTGGGGCGGACCTCACGGAGGTAGGCGTGCAGGTGCTCCACCAGGCCGGTCATGAGCTGCCGCAGCCGTGGATCGGCGCAGGAGTCGAAGGAGCGCACGACCTGTTCGGTCAACTCCGCCTCCCTGGCCCGCTGTTCGGGATCCACGACCGGTCCGGCGGGGGCCCTGCCGACCGCGCCTTCCGTCACGGAAGCGGCTGCGTAACCGGTTACGGAATCAGTTACGGAATCAGTTACGGAATCGGTTTCCGACGACGGCGGCTGCGATTGCGGCCGTGATTGCGATTGCGGCTGTGACCGCGACGGCGCTGTCATGGGGACACGTCTCCTTCCCAGGCCGCACGCAGCAGTGCGGTGAGGCGTTCGGGGGTGAGGGGGGCGGGGTTGTTCGCGGGAGTGACGGCCAGGATCGCCGGGACCGCGCGGGCGATGCCGTCCTCGGGCATGCCGTAGTCCTTGAGGGCGGTCGGCGCGTCGAGACGGGTGCGCAGTGCGGCCAGGCCCTCGGTCGCGGTGGGCGCGGCGAGGGCGGTCGCGATCCGGTGCTCCGCCTCGGGGGCGTACGGGGCGTTGAGCGCCAGGACGTGCGGGAGGACGACCGCGTGGGTCTGTGCGTGCGGCAGGTCGAACATCCCGCCGAGAACGTGACAGATCTTGTGGTGCAGACCGGAACCGGCCGAGGCGAACGCGACGGCCGCCAGATAGGCGCCGTAGAGGGTCTGTTCGTGGCCCTCACGCCCGTCCGGAGTGGTCCTGACGGCCGGAAGTCCCCTGCCGAGCCCGCGGATCGCCTCCTCGGCCAGGGCGCGGTCGATGGGGTCGGCGCGCGGGCCCCACATCGCGTCGACGCAGTGCGCGAGGGCGTTGAGGCCGCTGGCCACGGACAGTTCGACCGGCAGCGTGCGCAGGAGTGCGGCGTCGTAGACGATGGCGCGCGGCAGCACCCGGGCGTCGACGCCGGTCGTCTTGGCCGTTCCCTCGGTGAGTCCCCAGACGTTCGTGGCCTCCGAGCCCGCGTAGGTCGTCGGTACGGCGACGACCGGCAGGCCGGTGGTGAGCGCGACCGCCTTCGCCAGGCCGGTGGCGGAGCCGCCGCCGACGGACACCAGGGCGTCCGCGCGGGACGTCTTCGCGGCCTCGCGCGCCCGGTCGGCCACCTCGACGGGGACGTGCCTGACGACCTCGTCGTGGACGTGCGCCACGGGCAGTCGGCCGGTGAGAGTGGCGGCGAGGGCGGCCGACGACGGCGCGGCGACGACCATGACGCGTCCGGCGCCGAGCCGGGCGACCTCGTCGACGATCGCGCGCGCCGCGTCGTCCGGGGCGAAGACGACCCGTTGCGGCAGGGTCTCGTGGGCGAATCTCATGCCGTTCTTCATCCCTTTGTCGCGCTCCTCGTCCCGTTCCCTGTCCCGTTCCTTGCCGCGTTCCTTGCCCCGCTGTCGCCTCCCGGCTCGCGCCGGGGCGTTCAGATAATCGACATCGCGCCCATCACAGGCAGCCGAGCGGGTCGGCACTACCGTCACACAGACTCTCGTGTTTGACTGTCGTCCCGTCCGCAGTGCGGACCCCCCTCCGCACCGTCCCCCACGAAAAGTGCGCCCGTGCGTTCACTTCCTCTGCCGCTCGCCCTCACCGCGCGCCTGTCGCCCGTCGTCGTGCTCGCCGCGGCCGGCTGGGCACTGTCGTCCGGTCCGCTCGCCTCGGCGACGGACTCCGGCACCACCACGGAACAGGCCCAGGGCGGCCAGGACTCCCGGGCGAGCGAGGCGAGCCCCGACCCGTCGGCCTCGTCGACGGAGCAGGCCACCAAGACGTACGACTCCGCCCCCGCACCGTGCACCTCCGTCTCCACGAAGACGCTCGGCTCCCTCGTCCCCGGCGCCAAGACGGCCGGCAAGGAGATCGCGTCCACGGACAAGACGGTACGCCGGACCTGCTCCTGGAACGCGCTCAAGGGGTACGACTACCGCTGGCTCGACGTGTCGTACGAGATCATGGACACGACCTCGGCGGCGGAGACCTCGTACGCCGACGACAAGGCCGACAAGAGCGGCGGCGGCGCGGTGCCCGGTCTCGGCGACGAGGCGTACTCCGTCGTCAACCTCACCACCCAGGACAAGCAGGACACCCGGGAGGGCGAGGTGATCGTCCGCGTGTCGAACGCGGTGGTCGTCGTCACGTACAACGGCAGCGACTTCGAGACGAAGAAGGCGCCGGACACGAAGGACATCAACACCGGTGCCATCAAGGCCGCGAAGGAGGCAGTGGCGGCGCTGGAGGGTAGTGCGAGCAGTGGTGGGAGCGGGGGCGTGGCCGGCTGACGGCTGCGGCCACGCGCGCGTGGGGTCATTCTGTAGATAAGCAGGTAAGTGCCGCCACGCGCGCGTGGGCCACACATCCGCGCTCGCGCGCGTCCGCGTGGCCCACCGCAGTTCAGCAGTCGATCACGTGTCGGTCACTTGATGAGCGGCACCCGCCGTCCGCCCTCGATGTCGGGTCCCGTCAGCAGCATCAGGGCCAGGTAGAGGACCATCGACGTGCCCAGGCCCACCGCCCAGCCGTAGTCGGCGAGGGAGGACAGCGCGGAGATGGGGACGCCGTCGAACAGCGGCTTGAAACTGGCGCCGCCGACCGCCAGGACGCCGCCGACCACGAAGGCGACGACCGCCCGCCAGTTCCAGCCGCCCTCGTACCAGTAACGGCCGCCCGTGGCATACAGATCGGCGAGGTCGAGCTTGCCGCGGCGCAGCACCCAGTAGTCGGCGATGAGGATGCCGGCGACCGTGCCGAGCAGGCCGCCGACCAGGCCGAGCCAGGTGAAGATGTAGCCCTGCGGGTCGGAGTACAGCTTCCACGGGAAGATCAGCACGCCGAGGACGCAGGTGGTGAGCGCACCGGCCCGGAAACTGATCTTCCGGGGCGCGATGTTGGAGAAGTCGAACGCCGGGGAGACCAGGTTGGCCGCGATGTTCACCGACAGGGTCGCCACCAGGACGGTGACCAGGGCGTAGAGCAGGCCGACGACGTTGTCCGTCTTGGCGGCGAGCTGGACCGGGTCCCAGACGGCCTGGCCGTACACCGCCTGCGAGCCGGAGGTGACGAGGACGGACAGGAAGGCGAACAGGGTCATGGTGGTCGGCAGGCCGAGCGCCTGGCCCCAGGTCTGGGCCTTCTGGCTCTTGCCGTAGCGGGTGAAGTCGGGGATGTTCAGCGACAGCGTGGACCAGAAGCCGATCATGCCCATCAGCGAGGGCGCGAACAGCTTCCAGAAGTCGGCGCCCCAGCCCAGCTTGGACGGCTGGTCGAACAGCGGGCCGAAGCCGCCCGCCTTGCCGCTCATCCAGATCAGCATCACGAACGCGCCGACGAGCACGAAGGGCGCCGCCCAGTTCTCGAAGCGGCGGATGGTCTCCATGCCCCGGTAGATGATGGCCACTTGGATGGCCCAGAAGATGGCGAAGGACAGCCACATGGTCCAGGCGTAGCCGCCGATCTTCCCGGCGTCGCTCCAGCCGTTGCCGATGAGCTTGCCGACGAGGAAGTAGATCGCCTCGCCGCCGATCCAGGTCTGGATGCCGAACCAGCCGCACGCCACCAACGCCCGTACGACGGCGGGGAGGTTGGCGCCGCGGATACCGAAGGAGGCGCGGGCGAAGACCGGGAAGGGGATGCCGTACTTGGGTCCGGCGTGCCCGGTCAGCAGCATCGGGATCAGCACGATCACGTTGGCCAGGGCGATCGTGAGCACGGCCTGCTTCCAGTCCATGCCCACGGCGATCAGCCCCGAAGCAAGCGTCCAGGAAGCCGTGTTGTGGGCCATGCCGACCCAGAGCGCGGAGAAGTTGTACGTGGTCCAGGTGCGCTTCTCGACCGGAACCGGAAGCAGGTCCTCGTTGGCGTAGGGACCGCTGGGGACTGCGGTGCCCGGGGCGAGTTCCACCCGGCCGTCGGCGAGGGTGACTTGGGCGGACGGCGGGGTGGCCGTGGGAGCGGTGTCGGTCATGGGCAGGCCAATCGAATCAGGGCGGGTCGGGAAAGGCCGTGCGGGCGGGGCCGGTTGGGGGGTGCGCGCTCCGAGGACAAACCGTGCGGTGCGCCCTGGCCCCCTTCCCCGAGCAGCGGGAAGGGGGAGAACGAGGGGAGAATCAGCCGTTGACGGCCGGGATCACCGTCGATCCGTAGGCGTCGATGACGGCTTCCTGGGCGTCGTGCATGTCGTAGAGGGCGAACTGGTCGACGCCCAACTCGCGCAGGGCGCCCAGCTTTTCGACGTGCTTCTCGGCCGGGCCGATGAGACAGAACCGGTCGACGATCTCGTCGGGCACGAACTGGGTGTCGGGGTTGCCGCTGCGGCCGTGGTGCGAATAGTCGTACCCCTCACGGGCCTTGATGTAGTCCGTGAGTTCCTCCGGTACGGCGGCGGAGTGTTCGCCGTACTTGGAGACCAGGTCGGCGACGTGGTTGCCGACCATGCCGCCGAACCAGCGGCACTGCTCGCGCGCGTGGGCGAGCGCCTCGGGCGAGTCGTCCTCGGTGACGTACGCGGGGGCGGCGACGCAGATCTTGACCTCGGACGGGTCCCGGCCGGCGGCGACGGCCGCGTCCTTGACCGCCTTCACCATGTACTCGGTGAGGTACAGGTCGGCGAGCTGGAGGATGAAGCCGTCGGCCTCCTCGCCGGTCATCTTCAGCGCCTTGGGGCCGTACGCGGCCATCCAGACCGGGAGTTGGGCGTCCGGCTTGATCCAGGGGAACTTCACCAGCGCGCCGCCGCCGAGGTCGGCCTCCTCGCCACGGCCGAGCGCCCGGATCACCTTCATGGCCTCGCTGATCCGGGCCAGGGTGTTGGGCTTGCGGCCCGCGACACGCATCGCGGAGTCGCCGCGGCCGATGCCGCAGACGGTGCGGTTGCCGAACATGTCGTTGAGCGTGGCGAAGGTGGAGGCGGTGACCTCCCAGGTGCGCGTGCCCGGGTTGGTGACCATCGTGCCGACGGTCAACTGCTCGGTGTTCGCGAGGATCTGACTGTAGATCACGAACGGTTCCTGCCACAGCACGGCGGAGTCGAAGGTCCAGCCGTACGTGAAGCCGTTGTGCTCGGCCCGCTGCATCAGGCTCACCACGCGGGAGGCCGGCGGGTCGGTCTGCAGGACGAGTCCGAAGTCCATGAGCGCCACTCCTAGTTGAGGTACTGACAGGTGGAGCGCGGGGTGTAGACGCCGTGACCTGCGTGTCCGGTGTACTCCCGCTCGGTGATGACGAGTTCGCCGCGCGAGAGCACGGTCTCGACGCGGCCGGTGACGCGCTTGCCCTCGTACGCCGAGTAGTCGACGTTCATGTGGTGCGTGTCGACGGACATGACCTGCTCGGCGTTCGGGTCGTAGATGACGATGTCGGCGTCGGCGCCCGGCGCGATGGTGCCCTTGCGCGGGTAGAGGCCGAACATGCGGGCCGGGGTGGCGCAGCCGATCTCGATCCAGCGGCGGCGCGAGATGTGGCCGTCGACCACGGCCTGGTGGAGCAGGTCCATGCGGTTCTCGACGCCGGGCAGGCCGTTGGGGATCTTCGAGAAGTCGCCCCGGCCCAGTTCCTTCTGGCCCACGAAGCAGAAGGGGCAGTGGTCGGTGGAGACGACCTGGAGGTCGTTGGTGCGCAGGCCCCGCCAGAGGGCCGCCTGGTGTTCCTTGGGCCGAAGTGGCGTGCTGCACACGTACTTTGAGCCCTCGAAGTCGGGCTCGGCGAGGTTGTCCGTGGACAGGAACAAATACTGCGGGCAGGTCTCGCCGAAGACGTTGAGGCCCTCGTCGCGTGCCTTGGCCAGTTCGGCGACGGCCTCCTGCGCCGAGACGTGCACGACGTACAGGGGGGCGCCCGCGACCTGCGCGAGCTTGATGGCGCGGTGGGTGGCCTCGGCTTCGAGGAGCGCCTTGCGGACCTCGCCGTGGTGGCGGGGGTCGGTCTCGCCGCGGGCGAGCGCCTGTTCGACCAGGACATCGATGGCGATACCGTTTTCCGCGTGCATCATGATCAGTCCGCCGTTCTCGGCGGAGCGTTGCATGGCGCGCAGGATCTGGCCGTCGTCGCTGTAGAAGACGCCGGGGTAGGCCATGAACTGCTTGAAGGAGGTGACGCCCTCCTCGACCAGCAGGTCCATCTCCTTGAGCGTGTCCTGGTTCACGTCGGAGACGATCATGTGGAAGGCGTAGTCGATCGCGCAGTTGCCCTCGGCCTTGGCGTGCCAGGCGTCCAGGCCCTCGCGCAGGCTGTGGCCCACGCCCTGCACGGCGAAGTCGACGACCGTGGTCGTACCGCCCCAGGCGGCGGCCCTGGTACCGGTTTCGAACGTGTCCGAGGCGAAGGTGCCGCCGAAGGGCAGTTCCATGTGGGTGTGGGCGTCGACGCCGCCCGGGATGACGTACTTGCCGGTGGCGTCGATCGTGCGTTCGGCGGTCCAAGCCTCGGCGGCCGGGGTCCCGGTCGCCGCGAGGGCGACGACACGGCCGTCCTCGATGAGGACGTCGGCGTGCAGTTCGTCGGACGCGGTGATGACGAGACCGTTGCGGATGACGGTACGGCTGCTCATGCTCCCTCTCCTGTCGTGGGCACCCCGTGGGAATGCGGTCGGAAAAGTGCGGGTCGTCTGTGGTTGCTCGGGCCGCTCCCCGCGCCCCGGGCAGGGCGCGGGGACCGCGGAAAGGGAGCCGCCCCCGTTACGGCGCCGTCAGCGGGCCGTACGCGCCCGGCGCCCGGTCGCGGTAGAACTGCCAGCGGTCGCGGACCTCGCGCAGCTTGGCCATGTCCAGGTCGCGGACGACGAGTTCGGGCTCCTTGTCGCTGGCCACCTCGCCGACGAACTGGGCCTCCGGGTCGACGAAGTAGGTCGTCCCGTAGAAATCGTTTTCGCCCAGTTCCTCGACGCCCACGCGGTTGATGGCACCGACGAAGTACTCGTTGGCGACGGCCGCCGCCGGCTGCTCCAGCTGCCACAGGTACGCGGACAGACCGCGCGAGGTGGCCGAGGGGTTGAAGACGATCTCGGCGCCCGCGAGGCCGAGCGCCCGCCAGCCTTCCGGGAAGTGGCGGTCGTAGCAGATGTAGACGCCGATCTTCCCGACCTTCGTCTCGAAGATCGGCCAACCGCTGTTCCCCGGGCGGAAGTAGAACTTCTCCCAGAAGCCCTCGACCTGCGGGATGTGCGTCTTGCGGTACTTGCCGAGATAGGAGCCGTCCGCGTCGATCACGGCGGCGGTGTTGTAGAGGACGCCGGGCTGCTCCTCCTCGTACATCGGCAGGACGAGGACGATGCCGTGTTCCTTGGCAAGTGCCTGGAAGCGCTTGACGATCGGGCCGTCGGGGATCTGCTCGGCGTACTCGTAGAACGCCTTGTCCTGGACCTGGCAGAAGTACGGTCCGTAGAACAGCTCCTGGAAGCACAGGACTTGGGCGCCCTGCGCGGCCGCGTCGCGGACCGCCTGTTCGTGGACCTGGATCATCGACTCCTTGTCGCCGGTCCAGGCGGTCTGGAAGAGGGCGGCACGGATCACTCTGCTCATCGGGACCTCCGGTCGCTGGGTGTGCGGCGAGCCTAGAAAGTCCCGGGGACGGGTTTGAGTTGCACGGTGTCACGCCTTCGACGGCTGGCCGTTGCACCGTGTCATCCCGGCCCTGACCTGCGTGTTTCCTGTTCTTTTCCATGGCGTTTCAGCTCCGCTGCGCGTCGTGCGCGAGCAGGGCGATATGGACCGAGGCGGCCTGTTCGAAGTCGTCGAGGTCAACGCCGAGGCGGGTCTGGATGGCCTCCAGGCGGCGGTAGAGCGCGGGGCGGCTGACGTGGTGGAGCTGGGCGGTGCGGGACTTGTTGCGGCCGGTGGCGAGGTAGGTGCGCAGCACCGGCAGCAGGTCGGACTCGGCGTCCTTGCCGCACAGCAGCCCGTCCAACTCCCGCTCGGCGAACGCCTGGACGTGCGGGTTCTCGCGCAACAGCCGTATCAGGCCGCGCAGATGGACGTCCCTGAGACGTACGACGGCGGGGAGGTCGAGCACGGCGGTGTTCTGGGCGACGGCGTCGGCGACGTGCTGGGCCTCGCGCAGTCCGGCGGGCACGTCGTCCCAGTCGGCCCGCGCGTCCGCGGCGGCCACGACCGTGCGGGCGGCGCCGGACTCGTCGCGCAGCCGGGTCGCGAAGTGCGCGGTCAGGGTGTCCGCCTCCTGGTCCCGGGCGAGGCTGAGCAGCACCGCGGTGGCGCCCTCGGCGAGTTCGGCGACCAGGCCGGGCAGCCCCAACAGGCGCAGCACGCGGTCGAGTTGGGCGGGTTCGCCGTCGCGCACGACGAGCGGCACGAAGGTGCGGCGGTTGACCGGGAGTCCCGCCGCCCGGGCCCGGGGCAGCAGTCCGCGGGCCGGTACGACACCGCTGACCAGGTCGGTGAGCAGGCTCTGGGCGGACTCCTCCTCCCAGGAGTGCGCGGCGCCGCCGAGCATGCGGTGCAGGACGAGGGCCTCGGCGGCGCGGTCGGCGAGCAGCCGTCCGGTGTCGGTGTCGCCGCGGTAGCCGCACAGCACGATCCGGCCCCAGCGTTCGCCCCGGCCGCCGAGTTCGGCGCGGATCCAGCCGTCGCCCTGGCTGCCGCCGGCCTGCCGGGCGATGCGTTCCCAGTCGCGCAGCACGTCGTCGACGGCGGACCGCTCCCCCGCCGTGGCGAGCACGCGGTGCGCGAGGTTGGTGACGACGACGGGACAGCCGCTGTGCCCGGCCACCTCGTCGAGCAGCCGTTGCAGCGGGGCGCCCGCGGTGATCAGCCCGGTGAGCGCGGTGCGCACGGACTCGGAGAGGCTGACGGCTGCGAACTTCCGCCGTACCAGCCGGGATTGGACTTCTTCGGTCAACTCCCGGAAGGGGAAGGGGCGATGGAGGACGACGAGGGGCAGGCCGCAGCGTTCGGCGACGCGACGCATGGCCTCGGGCGGCGTGGGGAAGGCCCGGCCGAGGCCGAGGAGGCCCGCGGCGGCCTCCGCGCGGTGCAGGGAGCGGATGTACTCGGCCTGCGCCTCGTCGTCCCCGGCGAGCAACACCCCGGTGGTGAGCACCATTTCGCCGCCGCTGAGCATCACGCCGACGTCGGCGGCCTCGGCGACGTGCACCCAGCGCACCGGCCGGTCGAGGTGGTCGGCCGCCGCGACCACCTCGGGCTCTCCGGCGATCACCCGGTCCAGGTTGAGGACCTGGCGTACCGACAGGGCGGGTTCCAGGGCGGGTGCGGTGGTCATGGCGGCGTTCCCTTGCTCAGCCTGCGGGTGCTACTGGACGCTTCTCAGCGCGTGTTCGAGGATCGTGGCGCCTTCCTCCGCCTCGGCGACGGTCAGGGACAGCGGCGGTGCGATCCGCAGCACGCTGGTGTTGTGGCCGCCGCCCTTGCCGACGAGCAGCCCGCCCTCGCGGGCCGCTTCGAGCACGGCGGCAGCGGCGTCCGGATCGGCCTCGTCCGTCCCGGGTTTGACCAGCTCGACGCCGATCATCAGGCCCCGGCCGCGCACTTCCCGTACGCCCGGCAGCCGGGCGGCGACGCCCCGCAGCCGTTCGAGGAGCAGTCCGCCGACGCGCCGGGCGTTGCCCTGGAGGTCGTGTTCGAGCAGGTAGGTGAGGTTGGCGAGGCCCGCGGCCATGGTGATCTGGGTGCCGCCGAACGTCGAAATGCTGTTGGAGTCAAGGCAGTTCATGATCTCGCCGCGGGCCACGACGCCGCCGATGGACATGCCGTTGCCGATGCCCTTGGCGAAGGTGAGGATGTCCGGGGGCCCGCTGCGCGCGTGTGCCTGCCAGCCCCAGAAGTGGTCGCCGGTGCGGCCCCAGCCGGTCTGCACCTCGTCGGCGATCCACAGGATGCCCCGCTCGGCGAGGACTTCGCGGAAGGCCGCGTAGAGCCCGTCGGGCGGCGCGGTGAACCCGCCGACGCCCTGCACCGGTTCGGCGATCAGGGCCGCGGGCGGGCGGGTGTGGCCGAGGATGTCCTTGAGGTCCTCGACGCAGGCGGCGATGAACTCGTCGTCGCTCAGGCCCGCGTAGGGGCCGCGGGTGCGGACGCCGCCGTGGACGTAGAGCGTCTGGAGCGGGGACAGCGAGGTCGGGGACCAGCCGCGGTTGCCGGTGATGCCGACCGTGGAGAAGGAGCGGCCGTGGTAGCTGTTGCGCATGGCCAGGATCTGGTTGCTGCGCCGGTAGGTGGTGGCGAGCAGCAGCGCGGTGTCGTTGGCCTCGGTGCCGGAGGTGGTGAAGAAGACCCGCGCGTCCGGGATGCCGCTCAACTGGGCGATGCGCTCGGCGAGTTCGACCATCGGCCGGTTGAGGTAGAGCGTGGAGGAGTGGATGATCCGCCCCGCCTGCTCGGCGACCGCCTTGGTGACCTCGGGCAGGGCGTGCGCCGTCATGGTGGTGAGGATGCCGCCGAAGAAGTCCAGATAACGGTTTCCGGCGGCGTCCCAGACGTGCCGGCCCTCGCCGTGGGTGATCTCGATCGGGTCCTCGTAGTACAGGGCCAGCCACTCGGGCAGCACGGCCTTGTGGCGGTCGTATAGGTCGCTCACGGCGTCACCAGTCCTTCGTACGCGTCGGGGCGGCGGTCGCGGTAGAACGCCCACTGCTGCCGCACCTCGTCGATCAGGTCGAAGTCGAGGTCGCGCACGAGGAGTTCCTCCTCCTTGTCGCTCGCGACCTCGCCCACAAACTGCCCACGCGGGTCCACGAAGTAGCTCGTGCCGTAGAAATCGTTCTCGCCGTATTCCTCCCGGCCGACGCGGTTGATGGCGGCGATGAAGTACTCGTTGGCGACGGCTGCCGCCGGCTGCTCCAGCTGCCACAGGTACGCGGACAGGCCGCGCGAGGTGGCCGACGGGTTGTAGACCAACTGGGCGCCGTTCAGGCCGAGTTGCCGCCAGCCTTCGGGGAAGTGGCGGTCGTAGCAGATGTAGACGCCGATCCTGCCGACGGCCGTGTCGAAGACCGGCCAGCCGAGGTTGCCCGGCTTGAAGTAGTACTTCTCCCAGAAGCCCTTGACCTGCGGGATGTGGTGCTTGCGGTACTTGCCGAGGTAGCTGCCGTCGGCGTCGATCACGGCCGCGGTGTTGAAGTAGAAACCGGACTGCTCGACCTCGAAGACGGGCACGACGATCACCATGCCGGTCTCCCGCGCCAGCTCCCGCATCCGGGTGACGGTGGGGCCGTCGGGCACGGGCTCGGCCCAGTCGTAGTGCTCGGGTTCCTGGACCTGGCAGAAGTAGGGCGCGTTGAAGACCTCCTGGAAACCGATGATCTTCGCCCCCTGCCGGGCCGCCTCGCGCGCGTGTTCCACATGCTTGGCGATCATGGATTCGGTGTCCCCGGTCCAGGTGGCCTGGACCAGTGCGGCGCGTACGACGTTGGCCATGAGCTGCTCCTTCGACGGACGGCTGGACTTCTACGCCCGTAGACACAGGTTGTAGAGGCTGAAAGTAAGCCCCTGGGACAGGCTTGCCAAGACCGTCGCCGTTAACCCGCCGAGTCGATCACGTTTCACACTCCGGGTGACCGCCCTGATCCGCTGGGTGGGCGAACGGACCGGCGGGGCGGGGTTCCAGCATGCCTCAGCGGGACGTACGGCTCACCCCGGGACGGAAACACACAGAATCAGACAGAGGGAACGGGCAGAAACAGCGGACAGGAACGGCAGACGCGGGCGGGCAACAGCAGGTCGGCCCAGGTCACTCAGGCTGTTCAGGTCGCTCAGGTCGTGAACCCGGCGACCCGCAGGGCGTGCACCAGGTCCCACTGCCGTTCGTCGGAGACGCCCTGGGCGGCCTCGACCAGGAGAGGCACGAGGACACCCGGGTTCGCGGCGGCGCTGCGGGCCGCCTCCTCGGGCGTACGGACGCGGACGTACGCGTCGAGCAGGGCCCGTACCTCGCGGCGGCGCCCCTCGGCGGCCAGACCGACGACGGCCGCGCCGATCTCGGCGGCCGGGCGGGCCACGCCCTGCCGCAGCATCTGCTGCCCGTCGGCGGTACGGCCCTCGGCGACCAGCGCGTCGGCGGCGGCGACCAGCCGGTCGGCGGGCAGCGAGGCGGCCTCCCACAGCAGGGTGGCCCAGTCGGCGCCGAGGCCCGCACGGTGCAGTTCGGCGGCGAGCAGCGGGAAACGGACGGCGGGCCAGTAGGCCGCCTCGACGAGCAGGGCGTGCGCCTCCCCGGTGCGGCCCTCGCCGCGCAGCCGCACCAGCGTCCGCACGGTCTCGACGGTCTCCCGCCGCGCCTCGCCGTCCAGCTGCTCCGGCGGGGCCTCCTCCACGTGGGGGGCCGCCTCGGCGGCACCGGCGAACCGGGCACCGCGCGGCGTACGGCCCGGACCCGCACCGGCGGGCGGGGGCGCGGCGGCGGGCACGACGGCCGGGGCCGCCTCATCCTGCACGTCCATCGCACCGGCGAACCGGGCGCTGCCACGGGGGCGGCGCTTGCGCTGCTTGGGGAGCGCGGGGGGCTCCTCGGCGGCGGGGGCGGGGACGTCGGCGGTGGGTTCCGGCTCGCCGGAGGGGGCTTCGGCGGGCTCGCCGAAGACTTCTTCCGGGGCCGGGGGGTTGCCGAACGCGGCACCGGCACCGGCCCCGGTCCCGGCGGACCGGCCGGCGGACTGGCGAGGGTTACCGAAAACGGTTTCGCCACGAGAGTCTGCGGCCGGGTCCCCGGAGTACGGCGTCGCGGCCGGGCGGCGGTCGAAGACCCCCTCCGACGGCCAGGCCGATGGGGCGCCGGGCGCGTCGAACGCGCCGGAAGTATCGGACGTGCCGGGTGCTCCGGGTGCTCCGGGTCGCGCACCCCGCGGCCGTACGGCCTGGCGGTCCGCGGCACCGGGCCGCCGGGCACCGGGCCACGGCTGGGCGGAGGGATCCGGCGCACCGTCCGGACGGCGGTCGGCGCCCCGGCCCCGCCCGGAGGACTGTGCCCCCGGCTCCGGCTCCACGGCGATCCGGTCGCCCCGCAGCCGTGCGGCCGGGCGCCCGGCCGGCGCGTCGCGCAGCTCGTGCCCGAGGAAGACCCACGCCCCGGTGTCCACCCGGTACCCCGTGGCGGCGATGACATGATCGGCGGCCAGCTCCCGCACACCCCCGTCAT
>LJCV01000002.1 GCA_001298575.1 Actinobacteria bacterium OK074
CCCCCCCCCCCCCCGCCGCGCGCCGCGCGCGGGGTCGGGGTGGCGGCGGGGGTGGAGTGCGCCGGGGCCGAAGTCGGAGGCGTGGCCTGGGGAGTTGGGGCCTGGGGAGTTGGGGCCTGGGGAGCTGGGGTGGCTGCCGCTGCGGTTGTCGGGTGCGGTGGGGTCGGCGTGGGGATGGTGGCCTCGGGGGCCTTCGACGAACGCTGCACGGGCAGGGGGGCGGTGGTCTCGGGGGCCTTCGCCTGGGGGACGGCTGCGGGGCGCGGGGTGGGAGTTTCGGTGCGCTGAACTGCCGCTGTGGGTACAGGAGTTGATGGGCGCGGGAGGCTCGGCGTCCGGCCGGGGATGGGGGCCCGCTGCACTGCGGCGGAGGGCGATGCGGAGGCGGCCGAGGGCGTACTGGTAGAGGGCTGCGTGGCGCTGGGCGGGGTGGTCTGCGCCGGAGGGGTGGCCTGGGACGGCGACGGCGACGGCGGGGATGCCGGAAGCGCCGGGGCTACCGGGGGCGTCGAGGACGTCGGGGATGCCTGGGCTCGGCTGCCGGGGCCGGGACCGGGGGCGGACGATGCCAGGCGTTGGACGACGGGCTGGGCCGCGCCCGAGGCGGCAGGCGGGAGCGCGGGGGAGACCGGACGCACGGACGGGGTCGGGTTCGGGGTCGGCGCCGGGGAAGCCGGGCCGCCGGAAGCAGTTGTCCGACGCTGGACGACGGGCTGGGCCGCGCTCGGAGTGGCAGGTGTGGCGCTCTGCGTGGGCGTGGCTGTAGGCGCGGGGGCGGGCGCGGGCGTCGTCGAAGCGCTCGGCGCACCAGCGGGGGCCGACGCGGACGGGCCCGATGTCGAGGTCGATGCCGAGGTCGATGCCGATGCGGGTGCCGGTGTCGGTGAAGCAGCACTCCGGCTTCCGGACACCGCCCGCTGCACCGGAAGACTGGTCGCCCCCGAAGCAGACGGAGACGGCGACGTAGACGCAGACGCAGGCGCGGGAACAGGCACGGCCGCAGGCGCAGGTGCGGTGCCCGTGGACGGTACGGCGGCGGGATTCCCCTCCCGGCCCCGCACACCACCGCCCCCAGGCACCGCCCGCTGCACCGAAGCCTCGGGCGCACCCGAAGCCGTCGAGCCCGTCGAACCCGCCGTACTCACCGAAGAGTTCACCGCGCCCGAGCCCGAGCCCGACCCGGACCCCGATGCACCCGGCGCGGAAGGCGCAGTCGCCCCCCGCGCACCCCCCCCCCCCGCCACCCGCCGCTGCCCAGGCGCCACCGCCCGCTGCACCGGAAGAGCAGGCGCAACGGCGGCCGGCGGAGCGGCGGCCACGGCAGGAGCAGGCGCCGACGCGACGGCAGCCGTGCTCACCACGGGCTCACCGCCGCGCACCGGAGCGGAGTCGGAGCCGGGGACCGGGCCACGAGCGCCCGGTCCCCCAACTCCCGCTCGGTCAGCGTCGGTTGACGATGCCGCCCCGGCGCCGTCGGACGCCCCCCCCGCACCACCCGTGGACTTCGGCGCAACCTCTCGCCGTGGCGCCGCCACCGGAGCCGCCGCCACCGGCAGCACCCGACGCTGCACGGCCGCGGGCGCACTGGCGGACCGCGTCAGCGAACGCGACCGTTGCGGCCCCGACGCCGGCGGGTTCACCGGCGTCACGTTCACCCCGCGAGCCGGACGCGGAGCGACCACGGGAGCGGCGGCCGGACCCGAACCGGCCGCGCTCACCGAAGAGTTCCCCGCACCCGAACCCGAACCGGCCCCGCCCGAAGCCGCCGCCCGCTGCACCACAGGCACAGACACGGGCGCAGGCCCAGGCGTAGGCACGGGAGCCGAACCCGAAGCCGGAGCCGAACCCGCCCCACCCGAACGAGCCACCCCCGCCCCAGAGTTCACCCCACCGCTACTAACCCCACGCGAAGCCGAAGAAGGCGAAGACGGCGAAGGTGCAGCCGAAGCACCCCCCGGCGCCGCCGAAACCGTAGGAGCCGTAGGAACCACAGGCGCCGCAACCCTCGTACCGCCAAGCGCACCGCCAAGTCCCGCGCCCCCAACCCCCGGCCCAGCCACCTCCCGCAACGGCACCACCGGCATCCGCTGCACCACCGGACCCGGTCCCGCCCCCAACGGCAAGGAGCCCGGCCGCAGTTCGAGTCCCTGGGCGGGCGCGCCCCCGAGCATGCCGCCGCTCGCGGAGGCGGCCCCGTCGAGGACCGAGTGCGAGCGGGTGCTCATGAACGACGGGTTCTGCCACGTCGACAGCCGCCCGCCGAACCCCGAGTCCGCGACCGCGGCCGAGGACGAGGCCGCCCCCGCCGTCGCGCCCGTCCCCGTACCCGTACCGAGGGCACGCTGAATCGGCGGCAGCCCCGTCCACCCGGCCACCGCCGAACGCCCAGCCGCAGCCGGGGAGTTACCGGACTCGACCACTCCGGCCCCGGTCTCCCCCGAAGCCGGAACCGAAGCCGCACTACCCTCCGCCGAGCCGCCCGCAGGGCCAAGGCCCCGCCCCCGGCCCCGCAACCGATCCAGGAACCCCACCCCTCAGCCCCCCGCCCCGGCCGCCGGCGCCGTCGCGTTCGCGCGTGTCACCAGGGACGCGATCTCGTCCGCGTAGCGGCGGCGGTCCTGGTGTTCCAGGTCCAGGATCTGGTCCAGGTCCCAGTGGAAGTGGTAGGCGACGTACGCGATCTCCTCGTGCAGCCGGTCGGTCGCGTACGTCACGATTCCCCCAGGCGGCTCCCGCCGAGTTCCACCTCGAAGGGCTCGGAGCAGTGCGGGCACCGCACCGCCGCCCGCGTATGCCCCTCCGCGTTGATCTGCCGGTAGAAGTCCTGGAGGAACGCCAGGTCGGAGGCGAACATGTTCTCCACGGTCCCGTCGTGCACCAACGGCAGCGTGCCGAGCCGGGTGATGACCCGGCCGAGCAGCACCACCGAGAGGAACGCCGGGTTCTCCTGCACCCGGACGTCCCGCAGCGGGATCAGCTCGTCGCGCGCCGTCGCGAGCCGCATCACACCGTCGCGGTGGACGGTGCCGGACTCGTCGACATAGCCGCGCGGCAGCTGGAAGGGGAACTCCGTGCGCAGGTACTGCTGTTGCTGGGGTTGCTGCGGCGCGGACGGCGCCGGGGCGGCGGCGCTCTGGCCCGGCATCGGCCCCGGACCGGTCACCGCCTCCCCCGCGACCGCCTCCGGCGAGGACGCGTCCCCGCCGGAGTACGTGACGGCGGCACCACCCGCCCTCGCAGCCGAACGCCGCATTACTCGATGACCAGTTCTTCGAACGTGATGGTCACGGTCTCGGTGAGGGCGGACGCCTCACCGGCCTTCACCGCGCTCGCGTCGATCTTGCTGCACCACGCGTTGCGCAGGTGGTACCGCTTGGTCGGGCTGTTCACGAAGTCCATGAAGATGATCGTCGCGTTCTTGCGGGCCGTGCCCATCTGCCCGTTGATCGACTGGTTGATCCACTCGGTGAACGCGGCCGACATCGTCATACCGCGTACGACCGTGCAGGTGCCGTTCTTCTTCACGCCCGGCAGGTTGCGGACCGTGTTGATGCCGCTGGTGCCGGTGTTCTGCTGGTACGTGATGACGTCCTGCTCGATCGACAGGCCGCTGACCTCGGCGAGGTACTCGACCATGACGCCGTCGATCTGGAGGGCGAAATTATGTGAGGTAAGGCTGTCACCCGGCTGGAGACTCATGTGTTCGCTGTCCTTCTGGCGTTTGACGACTTACTGACAGGGAGGGTGAGCTACTCCTCCAACTCCCCGCTCCCGCTGGAGAATTGCGCCAGCCGGAAGATCACGAACTCCGCGGGCTTGACCGGCGCGATGCCGATCTCGCAGACGACGCGGCCGACGTCCACCGACTCCGGCGGGTTGGTCTCCTCGTCGCACTTGACGTAGTACGCCTCTTCGGCGCGCTGGCCGAACAGGGCGCCGCTGCGCCACTCGTTGACCAGGAACGCCGAGATGTTGCGCCGGATCCGGGCCCACAGGTTGTGGTCGTTCGGCTCGAACACCACCCACTGGGTGCCGAGCAGGATCGACTCCTCCAGGTAGTTGAAGTACCGGCGGACGTTCAGGTAGCGCCAGGCCGGGTCGGAGGAGAGGGTGCGGGCTCCCCAGACGCGGATGCCGCGGCCGGGGAAGGCGCGGATGCAGTTGACGCCGATGGGGTTGAGCAGGTCCTGTTCGCCGCGGGTGATCTGGTTCTCCAGGTCGACCGCGCCGCGTACGACCTCGTTGGCGGGCGCCTTGTGCACACCGCGCTCGAAGTCGTTGCGGGCCCAGATGCCGGCGATGTGGCCGCTCGGCGGGATCAGCCGGGCCTGGCCGGTGGCCGGGTCGAAGGACTTGATCCACGGGTAGTACAGGGCCGCGTACTTGGAGTCGTAACCGGCCGTCTCCTGGCGCCAGACCCGGATCTGACGGGCGTTCAGGCTCGGCGGCGGGTCGATGATCGCGACGCGGTCGCCCATCAGCTCGCAGTGCGCGATCATGCCCAGCTGGACGGCCTTGACGTTCTCCAGGTCGATCGCGCCGCGCTGGTAGGCGGCCATCAGGTCGGGGACCGCGACCATGGAGATCTCGTCGACGGCCTCCAGGCCGCCGAAGCCGGTACGGTCGGCGGAGTCGCCGAGGTACTGGGCCGGACCCGGGTGGTCGAGTTCGTCAACTCCCTTGCCCGGCGCGGCGGGTGCCGCGGTCGGGGCGGCGAGGGCGACGCTCTGGTTGTCGGGGCGGGCCAGCTGGGCGGCGGGCGCGGCCTCGGTCACCGTGATGAGCTTGGAGCGCTCCTTGACCTGGGTGACCACGTAGTTGCGGCCACCCTTCTTCGCGCTCACGTCGAAGGACTCGACGGTCTTGTCGCCGTCCTTGACGTTCAGCCTGAACCGCTCGGCGGGGCCCTCGCCCTCCGGGTCCGCGACCTCGACGGTCAGCTGGCCACCGCTGGGCGCGGCGGCGACCGCGGTCACCGCGAACGTGCCGAGCTGCTTGGGCTCACCGGCGGTCAGCTCGCCGACCGAGCCCGAAGTGCCCACCGCGGCGGGCGACTTGCCGTTGCCGGAGACGCCGCCGGCCGCGGCGGAACCGCCGACGCGGACGACGTAGGCGGCCGAACCGCCGTTGTTGAAGAAGCCGTAGACGGAGTGCGCGAGATAGTAACCGTCCGTGAACTCACCGAACTGCGTGACGTACTGGGTCCAGTTGGTCACCAGCGTCGGTTCGTTGAGGGGGCCGGTCGGGGCCAGGCCCACGAAGGCCGCCACCGACGTACCCACTCCCTCGATGGGGCGCGAGCCGCTGGCCACCTCCTCGACGTATACGCCGGGCGACAGGTAGGACGGCATGCTCTGCACTCCTCCGGGGCATGAGACAGGAACACCCAACAGCCTCATGCGCACGACGTGTTATCCGAAACGTCCGGCAGTGCCCGGTCGGGGGCACTGCCGTTGCCCCCGTCTGTGCCCGTTGGGGCACGCCGGGTTCGCGCGCGCGAAAGGCCCCTGGTCCGGCATGCTCGGTGGGGGAAACGCGCGCCACGACCGGGAAACCGGCCACCGTACCGGGGAGAGCGATTTCCGGCCGCAAGGCGTAAACATGCCCACAACTGCCCGCGCCTGCCCCCGCTGCCCCTCGGATTGCCCCGACGTCCCTTCTCGCGATCAACTCCCGTCGGCAGACTGATCAGTTGAACCATGCTTCCGCAAGGGAACGCGGTCGGCGACGGACGGAAGCGGGGCCATGGCACGCAGGCAGGAAGAAGCGGATTCGCAGCAGGCCGCGGGGCGGACCGGACGGCTCGTTCCGGCCCGCGCGGAGGGCCTCGACGCCATCCAACGCGCCGCGCTCACGGCCGACGGTCCGCTCCACCCCGGCCAGGTGCGCGCCCTCCAGGGCGTCGCCGGCAACACGGCCGTCGTCCAGCGGCTGGCGCGCGACACCCACCAGCACGGCGAGGGCTGCGGCCACCAGGCACCGGCCGTGCAGCGCCGCGCCACCGCTACGCCGGTCGTGCAGCGGCGCTCCACCGTGCCCGACGTCATCAACTCCGCGGGCTCGCCGCTGGATTCGGCCAAGCAGAGCGAGATGGAGTACCGCTTCGACGGCGCGGACTTCTCCCGGGTGCGCGTCCACAACGACGCGAAGGCGCAGGAGTCGGCGGCGGAGGTCGGCGCGCTGGCGTACACGTCGGGCCACGACATCGTGCTGGGCTCCTCCAGCGTCCCCGACAACGTGCTGGCCCACGAACTGGAGCACACCCTCCAGCAGGAGCAGGGCGAGGTCACCACCCGGCCCTTCGGCGACGACCTCAACGTCTCCCCGACGAACGCGCCCGAGGAGGTCGCCGCCGAGGCCAAGTCCCAGCAGGTGATGCGCAAACCGCTGCCCTCGGTGGCGGATTCGGGGTCCCAGGAGCACGGCCACGACCACGCCCACCACGCGCATGCGGAGGGCGCCGCCGTGCAGCGGATGCCCCGGCCGGGCGGCGCGAGCCCGGCGGGCGGCGTCTCCGCCGCGCCGCCGGTCGTGCAGCGGATGGAGAGCCCCCCGCGGGGCCGCGGCAGCGACTACGAGGCGGACGCCTCGTCCTCCGGCTCCGACAGCTCCCCGGAGCGGCGAGCGCTTCGCGAGCGCATCGAACAGGGGCTGGGGGACATGGACGACCTCGTCGGACAGACCGACCGACTGGGCCTGGAGGGCCCGGGGTTCCGCCGGATCCGGCCGGTGCACCACTCGGAGTCCGAGTCCTCCTCCGAAGCGGCGGAAGCGGCGACGGGGGCGGCCGGGCCGGCACATCCCACACTGCCGGAGAACGAACTTCTGAAACCGCTGCGCGACCTGCTGATGAAAGAAATGAGCAAGGGCGGTCTCAGCAAGAAGCTGAAGGTCTCGTTCAAGGTGGACGGCGGCGACCCCGACCCCAGGAACGACGCCGTCGGTCATGCCTGGATCGAGATCACCAATTCGAAGGGGAAGGAAGTCTCCTTCGGCTTCTACCCGACGGAGCGGCATCATCCGATCCGTAGTACGCGCGGCGGCGTCCAGTGCCCCGACCGGTACGGTCATGCCACGCACAGCGAGTCGAAGAACGTCCCGCTGAGGGACATCATCAACGGTTACCAGATCGCCAACGACCGGTCCCGGGCCGCATACAACCTCAGCCTGCACAACTGCTCGACCTTCGCGGGCGACGTGTGGAAGGCCATGACCGGCAAGTCCATCCCCACGGAGTGGTTCACCGCGTACGGCCTGCTCAGCAACGTCATGTCGACCCCTCACGGTGCCGCCGAAGGCATCGAAGCCCACCAGGACAGGCGTCGGCAGGGCCGGGTGGACAACCTGCGCCCCCGCATGCAAGGCCCCATGAGCGCGCTGATTCCCGGCGCCGCCAACCCGGACGAGGCAGCCGCCGCGATAGCCGACTCCCGGTATTCCCAGACCAGTTCGTCCCAGTCCTCCGAGGAGGTGGACTGACCGGGGCGACGGCCGTGCCGCGCCTGCCGCGCCTTCCGTGGCGCGGTTCTGCCTCCAAGGCTGCCCCAACGGCCCTTGCGCGTACGCCTTTACGGTCCTAGGCATGACGAACGTGCCACCACCGAAAGGTCGTCACAGGTCATGCATGCGTCGAAGGACCGCAACCAGGCCGACCGGGACGGAACCAAGCACCCGACGGCGAACCGGCCCACCCGCCCGGCCCCGGACCGCGTGAGCGGCACCGCGGCCGGGCTGCTCGCCCTCCAACGCACCGCGGGCAACGGGGCGGTGGCCCGCGCGATCGCCGCGGAACGCACGGCGGTGCGGGACACGGCGGGTCAGGACCAGGAGCAGCACGAGCACAGCCCCGGCTGCGAGCACGCCAACCAGGCGCCCGTACAACGCCGTTACGACGCCGACGCCGACGTCGAGCCGCGGTCCGAGCCGCGGTCCGACGAGCAACTCGCCGTCCAGGGGCGGTCGTCGGTGTACGAGGCGATCGACTCGCCCGCGCAGTCGCTGGAGCCGGGCATCAAGGCCAAGGCCGAGCAGGCGTACGACATCAACCTGTCCCAGGTCAGTGTGCACTCGGGCCCGGTCGCGCAGCGCTCGGCCAAGGAGCACGGCGCCCTCGCCTACACCTCCGGCGACCACATCGTGCTCGCCGAGCCGAAGGTGGACGAGGAGACGATGCTCCACGAACTCGACCACGTCCGCCAGCAGCGCCAGGGGCAGGTGGCGGGCACCGACAACGGGTCGGGCGCGAAGGTCTCCAGCCCCGACGACCCGTTCGAGCAGCAGTCCAGCGCGAACGGCCGCAAGGTGGCTCAGGGCCACGCCCCGGACCTGGGCCTGCCGGGGCGTCCGGCGCCCGTCCAGCGCGCCCAGCGCGCCCACCGAGAGACCGACGGCACCGACGAGTCCGCGCGGCCGTAGTCGGTCGTCGCACCCGGTCAGGCGGCAGACCGCTTCCGGCTTCAGCCGCCGACGGGGCCGGTGTAGGTGCCGGGGTGGGTGGCGCCGTCCTGGAGTTCGACGCTGCCGCCGGGCCAGGCCAGGGTGGCCGAGGTGGTCTCGTTCGGCGGGGTGATGACGACGGAGGTGGCCTTGAACTCGGTGCCGCTGCCCTTGTTCCACGGCAGGTAGGTGATGGTGAACGTCGCGCTGCTACCGGCGGCCAGGGTGACCGTCTTGGGCGTCGCGCTGCTGCGGGTCAGCGACCAAGTCCCGCTGGAGGACTTCAGGTCGACCCCGGGGAAGCCCTGGATGGTGCACGTGGCGGACGTCTTGTTCTTCAGTACCACGGGCAGCGCCTGCTGGTCGTCCGAGCTGCTGACCTGGCCGTCGCCGGGGCCGTACGAGAAGCCCAGCCCGGAGGTGTGGCAGCGGCTCGTGCCGGTGCTTGTACCGCCGGTGGTGGTGCCGCCTGCGCTGGTACCGCCCGTGGTGGTGCTCGTGTCCTTGGTGGCGCCCGCGTTCGCGGCCGGGGCGCCGTCGGCCGTAGCGGCCGAGGACGAGGACGCCGGTGCGGACGACTGGTCGCCCGAGGCGTCGTTGTCGCTGCCGCCGCCGCAGGCGGTGAGCGTCAGGGCCAGCGCGGAGGTGGCGGCGAATGCGGTGGCGGCGTGGAACAGGCGCATGGGGGTTCTTCTCCGTTGCACGGGGGGGCGCTGACGGGCGCCAAGTTGATCATCACCGTACAAGGGGATACTCAACAGCCGTGTAACAGAGGCGTCTTGAGTTCACGTCAGCCATTCAGGAGGGTTTTCGACGCACTCGTCCAGAAGGCTTTTAGGGCACGCGCCGGAGTCCGCGCACGAATGAAGTTTGCCCTCGCGGGTCACCCGACCCACGAGGGCGAACAACAAGCGCGCGTCAGTTGGCGACGAATTCGCCGGACCTGACGCCCTCAACGAAGGTGGAGAAGGCGGCGGTGGGGAGGTGCAGCACCGGGCCGGTGGGGTGCTTGGAGTCGCGGACGGGGACGATGCCGTACGAGGCGACGAGGTTGGCGGCGACCTCGATGCATGCGCCGCCGTTGTTGCTGTAGGAGGACGTGAACCAGTCGGCGTGCGGCTCAGTCGGCAATGAACTCACCGGCCCTGACGCCCGCCACGAAGGAGGAGAAGGCGGCGGCCGGGAGGTCCAGCACCGGACCGGCCAGGTGCTTGGAGTCACGGACGGGGACTACGCCGCGCGAGCCGACGAGGTTGGCGGCGACCTCGATGCACTGACCGCCGTTCTCGCTGTAGGAGGACTTGAACCACTGCGGGGTTTCGCTCATCACGGGGTGCCCTTTCGCAACTTGCTGATCATGGCCACGGATTCCGCCTGCGAGCAGGCGTGAGTCTGTAGTTGATGGTAGGCCGTCAGCAGGGGCAGCACGAACAGACTTTCCCGTTCGAGATGACCCCGGTGGGAGGACTCGGCGTACGACACGAGCGAGCGGTCCGGCAGCGTCAGCAGCGACACCGGCAGGGTGAACGGCCGATGCTCGCCCATGGTGAACGGGGCGACCTGGAGCACGGTGTTCGGCAGTTCGGCGAACTCAAGCAGCCGGTCCAACTGGGCGTTCCAGACGGCGGGTTCGCCGACCGTCCGACGCAGACAGCTCTCGTCCAGCGTCGCGAAGACCAACGGCGGGGGCGTCCGCGCCAGCGTGGCCTGCCGCTCCGCGACGAGCGCGATCCGCTCCTCGGCCTGCTCGGTCGTGATGGCCCCCCGCTTGACGACGCTCCGCGCGAGCGTCATCGCGTACTCCGGGGTCTGGAGCAGTCCGGGCATGACACCCACTTCGTACAGCCGGATCTCCGCCGCCTGCGCCTCGTGGTCGAGGAACTGCGGGAAGCCCTCCAGCAGTCCGGCATTCCGCACCTTGCGCCAGGCGCGCACGAACGTGTCGCCCGTACCAAAGGCCACATCAGCCCTGAGCGCGAGACGCAAGGTAGGAAGTTTGCGACCAACTTCGACCGACGAAATATGCGAACTGGAGTACCCCAGCTCCTGGGCCAACTTCTCCTGCGTCCAGCCGCGTTCCTCCCGCGCGCTGCGCAGACGCGCGCCGAACGCCGCCTGGGGCGAGCTGTCGGGGTCCAACTCCCTGCGGTTCAAGTGACTTTCACCGACCTTTCTTTCCCGAGCAACACGTTGAACGGTCCCCGACTGTAGGTCACGCTGAATCATCCCGGTAGCGAATTGGCTACAGAGAGCACAGGTGGGCGAAAGGGCACGGCAACCGACCATGACCAGTAACGCGACGATCAAGACCGATCACGAACCGGCAGAGGCGACGGAACTGGTCATGTGGATAAGGGAGTTCGGCATCCGGGCTTTACCGCTGTGGGAGCCCCCCGGCGGCTGGGCCGACCCCACCACCGTCGACCTCCGTGCCGTGCAGGCCGGGCTGAGGCGGCTGATCTCATGACCGAGAAGCCGGACATCGGCACCATCGCCAAGGACACCCGCAACGGGAAGGTGGGCCGGGTCATGGGCCACGTCGGCAGATATATCCAACTCCGCCCGCTGAAAGGGGGCTTGGAGTGGGACGTCCCCCCGGAACACGTCGAACCGGCCACCACCTCGGACACCCTCTCCGCCGCCGTAGCCGAGGCCAACACCCGAAGCCAGCGGGGGACGTTGAAATGACCCGAGCCGTCTACCGCTTCGTGAAATACACCACCCGCCAGGACCCCACCGTCGAACCCGAATACTCCGCGGAATGCGTGGCCGGCGACGAACAACCCTGCGGAGCGAGTTCCGGCCGTCACGCCCACCCCAGCAACGTAGAAGACTGGATGGAAGCCCACCTCAAGGAAACCCGCCACCGCCACTACCGCCGCCGCATCGACGACTTCGCCGAATTCGTCCCCACGGACGAACTCCCGCCCGACCTGGAACCCGCCAAGGTCAACCGGGCGACGCCATGAAACGCCTGCGCAAAGAGATCCTGGTCGCAGGGGTGTTGATGATCGCCGCAGCAATCGGCGTATGCGGACTGACACTCGGCCTCGCCGCACGGATCGCCCCATGAACTCCCGCCCTGCCGGGGTGACACCTGTCGGCGGCATCCCCCGGTGCCGACAGGCAGCCCCCGGCAGGGCGGGGCACCACGCCCATCGGGCGTATCGGGCATGAAGGAATGCGGGAACGCTTTCTCCAGGTCGGCGCGGGCGGCATATGCATGGGGGCACCGTTTTGGCGTTCCGCAGGTCACCGCACAGGCCGCGGACCGCGCTGCCTTTCGCGACGGGTCAGCACGCTGCGGGGTCGTCGCCGACCTGAAGTTCGTTCACCCATTCCTGGGCTGCCGCGAGGCCGGGGGCGGTGCCGGCCGGCTCGTACGCGAACCCGCTCCACTCCTCCAGGACGCGCGGCTCGTCGGGCCGGAGATGACCGGCGCCGCCGTGTGCCGGCCGGTGGCGCCGGTAGATGTCCATCGGCGGGCGGCGCCGCTTGTCGTACGCGGCGAACGGGTTGTCGGCGTCCACGCGTGGGACGGCACGCGACGGCTGGTTCGACGGTCCGGGTCGGCTGTGCTTGCCCATACCTCGATACTCTCAGGCCGCGATCGTGGTCGGCCGGACGGCGGCGGGGTCCTTCGCCCGGGTCGCGGACATCTGGGCCTTCGTGGCGGCGACGCCGAGTAGGCCCAGGGCGTCCTGGGGACGGCCGAGGTAGATCATCTGGTGGGACATGCGGGTGACCTGGGATACGTACGGCTCCTTGTAGCCCGTGAAGTCCGCCAGTTCACCCTGAGTGGCGCCCTTGTGGGCCAGGGCCGTTTCCAGCTCCCGCCCGAACCACTCAAGGCCGTCGATGGGTTCCGGCTCGTCGTTCAATTGTTCAACCCACCCGTCTTTCCACATGTGTTGGAAGCCCCTTGACACGGGTGAGAATACGCGGCCGCACGTCACAGAGAGCATCCGGGCGCGTCACGCGTCCTAAAGGCTGGTGACGGCCTGCCCAGTGAGGGCCTGGGCGATCTGCCAGAGCTGACCGCCTCGTGACGCCTTCACGAGGACCGTGTCACCGGGCTTGAGGATGGAGTGAAGGTAGGCGGCAGCGGTCCCGTTGTCTCCCACCATCGCGATGTCCGGTACTCCTGCCGCGCCTGCGGTGAGGGCGAGTTGCTTCGCGAGGTCTCCGCCGACCGCGATGACGAGATCGATGCCGTACTCCGCTGCCATGCGCCCGACTTCGTGGTGGGCTTCAACGGCCTGGTCGCCCAGCTCCAGCATCTCTCCGAGTACCGCAATCCTCCGACCGCCAGTGGCCTCGGTCGTGTCGCCGTCCGCCTCGGTCATGAGGACTCTCCGTTGTGGGTCAAGGGCGCGAAGGTGATCGCACGGCCGGTGTAGGAAGGGGTCAGTCGGCTGAGGGCGACTCGGTCGTGGGTCTGGCCCCAGGCCGACGGGTCCCGGATGAAGACGGTGGGGTCGGGGCCGTCGTCGTAGCCGCGCAGGATGACGAGGTGGCCTCCGGAACGGCCGTCGTCGGGAAACTGCTCGGTCACAGAGACGATCATCGGCGCTTTGTCGAGACGGCCGAGGAGATCATCGACGGCCACGGGCTCGGCGGCCGAAGGAACGCCAAGCTCGGTCGAGAGGCTCGCGATCCCTGCGTGGAGTGCGCCACGGGGCGTCAGAACCTCTTGCTTCACCGCGAGTTTCAGCAGCTCCGTAACCGTGGGGGCCCTGCGCCCGTAGGCAAGCAGGATCATCCTCAACGAGGCCAGGCCGCATGCCCGGTTGGACCATTCGGTCCGGTCCCCGAGTGCCCAGCCTCCGTGTAGATCCCACTCGGCGGGGGCGATGAGCTGTCGGCACATGGGGACGTCGTGGACGCGCGGCACAGCGGCGTGCTCCTACGGTGAGACGGCAGCCTCCCGAGCCAGTGTGGTGCTGGAGAACGCGGGAGTGGGCAGGGGCACATCGTAGGGCGGGCGGGCCAACGCCTCGTGCAGCATCGCCAACACAACGTCCGTATGCGTGAGTCCGACCAGGGCGGCCCCCACCACGAAGTTGCTGTCGCGGGACATGCCCGGGGTGCTGTTGACCTCCAGTACGTATGGCTGTTCGTCGTCGGTGAGGATGAAGTCGATGCGCGCCGACCCGCGCAGGCCGAGCCCGTCCCACAGCGTTGTGGCGTGCTCGGTGACCTTGGCCAGCACCTCGGGCGGCAGTTCGGCGGCGCGTACGGCGACGGCGCCCCTGGAGTCCACGTCGAGTTTCGTGTCGGCGTCGTAGAACTCCGCCTCTGTGGCTTCGGTGGCCAGCGGGGGGAATACGACGACCGCTCCTCCGGGCAGTTCCAGGAGCCCCACGGTCAGCGGCGTGCCGGTCAGGTAGTCCTCGACCAGCACGTCCGCGTCCTGTTCGCCGACGGCGTCCGCCAACGCCCTGGGGAGATCCGCCTGTTCGCGGACCAGGCTCATGCCCACGCTGGAGCCGCCGAAGGGCGGTTTGACCATCGCGGCCCGTCCGTTCCAGTGTGTCGGGCCGCCGGACCAGACCCACCATCCGGGCGTGGGGACGCCGAGGCTCAGCATCACCCGCTTGCAGAGGATCTTGTCGGCGGCCACCGCGGACGCGGCAACTCCACTGCCGCAGTACGGCACGCGCAGATAGTCGAGCAGCCCTTGCAGCCTCCCGTCCTCCCCGTACGGCCCGTGCAGGTTCGAGAGGGCCACGTCGTACCCGGCCAACTCCCTGATGAAGTCGGGTTCGCAGGGGTTCAGCACGGTCCAGCGGGCGCCGATGTCGTCGAGGGCCTCGGACAGGGCGGTCACGGAACGCTGGTCCACGGGGCACTTGGAGTGGGAGAGCCGGTCCTCGGCCGACACCGGTCCGTGGACGAGGGCGACGCCGAGCCCTTCTCGGTGCCGCTGCCAGTCGCGAAGCGTCCGGGCGGCCTCCCTCATCGCGAGGCTGGAGCTGGAGTTGAGGAACCGGGTCATGAGAGCACTCCTTCGAAGGTGTGGGTGACCGCTCCGCCGACCCAGTGCGTGCGCTGCGGCCGGTCGGGATGCGGCCGGACCGTGAGCGGCTCCCCGGCGCGGTTGTGGACGGTGACGGCGCGCGGCGAGACGAGTCCGCGCAGGGTGGCGATGACGACGGCCGCGACGGCTCCGCTCCCGCACGACAGGGTCTCGGCCTCGACGCCGCGCTCGTAGGTGCGGATCTTCAGTGCCTGCCTGCCGGCGGCTTGCACGAAGTTGACGTTCGTTCCCAGGGGAGCGAGATCGGCGTGATGGCGGATGAGGCGGCCGACCGTCGTCGCGTCGATGGCGTCCACGTCGTCCACGATGGCGACGACGTGTTCGGTGCCGGTGTGGGCGCTGTCGAACCAGGTCGGCTTGCCGTTGATGACGGTCTGGACGCGTCGGGGGTGGACCGCGCCGACCTCGGCGGTGACCCACACGGAGCCGTCGCTCACGATCGCCTCGTGCAGCACCCCCGCCATGCGCAGACTCATCTCGCGGAAGCCGTGGTCGTGGTGCGCGGCCCAGGCGGTACACCGCAGCGCGTTGCCGCACATCGTCGCGATCGAGCCGTCGGCGTTGAAGCAGCCGACTTCGAGGACGACCGGGCTGATGCTGATCAGGCTGCTGATGACAAGGCCGTCGGCGCCTACGCCGGTCCGCCTGGCGCAGAGGCGCTCGGCCTCCTTCGGCCAGTTCATCTCGCCGCCCGGTGCGGGGTCGCACAACAGGACGAAATCGTTTCCCGCTCCGTGGATCTTGCGGAAGCGCATGGCGAAGCTCCTCGCTGAGATGGGGTGACAGGTGTCACTACGGACGAAGCGGGCGCCTTCGGCCGCCCTCAGTTCCTTGCCGGTACTTGCCAAAGCCATCACCACTTCGCCCCTCTTGAAGCACAATTCCAGCCGTGCTGACAAAGCTAGAAAAAGCGGTGGTTGAGGTTCTACGAGCTTGCCGGAACTTGCCGGCCATTCACCCGAGAGATTCGATGGCAGCCGTGATGAGTTCGCGTGCAGCCGAGCCGTAGACGGCAAGTTCGGCCAGTTCGCTGAACGTCTTGGCATACATGGCAAGTTCGTGACTCTGCACAACGGTGAGGTGAGCCGAGACGAGTTCGACGTTCACGGTTTCGTCGTCGTACAGGAAGAAGCCCTCGACAGGCCAGAGCCTCGAACGGTCCGCGCCCTGGGGGATGATGCCGATGCTCACAGACGGGAGGGCCATAGCACTGAGGAGATAGCCAAGTTGTCCGGCCATCACGTCGGTGCCCCCGATGCGGTATCGGAGCACACTCTCTTCCAGGAGAATGGCGAACGTGTGATTGCCGTACACGACCTTTTGCTCATCCACTCTCACTTTGACGGCCGCCGGCACGTCATCAACGAGGCCGCGGCGGTCGCGAATTGAGGTGAGCAGGGCAGTGATGTACGAGGCCGTCTGCACGGGGCCGGGAATCAACCACGGTGAGTAGATCCGGAAGCGCTGGGTGCGTTCCCACAAGGGGAGGACGGACTCCTGAGCCCGTTTCAGCCCGGTCCGTTCCATCTTGCGCCACTCGACGTACATGCCCTCGATACCGCGCGCCGTGGTGACCAGATCCTCGGCTGCACCCTGTGCGCCACAAGCAGTGGCCCAATCGCGAAGGTCACGCTCCGAGGGCGAACGAGTGCCGCTCTCGAAGCGTGAACACTTCGACTCGTGCCAGCCCAGAAGGGCCGCCAACGCCCTTTTGGTGAGACCGGCTTCGTTCCGGATTTCACTCAGGCGTCGGCCAAGAGCCTTACGGGCCTCCTGGACACTTGAAGATGGCGATGTCATGTCGATGCGATGGCGCTGTTCGTGCTGTCAGACCGTCTGGAACTCTACGTGCGGTGTGCCCCGCTTCCAGACGGCTTCGAAGGCCGACTCGCAGAGCTTCGCCACCTCGGGCGCGTCCGTGAGTTCCGCTTCCATGTTCTCGCCCTCACCGTCGAAGTGGTTGACGAGGACGAGACGGGAGTCGAAGAGCCAGAAGTCATTGCCGGGAAGCGCGATGTCCGTGGCGTTTCGCCGCGCGAGCCAGCGCACGTCCTCGCCGGCAGCGATGTTCAAGCCCTCGGTGACGTCGTACTCGAAGCGGATGTACTCGCTGACCGGCATCGACACGATGCGGGCTCGGCGCACTTCGACACCCCGCGAGACCGCCTCCGAGACGATGGAATGCCAAGCACCCCAGCGCTCGGCGGGGTTGATGGACTTGCCGGCCTTCCAATCGATGAAGGCCGCGTCCGATTTCATGTAGGCGTCGCGTGCTTCCAGATGGATGGCTGTCCTCCGGCAGTCGCGGAACAGCTCCTTAAACGTCGGGGGACCCGGCATCCTTCTGCACCTCCGGCTCGGCGTGGTTGGCGCCATGCTCCCTGTCGCTCGGCAGGAAGAACTGCACCATATGGCGAGGGATCTCCGCCACCGTCTCGTGCTTGGTGATACTTCCCCATGCCATAGCCTGCCCGCGCCTTCGGCCGTAGTGCGAGGAGCTTGCCCGAACTTGCCAGGCGGGCGGGAGTTGACCGTGCCCAGCCGGGGGCAGAGCGACGTGAAGCGGCGCCGGTCCGCACGCGGGACCGAGGCCGACCCCGCAAGGGAAGCCCTCCTGCCCCTTCGCCCCCGAACCCTGCCCCAACGTCCCCTGCGCCGCCCCCGGTTGGTCAACTAGCGTCCACACGTGAGCCTGTGGACCTCCCTCGAACCTGCCTCCGCGACCGTCGACCCGGGCAGCAGCACGCGTGTACGACTGCGGCTGCGCAACACCGGCGACGTCGTGGACGAGTACCGCTTCGAGCCGGTGGGTCCCGTCGCCCCCTGGACGACGGTCGAACCTCCAACTCTGCGGCTCTACCCGGGAACCACGGGCACGGTCGAGCTGACCTTCGCCCCGCCGCGCACACCGGACGCCACCGCCGGGCCCAACCCGTACGCGATACGGATCACCCCGACCGAGCATCCCGAGGCGACCACCGTCCCCGAGGGCAACCTCACCATCACGCCGTTCACGGAGATCCGCGCCGAACTCGTACCGCCCGTCGTCAAGGGCCGGTTCCGCGGTCGTCCGCGTCTGGCCGTCGACAACCTCGGCAACACGAAACTGACCGCGTCCCTCAACGGGGCCGACAACGGCGACCAGTTGGCGTACGAGCTGCGGCCGTCGAACGTGCAGATCGAACCGGGGCGCGCCGCCTGGATCGATACGACTCTCAAGCCGCGCCGCATCATCTGGTTCGGGAGCAAGGAACGCCACCCGTACACCGTCAGCGTGCTGCGTTCGGGCACCAACCCCCTTCCCGTGGAAGGGGCTTACCTCCAGCGCGGCTTCCTGCCCCGGTGGCTCGCCACGCTCTTCAGCGTTCTCATGGCGCTCGCCATTGCCTTCGCCATGCTCTGGTTCGCCTACAAGCCCAACTTCGGCAGCAAGGCGCAGGAGCAGACCGTGGCGGCCGGTGCCGCGCTGCCGACGCCCTCGGCGACGACGCTCGCGCCCGCACCGCCCACCGCCCAGGCCACGGAACCGGCGACCCAACCGGCGGAGACCGAGGCGGCGGCCGGCTCGGGCAGCGGCGGGGGTGGCGGGGGCGGGGGCGGCGGTACGTCCACCGTGACCGCGAAGCCCCCGGTGGACACCGCCGCGACCGCCGTGAACCGCCTCGGCAAGGCCGACCCGGGCGGGCGGCACATCTGCTACCGCGCCTTCGTCACCAGCAAGGGCTGGCAGAAGCCGGTCTGCGACGGCACGATCGCGGGCACCACGGGGCAGAACCTGCCGATCAAGGACCTCAACATCGCGGTGTACGGCGCGAGCGGCTCGGCCGCCAGCGGCTTCCTCTACAACCCTCAGTCGACCAACGGCCAGGGCCAGTGGCAGCCGAAGTGGACGGCCATCATCGCCGACGGCAAGGACAACTACATCGGCAGCACGAAGGCGAGCGACCCGTATCTGGAGGGCTTCGAGATGAACATCGGCAGCGGCCAGATCTGCACCACCGGCCACGTCCACAACCTCGGCTGGCAGGACCAGCGTTGCACGGGCGCGCGCCCCGAGCACGTCTTCACCGGCACCTACGACAACTCCCTCTGGCTGGAGGCAGTGAAGATGACGGTGCCGGCGTCGTAGCCGTCGGGGTCACAGGAGGGCGCGAGGACGCGAGGACGCGAGGGCAACGCCGTCCGTCCGTAGTGCCCTCAACTCTGCCCATCCGTACGGTGACTTGGTGATCGGCGTCCCGCTACCGTCCAGCGGTGAGCCTGTGGACTTCCCTCGAACCAGCGTCCGCGACCGTCGACCCCGGCGGCACCACCCGCGTCCGGCTGAGGCTGCGCAACACGGGTGACGTGGTGGACGAGTACCGCTTCGAGCCGGTCGGACCCGTCGCCCCCTGGACGACGGTCGAACCACCAACTCTGCGGCTCTACCCGGGAACCACGGGCACCGTCGAACTCACCTTCGCCCCGCCCCGCACACCGGACGCCACAGCCGGGCCCAACCCGTACGCGATACGGATCACCCCGACCGAGCACCCGGAAGCCACAACCGTCCCCGAGGGCAACCTCACCATCACGCCGTTCACGGAGATACGGGCCGAACTCGTCCCCCCGACCGTGAAGGGCCGGTTCCGCGGCCGTCCGCGTCTCGCCGTCGACAACCTCGGCAACACCAAACTCACCGCCTCCCTCAACGGGGCCGACAACAGCGACCAGTTGGCGTACGAACTGCGGCCGTCGAACGTGCAGATCGAACCCGGACGCGCCGCCTGGATCGACACCACCCTCAAACCGCGCCGCATCATCTGGTTCGGCAGCAAGGAACGCCACCCCTACACGCTGAACGTCCTCCGCTCCGGCGCCAACCCCCATCCCGTCGAGGGGACTTACCTCCAGCGCGGCTTCCTCCCCCGCTGGCTCGCGACCTTCTTCAGCATCATGATGGCGCTCGCCCTTGCCTTCGCCATGCTGTGGATCGCCTACAAGCCCAACTTCGGCAGCAAGGCCAGGGACGAGACGGTGGCGTCCGGTGCGACGCTCCAGCCGACGCAGACGCCCACGCCCCTCCAGAGCGCCGTCGCGCCACCCTCACCGGAGCAGTCGCAGCAGACGGAGAGCAGCGAGGACACCAGTAGCGACAACTCCGGTTCGGCCAGCGGTGGTTCGAGCACCGCGACGCAGAAGGCCGTCGCCCCGGTCATCCCGGCGAGCAACGTCCTGCTGTTCAACACGACCACCCGGAAGTGCGTCGACATCCCCGACTACGACAAGGGCAAGATCAACGGCCCGCTCCGCGAGTTCACGTGCAACGGGACCTCGGCGGACAACCAACTCTTCGACCTCGTCGTGAAGGTCGCGAAGGGCGGCCCGGGCGGCGCGGACCTGTTCGTCATCCGCAACGTCAAGGACGGGCTCTGCTTCGACCTGGGCGGCTCGGGCCCCGCGGCGGCCGGGACCCACTTCGTGGAGTACACCTGCGTCCAGAACCCGTCGGACAACCAGACGTTCTGGATCGACAAGCAGAAGGACGGCGCCTACTGGATCCGCAACTACGCCAGCAACCAGCTCTGTCTGGGCGTTGACGGCGACTCCACCGGCGTCAACGACACCGATCTCGTTCTCGACAAGTGCACCAACTACGAAGACCAGGTGTGGAAGATCGTGCATCCCAAGGAGGGTTGACATGTCCGGCCTGTGGACTTCCCTGGAACCTGTCTCCGCGACCGTCGATCCCGGCGGCAGCACGCGCGTACGACTGCGGCTGCGCAACACCGGTGACGTCGTGGACGAGTACCGCTTCGAGGCCGTGGGCCCGGTCGCCCCCTGGACGACCGTCGAACCCCCGACGCTACGGCTCTACCCGGGAACCACGGGCACGGTCGAGCTGACCTTCGCCCCGCCGCGCACACCGGACGCCACCGCCGGGCCGAACCCGTACGCCGTGCGGATCACGCCGACCACGCATCCCGAGGCGACCACTGTCCCCGAGGGCAACCTCACGATCACCCCCTTCACGGAGGTGCGGGCGGAACTCGTACCGCCGACCGTGAAGGGCCGGTTCCGCGGTCGTCCGCGCCTCGCCGTCGACAACCTCGGCAACACCAAAGTGACCGCCTCCCTCAACGGGGCCGACAACGGCGACCAGTTGGCGTACGAGTTACGGCCGTCGAACGTGCAGATCGAACCGGGGCGCGCCGCCTGGATCGACACGACTCTCAAGCCGCGCCGCGTCATCTGGTTCGGGAGCAAGGAACAGCACCCGTACACCGTCAGCGTCCTCCGCTCCGGGACCAACCCCCTTCCTGTGAACGGAACTTACGTCCAGCGTGGTCTGCTCCCCCGCTGGCTCGCCACCTTCCTCGGGGTCTTCATGGCCCTCACGATCGCGTTCGTGGCGCTGTGGTTCGCCTACAAGCCCAACTTCGGCAGCAAGGCCACCGATCTGACCGCGGTGGCCGGCGGTGCGCTCTCGCCCGCGCCGACGGTGCCCCTGTCACCGGCGGCGCAGTCACCGGCCGGGGAGTCCCAGGTGCCGGTGCCGGAGCAGTCGGCCGGAGGCGGGCAGAGCCAGGAGAGCGACACGGGGTCCGGGTCGGGGTCCAGCGGTGGGGGTGGTGGAAGCAGCAGTAGTGGTGGGGGCGGGGGCAACTCGGGGGGTACGCAGGCCAGTCCGTCGAAGCCGGCCACCGTGACCACGGTCGAGATCATCGGGTTCGCCTCCAACCGGTGCGTCGACGTGACCGATTCCTCGGACGGCGTGGGGCACGACGGCACCCGGCTGCAACTGTGGGACTGCGAGGGCACGCCCAACCAGAAGTGGCGGTTCATGAGCGACGGCACCGTCCGCTCGCTCGGCCTGTGCATGGACGTCGCGAACGCCAACTCGGCGGACGGGACCGCGATTCAGGTGGCCAAGTGCAGCGGCAACCCGGCCCAGCAGTTCCGGCTGAACACCGCGCACGACCTGACGAACCCGCAGGCCGACAAGTGCGTGGACGCGACCGACCAGGCGACCGCGAACGGCACGAAGTTGCAGCTGTGGACGTGCGAGGGGACCGGCAACCAGAAGTGGAAGAAGGGGAGTTGAGGGCCACAGGGTGAGGGCCGCGGGGTGAGTGCCGCGGGGTGAGCGCCGTTGCGGTACCGCTACCAGGTGCCCTCCCCGGGCACCAGCCGCCCCGCCTTCCGGTACTCGCGGCGTGCCCCCTCCAGCAGGTCCGCCGCCCTGACCGTCTCGCCGCGGCCCGCGGCGAGGTAGGCCGCGGTCACCACCGCGCTGCGGATCGTGCCGCCCGCCAGCTCGAACTCGCCTGCCAGGGAGGCGAGTTCGCCCCCGGAGTCGACGTCGGGGCCGCCCGGTACGTGCGCCAGGCTGTGCCGCCACAGCGCGAGCCGCTGCTCGGCGTCCGGGAACGGGAAGTCGACGACGAGGTCGAGCCGCCGGGTGAACGCCTCGTCGATGTTGGCGCGGAGGTTGGTGGTGAGCAGGGCGATGCCGTCGAAGGACTCCAGCCGCTGGAGCAGGTAGGCGCTCTCCATGTTGGCGTACTTGTCGTGCGCGTCCTTGACCTCGGAGCGCTTGCCGAACACCGCGTCGGCCTCGTCGAAGAGGAGGACCGCGTCGGTGCGGTCGGCCTCGGTGAAGATCCGCTCCAGGTTCTTCTCGGTCTCGCCGACGTACTTGTCGACGACCGAGGAGAGCTGAACCACGTAGAGATCCAGGCCGAGTTCGGCCGCGACGACCTCCGCCGACAGGGTCTTGCCGGTGCCGGAGTCCCCCGCGAACAGCCCGAGCACGCCACGGCCCCGGCCGCCGCCCGCGCTCAGCCGCCAGTCGCCGAGGACGCGGTCGCGGTGCCGGGCGCGCAGGGCGAGTTCGTGCAGCTGGACGAGGGGCTGTTCGGGCAGGACGAGGTCGCCCCAGTCGACGTCGGGGCGGATCCGGCGGGCATGCTGTTCGAGCCCGGACGCGGACTGCTGCCGGGCCGCCAGCCGCAGATGGGCGGCGGTCAGCGGGGTCCCGTCGAACCCGGCGAGCGAGCGCGCGGCGCGTGCCGCCCGCGCGATCCGGTCGCCGCCGAGCCGGTAGGGCGCCACGGTGGCCGTCAGGTCGAACTCCAACTCCTCGGCCCCGTCGGCCTCTTGTCCCAACTCGGCGGCCCAGGTGCGGACCGCGCCCGCGCGCTGCCGGGGCGCCTCCAGGACCAGCGGATCGCTCTCGCACCACAGCGGGTCGTAGGGCCGGGCCGCCACGACCACCACGGGTACGTCGGTGGCGGCGTCCAACGCCCTCAGCAGCGGCCCGGGTTGGTCGGGCAGTCCGGACACGACGACGGCCCGGCCACCGAGCCGGGCCTCGCGCAGCAGGTCGGGGACGCGGTCCTCGGGCCCGGTGAAGTGCAGCGCCCGGAGCCCCACGGCTCGCAGGGCACCGCGCGCGCAGGCCAGCCCGTCGCCCTCCCGGCGCTCGCGCAGATAGACGGTCGCGGGCTCCCCGCCGGCCAGCAGCTCCCCCAGCCGCCGCCCGAACTCGCCGTCCTCACCGGCCGGTTGGGCATGCACGGCACCGGCCGGTTGGGCATGCACGGCGTCCGAGCCCAGCAGCCGTACGTGCCCGGAGAGCGCCGCGTCCAGGGTGTCGTCGCCGAGCAGGTGTGCCAGCAGCCGGTCGGGCACCCGCAACGCGCGGCTGAGGAAGGGCCGTTCGGGGTCCTCCAGGGTGAGCAGGCCGAGCGCGGTCAGCGGGGCCGCCGGGTGGAACCGGGCCCGTACGTCGGCGCGGTGGACCGGGAGTCCGCACAGGTCGAGGGCGAGTCCCACGGTGGCCCGGCGGCGGCCGACGTCGTCGTTGAGGTAGCCGTACAGCGGCTCGAAGTCGCGGTCGAGGTCGGGGGCGAGGGCGATGAGCAGGACGGCGGTGTCGAGTTCGGTCAGGCCCAGCTGTTTACCGAGCTCGGTGAGCCGGTCGCCCGAGGGGTCCGAATCGGCCAACTCCCCGGCGGCCTCGGTGTTTTCGGCGTACTCGGCGTCTCCGTCGTATTCGGCGTCTCCGTCGTACTCGGCATCCTCGGCATCCTCGTCGTACTCGGCGTCCTCGGCGTGCAGCCCCGGTTGACCGGTCGCCGGGGGCCGCAGCAGGTGCCGTACCGCGTCCTCCGAGATGTACAGGCCGCGCAGTGGGTCCGTGGCCGTGGGGTCGTCGGCGGAGCGGGTGTCGACCAGGAGGGCGACCCGCTCGCGGAGCCGGGCGAGGCGCGTGAGCAGGGCGTCGGCGGGTTCGGCCGGGGTGTCCCAGCGGTTCCGCTCGCTCAACGGACCGTGCCCCCGGTCTGGTTGATGCCACGGCCGATGCCGAGCCGGGCGGCGCGGGCGGCCCGGCGGGCCTCCTGTGCCGCCGACACCTGCCGGGGCCGGTGGGCACGCTCCTCCGTCGCGCCGGAGCCGCCGTCGAGCTTGCGGACGCGGACCGCCGCGCCCTCGGTGACCGGGGGACCGGCGTCGTACTCGGGGAAGGCCGGGAACGGGGCGGTGACCACCAGGTCCAGGGACGGCTTGAGTTCGCCGCCGAGCGCGGACCAGATCTCCGCCAGGGAACGGGACTCGGTCTGGATGCCGGCCACCGACACCGGCACCGACAGGCCCAACGCGGCCAGCGAGGGCGGCAGTTCGGACGCCGGGAGCAGCTCGCGCGGGATCAGGGTGGCCAACACCGCGGACAGCAGCCGGTGTTCGTCCTGCGGCTGCTTGGTCCACGCGGTGAGCAGGTACGACAGCCGGAACCAGCGCGGCGGCTGGCGGCGCTTGACGACGACGTCGCGGTCGTCGCGCACCTCCATCTGGCCGCGCTGGCGCCGGTGGACGTCCTCACGGATGTCGTACAAGTAGGCGTTGATGGTGGGCGCGTTGCGGCGCGCCGCCCAGTCGCGGGTGGGGGCTTCCAGGGAGATGTCGATGTTGGATCCGGCCAGCGCGCCGGTCGCGAGCAGGTGCTTGAGCACCTCGTCCACCTCGTGGATCACCGTCACGCTCCCGAACCGTCGCGGCCGGACTTCCCGCCGCACTCACCGCTGGACCAACCACCGAACCGACCACTGAACCAACCGTCGAACCGACCCCCGAACCGGCTGTCGTCCGGCGGCACTTCCCCCGTTGTCCGGTCGCGGTACCCGTCGCGGCCGTACACGTCATCGTGCCGTCGACCCCACCCGGACACGCCAGGCACGGCGGGGCGGGTGGCCGGGCAGGGGTGGTTGCCCGTAGGTTCGGTTCGATTGCCCGTTCGGTCAGATGTAGCCTTCCCGGAGGGCATAGGCCACGGCATGTGCGCGGTTGCGCAGATGCAAGCGGGTGGTCAGGCCATGCATGACATTCTTTACGGTGCGTTCGGAGTAGGACAGCTTGCTGGCGATCTCTCCGGTGTCGAGTCCCTCGGCGACCAGGCGCAGGACGTCTACCTCGCGCGGTGCGAGCCCCGACGACGGGGCGCCGGGCCGGCCTGCCGCGCTGCGGTGCAGCGTGCCCACCTGGTTGATGAGCCGGCCGAGCAGATCCGAGGGCAGGTCGCCGTCGCCGCGGGCAGCCGCGAGCACCGCCTGGACCAGCCGGAGCGCGGTGGCCTCGTGGCGCCAGACGATCGCGCCGACCCCGCACTCGATGACGTCGAGCAGTTCGGTCTCGCGCAACGCACCCACCACGAGTACGGCCTTGGCGCCTTCGCTGCGCACCACGCGGCGCAGCCGGGTCAGGGCGGGTTCGTCGAGCGAGTCGCTGATGAGCAGGGCGACCGTGCCGGGGCCGGCCTCGGTCTCCTCCTTCAGCTCGATCTCCGGGTGGCGGCGCAACTGGCTGAGCGCGCCCTCCTTGGAGATCGGGTCCGGGGCGTGCACGGACACCGGTATCCGGTCCGCGGGAGCCGTGCCGGGGCGTGTGGTGCGGTATGTGCTGAGCAACCGTCTCCCCCATGTCATTCACGAGCGCGCCACCTCTGTGGGGCGGGTGACAGGCGTGCTTAATTCACCTTCATGGGATTTGGACAGTTCGCGCAATCGTGGAGCACCACGAGCAGAACCACGAGATCGGCGGGAAGCCGACCACGACAGCGTTGTCAGTGACGAACCGGTCCGTTTCGGTTACTTCGACGGCGTCGGTTACTTCGACGGCTACGACTGCTTCGGCTGGGCTGCTTCGACGGCTGCTTCGGCTGCCTTCGGCGCCCTGCGTGAACCTACCGGCGGGTTCCGTGACTTGGGAATCCTTCGGCACCACCGGACAGATACAGAAAGACGACAGCCGCGCTGCAGCCACAACTTCGGCGTCCGCGCGGCCGTCGACCCTTACGCGTATGACGGTGCCGGGGGTTGCACCGTCAACGCGCCCGGTTTCCGTGGGACTTGTCACGGCACCGGGCGCGGCGCGCAAACGTCCTGCACCGCGAGGAGCGTCACGTCCGTGAAAGGAGGCTGGGATGTCCGGACCGTCGCGTGATCTTCGGGACGAACCCCTGACCGGATCCCTGACCGCACCCCCGACCGCACCCCCGACCGACCCCTTTGCCACGCCCCGGCACGAACCGAGAGCCGAACACCGCGAAGCCATCGCCCTGTTGGCGGCCGAGGCCGAACGCGCCCGAGGCGGCGCGGGGCGGCTCGTGCTGCTGCGCGGGGCCACCGGCACCGGCCGCACCACCGTCCTGGAGGCCGCGGCCGAGGACGCCGCCGCGCACGGCATGCGGGTGCTGCGCGCCCGCTGCTCCGCCGAGGACACCGCGGTGCCCTTCACCACGGTGCTCCAACTCCTGGGCCCCGTACCGGGATACCCGCCCACGCCCGAGGAACTCGACGAGCGGGCGCAGTCCGAACCGCTGTGGCGGATCCTGCGCGCGTACGCCACCGACAGCCCGCTGTTCGTGGCCGTCGACGACGTACACCTGGCCGACGCGGCCTCGCGCCGCTGGCTGGTGGAGTCCGCGCGGCACGTCAGCCGGCTGCCGCTGCCCCTGCTGCTCGCGGTCACCGAACGCAGCCAGTACGACATCGAGCCGCCCGCCGCGGGCTTCACCCGCACCCTCTCGCCCGCCCTCGTGCACGCCCACACGCTCGCCCCGCTGACCGCCGAGTCGGCCACCGAGCTGGTGCGGGCGGAGTTCCCGGACACCGACTCCCCGCAGCTGATCACCAACTGCGTCCGCGCCGGGGCCGGAAACCCGTTGCTGCTACGGGCGTTGCTCGACGACCTCGGCGGCGACGGACGCCACCCGGGCGCCCCCGAGAACGTGCCGGAGACCTCCGCCGCGCTGTACCCGGGCGCGTATCCGCAGGCCGTGGCGTGGTGGCTGGACAGTGCGGGCCCGGTCACCACCGAGGTGGCGCGCACCCTCGCCGTGCTCGACGAGGGCTGGGACGGGCTCACGCCCGGCATGGAACGCCGTTTAAGCACCGACGCGGAGTGTCCGGTCGGTGATCTGTCCGCGCTGATCGGCGAGTTGACCAATGCCGACCCGGCGCGCGTGAGCGGCTGGCTCACCGCGATGACCGGGCTCGGCCTGCTCCTCCTCGACCCCTTCGGACGCCCCCGCTACGCCCACGGCCTGCTGCGCGACGCGGTGCTCACCGGCGTGCCCGCGGCCCGGCGGCGGGCGGCGCACCGGGCGGTGGCCGAGGCGCTGCTACGACGGGGCGCGCCCACCGAGGAGGTCGCCCGCAAACTCCTCGCGGCCGAGGGCGCCGACCCGGCGGACACCGACGAACTCGGGCTGCCCTCCTGGGCGTTCGCGATCCTGCGGGAGGCCGCCGGGGTCGCGCTGCGCGAGGGGCGCGCGGGCGACGCCGTCGCGTATCTGCGCAGCGCGCTGCGCGAACCCATGGACGAGGAGCGCCGCCAGCGGCTGCTCACCGAGCTGGGCTCGCTGGAGTTCACCGCGCAGGGCTCGGCGGCCGGCATCCCGCGCCTTTCGGAGGCGCTGCGCCTGGCGGGCCAGCCGCAGGACCGGGTGCGCGCGGCGATGGCCCTGGGTACGGCGCTGGCGGGCCGCGGCAAGGCCCGTGCCGCCGTACAGGTGTTGCGCGAGGTCAACAGCCAACTCTCCGGCCACCCCGACCTGTTGCGCACCCTCCAGACGGCGTCCGCGCTGCTCTCGGAGGAGGACCAGGTGGTGAAGCGGGAGGTGTACCGGCTGGCCACCGACACCGCCGAGCGCTCGCCCGAACTCCTGGGCACCGCCGGGCAGTCGCTCCTGGTGCGGTACGCGGCGACCGCCGGGCTCTCCACCGCCGAGGACGCCATGAGACGCATACGGACGCTGCTCGCCGAGCCCGCCGACCCGCTGTCGGAACCTTTCCTGGTGGGTACGGCGGCGGCAATCGCCCAGTGGGCCGACGAACTCGACGAGGCCCAACGGCTGGTGGAGCGCGGCCTCACGGGACTCCGCCCCGACCTGCTGCACCCCATGCGCCGGGCCCTGCTCAACACCCGCGACGACATCACCGCCGCCCGCGAGGACCGCACCTCGCTCCTGTCCAACGCGGAGATCCGGCTGCCGATCCCGCCGGGCGACACCCCCGGCAACCGGCACGCGCACGTCCTGATCTCCCTGGTGGAGACGGGCCAACTCGCCGAAGCGCAGCGCTTCTCGGACAGCTTCGACCTCCAGGACGCCCCGGACAACTGGGAGTTCAACCGCTTCCTCTACGCGCGCGGAGTCCTGCGGGCCACCTGCGACGACCCCGCGGGCGCGCTGCACGACTTCCTGGAGTGCGGTCGCCGTCAGTCCGCCCGCGAGGTCCACACCCCCGTCGTCACCCCCTGGCGCACGGCCGCCGCGTGGTGCCAACTGATGCTGGGCAGCCCGCAGGAGGCCCTCGCCCTGGCGGAGGAGGAACTGCGCCTGGCCCGCCTGTGGAACACCCCGCGCACGGTGGGCCGTGCCCTGTCCGCCCTGGCCGCGGCGACCGGCGGCCGCCGGGGTCTGGAACTCGCCGAGGAGGCGGTACGGCTGCTGCGCACCTCCCCCGCCGGCACCGAACTCGGCCGCGCCCTCGTCCGCCAGGGCCGCGCACTCACCGCGGCCGGGGAGCGCGCCCGCGCCCGCGACAGCCTGCGCGAGGCGGCCGAACTGGCCGAGCGCACCGGGTCGGTACGCGTGCGCACCCAGGCGGAGGAGGCGCTGCGCGAGGGCGGCGCCCGCCGCACCACCTCGGCCCACACCGGCTCGCACGCCCTGACCGGCAGCGAACGCCGCATCGCCGAACTCGCCGCGAACGGCCGCACGAACGTCGAGATAGCCGATCTCCTGCACGTGGCCCGCCGCACGGTGGAGACCCATCTGACGAGCACCTACCGCAAGTTGGGGATACGGAAGCGGGGGGAGCTGGCGGAGGTGCTGGGGCGGGAGACGTAACGTGACGGTTGGCAGAGGCAACCGGAGAGAGG
Organism: Actinobacteria bacterium OK074; assembly: GCA_001298575.1. Classification (GTDB taxonomy): domain Bacteria; phylum Actinomycetota; class Actinomycetes; order Streptomycetales; family Streptomycetaceae; genus Streptomyces. The sequence goes on from LJCV01000002.1 coordinate 28,901, forward strand.
TGCGGGACGAGTGAGCGACAACACGGCTGACCACACGGCCGATCACGTGGCTGATCATGTGGCTGAGGAGCCGGCCGCGGAGCGGCTGGAGGCCCGGCGGGAGATCGCGGCACCCCCGGCGAAGGTCTTCGAGCTGCTCTGTTCGCCCAACGGCCATGTCACGATCGACAGTTCGGGCATGCTCCAGTCCGCGGAGGGCACGCCCGTGGCCAAGGCGGGCGACACCTTCGTCGTCCACATGGACCGGGAGTCGCTGGGCGACCGCCCGCTGGGCAAGTACGACGTGACGGTGGAGATCACCGAGTACGAGCAGGACGAGCTGATCGAGTGGACGGTGAGCTCGCCCCTGGTGCAGCCGTCGGTGGGCCACCGCTACGGCTACCGCCTCGAACCGGCGGGCGAGGGGGCGACGTTGGTGACGTCGTACTACGACTGGAGCGGGATCGTGGAGCCGTACCGCAGCAGGCTGCCCTTCCCGGTCATCCAACCGACGGCGCTGCGGGCTACGTTGGGGATTCTGGCGCGGACGGTGGAGTAGCCCCTCCCTCGGGGCCCGGGTAACCCCTCCCTCGGGGCCCGGTTAGCCCCTCCCTCGGGGCCCGGGCGGAAGATCGACGACCGGCTACCCTGACTCCGCATGACCCATACCGATATGAACGATATGGCCGAGATGACCGCGGAGTTGGTCCGGGAGTTGTTGCGCGCGCAGCGGCCCGACCTGGCCGATCGCCCCGTGCGGCTCGGCGCGCGCGGCTGGGACAACCAGTTGTGGCGGCTCGGCGACGACCTCGCCGTCCGGCTGCCGTGGGCGACGCGGTCCGCGGACGAGTTGCTGCGCAAGGAGCACGCCTGGGTACCAACTCTGGCCCCCGGGCTGCCCCTTCCGGTCCCCGTCCCGCAGCACCTGGGCGAACCCTCCGAACGGTTCCCGCGCCCCTGGCTCGTCACGACCTGGGTGCCGGGCGCGCCCGCCGACCGGGAGCCCGCGACGGACGCCGGGGCCGCGGCCGACGCCCTGGCCGCCTTCCTGACGGCGCTGCACCGCCCCGCGCCCGCCGGGGCACCCGCGGGCCGGGACCGCGGCGGGCCGCTGGCCGACTACGCCGAGGGGTTCGCCAGGGGCCTCGCCTCGGCGACCGAACGGGGCCTGATCCCGGACCCGGACGCGGTCCGCGAGGTCTGGGCGGACGCCGTCGCCGCACCCGCCTGGGCGGGCCCGCCGCACTGGCTCCACGGCGACCTGCACCCGGCCAACGTCCTTACGGCGGACGGCACTTTCTGCGGAGTGGTCGACTTCGGGGACCTGTGCGCGGGCGACCCGGCCTGCGACCTGGCCGCGCCCTGGATCCTGCTGCCGGACGGCGCCGTCGACCGCTGCTACGCGGCCTACCGGCCGACCGCGGACGCCGCGACCCTGCGCCGGGCCCGCGGCTGGGCGGTGCTGCGCGCCCTCGCCGGCATCCACATCGGCGACGCGGGCGACCAGGGCCGCCCCGGCGGCAAGTCCACCTGGGGCCCACCGGCCCACGCCGCACTGCGTCGCCTGACCGGGGCGAGTGGGCCAAGTCCCCTGCGCTGAAGGCCGGTTCAGCCGAAGGAGGCGAGCCGGGCGCCCCCATCGGCCTCCAGGACCGTACCCGTGAGGTTGGTGTTGGTGGCGGCGAGGGCGACGACCTCGGCGACCTCCTCGGCGGTGGCGATGTGCCGGACGGGAAGGGCGGCGGCGGCCTGCGCGAACATCGCACGCCGGGCGTCCTCCGGGACCCCGCTCCACCAGGGGGTGTCGACGTACCCCGGGGAGACGGCGTTGACGCGCACGGGCGCGAGTTCGACGGCCAGCGGTTTGACGAGGGCCTCGACGGCGGCGTTGATCGCGGCGACACCGGCGGTGCCCGGCAGGCCCGTCCGGGCGGTGATGGCGCTGAGGAACGTGACGGAGCCGTCGGGTGCGAGATACGGCAACACGGCCTGGACGGTGGCGACATGGGCCCAGAACTTGGCGTCGAAGGCGCGCCGCAGCATGGCGAGGTCGAGGTCGGCGAAGGCCCCGACGCCTTCGCTGCCACTGGCGGCGAGGACGAGCCGGTCGACGGTACCGATCTCGGCGGCGAGTGCGCCGATGGCGGGACCATCGGTGGCGTCGGCCTGGTGCCGCACCAACTCCGGGTCGGTGACGGCGAGTTCGTCGAGCCGCTCCTTGCCGCGCCCCACGACGTGCACGCGGTCGCCACGCGCGGCGAGCAGCCGGGCGGTGGCGAGGCCGACGCCGGAGGTGCCACCGATGACGAGGGCGGTGGTGGTGGCTGTGTCGGGGGAGGGAGTGGACATGGCGGGGTGCCTCCATGGTCGTAAGAGGTGTCGCAAGGTGGCCGCATTTACGAACCGCTGCGTCTCGTTTTAAAGTAGCCCCATGACCACGAACGAGCAACCCACTCCGACAACAGCCGCCGACCGGCCCCGAAGCCAGGGTCAGGGCCAGGGCCAGGGCCGGGGGCAGGGCCGGGGGCGGAAGCGCAGCGAGGACAGCCGCCTGTCGATCCTGGCGGCGGCGTTCGAGCTGGTCGCGGAGGTCGGCTACGGGTCGCTGACGATCGAGGGCATCGCGTCCCGGGCGGGCTGCGGCAAGCAGACGATCTACCGCTGGTGGCCGTCGAAGGCGCACGTCCTGCTCGAAGCGCTGGCCGTGAAGGGCGAGTTGTACGTGACGACGGAGGACCGGGGCTCGTACGAGGCGGACTTGAGGGCGTTCCTGACGGACACGTTCGCCCTGGCGTCGACGCCCACGATCGCGAACATCCTGCGCGTCCTGATGGCGGAGGCGCAGATCGACGAGGAGTTCGGCACCCTGTTCCGCACGGAGTTCCTGCCCCGCCGCCGGGACGCCCTGACGCTCGTCCTCGAACGGGCCCGCGCACGGGGCGACTTGCCACCGAACCCGGACCCGTCGACGGCACTGGACGTGGTGTTCGGGGTGCTGTGGTACCGGCTGCTGGCGGTACGGCGGCCGTTTACGGAGGAGTTGGTGGGTGAGTTGGTCGGGATGCTGACGAAGGGTGGTGAGTAGCAGGCAAGTTGGGCCGGTCAGCTCGGTCGAGCAGCGACTCAGGCCGGTTGAGCAGCGGCCTAGGCCGGTTGAGGTGCCACCCGGCCCTCCCGCAGGCCCTGCAACGCCCCCGCCCAGGCGGTCAGTTGGTCGAGCATGCCGTGGACGGCGGTGTCGAGCCCCGCTGCCGGGACGAAGGAGCCGGTGGCGAAGGCGGGGATGAGGGCGACGGCGGGCTGGGCGCGGACGGTCGCGACCTGGAGTTCGGCGAGCACGAGCCGCAGCGCCTCGGCGGCCCGCACCCCGGCGGCCCAGCCGCCGTAGCTGACGATGCCGGCGGCCTTGTCGTTCCACTCCCGGTAGACGTAGTCCAGCGCGTTCTTGAGGGCGCCGGGATAGGAGTGGTTGTACTCCGGAACGAGGAACACGAACCCGTCGAAGCCGTCGACGAGTTGGGACCACGTGCGGGTGTGCGCGTGCTCGTACTGCTGGAGGTTGGGATTGCCGGGCTCGTCGAGGTTGCCGAGGCCGTGGTGGGCGAGGTCGATCAGCTCGTAGTCGGCGCCACCATGGGCGCGGGCGGTGTCGAGCAGCCAGGAGGCGATCTGATCGCCACGGCGCCCGGGGCGGGTGCTGCTGAGGATGATGCCGATACGGAGGGTCATGGTGCCCCTTCCAGGGGGGTCGAGGAGGTCGACGGGGTCGACGGGGTCGACGGGGTCAACAGGGTCGACGGGGTCGATGGAGTTGACACGTCAACTCTAGACCCCAAAGTTGACGTGTCAACTCCCACCCTCGCCCGATATGATCGCGCCATGGCGACGCACCCCCGCACCCTGGCCCCCGAGGAGTGGGAGCTCTGGGAGGTCTGGATGCTCGCGCAACGCCTGCTCGCCCGCGAGCTGGAGCGCGGTCTACAGCGCGACGCGGGCATCTCGAAGGCCGAGTTCAGCGTGCTGATGACGTTGTGGCGGGCGCCCGGCGGCGAGATGCGCGTAGCCGAGCTGACCGAGTCCCTGGCCTGGGAGAAGAGCCGCCTCTCGCACCAGCTGACCCGGATGGAGAACCGCGGCCTGGTGGAACGCACCCAGTCCGGAGCCGCCGGCCGCCGCACCCGAATCGGCCTGACCCCCAAGGGCCACGACACCACCGAGAACGCGATCCTCGGACACGGGGACAACATCCGCCGCCACTTCCTGGACACCCTGACGCCGGAGCAGGCTGCGGCGATTCGGGCGTGGAGCGACCAGATGGTGGGCCGGATGGGGGCGGGGGACGGGGAGGGCGAGGCCGAGGGGAGCGAGGCCGCCCGGTAGCCGGCGGTCGCGGTAGACGGCGGTCGCGGTAGCCGACGGTCGCGGTAGCCGACGGTCGCCGAGGCGGCCCCACGCGCACCATGGGCCAGCCGCCTACCTCCTAGGCGCTGCCCCACCCGCAACGGCGAAATCCCCAAGATCGCGAAGATAGGTCAGCCCGGGCCGCCCGGAGATCCGTGTCTCGCCATCGACGACGAACCCGGTACGCGCCAACACGGTCCGGGAGGCGGCGTTGTCGAGGGTGGTGCGGGCCCGCAGCGCGACGAGCCCGTACGGCCCGGCGGCCAGCCCGCACAACTCCCGCACGGCCGAGGTCGCGAGCCCCCGACCGGCCGCCCGCTCCGCGATCCGGTACCCGAGTTCGGCACCGCCGTCCGCGACGTCCATCAGGTTGACCCGCCCCAACACGTCCCCCGCATCGCCGACGACCACATGGAAACGGCAGACCCCGGCGTCCTGTTCGGCCAGCAGGTCACGCAGCCGCTCGTCGAACTGGGCGAAGTAGTCGTCGCCCCGGTCGGAGATGGTCGCGGAGAAGTAGGCCCGGTTCTCTTCCTCGAAGGAGAGGAGCGCGGGGCCGTGTTCGAGACGGAGGGGCTGCAACTCGGGCATGGGGAGGACTGTACGAAGTTCGGGTTGCCCGACGCGACGGAGTTACGGGTACCTTCCACCTCCATGAACGACACGGTGTACGTCGGCAACGCGGGCAAGGACGCGGCGCTGGACGGGGGTTGGCTGCTCGGCCACTTCAAGGGGGCGCCCGACCCTCGCCACAGCGAGGCGGGGGAGATGGGGCGAGAGCGTCGACCACTCCTGGTACGCGGAGGAGGAGTCCGTGGTGCTTACGGTTCGGTGGCCGTCGGTGCCGGGGTACGGGGTGGTCGATGAGGAGGGGGACGGGGGCGCCGAATCCTCCGCCGGGTGAAGTCGCGGGCTCTCCTTCGGGCTTGGACGGCCCGGCCTGGTTCGCCTTCGTCGCGGGCCTCACCAGCCTCACTCGGGCCTGGCCGAAGGCCCCCGTACCCCCCGTCGCATCCGCGGCATCCGGATCACCACCGGCGTCGGTAGCGTCAACTCCCGTACCGCCGTGGTGGTTCGGCCCGAGCGGACGCGGTTGGTCACCGTGGCGGAGACGAGCAGGTCGAGTGTGTACTGGACCAGCACCGACTCCACCTTCGGTTTGTGCAGGGGCATCGAGCCCGACGAGTTGGCCGTCAGGTCCGTCGCGCCGCCCGCGCCGTCCGTGTTGGCCATCAGCTGGTTGAGGCGGAACTCCTCCGCGTTCAGCACACCCGCGCCGGCCAGGCCGCGGGCCGCGCGGCCGTGGTCGGTGGCGGTCTGGCCGTCGGTCTGGGTGGGGCGGGGGGCGTCCAGGTCGCTCTGGGCCACCGTCTCGAAGGTCATCTTGTCGCCCGGGCCCAGCTCCTTCGCCGCGCGCAGGCGGGCGTGGATCGAGGCCCTCAAGTCCTGGCCCTCCGCGCCCGTCGCGTGCACCGGGGGCAGGTCCGCGCCCGCTGTGGTGAGCAGCGGGAGTGCGGACGTCAGCCACTCCGTGGAGATCGCCTCCTCCAGGACGTACGCGGCCGACTGGCCCGGCGTCGCGTAACGGCCGCTTCCGCCCGCCGCCTTGACCGCCGCCTTCACCAACTCCCGTACCCTCGGCGCGCCTTGGAAGCCGTTCACCTGGGCCTCCAGCGGCAGCCGTTCGCCCGCCGCGTGCCACTGCTCGTAGCGGTCCGCGTTCGTGCGGTCCGTGTCCAGGGACGGGCCCGGCGCCGCCACGCGCTCCACGTTGTTCAGGGCCGCCAGGTCCTTCTGGAGGATGCGGAACGTCAGCCCCTTGCCCGCGCCCAGCGACGCCAGCGCCAACCGCCCCTTCGCGTTGTGGAGTTCGAGCACCGGCTCCACCAGCAGCCGCATCCGCGCCGCCTTCGCCGTACCCTCCGCCACCGTCTTCACGCCGAGCTGGGCGCGGCCCGCCGTACCGCCGCGGTGCGACTCGCTCGCGGACATGCCGAGCCCGGCCGCCCCGCCCAGACTCTTCAACTGCCCCGCCCCGCCGTCCGGTTTGCCCGAACCGGCAAGGATTCCCTCCGCCCCGCGCACCACGCTCTCGTCCCGCGTCGTGGCCTTCTGGGAGGCCGCCGAGGTGATGTACTCCAGGTCCCGGCCGTCGTCGGCCATCCCGCGGAACGTGCCCTCGCCCCGGCGGCGGACCTTGAACACCGCCCAGTACGGGGTGTTGCGGCCGTCCAGAAGTTCCACGGTCACGCCGCCGTCCATCGCGCTCGACAGCAGTCCGGCGCTGCCGTCCCGGTCCAACACCCGCAGCAACCGCTGCACGTTGTCGTTGCGGTCCTTCAACTGCTGCCTCGGTAGCAGACCTTCGGCCAAATCCTTCCGGGCCGCCGCCCGCAGCGACGACCGCAAGCCGTCCAACAGGGGGACACAGTCCGGCATTTCCTCGATCATGCCGAAGCCGAGGGGGGTGGAGGTGGGGAGTGTCGGGCTCGGGCGGGTCTCGGGGGAACTGGCGGGGGCCGACTCCACGCCCTCCGCCACCGGCTCCCGTGTCGACTCCCTTGCCGATTCCGGCAGTTCGAAGCCCCGCCCCAGCGCCCCCGACCGCCGCGCCGCCCGCAGCTGCTCCGCCGTCAGCCACACCGCCGCCGTCGCGGGGATGGTCCGGGCGCGCTTCTCCACGTAGGGGCCGCCCTTGAACGGGCCCCGGTCCGCCTCCACTTCGGCGACCATGCCGACGACGAGGTCGCAGTGGACCAGGTACAGCGGCTTCTTCTTCGGGGTGTGGGCGTTGCGTTCGACCGTGCCGGAGAGGCTGAACGCCGTTGCCCCGCCCCGGGTTTTACTGCGGCTGCCCGCGCCGCCCTGGCCCGTGCGCCACTCGGGGCCCTGCTCCGCGAACGTCGCGCCGCCCTGCACGGTGGTCGTCGTGCCGCTGCCCTCCTGCCCGGTCGCCTGGTGGCCGCCGAGCACGAACGTCTCCGTGCCGGGGGCGCCCGCGCCCGCTCGACTCTCGTGCACGAAACGGGGGTTGGAGAGGGTCAACCGCGTGCCCACCGCCCCGTTGAGCGCGGCCAGGCGGCGCTGGTAGCGCAGGTTCTTCACCACCCAGCCCGCCGACGACGCCTGCCGCAGCGCCGCCGTGATCGCCTTGGGGCTGAACCGTTCCTCGATCGCCAGCCGTGGCGCGAGCCCCTCCGTCTCCAGTGCCGGGTCGCGTCGGACGCCGTCGCTGCGGGCCGCGGCCCGGGACAGCAGCTCGAAGGCCAGGTCCCGGACGGCCTGCCCGTCGCCGACCGACTCCACCAACTGCCAGTCCTTCAGGGCCCGTCTGACCGTCCTCGACGGGACGAGCGTCGCCAGGTCGCCGATGCCCTCCGCCTTGAACTCCCGTGGGAAGTCCGGCCGTTGGGCTTTGCGGGTGGCCGTGGACTGGTCCAGGGCCGCCTTCTCCTCCTCGTCCAGCGTGAACTCCGTCGGCGTCATCAGCCGTACGTCCTGTTCGTCCACGGCGAGTTGGTCGATCCGCTGCGGCTGTGGCGCGTGCCGGCCGGGGGCGCCGGGCGTCACCGCGCGGGCGAACTTCCGTGGCCGCGTGGTCATCGTGACCTCCACGCCCAGCCCCAGCGCCGCGCCGAACACGGCCGCCTCCTGGGCGCCGTTGGTCAGGACGTCCGTGCGGGTGGTGGGGCCGGCCTGGCCGCGCCGCGTCGTCGAGCGGAGCTTCTCGTAGCGGGCCGTGCCGGTCAGCACGCCCGGGACCAGCCGCGCCTGCGCCAGCGCCGTCCCGCCGATCGCGCGCGAACTGCTGCGCCCGCTCTGCGCGTTGGAGGCGACACCGGAGTGGCTGCGGACCATCCAGTCCTTGACGTCGCCCTCGTAGCCCGTCTCGCGCAGTGCGCCCGTGATCCGCACCTGGACGTCGTGCGCGTGCATCCGGGACTTGCGGCGCAGCCGGGCGCGGATGCCGGTGGACAGCAACTGCTCCTTGTTCACCCGGAGGTTGGTCTCCGAGACTGCGGCCATCAGCTCGCGGTAGTTGCGCCGCTGGTTCTCCTGCTCCTCGTCGGTCGTGAACGGCGCGGGCGCGTCCGCACCGAACGCGGGCAGGTAACCGGCCAGCCGGGAATCGGTCGCGAACAGCCGCAGCACGGCGTCCACCAGCGGGCCGGTGTCGACCTGGGTCAGGGTCACGCTGTTGCCCATCGCCCCGAACGGCAACCGCCGCTCGACGTCCTCCAACTCCTCGTCCACAGCGGCCGTTTGGCTCCCAGAAGCGGTCTCAGCACCCTCCGGGACAGCCCGCTTCCTCTTCCGCTTCGGCTTGCTGATGAACTCGGTCGCCGTCACGCCGTCCGGCAGCGGCAGCCCCAACTGGCCCGCCTCGTCGGCCCGGAGACTGATCCACACCTCCATGTCGTGCGTGGCGACCCGCCGTTGGGGGTTCAGCACCATCGCGCCCGTACGACGGCCCGTCCCCTCCACCGTGAACCGCACGGTCCCCCGGTACAGCACCTTCTCGCCGCGCACCTCGGCGCCCTGCCGGGCGGACACCGTCTGCTCGTTCACCGAGTGCCGGGCCTGGCGGGCGCCGACCAGCGGCATGACGGTGCCGCGCACGGCGGCGGCGTTCGCGAGCGCGCCCACGCCGACGGCCGCGCTCGCCCCGCCCAGCGCCGCGCGCCCCTTGCCCGCGCCGTCGCTCGCCGTGTGCTGAACCTGTCCGTGGGTGCGCAGTTGGGTCTTGCCGATGGACCAGCCGGGCGCGAGGTGCGTGACCGCGGCGCGCATGCGGTACGAGCCCGCGAGGCCGTCCTTGCCGGACAGGTCCTCGCCGACGACGCCGTCGCGCAGCAGCCGGGGCAGGTCCTCCAGGACGGTCGTGGTCGAGGTCGCCTCGTACAGCCGGGCCCGGCCGCGCGGCCCGAGCGCGGTCGCGGACGGCAGCAGCACGGACGCGACGGCGTCGAAGAGTCCGCTGCCGCCCTGCGCGGGCGAGGCGGTGTCGTGCACGGCGACCGGCGCGAAGGAGTCGGCGAGCGAGAGTTGCCGGGCGCGCTCGGCCGCCGTGGCCGGATCCGCGTGCAGGGGCGCCGGATCGGGCCGCGCCCCGGCGGTCCTGGCGGGCACGAGATGCTCGGTCGGCACCCGCTGCGTGAGCGTGCCGTCCCCGCTCAACTCCCGGTCCCGCGCGCCCCGTTGCCTGACCTCGACGACGAACCGCACGTGCCGCAGCGCCTCCACCGACCCCTTGTCGCTGCGCAGCACCCGCGGTTCGGCCACGTTCTTCTGCCGCCGCGACTCCCGCGAGGACTGCCACGGCTGCACGTTGCCCTGCGCCGCGCCGCCCACCCACAGCCCGGGCGCGACGGGCGCCAGCGCGAAGGCGGCCCCGCCCGCGCCCTTGCTCGACGTGTTCCCGGCCGAAGTACCCACCGCCGTCGCGGTGTTGTGCTGCACGTCGACCTTGGTGTCCTTGCCCTCGGGGTCGGTGGTCTCGGGCTCGATGAACACGGGTGGGTGGTCGGCGGGGCCGCGGGTGATGCGTACGGTGACGTCAAAAGTCCCGCGGGCGTTCCCTTGGGTGCGCCCCTGGACGGCGAAGGCGCGCCCCTGTCCGTAGAACGACTCGGGGCGGCCCGCGAGTTCGGCGACGATCCGGACGACCTCGCCGTCGTCGCTCCCGTCGGCCGCGCCCACGAGGGCGGCCAGCCGCCGCCCCACGGCCGCGTGCCCGCGCACCCCGTACGCCGTGGACAGGCCGCCCGACTCCAGGTCCAACAGGTAGGGCGGCAGGGCGAATTCACGCTCTTCGGTGAGACCGCCGAGCGCGGGGGTGAACTTGGCGCCCCGCCCCCGGGCGCCGGTGCCCCGCTGCCCGCCGAGCGCCAGCGTGGTGGCCGCGTTGCCCGCGGTCCGCTGGAGACCGGCGAGCGAACGGTCCGAACTCCCGCTCCCGACAAGGGGGTTGAGGGAGGGAACCGTGGCTGGGGCCTTCCCCTTACGGTCGCCGGCCACCGTGTCCGCCGCCGCGTTCCCCGCCTGCCGCCCAGCCTGCCGCTCTGTCCGCACGACGGGGACGCTAGTGACCGAACACCCCGGAAACAGGCCCCGCACGCGAACCCGGGAAGATCGACGTCCGGGGCACATCGGCGGGCCAACCCCCGTACATGTGCGGGTTACTTGGGGCCTCGGCGCGCCCCCATGACCGTAGCGCCGGATGCAGGACAGCCCGCATGACAGGCCGCACGACAGGCCACAGGACAGCCCGCACGACAGGCCGCGGGACAGCCCGCACAGCGACCCGTCAGCTGAACACCGCGCACAGCACGATCAGCAGCCCCAGGATGGCCCACGTCTCCCACCGTAGGATGCCTCTGACGAACGTCACCAGGTCGAAGGAGTCTCCGCTGTGGCGCGACGGCTCGGGGGACGACGTGTCGTCGTGGTGGTGGTCGCTCATGTGTTCAGTATGGGCGATGTAAGGAGCCGGTTCCGTCTCCTTCGTGTCACCGCTTTGTGAGCATCCGCCACCCGGGTCGCGTCCGGGCACGTAGACCAACTAGAGCCCCGAGAGCGCATATTGGCCCATTCATCGAGCCGTTCATAGACGCATTCGTCGAGCCGTTCGTCGACCCGTTCATAGCCCGCGTCGAACTCGGTGACCGGCGGGGCCGCCGCCTCGTTGAGCGGTTCGTGCTGATCACCCACGACCACGGGGCCCGCCCCGCCCTGCTGCACGAACTCGAAGCCGCGGTCGCCGCCGGGGCCGCCGAACTGGCCGCGCTGCACCGGCACGCGCTGCTGCCGCCGGGCAAGTTGCTGCGTCCGCTGCTGGTGGTGGAGTCGGCGCTGGCGGTCGGCGGCCGGACGGCGGCCGATGCCGTGCTGCCCGCCGCCGCCGCGCTCGAACTCCTGCACACCGGCAGCCTGGTGCACGACGACATCATCGACGGCGACACCGAGCGGCGCGGCCGGGCCGCCGTCCACCAGCGCTTCGGCCTGCACCGGGCGGTGCTCGGCGGCGACGCGCTGCTCTTCCAGCCGTTCGAACTGCTGACCGCGTGCGCGGAACGGGGCGTGCCCGCCGACCGGATCGTGCGCGCGTGCCAGGTGTTGGCGCGGGCCGGCCTGGAACTGTGCCGGGGCGCCGCCCTCGAACTCGACCAGGCGGGCACCCCCTGGCTGCCGGTGCGCGCGTACCTGCGCATGGCGGGCCTGAAGACCTCCCCGCTGCTCAGCGGCGCCTGCGCCGTCGGCGCGATCCTCGCGGGCGCGTCCTCGTCCAGCACCGACGCCCTCGCCCGCTACGGCCACGCCCTCGGCCTCGCCTTCCAGGCCCGCGACGACCTCCTCCCCTACGACACCCCGCCCCACGCACCGGGCAAACCGGCCGACAGCGACCTCGCCAACGGGCGCCCGACCCTCCCGGTCCTGCTCGCGTACGAACGGGCGGACGTGGCGGATCGTTTGCTCATCGAGGAGCTGCTGACGGGATCGGGAACGGGAACGGCATCGGCATCGGCATCGGCAGCCTCGGGAACGGGATCGGCAACCTCAGTGGTTGCGGCGGCGGACGACCGCGGAGCCACCACCTCCCACGCCCGTACGCTCATGGCCGGCGTACTGCGCCGCACCGGAGCCGTAGCCGCCGTATACGCCCTGGTCGACGAGCAGGTGGACCACTGCCTGCGGGCCCTCGACGCCCTCGCCCCCGGCCCCGGCACCGCCCACTTGGCCGCACTCGCGGAAACGGTCCGCCACCGCCCGACGGCCACGCTGCCCGAGCCGGTGACCACGTGACGACAGCGGAGGGAGGGGAGTTGGGCGAGAGGTCCGGGGGCGAGGGGGACGTCGAGACCGAGCAGCAGCCGGGAGCCGTCCCCGTCCAACGCGGCCCCGAACCAGCTCTCACCTCAGAACTCCCTATCCCCACCCCCCTGTTGCGTCACCGACTGGCCGCGCACGCGGAGACCCTGCGCCCGTACGACCTCGTCACCGTCCCCCTGGTCGCCGGGCTGGGGGCCGTGCTCGCCGGGCCGGGCGGGGGCGTGGTGCCGGACCGCGTGGTGCCGGCGATGGTGAACTCGCTGGTCGCGTGGAGCGCGGGGCTGTACGCGGCGGACTACCTCACCCGCCACGACGACATCGTCACCAAGCCGCACCGCCCCATCCCCTCCGGGCGGCTGCCGGGAACCCATGCGCGGAACCTGGCGGTGCTCGGCACGGTCGCCACCGTCGTCGTGACCGCCGCGGTCAACTGGCACGGGCTGCTCTTCATCGCCGCGGCCGTCCTCGCGCAGGCCGCGTACGCGCGCAGGCTCAAGGACGCCGGGCTGTGGGGCGACCTCGCGATCGGGCTGTCCGCCTGGACCTTCGCCCTGCTGACCGCCGCCACCTTCACCGCCCCCTGGCCCCCGCCCGCCACCTGGCCGCCCGCCCTCGCGCTCGGCCTCCAGGGCACGTTCAGCAACACCCTGCTGGCCCTCGGCGACCTCGAAACCGACCGCGCGGTCGGCTGCCGCACCCTCCCCGTACGGGTCGGCCCGCGCCGCACCGTCGCCACGATGACGGCCTGCGCGGCCCTCGCCTACGCCCTCGCCGCGCTCACCCCCGGCATCACGGGCCACCCGCCGACGACGCTGTACGTCACCCTCCTCACCACGGCCGTCCTGCTCGCCGCGACCTGCCTCCTCCTCGCCCGCACCGCACCGCACGGCCTCGCCCGCGCCACCGAACTCCACCTCTACGAACGCGTCGCCCTGCCCGGCGCACTCCTCGCCCTGGCCGACGGCACCCCCCTCGCGCTCACCCTCACGCTCACCGTGGCCCCGGCCTGCGTCCTGGCCCTCACACCGCGCGCGATGCTGCGGGACTGAGCGGGGGCCTATGTATGGGGGTTTGGCACGGGGGCTCAAGCGCGGGGGTTTGGCACGGAGGCTCAAGCGCGGGGGCTTGGCACGGGGGGCTTCTGTCGGTCAGCCCAGCGGGACCGTGACAGGGCGTCCGTCCGGGGGGGGATCCGCCGGCGTGTGGATCCGCCGCCGAATGGACCGGCGGCAGGTGCGACCGGCAGCAGGTGCGACCGGCGGCAGGTGCGACCGCATCCCCCGATCCCAGAAAAGCTCCGAGCACCCCCGAACTCCCCCGGAACACCTACCCGTTGGCGTCAAGCACCGTCCCGTACAACCGCCCCACCCGCAGCCGGACCACAACCCGCCGCTCGGCGACCAGCCGCTCCAGGAACTCCTGCTCGTTCGCCGCCGCCCAGAACTCCTCCGGGACCACCGTGAGCAACTCCCGCCCCACCGCGTCCCCCGGCACCGCCGTGACCTCGGAGACCTCGGCCTCGCCCTCCGCCACGGCGAACGACATCACGTCACCGCCCGGCACATGCAGCGCCGCCCGCGGGTCGCGCCGCAGATGTCTGACCTTGACGCGGTCGGCGGTGGTCGAGAACCGCAGGACCCGGGTCCCGGGGTCCCAGTGGTAGAGCATGGTCGTCAAGTGGGGGTGCCCACTGGGCTTGTTGGTGGCGAGCGTGCCGAACCGCTGACCGGCCAGGAGGCCGGAGAGCACGTCGTCGGACAGGACGCTTGCGGCTGCGGGTCGTTGAGTCATGGTGGGGTCAACTGCCGTACGTGCGACGGCATTCCACGTCACCGGTACCGAGTGCCCACCGCGTACCGGCCCCGTCGGGCAAGAAATTCGCTTTCCGTCGCCGAAGCACGGTGATACACCTTCGGCGTGGCAATACCCGTGGCGAACACTCCGGACTTCCCCGCCCTGCTGCGCCTGACGGACGAACGGTCGGCCGCGTTCCGCGCCGCGATCACCGCCGCGCCCAGCCTCGACGCGCGGGTACCGACCTGCCCCGACTGGACGCTGCTGGATCTGGCGCACCACCTGGGCGGGGTCCACCGCCGCTGGGCGGCCATCGTCGCCGCGGACTCTTCCGACGTGCCCTCGGTCGGAAAGCCTTCGGACATCGGCGCGGGCGCGCCCCGGGAGCGCGAGGCCCTGCTGGCCTGGTCGGCCGAGTCGACGGAGCACCTGCTGGGCGCACTGCGCGCGGCCGGGCCGGACCGGGGTTGCTGGACCTGGTGGGGTACGTCGGAGTCGCCGCAGACCTCCGGCGCCGTCGCCCGGCACCAGCTCCAGGAGGCCGCGGTGCACACCTACGACGCCCAGGCCACCCTGGGTACGCCGCAACCGCTGCCGGACGAAGCCGCGCTCGACGGCGTCGACGAGTTCCTCTCCACCTGCTGCGCGACGACGGAAGCCTGGCCGCACAAGCCCGCCACCGTCGAATACCACGCCACCGAGGGCCGCTCCTGGCGCCTCTCACTCTCCGGCGACGGCGCCCGCACCACCCACCTCCCCACGCCCGACGCCCCGGACGCCTCCGCCCGGGGCACGGCCAGCGACCTGGTCCTCGCTCTGTACGCCCGTATCCCGCTGGATTCCCTCCAACTCCAAGGCGACCGGCAGCACTTCGACCTGCTCGCGTCCTGGGAACCGGAGTAGCCGGATCAGCCGGATCAGCCGGATCAGCCGGAACGATCGACCAGCCGGAACGATCGACCAGCGATCGGCTACTGCTCCGGACCGCGCATCCGCTGCCCGACCACCCCTTGATCGGTCTCCCACCAGGGCCGGGTGAGCCCGGGGTTGGGGGCAGCGGACGTGTCCGCGGGGGCAGCAGACTTGGAGCCCGAGTCGGTGGCCGTGGCCGGGACCGAAGCCGCGGTCGGGACTGAAGCCGCGGTCGGGGCCGAAGCTGTGGACGGGGCCGGAGTCGAGGCGTGCGCCGCAGCCAACTCCTCGTCCAACTGCCGGTCCAGTACGGCGGTACGCACCCGCTCCGCCCGCACCCACTCCACGAACACCGCGAGCAGGAACGGCAGCCCCACCAACTCCGCGATGGCCAGCATCAGTCCGCCGCCGAACTGCTGGTCCCGCTGCGGGCTGGGCCCCCAGTCACGGTCCTGGGCGCCGTACCAACTGCCCGCGACCAGCGTGCCGGTGGTCATCACGACGAGCCCGGGCACCGCGTCCACCAGCCCGTCCACGAAGACCAGCAGCGCCCGCACCGGATGGCTGCACCACCGCGGCAACAGCTCCTCCCGGCTGAGCATGGGGAGCACGAACAGGCTGCCGGTGAGCAGGAGTTGGAGATACATCAGCCGGTGCACGCCCTCGTGGCGCAACGCGGTCTCGAAGTACGGCGTGAAGTAGATGCACAGCTCGGAGGCGAGCACCAGGAACGTGCTGACCAGGGGGTACGTCAGCAGCCGTACGACCCGCCCGCGCATCGCCCGCCCCAGCCGCTCCCCCGCCGGTCCGGGCAGCGCACGCCGGGCCAGCGTCAACGGGTCCCCGAGCGCGAGCCCCAGCGGGGCGATGAGGTCGAGCACGATGTTCTGCACCGCCGCCGGCCAGAACAGCACCCGGTCGTACACCGCGAGGGACGACATCGTCGCGACCACGATCGCCCCGAGCCCGACCACCCCGAACACCGCCGTACGCCCGGCCGACCACCGCCCGCCCCCGCGTACGACCCGGACGACGCCCCAGCCGTACAGCCCCCCGAACAGCAGCACCAGCGCACAGCCGAACCAGTCGACCTGCCAGGTGGTGAACAGCCGGGCGGTGGTCAGGGCGGGCAACGCGAGGGTGTCGGCAGCGGGGTTCACGATCGACCAGCGTAGACCCGCCCCGGAACGATCACCCCAAGGGGTGCGGACGCCAAAGTAGTGCGGGGCGCGGGGTGCGAGGTGCGGCCCGTTCGGCGAATCCGGGTCAGGTGGGCCATCCCCGTCGGGCGGCGGCCAAAGCGGCTACGACTTCACCGGCTCCACCACCGACGCCGTCCTCGACGGCACCGATTTCCTGCTGGGCAAGTCCATCAGCGCCGGAATCTTCGCCCGCTTCGAGAAGGTGCCCTCGCCCGGCTCCTGACCCAACCCACGCGAACGGGAAGCGGGCGGGGGGACGGGAATCGGGCGGGGGGACAGGAATTGGGACGGGAGGGGACGGGAAGCGCGGCCGGTGGTGACGACAGCCGATGTCTACGACGGCAGCGACGCCAGCCACTCCCCCAGAATCCGGTTCACGTCGCCGGGGCGTTCCTGCTGGATCCAGTGGCCGCAGCCGTCGAGTATGTGCGACGCGGACAGCCCCGGGAGGGTCTTCGGGTACGCCTCGACCGCCTCGGCCAGCCAGGTCGTGGACGCGTCCAGGGCACCGCCCGCGAACAGCGACGGTTGGGTGACCGGAGCGCCGCGGAACTCCGCCAGGTCGGCCCAGTCGCGGTCCATGTTCCGATAACGGTTCAGCGCCCCGGTCAGCCCCGTCCGCTCGAACTCGCCCGCGTAGAAGCCGAGTTCACGCTCACCGAGCCAGGCCGGACGGGGGTAATGGCGGTCCTCGACCAGCACGGGGACCTGGGGAACAGGCAGTTGGGGAAACTGTTCGCGCAACGTCCCGCCCGGCCCCACGAAGTGCGGGTCGGGGCCGCCGGGGCCGGGCATCGTGTCGCCGGACAGGGCGGCGTAGCACCCGGCGAGCCAGCCGCGTACGTCCGGTTCGATCTCGGCCTCGGCTCGGCCGGGTTCCTGGAAGTAGGAGACGTAGAACTCGCCTTCCACGCCCAGGAGTTGCCCCATGTGGGCGAAGACCTCGCTGGGCCGTGGGCCGCCCGGCGGGGCGTAGGGCACGCTCAGCAGCCCGACCGCGCGGAACACGTCCGGCCGCAGCAGGGCGGCGGTGGAGGCGATGCCCGAGCCCCAGTCGTGCCCGACGATCACCGCGTCCCGCTCATCGAGCCCGTGCACGACGGCCACGGCGTCCTCGACCAGGTCGACCAGGCGGTACGCGTCCACCGCGGCGGGCCGCGACGAACGGCCGTACCCGCGCACTTCGACGGCCACCGCACGATAGCCGGCCGCGGCGAGCGCGGGCAGCTGGTGCCGCCACGCGTACCAGGACTCCGGGAAGCCGTGCACCAGCAGCACGAGGGGGCCACGCCCCTGCTCGACCAGGTGGATCCGCCCGGCGGGGGAGGGGACGAGACGGTGGACGGAGGCCGAAACGGCGGTGCCGGCGCCTTGGCCGTCTTGGTGGTCATGGTCGTCGTACGACTGCGGCATGGTCTCCTCCGGGCGGGCCCCTCATACGGAACACGGAAACGGAATACGACAGTGGAACGGGATACGGCAGTGGGACGGGCAAGTGGCCCCGCTGTCGATATCGATATCGATATCGATATCGATCGTGCGAGGACGGGCGGCCCGCAGGCCAACCCTGTTGCTGATTCGGCAAGTTGCCGGTTCGGTACACCAGGCGACCAGACGACCAGACGATCGGGCGGTCAGGCGGTCAGGCGGTCAGGCGATCAGGCGATCAGGCGGTCAGGCGGTCAGGCGGTCAGGCGGTCAGGCGGTCAGGCGGTCAGGCGGTCAGGCGGTCAGGCGGTCAGGCGGTCAGGCGACCTGCGGGACGGTCGCCGTCGCGGGGACCGGGAGGCGTGCCGCGCGTATCGCGAGGCCGACGGTACGGACCAGGAGCATCGCCACGGCCATGAAGATCAGCGCGTCGGTGATGGCGGCCGCGGTGACCTGGTGGGCTATGCACCAGCGGGTGAGCGAGGCGGAGAACCAGTGGGCGGAGCCGTAGGAGAAGGCCGCGCGGGCGCCGATGACGACGATCCACAGCCCCGCGTACGGCAGCCCGGCCCGGCTGACCGGGCGCCCGGTCTCGGGGCTGCGGTGGACGTCCATCAGCAGGAGCGCGGCCAGTCCGCCGAGCAGCCCGGCGACGATGCCGACGAGTTCGAGGGTGAGTCCGGTGCCGTGAGTGACCGGGCGGTCGACGAAGAGCGGGATGATGCCGGCGGACACGGCGAGGGGGCGCAGGATCCGCATCGGGCCGATCTTGCGCGCCCGCCCCAGGTCGGTGTGCAGCACGGCGGCGAGCACGGCGGCGTTGACGATCATCGCTTGGGCGAGTTGGGACATGAGGGTCTGCTCCCTGGGACGGGTTCCGGTGCGTTGCCGGTGCATCGGCTGCCTCGGCTACGACCCCACGGTCCCGCGCCGAGCCCTCGTCGCGGATCGGAGCACGGGTGGGTTCGGGGTGGGGAACCGCCCCACGAATCTCCACCCGGAACTGGACCCTCGGGTGGAGGCGCCGGAGCCGGTTGCACCCGTAGCATCGGAGGCGACAAGCCCCCCGGCCCCAACACACCCCCCCCGCCCCGCCCCTCCCCTCCCCCGCGCCCCCCACCCCCCCCCGCGCCCCACTCCCTGGTACCCGCACCACTCAGCCGTCACC
>LJCV01000003.1 GCA_001298575.1 Actinobacteria bacterium OK074
CCCCGCAGGAAGAAACCCTGTGTGCCCTCTTCGCCGACCTCCTCGGTCTGCCGGGTGTCGGGATCGACGACAACCTCTTCACCCTCGGCGGCGACTCCCTCATCGCCATCCGCCTCGCCGCACGCATCCAGACCCAACTCGGCACCCACATCACCGTCCGCGACATCTTCCACACCCCCACCCCCGCCACCCTGGCCCGTGCTCACGCAGACCGGTTGGGACCGGCGTGACGGTCGACCAGGTACGGGCCGCGACGGGCCGGGACCTCCGCATCGCCGAACCCTTGCGGGACGGCGCTGTGCGGCGCTGACCGGGGCCGTAGGACGGCACCCGTACGACAAACCCCGAAGGGCATGCCCCGGGCGGGCCGGACGGCCCGCCTCCGGTGAAAGGAAGACCCTATGGCCGACAACCCCTTCGACACGGAATACGACATCGGTTCCCTTGTGGAAGGCGCAACCTATAAAGTCGGCAACCCTTTTGAGGTATGGCAGTGGATGCGCGAGAACGCCCCCGTCGTCCGACATGACGCCGGCGAGTTCGGCACGATCTGGTCTCTGACCCGGTTCGCCGACATAAAGGCGGTTCTTCGCAACGCGGATGTGTTCACCTCGTCGTCCGGGATCCTGCTCCGGCCCATGGCGCAGGGGGACGATCCGGGCAGCAACAGGACCCTCGCGCTGTCGGACGATTCGCGGCACGCCACCCTGCGTACCGCGGTCGCCGGCTGGTTCGCTCCTCGAAATCTCCGGTTGCTGGAAGAATCGATGAGCACCGCCGCACGCATCGTCGTGTCCGATGCCGTGTCGAAGTCTCGCGTCGACTTCGTCACCGAAGTCGCGGCGAGGCTTCCGCTGGAAGTGGTGTGGACGTTCTTTGACATACCCACGAATGACCGGGCCGCGGTCACCGGTTGGTCAATGGACGCTTTCTGCGCGGCGACCGCGGTCGAGCGCAGTATCGCGCACCTGGAAATCCTCGATTACTTCAGTTCCCTCGTGGAGAAGCGTCGTGAGCACCCGGGCAACGACCTGGTGAGTGTTTTGGCCGGGATCGAGTTCGAGGGTCGGCTTCTCCCGATGGAGGAGGTGGTTCTGAACTGTGACAACCTGTTGGTCGGCGGCACCGAGAACGTTCGCCTGGCGCTGTCCGGGGGCATTCACTCACTGATCGATCACCCAGACCAGTGGGACCTGCTGCGGGACGATTTCAGCCGGGTGATTCCCACAGCCGTGGACGAGATCCTGAGATGGACGGCCAGTGCCACGCACCTGGTGCGGACCGCGCGGCAGGACACGGAGATCGGCGGGCAGTGGATTCGCCGTGGTGACCGTGTGGTGCTGTGGTTGCCCTCGGCCAACCGCGATCCGGACGAGTTCACCGACCCGGACAGCTTTGACCTGACCAGGACGCCGAACCGTCACCTCGCGCTTGGAAGCGGTCCGCATCACTGTATCGGCGTCCAGCTCGCCAAGTTGGAGATCCGGGCCGTGCTCCAGGAGCTGATCGGCCAGGTACACCGGATCGTCCGGTACGACCAGGCCAAACGTCTGGACTCCATAGTCGTCAACGGATTCCGTACGCTTCCCGTCCAGTTGGAGCCGCGCCTGTCGGTTCCTGTCCTTGAGTGAGCGTTTTTCGGCGTTGCCGCTCCGGGGTGAGGGCGGCGGACGCCGTATGCGTGGACATCGGCGACGCCCCCGCGCCCACCGTCAACGGGTACTACCGGAGGCGAGCGCGGGCACGGGCCGGGGCTGGGGAACATCGCGCAGGTGGCGGAGCGGGGAGAAGAACACGAACCAGCCGGCCGCCCAGGCACCGATGAGGGCCAACCAGAGTGCGGGCCGCACCCCGATCAGCGTGCCGAGTGCTCCGCCGAGGATGCCGCCGAGCGGCAGTGTGCCCGACACGACCCAGCGGACGGCCGCGTTCATCCGGCCCATCAGCTCCGGCGGTGTCACCGACTGCCGGTAGCTGACCTGCGCGACGTTGTACACCATCCCGGCGAAGTACGCGCTGCCCCAGCCCAGCGGGAACAGCAGCACTCCCCAGCCCGGCCAGGCAGCCCCCGCGATCATCTGCGGCGCGCTGAACACCAGCATCGACAGCCAGATGATCCGCGCCGAGCCGATCTTCCTGGCGAGCCGGCCGGCGAACACTCCCCCGGCGACCCCGCCGACGGCCGCGACCGCGACGATGAGCCCGGTCAGCCCTGGCCGCACGTGCAGCACTCGGACGAGGTAAACCATCGTCAGCGCCTGACTCATGCCGCTGAACAGGTTCACGGTGGCCGAACACGCCACGACCCTCCGCAGAATTCTGTGCCGGACGACGAATCCCAGTCCCTCCGCGATCCGGCTCCGCAACGTCTCGTCCACCGGCCGCGCGAGCGGCGGCTCCTCGCGCGCCCTGATTCCGAGGATCGAGACGACCGAGACCGCGTAGGAGATCGCGTCGGCCGTCATCGCCCCCGCGGCGCCCAGCACCGCGGTCAGTCCCCCGCCCAGCCCTGGTCCCCCGAGCTGCGCGAACGCCTGGGTGGTCCCCAGCTTGCCGTTGGCGTCCATCCGGTACTCGGCGCGGACCAGCGACGGCACATAACTCTGGTACGAGACGTCGAAGAACACCGTGCACGCGCCGGCTGCGACGGCAACGACGTAGAGCTGCGTCATCGTCAGGGTGCCGAGGGCACTCGCCACCGGGACCGAGCCGATGATCAGCAGGCGGAGAATGTTGCAAACGATCATGATGGAGCGTTTGGAGCCCCGGTCCACGAGCGCGCCCGCGGGCAGCGCGATCACGGCGAACGCCACTGTGGTGGCGGCGGTCAGCAGCCCGACCTGGAACGTGCTCGCCTTGAGCGCGACGACCGCGAGCAGCGGCAGTGCGATCTGGGTGACCGCCGACCCCATCTCGCTGACCGTCTGGCCGCTCCACAGCAGCATGAAGTCCCGCTGACGCCACAGGCTCGGACCGTCGAGCTCCGGCTCGGCATCCTTCACCGCTTCCATCACAGCGCCCACTCGGTATGACAAATTTGGGCCTTGTGACGGCTCTCTGCGCTCAGCGCCCGCCCCCTGGTCGAGGAGCGGCTGAGACGGCTTCCGGTCACTGCGGTGGTTCCTGTCGTAAGGGTGGCGCGAAGGCAGAGCGTCACCGGGGTGCGGCGGTCATCCGTCGAAGCGGTGTTCGGCGAACCAGGCGACGGTCTCCGGGTCGTGGTGGTCCAGGAACAAGGACGCGTCGGTGTCCAGGGTGGCGATCCGGGCCATCTCGTCGTCGGTGAGCTCGAAGTCGAAGACGTCGATGTTCTGCGCCATCCGCTCGGGCCGGACCGACTTGGGGAGGGCGACGACGCCGCGCCGGGTCAGCCAGCACAGCACGACCTGGGAGACGGACTTGCCGTGCTCCTTGCCGATCTCGGCCAGCAGCG
The DNA here is from genome assembly GCA_001298575.1 of Actinobacteria bacterium OK074. Classification (GTDB taxonomy): domain Bacteria; phylum Actinomycetota; class Actinomycetes; order Streptomycetales; family Streptomycetaceae; genus Streptomyces. Next base: position 3,434 of record LJCV01000003.1, read on the forward strand.
GGTTGCCGAACAGGCCGTTCCTGCCCTCGGCGAAGCCGCCCCAGGACTGGATCTGTACTCCGTGTTCGCGCATCAGGTCCTGGTAGCCGGTCCGCTGGAAGAACGGGTGGGTCTCGATCTGGTTGACCGCCGGCACGATGTCGTTGTTGGCGATCAGGTCGATCAGCCGGTCGGGGTAGAAGTTGGACACGCCGATCGCCCTGGTGCGCCCCTCCCGGTTGAGGGCCTCCATGGCACGCCACTGGCCGTAGACGTCGCCGTAGGGCTCGTGCATCAGGTACAGGTCGAGGTAGTCCAGGCCCAGCTTCTTCAGCGACGCCTCGAAGGCACGCCCGGTGTTCTTCTCGGCAGGGGCGTCCTGTATCCACAGCTTGGTGGTGACGAACAGTTCCTCGCGCGGGATACCGCTGTTCCTGACCGCGCGGCCCACGGCCTCTTCGTTGCCGTAGGCGGCGGCGGTGTCGAGGAGGCGGTAGCCGGCGGTGAGGGCGGCGGAGACGGCCTGCTCGGTGTCTTCGGCGGGGATCCGGTAGACGCCGAAGCCGAGGATCGGCATCTCGACGGCGTTGTTCAAGGTCACGTACTGCATGAGGGAGGTTCCTTCGCCGGGGGGGGCGGGGTCAGGGGGTGGTGAGGGCTTCGAGAACCTGACGGCCGGACGTCACCCGGGGGCACGTGGTCGCCATCAGGTCCGAACCGTCGCTGTCCCGGTCCGTGCGCGGTCCCGGCTCTGTGCCCTGATGAACCGCGCCAGCCGGGCGACGCCCTCCTCGATCTCCTCCTGGGCCAGGTAACTCACCGACAGGCGAAGGGAGTTCTCTCCTCCGCCGGCCGGATAGAAGTACGACATCGGTGTCCAGATGACCCCGAACTCCTCCGCCGAGCGCACCAGCGCGTCGTTGTCGGTGCGGAAGGGGACCGTCACCGACAGGAAGAAGCCTCCCGTGGGACGGTTCCAGTCGAGGCCCAGGGCCGTGCGCTCCGGTTCGGGCAGGGCCTCTTCCAGTTCCTTGAGCGTGACCCGCATCGCGTCGCCGTAGTACGCGGCCGTGTCGGCGTTGCGTTCCGCCGCCCTGCCGTCGGTGGACAGGAGCATGCCTGCCACCACCGCCTGGGCGACCGGTGACGTGTTGACCGTCACCATGCTCTTGAGCTTGGTCAGTTCGTCCGCCAGCAGTCCTGTGCCGCCGGCCGCGTCGGCCACGATCTGGTCCGCGACGACGAACCCCACCCGCGCCCCCGGGAACAGGGTCTTCGAGAACGAGCCCAGGTGGACCACCCGCCGGTCGCGGTCGAGGGATTTCAGGGTGGGCAGTTGGTGCCCCGGACTCACCAGCCGGTAGGGGCTGTCCTCCAGCAGCAGGATGTCCTCCTGGGCCGCCACCGCCAGCAGTTCCCGGCGCGTCTCCAACGGCAGCGTCGTACCGGAGGGATTCGCGTGGTCGGGGACGAGGTAGAAGGCGCGGGGGCGACGGCCGCGGGCCCGTTCGCGGCGGATGGCCGCCACCAGGTCCGCGCAGCGGAAGCCGTTCGCGCCCTCCGGGACGGCGGTCACCGGGGCGTCGAGCAGCCGGGCCGCACCCGTGATGCCCACATAGCAGGGGCTGGAGACCAGCAGTACGTCCTGCGGCCCCGAGACAAGGGCGCGGACCGCGAGGAGCATCGCCTCCTGGCAGCCGACCGTGACGACGACGGATTCCGCCGCGATGTCGATGCCCTCGTCGGTGTGCAGCCAGTCGGCGATCACGTCACGGATCTGCCCGGCGGCCGGGCCGTACTGGAAGAGCACCGAGCGGATCTGCTCGGGGGAGGACCCGCCCGCTTCGAGGTGGTCGAGGTAGCGCCGCAGGTAGGTGAAGACGTCCTCGCTGTCGAAGAACCCCTCGTAGGGGCGGCCCGGCGCGAACGACACCGCCTCGGGGTAGCGGTGGGTGATCTCGTTGAGGAAGTTCATCGTGTCGAGCAACGGGTCGCGGAGGCTGGCGTGCAGGTCCTCCTTGCGCAGGCCCGGGCCGGGCCCGGTCGGCCGCGGGGGCGCAGGTCGTGGCGACGCGCCCGGCCGTGCCCGGGCCGCCTCCTCCCGCCGTACGCCGTCGGCCGCCCGCGGCACGGGGACGACACCGGTCGGCTGGGTCGCGTGCGGCAACGACGGGCGTATCAGCCCGGGCCCGGTGTCGGCCACCGACCGGGTGCCCGTGAGCGTCATCGCCTCCTCCAACTCACCGATGACGATGTCCAGTACGTGCCGTGCGCCCACCTCCCGCGCCACCGTGAGGCCGTGCAGGACGGGGCGCCCGATCAGCACCCCGGCGGCGCCCAGCGCCAGTGCCGCCAGTACGTCGGCGCCGCGGCGGACCCCGCCGTCCAGCAGGACCGGGCAGGCGCCCGCGACCGCCGCCGCGATCTCGGGCAGTACGTCGAGCGTGGCGGGGGCGCCGTCCAGTTGCCGGCCGCCGTGGTTGGACACCACGATGCCGTCGACCCCCGCGGCGACCGCCCGCCGGGCGTCGGACGCGCTGAGCACGCCCTTGACCAGCACGGGCAGATCGCTGACAGTGCGCAGCCACTCGACGACCGACCAGTCGAGCGCGGCGTCGAACTCGGCCAGCGCGTGGCCGGCGGGCGAACCGTACCCGGTGCCCGATCCGGTGGCGGGCAGGTTGCCGGGCAGGATCCCCTCCGGCAGCCGGAAGCCGTTGCGCAGGTCCCGCGTCCGGCGCCCCAGCCGTGGTGTGTCCACCGTCAGGACCAGCGCCTCGAACCCCGCGTGCTCGGCGCGCTTGATGAGTTCGCGGGTCGTGCCGCGGTCCCGGAAGCAGTACACCTGAAGCCAGAGCGGGCCGGTGGCCGCCGCCGCGATGTCCTCGAAGGTACGGCTCGCGAACGTGCTGACGACCACGGGCACCCCGGCCGCCCCGGCCGCCTGCGCCGTGGCGACCCGGCCGGCCGGACACGCCAGAGCGTGGTAGGCCAGGGGCGCGACGGCGACGGGCGCCTTCCAGGTCCGCCCGAGGATCTCCGTCGCGACGGACGGACGGCCCGTCCCGGTCAGCACCGTGGTGACCATCCGGACCCGGTCGAACGCCGCCGTGTTGGCCCCGAGCGTCCGCTCCTCCCCCGCGCCGCCCTCGATGAAGTCCCAGACCCCGGGCCCCAGCGCGCCCCGGGCCTTCGCCGCGTAATCGGCCAGCGTGAACATGCGCACCGCGGTGGCGCGCGAGCTCGGGCCGGTCACGAGGTGGACAGCCGGTCGCGCTCGACCGCCTCGTACAGCGCCCTGATGTTGGCGCTGCCGAAGCCCCGGGAGCCCTGCCGCTGAATCAGCTCGAAGAAAAGGGTGTTGCGTTCGTACGGCGATGTGGTGAACAGCTGCAGCAAGTTGCCCCACTCGTCGCTGTCCGCGAGGATCCTCCCGTCCCGCAGAGCCTCGATCCGGTCGGTCAGATCGGGCAGCCGGCCGGCCAGCATGTCGTAGTAGCTGTCCGGGGTGTCCAGAAACCGCACGCCCTGGCCCCGGAATTGGCGTACGGCCGAGACGATGTCCTCGACCAGGAAGGCGAGATGCTGGACTCCCGGCCCGGAATTCCGTGCGAGAAACCGGTCGAGCTGACCGGGCTCCTTCCCCGGATCGGGCGCGACCATGGTGAAGGTGACGCCGCCGGACGCACTCCGCACGACGATGGAGTCCATCGCCTGGCCGCCAACGGCCACGTATTCGGAGGAGAAACGGGAGAACCCGAACGCCTTCCGGTAGAAGTCGGCGCGCTCGGCGAGCCGTCCGCCTTCGACGCATACCGCGACGTGGTCGAGGATGCGCACGGTCTTGGCCTGCTGCCGTGCGTCGGCCGATGCGGATCCGGAGATCCACGGGCGTCCCGGAGGCAGACCATTCCCCTCGGCCGCGAAACCCGTCGCGGGTATCAGCGTGTGCCGCACATCGCCGAACCCCGAGACAACCGGGGCACCGTGCGGTGCCCCCAGGAAGCGCGCGCCCGCCGCAACGGCCGTGTCCTGGACCAAGGTTACGTCGTCGCAGGTCAGCGCAAGGTCGGCGATGCCGTCACCGTGCTCGTCCAGGAAACCCGCCAGGTCCGGGCCGGAGGAGACGACCACCTGCGCATCGCCCTGCCGGAGCAGTGTCGAACTCCGGCCGGGCTCGTCGGCCTCCGCGATCGGGGCGAATCCCATGCCGGAGCAGAAATAGTCGACGGTGGCTTCCCGATCGTAGGTGTACAACTCGGCATAAGCGATATCCCGTACTGTCATCTGGAGTTCCTCCTGGGGAACGGCACAGACCGGTGAGTGTCAAAGCGTCAGCGTGGGCGGGCGGATACTGTCCAGCCGGTTCTGGATGAGCCGGAAGATTTCTGTCTGGTGTTCCAGCAGGAAGAAGTGGCGGCCGGGAAAGACCCGCAACTCGTACTCCCCCGCCGCGTGTTCCCGCCACGCGGCGGCGTCCTCGGCGGGTACCCGCGGATCCGCGTCGCCCATGAGTACGGTCAGCGGGCAGCCGAGTCCGGCGCCGGGCTCGTACTGGTAGGTCTCGATCGCCGTGCAGTCGCCCCGGACGACCGGGAGGACCAGACGCAGCAACTCGTCGTCGGCGAGCAGCCGTTCGTCCATGGCCTCAAGGCCGCGCAGCCTCGCGATCAGCCGGTCGTCGTCCAGCAGGTGGGCGCCGAAGGAACGCCCGCGGTGGGGTGCCACCCGCCCGGAGGCGAAACACCAGGCGGGAGACGGGGATCCGGTGCCGTCGGCGGCGTCCCGTTCGAGCCTCCGGGCGACCTCGTAGGCCACCACGGCGCCCATGCTGTGCCCGAACAGCGCCAGCGGGAGGTCGTTCCACTCCGCCAGCTCCTGCGCGACGGGCGCCACCATGTCCATCAGCTCTACGACCGGTGTTTCGGCGAACCGGTCCTGACGGCCCGGGTATTGGACGGCGAGGACATCGATGTGCGGGGCGAGCCGGCGTGCCCAGGAAGTGTAGAAACTGGCGGAACCACCGGCATGCGGAAAACACACCAGACGGAACTCGGCCACGGACGACGGCTGATAGCGCCGAAGCCACGAAACTGCGGGCACATTCACACCTTTCCTACGGGAACCGAATGCGATGTCGGCCTACTGCGACGTTTCGGCGGCGGCCATGGCCCGTGCGAGGCTCGCGGGGCGCATGTCGGTCCAGTTGGTTTCGATGTGCTCCAGGCATGCCGCACGGCTGTCAGGGCCGTGCGCGACATTCCAGCCTGCCGGTACCTCGGCGAAGACGGGCCAGAGGGAGTGCTGGTTCTCGTCGTTCACCAGGACGACGAAGGTGCCGTTCTCGTCGTCGAAGGGGTTGGACATGGGACTGCCCTTTCTCTGGGGGGACTTGCAGGGGTTGCCCGGCGAAGGGGCTACTTGTGGGGGTTCGGTGCGGCCTTGAGCGACCGGAGCACGGCGAGTTCCTCACCGGTGGGTGGTGCGGTGGTGGTGAGCGGGTCGGCGGTCTTCAGCTCCCAGCCGGTGGCGGCACGCACCTGGTCGACCGTCACCCCCGGGTGCAGCTCGGTGAGGACCAGCTCGGCGGTGACCGGGTCCGGCCGCATGACGCCGAGGTCCGTGATGACCGCGACCGGTCCGGCGCCGGGCATGCCGTGCTTCTTGCGGTCGCCGGGCCCGGTGCCGTGGCCGAAGGTGGTGAGGAAGTCCAGTCGCGCCACGAAGTTGCGTGTGGTGTGCCGGAGCACCACCACCACCTTTCCGCAGTTCGCGGCGATCTCGGGGGCACCGCCGGCGCCGGGCAGCCGCCCCTCGGGCAGGTCCGGACCGCGGTCCACGACGGTGGTGTTGATGTTCGCGAAACGGTCCACCTGGGCGGCGCCGATGAAGCCGACATCCACCCGGCCCCCTTGCAGCCAGTAGTTGAACATCTCCGGCATCGGCACCACGAGGTCGGCGGTGTCGGCGAGTTCGCCGTCGGCGATGGAGAGCGGAAGCCAGGTGGGCTTGGCGCCGATGGTGCCGGACTCGTAGATCAGGACGAGCTCGGGATTGAACGTCTTCCGGGCAAGGTTGGCGGCGGTGCTGGGGATGCCGACCCCGGCCAGGCACGTCCTGACCCCGGCCAGCGCGCGTGCCGCGGTCACCTCCATCACCTCGTCACGGGTGAAATCCCCAGCCGCGGCAGCGGCGGTGCGGTCCGCCCCCGAAGTCGTCGTCTCGGTCATCGGGTCACGGCTCCTTCGCTGTTCAGCACGTTCTCCCTGATCCATGCCGCGAAGACGGCACGGTCCCGGGACACCCCGTTCCACTCCCGGTAGAAGTCGTTGTCGCGAGAGCTGTATCCGGCGGCGTACGAGGGATGCGCCCCGCCCGGGACGACGGCGACGGCGTCGACGACCCACTCGGGCAGGGTGATGGCGCCGGGCAGCGGGGCCAGCCGGTCGACCACCTCCTCCACCGTGACCAGTACGCGGTCAGCGGCGAGTACCGCCTCCTTCTGCACCCCGAGCAGGCCCCAGAGTTGGATGTTGCCGCTCCGGTCGGCACGCTGGGCGTGGATGACGGTGACGTCGGGGTTGAGGGCGGCCACCGCGGCCAACTCCTCACCGGTGAACGGGCAGACGACGGTGGTGGCGGTGTCCGTACGGCTCGCGATGTCGTTGCCCCGGTAGCCGCGCAGCACGGCGAACGGCAGCTTCGAGGCGCCCGCGACATAGCGGTTGGCCATCCCGGCGTGGCTGTGCTCGTCCAGCTCCAGCGGGCGCGGCCAGCCGTTCTCCACGGCATCACGGAAGCGGTGCAACGATCCCACGCCCGGGCTGCCGCCCCACGAGAAGACCAGTTTCCTGACCGCGCCGACACCGATGAGCTGGTCGTAGAGGATGTCCGGCGTCATGCGTACAAGGGTGAGATCGGTGATGCCCTGCCGGATGATCTCGTGGGCGGCGGCGGAGGGAATCAGGTGGGTGAAGCCTTCGAGTGCGACGGTGTCCCCGTCGTGAATCAGCTTCTCCACGGCGTCGTGCAGGCTGCAGATCTCAGACATGGTCCTCGTTCCGGTGCGGTACGGCTGTGGCCCGCCGCACGGCTGATGGCCGACAGGGCGCGCTGCTCGTCACGGCATCGCCTCTCACACATGTTCCAGGTGGTGGGAGAGGGCGGCGGGGGTGGGGAAGATGTCGCGGACGGTGGGGAGTTCCTGTCCCGGCACGGTCGTATCCGCCTCCCGGACCGAATGTCTCCCGCTCCACCGAAGCCATACGGAATACGCCCGGGATCTCAAGCGAGAGCCGTATCTCAAGCTGCGCGGCCGTGAGCGGCAAAAGAGAGCACTTCTCCTGCTCAGGCATGTCACCACATCTCTTCCGAGAACGATCCGGAACCCTGGTCGGAAACGAGCCAATACCCCGGGACCGAATCCGAGAAAACTCACCGAAACCGATGATCACACACGGCCCCCGCACCGCTCATCACCCACCTGAATAGTCAGCCCGACCCTTTCGTGGCCCTCGAATCGCCAGCGGGGTTCGGCGATTGACCGGTTTGACGGTTCGCGCACAATGTCCCGATATCGTTCGAGATGGGCCGCCACCCGTACAACCGGCCCGCGCAACCCGCACCCGCCCTCCACCGTCGACCGGGCCGCCAACCCGCCAGGGCCCCGAATGGACCGCACCTCGCGAACACGGAGTCCCCGCCAGCGCACCGACGAGGACTCATGAATGGCCGAGAGTAGAACAACCGGACCAAAGGCCACGCTTTGACGAAGCCCTGACGGAAGGCTTCGTGTGAACTGGTTCACGTTTAACGTGCGCCCAACTCTAATTCTTATCCAATCTTTAACCAATTTGTCCGCTATTAAGAGACTTGTTTACACGTGCGGAAAATCGGCCACACGTTGCTGACCTGCGGTTTTCTGAGAATGATTGGACCGGTCGAGTGTTCGATCCTGGCGATGCGAGCCGATGGGTTCAGCTTGAGGCGGGTAAGTCGATACGACATTTGCAGCATTGCCTTTGCGATCACCGTTGCCTAGGATCCTCGGCAATTGGCCAGGCGGAGGGCAGGCTTCGGCCGTCCTTCATGTCGAACGGCTGCGCTCCTGAAGACCGAAGCGGTGTGATCGCTGAAAGTGCGTGGTGCAAGTGATGCAGCAAATATCCGATGACGTTTCGGTGAATGCAATGTTGGCGGAACCCTGTCGGGAGTGCGACAAGGCCAACCCGATCGGTCCCGCCCTGGCGCTGTGGCGCAGCAGCCGTTTCGAGGAAAGTATCGAACTGGCGGATTCGCTGGCGGCGCTGAAGCATTCTGGGTGTACGGGCATCTGTGCGCAGTTGGCACAGTTGGGGCATGCGCATCTGCTTTTCAAGGTGCGGAAGATTCCAGATGCCATCCGTGTGCTCAACGGCATCGAAGACCCGGAGGACGATCTGATGGCCCTGGAGCTACGGACCGAGTCGACGATCGTACACAGCGAAGTCGACTTCGGACGCGGTGACATCGTCATTGCGATGGCCAAGGCCGAGGAAGCCCTGGCTTCCGGGCGAGGCAACGTGAGCCGGGTGCAACCTGTCGCCCACTGCATCCTCGCGCTGGGTTCACTGCGGCGGGTCGACGTTCGGACCGGGGTGCACTTCGCCAATCGCCTCGGCGGTCACGCTCTGCTGGGAGAGTCCGACCACATGGCGGGGAGGTGTGCCTGGGCGGTCGCCCAACTCTACGAAGCCGACGGCGGTCCTGGCGCGGCGGCCCACCTGATCAGGGGCATCGTCGACAACCCGGCACTCTCCCACGAAGTGCTCACCACGGAGCCGGCTGCCGCCGCATGGCTGGTCCGGGTCCTGCGTCGGCTGGGGGACGAGGAACGTGCGGAGGCTCTGGCCGTGGAGACGGAACGTGTGCTCATGGGGAGGGGCGGGTCCCCGTTCCTCGTACACAGAGCCTCGGCGCTGCACACGACCGGCGTGTTCGAGGGAGACCCGGTGAAGTTGCTGCATGCGGTTGAGATCTATCCGGACATATGGGCCGGTGCGTCAGCGCGAGAAGACCTCGGAGAGCTGTTACTGAAGCGGGACTCGCACCGCGCGGAGGCGATAGAGCAATTCGAAGCGGCCATCACGAGATACACCAAGTGCGGATCGTCGCGCGATGTCTCCAGAGTGACCAACAAGCTCTGGGAACTCGGCGTCCGACGACTCCAGACCCGGGTGACGAATCGAAATGGTTCTATCGACTACGGGCTCACCGACGCGGAGTTCGCCATTGCCAGACTCGTCAGTCGAGGACTGACGAACCGTGAGGTGGGCAGCCAGCTTTTCATCTCCCGGAACACGGTCGCCTTCCACCTGCGGAAGGTGTTCCGCAAAATGAACATATCCTCCCGTGTTGAATTGGCCGCAGTGTGGAAGAACGGCGTTCGGCAGGACGGGTAGCCGAAGTGAGGTGAGCGTTTCACGTACACATTCACCCATTTTCCGATTTCATCCCGTTTATTCCGTCCTGGCTCCCATCGTGGAGCCCGTCGTGCCAGCCATGGCCCGGCCAGTGCGCCGCGCTGGTCGGGCTGACTGTTCAGGTGGGTGATGGGCGTCCCGGGGGTCGTGTGTGATCCTCGGTTTTGGTGGGGCCATGGAGCCGGCGAGCTTCGGCGGGGCTGGTCCACTCCGCCGCGTATCCACCGCGTACCGCCAGTTGGTATCCCGGAATGAGGAATGGAAGCGTTTCAGTGCGCGCATTCGCAAACTGACGAGAGGTGTGGAGGCGAACCGTCGGGTGGGCAGGGCGAAGATCCACCCGACGCTGTCGAGGTCTGGGCATCACACTCCTCAACCCGCTGCGGAACCTCTGATCGAACAGGAAGAAGCCGTATGCCGCACCAACTGACAGACCCTATGGAAATGGCGGACATGCCGTCGGTTTCGTCGGCCGAGCCGAAGTCGGCTGCCGCAGCCGCGCAACGCATCCTGCGAGTGGGGGTCGTCGGTTGTGGCGTGATGGGCGCCGGGCTGGCCGAAATCTGTGCTCGGGCCGGACGTGAGGTGCGCGTCGTGGCCTCGGGAGACCAGGGGATGGCACGCGGCAAGCGGCGGCTGGAACGATCGCTCGAAAACGGCGCTCGCAAAGGGAAGACAACCGACGCCGACCGCACGGCCGTGCTGGACAGGGTTTCCTTCGTCACCGACCTCACAGATCTCGCCGACCGGCAACTGGTCCTGGAAGCCGTGCCCGAGGACGAATCCACCAAACTGGAGATCTTCACTCTGCTGGACAAGGTGGTCGAGGATCCGGAGGCCATTCTCGCCTCCAACACCTCGTCCATTCCGATCGCCAAACTGGGACGGGCGACCGAACGGCCGGGTCGAGTGGTCGGGATGCATTTCTTCAACCCGGTCCCGGTGCTGCCTCTCGTCGAAATCATCAGCTCGCTGCTCACCGACGAGCGGACCGCTGCCGTCACGGAGGCATTCGTCACCGACGTCCTGGGCAAGGAGGTCGTCCGCGCCGGTGACCGCTCCGGATTCGTGGTGAACGCACTCCTCATTCCCTATGTCGTCTCCGCCATCAGAATGTTCGAATCCGGATTCGCCACCGCCGCCGACATCGACCGGAGCATGAGACTCGGCTGCTCCCAGCCGATGGGGCCACTGGCACTGGCCGACCTCATCGGCCTGGACACCGTCACCGCCATCAGCCGGGCACTGTACGAGGAGTTCAAGGAGCCAGCCCATGCGGTGCCTCCGATGCTCTCCCGCATGGTCGACGCCGGGCTCCTGGGCAGGAAGACCGGCCGCGGTTTCTACAGCTACGGATGACGACGTCCTGGCGGACGAGACGTTGACGATCGCGCCGCGCCGTTCGATCAGGCTGGGCAGTGCGGCCCGGCCGGCACGCACGGTGCTGGGAAGGTCGAGGACGCGGGCCCACTGGGCGTCACTCGGTTCCGAGGAACCCGAGGACGCCGTCCCCGTCCCGACGGTGTTCACCAGCAGGTCGATGCCGTCCAGGTCGGCCGCGAAGGTCAGCGAGGGCCAGAACTCGGCGCCGCAGCAACGCTACTGGGCTCCCGCGCCCCCTGCCGACAGCCGCTCCGCCGCCCCCTGTACCCGGTCGCCCGGTCGCGGTAGCGAGCCCGCAAGGCCACTCCGGGCGCCCTGAGCGTGCCCGAGGTGTGGCTGCTGGGCTCCGGCACCACCTCGGCCGAGCCGGCCGCACGGCAGGGGCGGCCCTTCGTCTTCGCCCGCCACTTCGCCGGGCACGGCACGGAGCGGGCCCTGGCCGCGTACCGGAGCAGGTTCCGGCCTTCGCGGCAACTCGCCCGGCCCAAGGCGTTCGTCGTCGTCAACGCCGTCGTCGCGGACACCGCGAGACCTTCGTCATTGGCGATGCCGCCACCGCGGTCAAGCAGGTCACGGCCTTGGCCGATCGCTTCGACGTCGACGTCGATGTCAACGAAATCACGATCCACCCGGTGTCGTCCGCCCGCCGTGGAGGCCCCGCGTGGCAAGACCGCGATCGACGCGTTCGACGCGGCACTGGAGACCGTGGCACCGAGGCGTTTCGACACGAGGCTCGGCCGGGTCACCACCGGCCCGCTCATCGACATGGCCCTCAAGCGTGACCGCGACAGCGGGCATCTCGACGACTTCGACCAGCAGGTGCAGGAGGTACTGGCCTTCCGGCACCACGACTTCCCGGCCGACCACCCCTTCCGCCACGTCGATCTCATGCCGACCGTCACCGCCCGCCCCGACCCGTGGCTCCTCGGCTCCTCCGGCAGCAGCGCCGGTCTGGCCGCCGCCTTCGGCATCGGCTACTCCTTCGCCGGGTTCATCAACCCGGGCGGCGCGGTCCCCGCCCTGCGGGCGCACCGCAAGGCGTTCAACCCCACTCCCTACGGCGCCGGAACCCCTCAAGTGATGCTCGGCGTGGCCGTGTTCGCCGCCGAGTCCGACGAAGAGGCGCATCGGATGACGTGGCCGACCCGGGCCATCTTCGACAGCCTGGGCCGAACCGGACGTGTCCCGGTCGTCCCGTCCATCGACGAGGCGTCCCGCACGCTCACCACCGCGCAGAAGGACGAGCCGTCCAGGATCGTGAACGGCCGATGGCCCCGGCAAGTCGCCGGCCGCCCCGAAACGGTGCGGGACCAGCTCCTCCAGATGATCGAACAGACCGGAGCGACCGAAGTGATGCTCCAGAGCATCAGCCCCGACCAGGAGGCCCGCCGGTACTCCCGCGCGCTCATCGCCGACGCCCTGGGGGTCAGGCCCGAGGTAGGGCCAACCGCCTTCGAGGCCGCATAAAGTCGAGGCCGCGTAAGTCGGCCCACCGGTCTGCGGTACGGGTACCGCAGACCGGTCACTTCGCCCGCGCCGCACCGCTCGGCGCAGCCGGACGCTCAGCTCAGCCGGGCGGTCAGCCGGTACCGGCCGGACGGGATCCGGTAGGAGGACACCCCGGCCGTATGCCCGAGGAAGCGCACCCCGTCCGCGCCCGACAGCGGCGACCGTCCTTCGCGGACGGCGTCGGCGGAGGCGGCCGGAAGGCGCAGGGTCGCCCCGCTGTTCGCGGGCACGACCGCGTCGTACACCAGCGTCCGGCCGTCGTCGGCGAGCGCCCACTCGCTCCTGATCTCGCCGTACGGCGACTCGTACGAGCCCGACACCCGCGTGATCCCGCCCGTGGGATCGATGTGCGGCTGGAGCAGGAAGTGCTTGAAGCCGGGGCTGTCCGGGTCGCGGGCGATGCCGGCCATGTAGGCGTACATCCACTCCATGATCGCGCCGTACGCGTAGTGGTTGAAGGAGTTCATGCTGACCGGGCCGAAGCCGTCCGTCTTCGCATACGAGTTCCAACGCTCCCACACCGTGGTGGCGCCGTTCCTCACGGAGAAGAGCCAGGACGGCAGCGCATCCTGGTGCAGCAGCTTGTACGCGAGGTCCGCGCGGCCCTCGTCGGTGAGGACGGGGGCGAGGACGTTGACGCCGAGGAAGCCGACGGACAGCGTGTTCTCGGCGTACTTGACCCGGCTGCTGTTGGGGTGCGCCGCCTTGTAGGCCGCGTCGTTGCCGATGTTGTCCGCCAACAGGCTTACCAGCGTGCGACGTTGGGCCTCGGTCTCGTAGAAGCCGAGTTTGAGGACCCACAGCAGGGCGGTCTGGCTGTTGTCCTCCGTCTTCTGGTCGGGGTCGGCGCCCGGTTCGATCGGGGAGGCGTCGCCCAGGCTGGACCTGACCGTGACCGTGCCGCCCTCGGTGCTCAGGTACTTGGCGATGAACGCCTGCTTGATGTGCACGAAGAGCCGGTCGTAGCTCTCCCCCTCGGCCTGCTTGCCGATCGCACGCGCCAACTGCGCCATCAGCAGGGCGACATAGCCGTAGTAGACGTCACTCATCAGCTGGGCGCTGGTCTTCTGCGGGGCCAGCCAGTCGCCGGTGAGGGAGCCCTGTCCGGCGTAGGTGGCGCCGGTCTGCTGCCGGATCCAGTCCAGGTAGCGGGTCATCGCGGGCCAGCTGCGCTCGACGACGGTCGCGTCGCCCGTCATCTGCCACACCGTCCACGGGAGGACGACCCCGCAGTCGGCCCAACCGCTGCCGCCGCCGGGGAAGTTGTACCGTCCGCCGGGGGCGACCCCGGTGAACTGCTCCTTGTCCTCGCCGTAGATGACGGCGGAGTCGACGACGGTTTCCTGGAAGTGGCTGAGGAACACACCGGCGTCGGTGTTGTAGAGGCCGGTGGTGGAGAAGACCTGGGTGTCGCCGGTCCAGCCGAGGCGTTCGTCGCGCTGCGGGCAGTCGGTGGGCACCCAGAGGTAGTTGCCGCGCTGGCCCCAACGGATGTTGCCCGCCAGCTGGTTGACGTCGGGATCGTCGGTGGTGACGGTACCGGTCTCGCGGAGCGCGGACGTGGCGACCTTGCCGGTCAGGCCGGTGATGGTGACGGTGTCGGTCGCGGTGACGGACACGTGGCGGAAGCCGTAGAAGGTCAGGGAGTCCTGGTGGGTCTCGCCGTGCCGGTCGCCCTTGAGGATGTACGTGCTGGTGGCCTTGGCGCTGCGGAGGTTGGCCCGGTACACGGAACCCACGGGTCCGTCGGCGCCCGCGCTGTCGTCGTTGAGCATCTCGCCGAACCGGAACTCGACTTGTGCCCCGGCCGGGCCGCGCAGGCCGTAGCGGGCCACGCCGACCATGTTCTGCCCCAGGTCGAAGACGGCGGTCTCGCCACTGCCGATCGTGACGGCGGCGGAGGCGGCCTTCGCGGGGTCGGTCACCGTCCGGGCGGGATCCACGACGATGCGGCCCCGGCCGTTGGGGCTGCCGTCCTGTCCGCTCACCCCGGTGGCGACGGTGACCGACTGCGGCCGTCGGTCCCAGCGGGGCATGAAGCGTGCGCTCTCGCCCGGGTAGGCGAGGAGTCGCACGTCCGGGTACCTGTCCTCGAAGGGCACCCGCTCCACGTCCGCCCAGGCGGCGTCGTCGAAGCCGTGTGCCGTCCAGCCCGGCAGTTCCATCCGGGCGTCGTAGGTCTGGCCGTCGTAGATGTCGTCGGCGCGGTAGGGGCCCGTGTCCGTGGCCTTCCAGCCGCCGTCCGGGCCGGTGACGACCGTCTGCGCGGTGCCGTCGGCGTAGCGGATCAGCAGTTTGGCCTTCAGGGCCAGGGTGTTGCCGTCCGTCGAATAGTACGTACTGCCGTCGGAGATGCGGCCGTTGTACCAGCCGTTGCCCAGGACGGCGGCGAGGGTGACGGCGGGCTCCCGGGTCACCAGGTCCGTGACGTCGTAGGTCAGGTAGTTGAGGCGCGTGTCGTAGTTCGTCCAGCCCGGGGCCAGCAGTTCGGTCGTGGAGCCGCCGTCCTGCGGGACGGTCACGTGGCGTCCGTTGACGTAGATCTCGTAGACGCCGAGGGCCGAGACGTACAGCCGTGCCTCGTGGATCCGGGCCCGGTTCTGGAGGGCTGTTTCCTTCCGCAGCATCGGCGCCCCGGCCGAGTTGGGGATCTTTCCCTTCATGCCGATCCACCGCGCGCCGTCCCATCCGTCCACGCCGTCGGTGCTCATGAGGCCCGTCTCGAAGGACGAGGGGGCGGCGGTCGCGACCGGACGGCCGTCGGCGTCCCGGACGGTGACGGTCCAGTGGTAGCGGGTCGAGGGGCCGAGCGGGCTGCCGGTGTAGCGGACGGCCACCGAGTCGGAGGACCGGACGCGGCCGCTGTTCCAGACGTCGGCGCGGGCGGAGGTCAGCCGGTCCGGGGAACTCGCCACGAGGATCTGGTAGGCACCCTGGCTCCGGCCGCGGGCTGCTGAGCGCATGCGCCAGCCGAAGCGCGGCCCGGCGGCGTCCACCCCCAGGGGTTCCGTGCGGTGTTCCACGGTCAGACCGGCCACCGCGTCCTCTTCCGTACGGCGGGCGGGTGCCGCCTGCGCGGTGGGGCCGCCTCCCACAGCGTCGGCCACTACGGCCGTGCCCGCCGTCGCCGCGAGCACGGTGCGCCGGGGTACTCCCCCGCCGTGCCCGCCCCTGTTCCCGGCGTCGCGGGCCGTGCCGTCTGCGTCGTCCTGCTCATTTCTCACACCTTCATCCCTTCGGTGTTCGGACGCGTGCCAAGCGGCGGTGTCAGGGCCACCGGCACACCCCCCTTCTTGAAACGATTCAAAGAGACTGCCGAAAAAGGCTCCGGCCGGCACGGCGCGGGAGCGTCCGCCGACCTGCGCGGGTTGGGGCGAGGTGATCCGACGGCTGGGCCCGGGCGGTCCCGGGTGACCCGTGGGCAACGTTTCCCACGGATGTGCCAGACCCTAGAGAGCGGCCCGCGTGACGTCAAGATGCCGTACACGCTGCGCAATTGTTACGACGGCGCGGAAAGCGCGACCCCGGCAGCGAGTGCCGGACCGTCGCCCCGTACGTACACTCGGCGACAACGTTTCCCACAGAGGGAGGGAACAGGATGGAGCCGTCGGCACGGCCCCGCCGCGTCACCATCGTCGACGTCGCACGGCACGCCGGGGTCTCGACGACCGCCGTGTCCAAGGTGCTGCGCAACGCCTACGGGGCCAGCCCGGAGATGCAGACGAAGGTACGCCGGGCCATGGCCGAGCTGGGCTACCGGCCGCACGCGGGCGCCAGGGGCCTGCGCGGGCAGACGTACACCATCGGCGTGATGCTGCCCGACATCCGCAACCCCTTCTTCCCCGAGGTCCTCGACGGCATCACCCGGTCGCTGGAGGACACGGAGTACCAGGTGCTGCTGGGGCCCGGCGGCAACGGCGAGAAGGCGGAGGCCCGGGTCACCGAGGCGATGGTCGACCGCGGCATGGACGGCCTGGTTCTCGTGGCGCCGGTGTCCGCGCGCGCACACCTGGAACGCGTGGCCTCCATGGTGCCCACCGTGGTCGTCGGCCGGCACGGGTCCTCTCCGGTGTACGACACGGTGGTGGACGACGACGTCGAGGGCGCCTCCCTGGTCGTCGGCCATCTCGCCGCCCTGGGGCATCGGCGCATCGCCCACATCGAACACCACGAGACCGACCCGACGCGCCTCGCGGAGATGCCCAACGCCCGGCGCGCCGACGGCTACCGGCAGGCCATGCGGGCCCATGGCCTGGAGGAGTGGATCGACGTCGTCTCCACCAGCTACACCCAGGAGGGCGGCTACCGGGGCGCCGGGGAACTGCTGAGCCGCCCCCGGCGCCCCACGGCCGTGTTCGCCGGCGCGGACGTCGTCGCGATGGGCGTGCTGGAGGCGCTCGCGGAGGCCGGGCTGTCCGTGCCCGGGGACATCTCGGTGTCCGGCTACGACAACACCACGTTCGCCGCGTTCCGCCCGGTGTCGCTGACCAGCGTCGATCAGGCGGGCACCGAGATCGGCGGCCATGCCGCCCGGCTCCTCCTGGAACGGATCGCCGACCGGAACAGGCGCTCGGTCCAGGTCAGCCTCTCCCCCACGCTGGTGCCCCGCCGGTCCACCGCCCGGCCGCCGGAGTAGGCGGAGACCGCCGGAGCGGGACGGATCGGGACGGGCGGCATTCATCCGTTCGGTTGAACGCGGATTCCGTCTTTCGCATGTTTGATCGCCGCGTTCGGGCGACGCGAAGGCCCCGGGGGCCCGCCCAGAATGGCGGTGCCCGGACGCCGGGCCGCTGTCGCACCCCCCACCAGAAAGGCCCCCTCAGACATGTCCAGTTTCCTCAGCAGACGACGTGTCCTCGCCACCGGAGCCGGTGCCGCCATCGGTGCCGGTGTGCTCGGCGCGGCCGCGACCCCGGCGGCCGCCTCCCCCGCCGCCGCCCGAGGCGCCGCCGGTGCCGAGGAGACCAGGACGCTCGACAAGCTCTACCAGGACGCCCTGACGGAGGGCGGGAAGCTCGTCGTCTACGCCGGCGGCGACACCCCGACCCAGCAGGACGCCACCAAGGCGGCCTTCAAGGCCCGCTTCCCTGACCTCGACCTGACGCTGGTCGTCGACTACAGCAAGTACCACGACGTCCGGGTCGACAACCAGTTCGCCACCGACACCCTCGTTCCGGACGTCGTGCAGCTCCAGACCCTCCAGGACTTCGACCGCTGGAAGAAGCAGGGCCGGCTGCTGCACTACAAGCCCGCCGGGTTCTCGAAGCTGCACGACTCCTTCAAGGACCCGCAGGGCGCCTGGGTCGCCATCTCGGCGATCGCCTTCACCTTCCTCTACGGCACCGCGGCCGTGGGCTCGGACGCGCCCCGCAGCCCGCTCGACCTCATCGACCCGAAGTGGAAGGGCAGGATCGCCTCGTCCTACCCGCACGACGACGACGCCGTCCTCTACCTCTACACGCTCTACACCCGCGCCTACGGCTGGGAGTGGGTGGCCAAGCTCGCCGCGCAGGACGTGCGGTTCGCGCGGGGCAGCAACTCGCCGCGCGACGCCGTGTTCGCCGGGAACACGGCGATCGGCATCGGCACCGCGGGGTCGGCGATCCCCTCGTCGACGTCCCCCACGAAGTCCGTGATCGCCGACGGGCACCCGTTCATGGGCTGGGGCCAGCGGGCCGCCGTCCTCAAGCAGGCCAAGAATCCCACGGCCGCCAAGCTCTACCTCAACTGGCAGCTGTCCGCCGAGACCCAGCAGAAATCCTTCAACGGCTGGTCGGTGCGCACCGACATCGCTCCCCCGGCCGGTCTGAAGCCGATCTGGGAGTACCCGAACGCCCACGTGGACGGCTTCCCGAAGTTCATGGCCGACCGTGCCGAGGTGGAGCGCTGGAAGCAGACCTTCGCCCTGTACTTCGGCGAGGTCAAGGGCGACCCGACGCCCGGCTGGCTCGGGCTGCACCCCGGGGCCTGAGCGCTCCGCGGGACATGCGGTTCGTTCGCCGCGGCCGGTGAGAGCCGGTGGGGGGCCGGTCGTGCAGTTCCCCGCGCCCCTTACGGGCGCCTCACCGGACCCACCCGGGAGGCGGGCGGAGCGGCGACCGCCCTCTCCCGCTCCTCACAGTGCTCCTACAGGTGGCGGATAGACTCGGACGCCCTGTCCGGGTGGATCTTCCGCCGAGGGGGGTTGTCGTGACCGACCGGGACCCCAGCGTCCAGACTCCCGCGTGGCCCCACGCCGGGCGGTTCGCCGTGGGATACTCGCCGGGTCTGGCGCTGTGGAGCAGGCTCGGCGCCCTCGTCCGCGGCTGCCGGGTCACGGTCCTGGTGGTGCTCTGGGCGGTCCTGGTGATGCTCTGGCCGACCCTGGTGGTGCTCGCCGCGGGTGGCTTCGCCCCGGAGGTGGCGCTGATTTCGGTCGCGGCCGTGTACCGGGTGCTGCGCCGCGATGCCGCACAACGCGGGCACCTGGTGGCCGAGTTGCCGTTGCAGGGGACCCGGCACGTCCTCGCGCAGGAGCAGCGCAGGGCCGGTGCGTTCGCGGAACGCGAGCGCATCGCCAGGGACCCGCACGACACGCTCGCGCAGGAACGCGCCGGCCGTCTCATGCCGTTGCACGCGGCCGAGCGGGACCCGGCCCGGCGGCCCGGATGCGTGCGTGCCCGGACACGCGCGTGCCCGGATGCGTGCGGCCCTGGACGGACTGGACGCCGTCCCGCCGAGACCCGGCGCATCATCGGCGTCCGCACGCCGACCGCAGTCGCCGAGGCCGGACTCGAAGGGTCCCTGCGGCTGTCGTGCGAGCGCGCGCGGCAGGAGGGGACGGCCGGAGGGGACGGCCGGGCGGGTGCGGTTCCGCTCGGTGGGAAATCACCGACCGGGGCTGGACGCCCGGTCCGCCACCGCACTGTTCCGGGTGGCACAGAGCATGCCGGCGAACGTACGGGAGCACGCACAAGCCATGAATCCGCTGGTCACGCTTCACCACTGTCCGGACCGCGTCGAACGCGAACTCCGCGACGGCGGCGTCGGCTTCGCGCCCTCCCGGGCGGACCGTGCCGCACGTCCGGACCGGGGGCCGGGTCTGCCCGCGTCCCGGGCGAGGCCGCGCGAGCACGACGGCGGCCTTAAGGTCGGCGGCGTGCCGGGCGGAGGGACCGGGGTCCGGGCGCCCCTGCCCGCCCGTGCCCGGTCCGGCCCCGCCGTGCCGGTGCCCTCGGTGGTGGCCCCATGACCACCGCCCCGCTGCGCGTGCTGATCGCGGACGACCATGCGGTGGTCCGGGCCGGTCTGCGGGCCCTGCTGGAGGGCGAGCCGGACCTCGAAGTGGTCGAGGAGACGGGCAGCGCCGAGGAGGCCGTCGAACTGGCCCCCGGGCTTGCGCTCGACGTCGTCCTGATGGATCTGCGGTTCGCGGGCGCCGACCGGGGCATCGACGGGATCGAGGCGGTCCGGCGGCTGGCCGCCGAGGCGCCCGGCCTGCCGGTGGTGATGCTGACCAGTTACTCCGGCCGCGTCGACGTCGTACGCGCGTTGGAGGCCGGGGCGCGTGGCTATGTGCTCAAGGCGGGTCCGCCCCAGGAGTTGTTCCGGGCCGTGCGCAGCGCGGCTGCCGGGGGCATGGGGCTGGCGCCGGAGATCGTCGGCGAGCTGGTCGGCCAAGTGGTCGGCCTGCGGACCGACTTGACGCAGCGGGAGGTGGACGTCGTCCGGTTGATGTCCGAGGGGCGCAGCAATCGCGCCATCGCCGAGTCCCTGTTCCTGAGCGAGGCGACGATCAAGACGCATCTGGTACGGATCTACCGCAAACTCGGCGTCGACAACCGGGCCGCGGCCGTTTCCGAAGCCGCGCGCCGAGGCATTCTCGACCTCGCGTCGTAACGTCGGCCGGACCGTCGCCGCTGCCGCCCTGCCGCCCTGCCGTCCCGGGCATGATCGGTACGGTGATGTCCGGGGACGGCGAAAGAGGCGGCGGGAGCATGAGCGAGCAGTCGGGGATCGGAACGCCAAAGGAAGCCGCGGATCACGAGCTGATCCTGGCGTTCGGACGGCTGCAGGGGGCGGCCAACCGGCTGGAGTACATCCTCGGGCGGGCGCTGGAGGAGCAGTGCGGGATCAGCCATCTGATGTTCGAGGTGCTGCTGATCCTCGGGCGGGCGGGCGCGCCGGGCCTCCCTATGCGGGTCATAGCCCAGGAGCAGGTCCTGACCACGGGCGGCGCCACCCGCCTGGTGGACCGCATGGTGTCGGCGGGGCTCGTGGCGCGCGCGGACTCCCCCGACGACCGGCGCGGGAAGCTGGTGCGGCTCACGCCGCTGGGCGAGGAGACGACGGTGCGCGCCTCCCGGGTGCACGTGGAGAACGTCAAGCGGTACTTCGTGGAGCCGCTCCCGGCCGAGGACCGCGAGCGGTTCGCGGAGGACCTCCGCATTCTCAGCCACACCGCCCGGGACGCGCTGCCCCGCCTGCGCTGATCCGCGCGGCGTCGGTCCGGACGGGGATGCTTGCCCACGCCCGTAGCGCGCAAATCCGGACCGGAGGCGCCCGCCCACACCTCCGGACCGTCAATCGAGCCGCTGCTGGCCGGCCACCTCTCCCTCGATGGACAGCGCTTCGAACTCAGGAGCGGCGGCGCGGAGTTGCCCGACCGCCACCACCTGGGGCAGGCCGAGCACCGCGCGATCCTGGGCGGCGTCCTGCTCTTCCAGAAGAAGCACGTCTGGGTCGCCGACGGAGCCTCGCCGATCGACGCGCTCGCCCGTGCGGCGATGACGAACTGAGCGGCTGCGGTGGCGGAGTGGCGCGGGTATCGCCGTGCGCTCCGCCACCGGGCCGCCGTCCGGGCGGTCGGTCACGCGACCCCGGAGCACCACCACCGGACGTCGCTGCTGGACCTGTTGTGCGAGCACCTCGGCCTGACCGGGTCGAAGAAGGGCTGCAACGCCGGGGCTTGCGGCGCCTGTGGCGTCCTGGTCGACGGACGCCGCGTCAACTCCTGTCTCATCCTGGCCGTTCGCCTGGAGGGCGACGAGGTCACCACCGTCGAGAGCCTGGCCGACGGCGACCAACTGCACCCGCTGCAACAGGCGTTCATCGACCAGGACGCCTTCCAGTGCGGCTACTGCACGCCGGGGCGGATCATGTCCGGCGTCGCCTGCATCCGGGAGGGCCACACCGGATCCGCCGACGAGATCCGGGAGTGGATGAGCGGCAACATCTGCCGCTGCGGCTGCTACGTCAAGATCGTGCGCGCCGTCGAGCAGGCCGCGGGCCGGAAGTGAGGTGCGGCTGATGTGTACCCCTTCTCCCGCACCAGGGCCTCCGGCACCCGCGAAGCCCTCGACTCCGGTCGCCGCGGCGGGCGTTACATCGTCGGCGGCACCACTCTCGTCGACCTGATGCGCGAGACCGTCGAGCGTCCCGGGTCGCTGGTCGACATCAGCGGGCTGCCGCTGCGCGGCATCACGGTCACCGAGCGCGGCGGCCTGCGCATCGGCGCGCTGGAGAGCATGGCCTCGACCGCCGCGACCCCCAAGGCGCGCGCCCTGTACCCGGGCAGCACGGGACGGCCGGGGCCCGCCGCGTGCCGCTACTCCCCCGCGGCGTGCGCGGTTCGGCTACTCCGACTCCGATGCCTTCGCGGTCGGCCCCACCTGCGGCGGTGAGCTGGACGTAATGGTGCAACGTGTCGCCCCCGCCGCCCTGCCCCACCGATCGGCTCGCCCATGTCCGCCCCCGATCGTGGTGAGCGACGCCGTGGAAGCCTCCGCCGAGGCCACGCTTGCGGGCCGCCCGGGACCGCTCTCACCCGGTCGGCCCCGCGGTGGGGGCCCTGTCATTCCCCCGCAGACCCCGGCCTGCCACACCGCGAGAAATAGCGCGAAGGTGGTTTTCGAGCAAGAGTGGAACCCGCCGAGAGGCGATCAAGCGGAGAGAGCCGATGCGCCACATCAAGCTGCGTGACCTGGAGGTTTCCCGGATCGGTCTCGGCGCCATGGGGATGTGCCACGGCTACACCGACTCCGGAACCGACGAGGCGGAGTCCGTCCGCACCCTGCACCGTGCCCTGGAGCTGGGCGTCACCTTCATCGACACCGCCGAGATCTACGGCCCGTACGCCAACGAGGGGTTGCTCGGCCGGGCCCTCAAGGGCCGCCGCGAGCAGGTCGTGCCGGCGACGAAGTTCGGGCTCGTCTCGCACGCGGGCGCCGGGGTGTGGCACCTCGACAGCGGCCCGGCCAACATCCGTACCGCCGTCGAAGGCTCGCTGACCCGGCTGGGCACGGACCACATCGACCTGTACTACCAGCACCGGGTCGACCTGGACATCCCGATCGAGGAGACCGTCGGCGCGCTCGCCGAGCTGGTCGCCGCGGGCAAGGTCCGCGCCATCGGGCTGTCCGAGGCCGGGCCCGACACCATCCGCCGCGCGCACGCCGTGCACCCGGTGACCGCGGTGCAGTCGGAGTACTCGCTGTGGACCCGCGATCCCGAGGCCCGGGTGCTGCCGCTGCTGCGCGAGCTGAACATCGGCTTCGTGCCGTTCGCGCCCCTCGGCCAGGGCTTCCTCACCGGCACGATCCGCTCCCCGACGCCTTCGAGGAGGGCGACTTCCGGTACGGCAACCCGCGCTTCACCGGCGAGAACTTCCGGCGCAACCTCCGTCTCGCCGACGAGGTCCAGGCCGTCGCCGCGCAGGCGGACGCCACCCCGGCCCAGGTCGCCCTGGCCTGGCTCCTCGCCCAGGGCGACGACATCGCCCCCATCCCGGGCACCAAGCGGGTCCACCGCGTCGAGGAGAACACCGCCGCCGACGCCGTCCGGCTGACCGCCGCCCAGCTCGACAGGCTGACCGGTCTCCCCGCGGCGGCCGGGGCCTCCCACACGGAAGCCGGCCTGCGGATGCTCGAACGCTGACCGCTCCGGCTGCCCGGCGCTCGCCCTTTCACCCTGCACAAACAGCACAAACAGCACCGAAGGAATTCCCATGCAGACCGTGACCCTCAACAACGGCGTAGAGATGCCGATCCTCGGCTTCGGCGTGTTCCAGATCCCCCTGGAGGAGACCGAGCAGGCCGTCACCGACGCCCTCGCGGCCGGTTACCGCCTCCTCGACACGGCCGCCTCCTACGGCAACGAGGAGGCCGTCGGCCGCGCCATCAAGAACAGCGGGATCCCGCGCGGGGACCTGTTCGTCACCACCAAGCTGTACGTCCAGGACGCACCCGCCGAGCGGAACACCAAGCGCGCCTTCGAGACCTCCCTGACCAAGCTCGGCCTGGACCACCTCGACCTGTACCTGATGCACCAGCCCTACGGCGACGTCTACGGCCAGTGGCGCGCCATGCAGGACCTGAACCGCACCGGCCTCGCCAAGGCGATCGGCGTCGCCAACTTCTACCCCGACCGGCTCCTCGACCTGATCTTCAACAACGAGATCACCCCCGCGGTCAACCAGATCGAGACCCACCCCTTCTTCCAGCGCGCCGACTACCAGACCCTGATGCGCGAACACGGCGTCCAGATCCAGTCCTGGGGCGGCTTCGCCGAGGGCAAGAACAACCTCTTCACCAACCCGGTCCTGAGCGAGATCGCCGCAAAGCACGGCAAGTCCGTGGCCCAGGTCGTACTCCGCTGGCTCACTCAGCGCGACGTCATCGCCATCCCCAAGTCCGTGCGTCCCGAGCGGATGGCGGAGAACCTCGACGTCTTCGACTTCGAACTCACCGACGACCAGCTGGCGACCATCGCCACCCTGGACACCGGAGCCTCGCTGTTCTTCGACCACCACGACCCGGAAATGGTCACCTGGCTCAGCAAGCGCCGCCTGGACAGCTGATCCGACACTGGCCAACCTCGGCACCGACCACCTGGACCTCTATCTGCTGCACCAGCCGATCAACGCCCAGTTCGAGGTCGAGGTCGGCTCCTACAAGGCCGCCGAGCAGCTCCTGGCCGACGGCCGGGTCCGGGCCATCGGCGTGTCCAACCACTCGCCCCGGCATCTGACCGGCCTGATGGAACACACCGACATCGTCCCGGCCGTCAACCAGATCGAACTGCACCCGCACTTCGTCCAGCGGGAGTTGCGCGAGTTCCACGCCGCCCACGGCATCGCCACCCAGTGCTGGTCGCCGATCGGCGGTATCTCCCGCTACCGGCCCGGGGACGGGACGACGGACCCGCTGCACAAGCCCGTCGTCACCGGCCTCGCCGACCGCTACGGCAGGACCCCGGCCCAGGTCATCCTGCGCTGGCACATCGAGCACGGCCTGTGCGCGATCCCGAAGTCCGTCAAGACGCACCGCATCGCCGAGAACTTCGACGTCTTCGACTTCGGGCTCACCCCGGACGAGGTCGCCGCCGTCGATGCCCTGGACACCGGCGTACGCGGCGGTCCGGACCCCGACACCATCCAGCTCGACTCCTTCTCCTGACCCGTCCCGGCCGCGGTACCCACCGCCGCGGAGCCGTTCGCCGCCCCCGAAGCGACGCCGCGGGCCAGGGGCGGGCACCATGGGTTCCATGGCACGTACGGCGGAAAGCGGGAACGGCACGTCGGCGGACAGCGGCCTCGGCCGTTATCTGCGGGCGCGCCGCGCCGAGATCACCCCGGACCGGGCGGGGCTGACCGCGGTGGGGATACGCCGCACCCCGGGGCTGCGCCGGGAGGAGCTGGCCACGCTGGCCGGGATCAGCATCGACTACTACATCCGGCTGGAGCGCGGCAAGGAAATCCACCCCAGCCCCTCCGTCATCGACTCCCTCGCCCGGGCGCTGCGTTTCGACGCGTACGAGCACAAGCACCTGCGCGACTTGGCCACGTTCGCCGGTACGGGCTCCGCCGGGTCGGCGCAGCCGCCGCCGACCCGCGAGGTCCGCCCCGGTGTGCTGGCGCTGACCGAGCGGCTGCGCCCCAACCCGGTGTTCGTCCTCGGCCGCACCCTGGACGTGGTCGCCTGCAACCCGAGCGCCCTACGGCTGTTCGCCGGCCTCGACGACCAGCCCCCGCAGGACCGCAACATCGCCCGCTACGTCTTTCTCCACCCCCGGGCTCCCGAGGTCCTGGACGACTGGGACGAGCGCGCCCGGGCCTGCGTCGCACGGCTGCGGCTGCTCGCGGGCACCGACCCCGGTGCCCCCGACCTGACCGACCTGGTCGGTGAACTCGTACCGAAGAGCGAGCTGTTCGCGACGCTGTGGGAGCGCTACGACATCAAGCCGCACTCCCCGGGCGTGCGCCTCTTCCACCACCCCGAGGTCGGCGACCTGCGCCTGGCCCACGAGTCGATGCCGGTGGACCACAGCCCGAAGCACCGCTTCGTCATCTTCTTCGCCGAACCCGGCAGCCCCGACCAGGACAAGGTGGCCCTCCTCGACCAGGAGCGCACCCCGCGCCCGGACGGCGAGAGGGCCGAGGGCCCCGAACTGACGGTGTGACGCCCGCGCACGCCCCGCGCCGATCTCGGGGGGCCGCGGCCAGCCAGGCAGTGACAGGGCCCCTCTTTCACCTGGCCGGAGCCCGGTCGGAGGGTGAGGCTGACTGCTGCGCCCCGGTGTCCGGGCGCGGCCACGGCGCCGGTACCTGGTTGGCCTGCCCTGCCGGAGCGCCCCGGACCGACTTCCCCCGCTCAACCGCTTCGCGGTGCCCGAGAGGAAAGCAGCCATGCCCGACCAGCCCAGCCGCGCCCAGCAGCTGCTCGGCGATCTCGCGCCGAAGATGGTCCGGCTCACCGACGACGTGCTCTTCGGCGACGTGTGGAAACGCGAGGGCCTGTCCCCGCGGGATCGCAGCCTGATCACCGTCGCGGTCCTCGCCGCCAGCTATCGGCCGGGCCGGCTCGACATCGAGGAAGTACGGCTGATCCGCCGCGAGACCGCCGACTGAGCGGCCGCCGGGGCGGTGCCGGCCGAGCCCGGTGAAGACCGCGCGCCGCCGACGGTCCGTCCCCGGTTCCGGTGGTCAAGTCCCGGACGGGCCAGGGGAGATCAGCCGGCTCAGGGCCGCCGACGACAGGTGCGCCTTGGCAAGGAAGGCGACCGCAGGGGAGGCCGTGACGCGGTCTCCGAACTGTTCGGCCTCGCGTACCGAGCAGAGCACGATCGCCGTGGTGGGGGCGAGTTCGTGCAGGGCACGGCAGACGGCGAAGCCGTTCTCGCTCGGCAGTCCGATGTCCAACAGGACGACGTCGGGCCGCTGTTGGGCCACGGCGGTGCGGGCCTCGGCGCCCGAGGCGGCCTGGGTGACGGTGAAGTCCCCGTCGGCCTCCAGCAGTTCGCGCGCGACCGCTCTGAAGGCGGGGTCGTCGTCGACGATCAGCACGGTGCGGGCCATGGGCCCATGATCAGCGCCGGGCCGGGGCGGTGTCATCCGTGCCGGCACGGACAGCGCACATGACCGGGGCCAGTGCCCGCCCCGATGTCCCTTCTCCGGCGCGCGGGCACACTGGCCTGGTCGGGGGATCGGGGGATCGCCCGGAGCGCGCCGCAAGTCGGCGCGCTCCGCGGCGGAACCCGTCCGTCCCGGGCCGCCCAGCATCAGGCAGCGGCACCCCGGCATTCTCCCCCAGGCGTCCAGGACCGGAGCACCGGATCCGCCGGCGGGCAGCAGGGGAGACACCGCCTCGGAAGGGATGATGATGACGCACCAACGGGGGCCCCGACGTGCCGTCGTCGCGTTCGTGGCGGTCTTCACCGCCATGGGCCTGCTGCTCACGGGATGCAAGCAGGCGGAGAAGACGGCGGCGAAGATCGCCGTCCGGGCCGTCGCCCGGAACGTTCCCATCGGGTCACCGTTCGTCCGGCTGGCGCTCCAACTCGGCCTGGACTACGCCATCGACAAGGCGCTCGCGCTCGCCGGCGGTACGAAGGAGGGCAACACGCCCGGCCTGTACGGCGGTACCGAGAACTCCCAGGACTGCGACAAGGCCGGGCTGGTGCGCTTCCTGGAGGACCCGGCCAATGGGCGCAAGGCCGCCGCGTGGGCACAGGCGCAGCACCTCAAGGGCATCGGTGACATCGCGGGCTTCGTACGGAAGTTGACGCCCGTCCTGCTGCGCAACGACACCCTCGTGAAGAACCACGACTACAAGAAGGGCAAAGCGACCGTCTTCGAGGCCCTGTTGGAGGCGGGCATCGCCGTGCTGGTCGACCAGTTCGGCAAGCCGGTCGTGCAGTGCAGCTGCGGCAACCCGCTGGACACCTTCGAGAAGTCCGTCGACCAGGCGGACGTGAGGTTCGACGACCACAACCGCAAGTGGGCCTCGTACGACCGGAACAAGGTCACCAAGGTCGAGAGCTCGTCGAACACGAGGGTCGACACCTACCGGCTCGTGAACGTGGCGGAGCCGGAGACCGGGCTGGCGCGGGAGGCGGGCTCGGACGGCACCACGGACGAGGTTCTGTCGACCGATCCGGGCAGCCCGTCGCCCTCGGTGTCGGCTTCGGCCGGGCCGGTCCCCGACGTGGTGGGGCTCTCCTCGGACGAGGCCCAACAGAGCCTGGCGGCCGACGGGTTCACCGCGGAGGTCACCGAGGAGACGTCCGACACCGCCGAGCCGGGCACGGTGCTCGCGCAGAGCCCGGCCGCGGGCGAGGAGGCCGCCGTCGGTTCGGCGGTGACCCTCACGGTGGCCGCCGGAGCGACGAACACGGCGACCGCGACGGAGAGTTCGACGACGGACGGCGGCACCGACGACAACGGCGGTACGGACGGCGGGACTTCGCCGAGCGCGAGCGCCGAGGCCACCGATGACGGCTCGTTCTTCGGCGGCGTGACCGACGGAACGGCCCCGAGCCCGTAAGGGCCGGGGCGGCGGGGCCGGGCCGGGCGGGGGGCGGGCCCCGGGCCCCCCGCCCCCCCGTCGCCCCCGCGGGCCGGCTGCCCCCCGTCGCCCGCCCGCCGTCGGGCCCGCGCCGGCGGGCGCCGGGC
>LJCV01000004.1 GCA_001298575.1 Actinobacteria bacterium OK074
AACAACCGTCCCGGGGGGTTCTTTCGCTGCGGTTTCTCTGCCCTTTCTCGCCTCTCGCGGGGCGTGCGTCGTCTCTCGCGGGGCGTGCGTCGTCTCTTACGGGGCGTGCGTCGGCGGGTGGTCGCGCGGTCCAGCGGTCCCGCGGTCCGGTCTCAGGGCCGACTTCTCAGGGCCGACTTCTCAGGGCCGAGTACCGGGGAACTCCGGCAGGACATGCGTGGCGATCTCCGCGAGGGCGGCGCCGACCGGGCGGTTGCCGAGCCGGAAGTTGAGGGCCACGTGTGCCACCCCGCACTCCTCCAGGCCCGTCAGATAGCCGGTCAGCGCCTTGCGGCCGAGCCGGGCGCCGAAGCGGACCGGCCGCGCCGGCTCGTCCGGATCCTCCGCGAGGTCGACGAGCATGGTGGTCAGCAGCGGGCGCCGGCGGCCGGCGCACACCTCCCGCCAGCTCTCGGCCACCGGCCGCATCCCGGCGGGCGGGCGGTGGTAGGTGAAGTGCCCGTCGAGATGGCCGGCCAGCCACTCGGGGGTCTGCCCGCCCCGGCCCGCCATGATCAGCGGGACGGTCGGCTGCGCCGGGCGCGGCAGGACCCGCAGGGAGCGCCCGTCGTCCGGCGCGGCGGCGGACTCCCACGCCTCGCGCAGGATCCGCACACCGTCGCGTACGGCCTGGCCACGGCTCGCGAAGTCCACGCCGAAGAGCGGGTACTCCGACGGCCGGTCCCCGGAGGCGATCCCGAGCAGCAGGCGCCCACCGCTGAGCCGGTCGACGGTCGCCGCCATCTTCGCGACGTGCAGGGGGTGCCGCAGCGGGAGGGCGACGGCCGCGGTGCCGAGCAGGATGTCGCGGGTGGTGGCCGCGAGGTAGCCGAGGTAGGGGAAGGGGTCGTACACCTGGCCCGCGTCGCCGAACGCCGGGTCCCACAGGGGCACGTCCCGCATCCACAGGGCGGTGAAGCCCAACTCGTCGGCCAGCCGGGCGAGTTCCGCGTGCCGGGTCAGGTCGGGTACGCCCGCGGGGCGCCCGTCGGCCCGGGCCGCGCGGCGGCCCTGCGGCGACCAGTCGTTGTCGAGGGGGAGTTCGACCCCCAGGGTGAGCGCCCCGGACCCGGGCGCCAGCCGTTCGAGGGCCGGGGCCACGTCCGGGTCCGGGGCCGGGGCGGCGGCGGTCACCGGGCCTCGGCCGACGGCTGCGGAAGGCCGTCCGGGACGGCGGACGGCCCGGCGGGCGCCCCGGCCCCGTTGACGGCACCGGCGACGGCGATGTCACGGTCCTGCGGCCTGCCGTGCCGGTCCAGCCAGCCCGAGTAGAACGCGATGAGCAGCCCCACGAAGGAGATCGCCGCCGCCACCGGACCCAGCGCGGGCAGGCCCAGGCCCGCCGAGATGACCCGGCCGCCGATGAACGAACCGCCGGCGTTGGCCACGTTGAAGGCGGAGATGTTGAAGGCGCTGGCCACGGCGGGGGCATCGCTCGCCTTCGCGAGGACGCGCATCTGTAGCGGCGGCACCGTGCCGAACGCGGTGGCGCCCAGGAGCACCATCGACACGGCGGCGGCGGTCTTGCTGTGGCTCGCGGCGCCGAACGCCAGCAGGACCCCGCTGAGCGCGATCAGGACGACGTAGATGGTGGGCATCAGACGGCGGTCCGCGGCCTTGCCCGCCAGCAGGTTGCCGGCGAACAGGCCGGTGCCGAAGAGCACCAGGAGCCAGCTGACCGTGGACTCGGCGTATCCGGTGACGTCGGTGAGCAGGGGGGTGATGTACGTGAACAGGGTGAAGACACCGCCGTAGCCGAACACCGTGATGAGCAGGGCGAGCAGGACCTGGCGGCGTTTGAGGACCCGCAGTTCGGCCCGGAAGCTCGGCGGGTCCTGCTGCTGGATGGCGGGGACGAGCGCGGCGATGCCGAGGGTGGCCAGGAGCGCGATCCCGGTCACGACCCAGAAGGTGGAGCGCCAGCCGAAGTGCTGGCCGAGGAAGGTCCCGAAGGGCACGCCGAGGACGTTGGCCACGGTGGAGCCGGTGAACACCATCGCGATGGCGCTGGCCTGCTTCTCCTTGGCCACGAGGTCGGCCGCGACGACCGAGGCGATGCCGAAGAAGGCGCCGTGCGCGCAGGCGGTGAGGAAGCGGGCCACCATCAGCACGCTGTACGAGGGGGCCACCGCGCACAGCAGGTTGCCGGCCAGGAAGATGCCGCTGAGCAGGAGGATCGTCTTCTTGCGGGGCAGCCGGCCGAGCGCGGCCGTCAGGGTGGGGGCTCCGACGACGACCCCTAACGCGTAGCCGGTCACCAGCAGGCCGGCCGAGGTGATGCTGACGTCCAGGTCGGCGGCGACGTTGGGCAGCAGGCCCATGATCACGAACTCTGTCGTGCCGATCGCGAAGGCGCTCAGCGCGAGTGCCAGCAGGGCAATGGGCATCGCGGTCCGTCCTCTTCTCTTGGTTCTCGGTGCTCTCTCGGACAACTCGACCGTCGCAACATAATATGCACGAGCATAAAGCGTCAACGCATAGATTGCTTGAGCAAGGTATGTTGTTGCATGATGTGGCTGATACGGAACTCTGTACGGCCCTTCACGGAAGCGGCCCCTTCACGAAGGAGGGATGCGATGCCGCTGGTCAACCAGGTCTCTCCCCGCGTCGAACTGCCCACCGCCCTCGAACGGCGCTGGCAGACCCTGCGGGTTCTCGAAGCCCGGGTCGAGGACGCCCTGACCCGGGCGCTCCAGGCCGAGCACAACCTGTCCGTCTCCGAGTACGCGGCGCTGGCCGCGCTGGGCTACTCCGACGACGACGGCCATCTCAGGCAGCAGTTCCTGGCCGACTCGATCCCCCTCAACCAGAGTTCGGTCAGCCGGCTCGTGGGGCGGCTGGAGAAACTGGGCCTGACCGAGCGCTACCTGTGCCCGCACGACCGGCGCGGGGTCTACACCCAGATCAGCGACAAGGGCCGGGAACAGCTCGCCGCCGCCCGCGAGACCTACGTACGCGTCCTGAAGGAGTCGCTCGAACGGGCGGCCGAGGACGCGGAGTTGGCCCCGGCCGCCCAGTGGCTCAGCGAGGCAGCCGGTCCCGCGCGGCCGGGCCGATGAGCCCGAGCAGCCCGGCCGGACTCGGCACGGTCAGGTCCACCGAGCCGGCCGACGGGCCGAGCCCGGGCCCCTCGATGCCGACCACGCGGGCGCCCGCGGCCCGCGCCGCCCGTACGCCCGCGTCGGCGTCCTCCACCACCACGCAGTCACCCGCGGCGACCCCCAGGCGCAGCGCCGCCGCCCGGTAGCCCTCGGGGTCGGGCTTCCCGACGGCCACGTCGTCCGCCGTCACGAGCACCTCCGGAACCCGCAGGCCCGTGGCCCGCAGCCGGGTGGTGGCGGTGGCCCGGCTGCCCGAGGTCACGATGGCCCAGGGGACACCGGCGCGGGTCAGCTCCTCGGTCAGCGCCACGGCTCCGGCGCACGCGGAGATGCCCGCGAGATCGGCCGTCTGCACCCGCTCCAGCTCACGGCCCTCGGCCTCGGCGTCCAGCTGCGGGGCCAGCACCGCCACGGTCTCCACCGCCCGGCGCCCCGGCAGTACCGGCTCCACGGCCTCCCAGGCCAGGCCGTGCCGCCCGGCCCACTCCCGCCAGACCCGGTCGATCACCGGGGACGAGTCCACCAGGACGCCGTCCAGATCGAACAGAACGGCACGCGCGGTGGCGACGACGTCCGCCGCTCCGTTCACAGGTCCGTGCACAGGCATGTCTTCTCCCGGTGACTGGTTCGGTCGACTGGTTCGGTCGGTGAGCGGTACGGGACGGGGGCGTACGGGCCCGGATCCCGACCCGGGCGGTGCGGGTGGAGGCAAGGCCGTCGGGCGGTGAGCCGTGAGCCGTGAGGCAGTGCGGCCGTCAGGCAGTGCGGCCGTCGGGCGGTCAGGCCGCCAGGAGTTCCTGGAACAGGTTCCGCAGCCGCGTCCCCGGCTCCACTCCGAGTTCGGCGGCGAGCACCTGGCGGGCCGCGCTGAAGGCGGCGACCGCCTCGGCGCTGCGCCCGGCGGCGTTCAGCGCCTGCATCAGCAGGTACCAGGCGCTCTCCCGCAGCGGATGGGCCGCGACGATCTGCCGCAGCTCCGGCACGGCCCCGACGGGGTCGCCGGTCTCGATGCGCAGCCGGTGCAGCCGTTCCGTCAGGTCCAGGTGGACCTCCCGGAGCTGCTCCCTTTTCTCGTCGTAGACGCGGCCGGTCGGCAGGTCGCGCAGCAGATCGCCCTGCCACAGGGCGAGGGCCCGTTCGGTGTGGCTGCGCTCGGCCGCCGTGTCGCCCCACAGCGAGGCGGTGCGGGCCCGCGTGGACGTGGAGAGGAAGGCGGCCAGATCGACCTCGCACCCGTCCTGGACCAGCCGGTAGGAACCGCTCTCGGTACGGATGACGTCGGCCAGCCGCGGATCGGCACGGGCCAGCAGCCCGCGCAGCCGCGTCATGTGGATGTGGAGCGCGGCCCGTTCGTTACGGGGCCGCCGGTCGTCCCACAGCTCCTCGAACAGGAAGGGCGCGGGCACCGGCCGCGGCGCCTCGGCGAACAGCACCGCCAGGAGCACGCGTTGCTTGGGGGCCGGTATGAGCAGGGGTTCCTCTTCCGGCGCCCGCGGCCGTCGATTGGCTTGATATCGGCGGCTGCCCGTGCGACCACCCGAGCCGACGGCACCCCCACCCGCCCCGACGCCCGCCCCGATGGGCCAAACGGATCAAAAGCAATTAATCTGATCGGCAGTGGATGAATCGCACGGAGCGCTAGACTCACGCACCCTTACGGGTGGGGGAGGCCGGAATGCGGCGGTGGGCCGAGTTCGTACTGCGGCACCGTAAGGCGGTCGTCGGCTTCTGGGGGCTTGTGCTGGTGGCGGGGGTCCTGCTCGCCGGCCGCACCACCGACCGGCTGACCATCGACTTCTCGCTGCCGGGCCAGCCCGGCACGGTCACCGCGCACAAGATCGAGCGCGCCTTCGGCAGCGGCGGCGACACCAACCCCTACGTGGTCACGGTCACCGTCCCCGAGGGGCAGACGGTCACCGGGCACGAGGCCGAGGTCGGCCGCGCCTTCGCCGCCGTAGGGGACGCCGTACCGAACGTCAGGGTCGTCGACGAGGCCAACACCGGTGACCGCGCCGCCTTCCGTACGAAGGACGACCGGACCGCGTACGCACTGGTGTTCTACCGCTTCAATCCGTCCCCCAGCCAGAAGCTGCTCACCGACCCGATCCAGGCCGCCGCCGAGAAGGCCGCCCCGGCCGGTGCCGCCGTCGGCGTGACCGGTGAGGACACGCTCGCGTCCGGCGGCGACGACGGCGGCGGCCCCGGCGTGCTCGGCGAGACCCTGCTCGGCGCGGTCGGCGCCCTCGCCGTGCTGGCCTTCGTGTTCGCGTCCTTCCTGGCACTGCTCCCGCTGGTCGTCGCCGCGGTGTCGATCCTCGCCACCTTCGTGATGCTGCTGCCGCTGACCTACGCGACGGACATGTCGTTCATCGTGCAGTTCCTGGTCGCCCTCATCGGCCTGGGCGTGGCGATCGACTACTCGCTGCTGTTCGTCACCCGGTGGCGCGAGGAGCGCGACCGCGGGCGCGACAACCACGAGGCGGTGGTCGTCGCGATGGAACGCGCCGGGCACGCCGTCGTGTTCAGCGGCGTCACCGTGGCCATCGGCCTGCTCGCGCTCGTCGTCCTGCCGGTCCCGTTCATGCGCAGCATGGGCTACGGCGGCGCCCTCATCCCCCTCGCCAGCGTGCTCACCACGCTCACCCTCACCCCCGCGATCCTCGGCGGCATCGGCCCGAAGGCCGACTGGCCCAAGATCCGGCACGAGAACCGCGCGAGCCGCTTCTGGAGCCGCTGGACGACGGCCGTCGTCCGCCGCCGCTGGCTCGCGGCCGGTACGGCGCTGGCCGCGCTCGCCGCCCTGATCAGCGTCTTCTTCGGCATCAAGATCGGCCTGGCGAACTCGGACTCGCTCTCGAAGAGCGGCCCGCGGTCCCACCGACCCCCGGCACCCCCGACACCTCCGCCCCCGGCACCGCCACCTTCACCACCCTCGCCCCCCGCCTCACCACCCTCACCCTCCGCGACGCGCAGCGCCTCGGCCGGCGGCTCGAAGGCGCCCGGCGGATCCGCAAGCCGGAGGCCCGTACCGCCGTGCTCGCCGAGATCGACGCGGAGGTCGGCAAGGCGGAGGAGCGCGTAGCCGCCCGCCACGCGCGCGTGCCCGCGGTCACCTACCCCGCACAGCTGCCCGTCAGCCAGAAGCGGGACGCCATCGCGGAGGCCATACGCGACCACCAGGTCGTGATCGTGGCCGGTGAGACGGGGTCCGGCAAGACGACCCAGATCCCCAAGATCTGTCTCGAACTCGGCCGCGGCGTCCGCGGCATGATCGGCCACACCCAGCCCCGCCGCATCGCCGCCCGCACGGTCGCCGAGCGCGTCGCCGAGGAGCTGGACACCCCGCTCGGCGAGGCCGTCGGCTGGAAGGTGCGGTTCACCGACCAGGTCAGCCCGGAGTCGACCTTCGTCAAGCTGATGACGGACGGCATCCTGCTCGCCGAGATCCAGACCGACCGCGAACTACGCGCCTACGACACGATCATCATCGACGAGGCGCACGAGCGGTCCCTGAACATCGACTTCCTGCTCGGCTACCTCGCCCAGCTGCTCCCCCGCCGCCCGGACCTCAAGGTCGTCATCACCTCCGCGACCATCGACCCCGAGCGGTTCTCCCGCCACTTCGGCGACGCCCCGATCATCGAGGTCAGCGGCCGTACGTACCCGGTCGAGGTGCGCTACCGCCCGCTCCTGGAGGAGGACTCCGAGGACGCCGACCGCGACCAGATCACCGCGATCTGCGACGCCGTCGAGGAACTCCAGCGCGAAGGCAGGGACGGCGACATCCTCGTCTTCCTCTCCGGGGAGCGCGAGATCCGCGACACCGCGGACGCGATCACGAAGAAGAACTACCGCGCCACCGAGGTCCTCCCGCTCTACGCCCGCCTCTCGCACGCCGAGCAGCACCGCGTGTTCCAGCAGCACAGCGGTCGCAGGATCGTTCTGGCGACCAACGTCGCCGAGACCTCCCTCACCGTCCCGGGCATCAAGTACGTCATCGACCCCGGCTTCGCCCGCATCAGCCGCTACAGCCACCGAACGAAGGTGCAGCGGCTGCCGATCGAGGCGATCAGCCAGGCAAGTGCCAACCAGCGCAAGGGGCGTTGCGGCCGTACGTCGGACGGCATCTGCATCCGCCTCTACTCCGAGGACGACTTCCTCACCCGCCCGGAGTTCACGGACGCGGAGATCCTGCGCACCAACCTCGCCTCCGTCATCCTCCAGATGACCGCGGCCGGCCTCGGCGACATCGAGAAGTTCCCCTTCATCGACCCGCCGGACCACCGCAACATCCGCGACGGCGTCCAACTCCTCCAGGAACTCCACGCGTTGGACCCGGAGCAGAAGGACGTACGCAAGCGCCTCACGGACACCGGCCGCAAGCTGGCCCAACTCCCCGTCGACCCGCGCCTGGCGCGCATGGTCCTGGAGGCCGACCGCAACGGCTGCGCCCGCGAGGTCATGGTCATCGCCGCCGCGCTCTCCATCCAGGACCCGCGCGAACGCCCCGCCGAGAAACAGGCCCAGGCCGACCAGCAGCACGCCCGTTTCCGCGACGAGACCAGCGACTTCCTCGCCTACCTCAACCTGTGGCGGTACGTCCGCGAGCAGCAGACCGAGCGCGGCTCGTCGTCGTTCCGCCGCATGTGCAAGCAGGAGTACCTGAACTTCCTGCGGATCCGCGAGTGGCAGGACATCTACACCCAACTGCGCACCGTGGCCAGGCAGATGGGCATCCACCTGAACGAGGAGGAGGACGCCCCCGCCGACCGCATCCACGTCTCCCTCCTCGCCGGACTCCTCTCCCACATCGGCATGAAGGACGTGAAGGAGTCCAAGGAGGCCAACCCGCCCCCGCGCAAGGACAGCGGTCGCAACGAGTACGTCGGCGCCCGCAACGCCAAGTTCGCGATCTTCCCCGGCTCGGCGCTCTTCAAGAAGCCGCCGCGGTTCGTGATGTCCGCCGAACTCGTCGAGACCTCCCGCCTCTGGGCGCGCGTCAACGCCAAGATCGAGCCCGAGTGGGTCGAACCCCTCGCCGAACACCTGCTGAAGCGCACCTACAGCGAACCGCACTGGGAGAAGGACCAGGCCGCGGTGATGGCCTACGAGAAGGTCACCCTCTACGGCGTCCCGCTCGTCGCCCAGCGCAAGGTCAACTACGGCCGTATCGACCCCGAGACGAGCCGCGAGCTCTTCATCCGCAACGCACTCGTCGAGGGCGACTGGCGCACGCACCACAAGTTCTTCGCCGACAACCGCAGACTCCTCACCGAGGTCGAGGAGTTGGAGCACCGGGCCCGCCGCCGCGACATCCTCGTCGACGACGAGACCCTCTTCGACTTCTACGACCAGCGGGTGCCCGAACACGTCGTCTCCGGCGCCCACTTCGACTCCTGGTGGAAGCACAAGCGCGTAGAGGAGCCCGAACTCCTCGATTTCGAGCGCTCGATGCTCATCAACGAGCGCGCGGGCGAGGTCACCAAGGACGACTACCCCGACTCCTGGCGCCAGGGCCCGCTCAAGTTCCGCGTCACGTACCAGTTCGAGCCGGGCGCGGACGCGGACGGCGTCACGGTCCACATCCCGCTCCAGGTCCTCAACCAGGTCACCGACGAGGGCTTCGACTGGCAGATCCCGGGCCTGCGCGAGGAGTTGGTGACGGAACTGATCCGCTCCCTCCCGAAGCCGATCCGCCGCAACTACGTCCCGGCCCCCAACTTCGCCCAAAGGTTCCTGAGTTCAGCGGTCCCGCTGCAAGAACCCCTCACCACGACGATGGCCCGCGAACTGAAGCGCATGGTCGGAGTCCCCTTCACCGCCGACGACTTCGACTGGGCGAAGGTCCCCGAGCACCTGCGCATCACCTTCCGGATCGTCGACGAACGCCGCCGCAACCTCGCCGAGGACAAGGACCTAGAAGCGCTCCGGCTGAAGCTCAAGCCCCGCGCCCGCCAGGCGATTTCGCAGGCCGCGGCGGCCACGGCGGAACGCACGGGCGAGTCATCCATCGAACGCACGGGCCTGACGGACTGGACGATCGGCACCCTCACCCGCGTCTTCGAGACCCGCCGGGCGGGCCAGCCGGTCAAGGCGTACCCCGCGTTGGTGGACAACGGCGACACCGTCTCCGTACGCCTCTTCGACACGGAGGCCGAGCAGTCCGAGGCCATGTGGAAGGGCACACGCCGCCTGATCCTCCGCAACATCCCGGTAAATCCCGCGAAGTTCGCGTCCGAGAAGCTGACCAACGCCCAGAAGCTCGCCCTGTCCGCGAACCCGCACGGCACCATCCAGGCCCTCTTCGACGACTGCGCCATGGCCGCGGCCGACAAGCTGATCGGCGACTTCGGCGGCCCCGCGTGGGACGAGGAGTCGTACCGGAAGCTGTACGACAAGGTGCGCGCGGAGATCGTCGACACGACCGTGCGGACGGTCGGCCAGGTCCAGCAGGTACTGGCCGCCTGGCAAGCCTGCGAACGCCGACTGAAGGCCGTGCACAGCCCCGCGCTGCTCCCCAACCTGGCTGACGTACACGCCCAGTTGAACGCCCTCGTGAAGCCGGGCTTCGTGACCGCGGTGGGCATCGGGCGGCTGCCGCACCTGATGCGCTACCTGGTCGCGGCGGACCGCCGGCTCCAGCAGATGGCGACGAACGTGCAGCGGGACACCACCCGCATGGAGAAGGTCAAGGAGATGCAGGACGAGTACGCCTGGCTGCTCGAACAACTCCCGCAGGGCCGCCCGGTACCGGCGTCCGTGCTGGACATCCGCTGGATGATCGAGGAGCTGCGCGTCAGCTATTTCGCCCACGCGCTGGGCACCGCGTACCCCGTCTCCGACAAGCGGATCGTGAAGGCGATCGACGCGGCGGCCCCGTAACGCCCCCACCACACTGAGTGAGTTCGACCCTGCCCCCACCCTCCTGTACAGTTTCTTCTCGCAGCGCACCGCACAAACGGTCGCCGCGAAAGCAAGGTCCTGTGGAGCAGCTTGGAGTGCTCGCCACCCTGTCAAGGTGGAGGCCGCGGGTTCAAATCCCGTCAGGACCGCAGAGAACCAAGGGGTTCGCATCCATCAAGGATGTGGACCCCTTAGTCGTGCGCGCTCGCCACCCTGTCAAGGTGGAGGCCGCGCCCGCGGCGGCAGCCGCAATCAGACACAGCAAATCCCGTCAGGACCGCAGAAGACGAAGGGGCCCCATCCCGCAAGGATGGGGCCCCTTCGCCGTGCCTGGTTGCGTACAACGACGGGCCCGCATCCAGCGATGGATGCGGGCCCCTTCGTCATGCCCGCCGTCTCACCGTTCGACCCCCGTCTTGACGCCACCCCCACCCCCCGGTACTCAAAGAGCAGGACCCCAGCCGACGGTGGAGGTTTCGTATGGCGGTTTCCGCTCGACACGAGACGCGGGCCCTCCTCCGGGCCCATCTGTCCGCCGCCGCCGGATACCGCCACTCCACCGGACACTGCCCCGTCTGTCACCGTCTGCTGCGCCTCGCGCTGGAACAGCCCGAGACCGCGCACGACGCCGCACCCGACGACACGGCCGACGTCACGCCCGACACCGCCCCCGAGCCCGCCAACTCCTAGCCCACGGTGGCCGTCCGCGACAAGGACTGTGGCACGTGACGGGTGTCACTGCATAAGTTTTCCAACCAGTGGAACTTACCCCTCACCTACAACGGGTCAATTTAATATGTGCAATTGCACCCCGTTCTGAGGGCCTTCACAGCAGATCCGCCCCGTTCCGCCCAGCCTCCGACAAGGCCCCACACAGGACCGTCGGGTACGCCCACACGACCCCTCACGACCCCCCGTGAGAGCACAAAAAAGGTCGCGCTGGACCCGGCGGAGTCCAGCGCGACCTACGACGCACCCTGTGTGTTACTTGCCTGTTGGTGCCCAAGGGGCTCGGAGAGACCTCTGGGCGGCTTGGGCGTGGGTCCTGTTGGGGCAGGTCCCGCGTCGCTTGGAGCCAGTGGTGGAGCTGATGGAGCGGATGACGCTGAGAGCTGGGCGTTTCGGCACGTTGGGGGAACTGCCGAACTGCCCGGTTATGCGTTGGTCAAGCAGCACTTATGCGGTTGTTCATGCCTCGCTGCGCTGCTGCGGGATACCCGCGAGCAGTGCGCGAACCTCGGCCTCGCGGTAACGGCGGTGCCCGCCGAGCGTGCGAATCGACGTGAGCTTGCCGGCCTTGGCCCACCGCGTCACCGTCTTGGGGTCGACGCGGAACATCGTGGCGACCTCAGCCGGGGTCAGCAGCGGCTCGGCATCAGGGGTGCGAGCGGTCATGAGCGGCCTCCTCGGGAGAACCGAACCTTCTCGGTTCTTTCCTCTAAATTCTGCACCTTGACCCGCGTTGCCCGAAATGGCGTGTGCGGGTCGAGTCGGTTATAGGACGAACGGCTTGTCCTCGGCACTACAACTACACCATCTGTCCAGCCGCGTAGGCCAAACCGATGGAATTGCCCTCCCAGGTGCCCAACGGCGACGGAAGCCGATGGACCATGCCATAGCGGACAGTCACGCCACTGTGACGATCAGTCACAGTGACGTTCAGGAGTCACCAGACCCCCCATAGCGCGCAATGCCGAGATTCCACCCATACGTGGCATACGTGGACGGAGGGAGCCTCCCCCGGGCTCCTTGTCCTATTTTGACATGAGGAGGGGCGTAAGGCGCAAGGTCCGCGTAAGTGCGGTCCATCACGCTTGAGGCATAAGCCCGGATCGGGACCTACGTCCCACACCTGGCATGTCCGCCCCGCACGTCAGTACGTCAGTACGTCAACCATGGGCCAATGGTTGTGACTTAACCATGTCTCACGGGTCACAATTCGCACACTGTTGACAATGCGACCCTCTCACCATCGCCCCCACCGGCGCCAGTTCACGGGTTCGACAACCGAACGTTCGACAACTGACACACGGTTCAGTTGGCGAACCGGCGACAAACGCCCCGCAGGCCCCACCCGCCCCGCAGGTTCAGTTGGCCGACCGCCGGTCCCGCACCGCCCGCCACCGCTCCACGAGCCGCCCGTACGCCTCCCCGGCCGCCGCCCCGTCGCCGTTGCGCAGCGCCTCGATGCCGGCGGCCACGTCCGCCGCCGAGTGGTCGCCGTCCAGGTCCCCCGCGGGCACCACGTGCACCAGCCCGCCGTAGTCCAGCTCGACCAGCGAGCGCGGGTGGAACTCCTCCAGCCAGCGGCCGACGTCCAGCAGGCCGTCGATCAGCGGGCCCTCGTCCAGGGCATCCTTGAGCGCCTTCAGCGCCCGCGCCACCCGCCGCCGCGCCTGCACCATCGGCGTCCGGTAGCGCAGCACGGGCGGCTCGTCCCCGGCGCCCTTGTCGTAGTCGCGCTCCTCGTCGGCGACGAGGATGAACCAGTGCAGCGGCACCTGCCACGTCGAGGTCCGGATCCACGGGCGGGCGTCCGGGTTCCGCTCCAGCCACCGCTCGTAGTCCAGCGCGGCCTGCCGCCGTACCAGCGGCGGCAGTACGGCGTCCAGGACCGGGCCCGGCAGTTCCTCGGACAGTTCCCCGAGCGCCTGCCAGCCGCGCAGCCGGGTGCGCCAGGGGCACACGCACACCACGCCGTCCACCTCGATCACGAAGGCGTCCCCGCTCTCGTGCACGGGCACCGGCACCGGCGGGGTGGGCAGCAGATCGGCCAGCGAGGAGCGCAGTTCGTCCTGGTAGGAGGGCCGGTCGGGCGTGCGGGCGTAGCGGGCCCAGTGGCCGCGCTCCGGCTCGGGGAAGGCCGCCAGCGGCTCGTACACGCGCAGATAGGTCGTGTACGGGACGACCACCGAGGACACCTTGGGCACGCCTGCTCCCTCCCCAACCGGCCTGCGCCGAAACCCTCGTGGCCGGCACGCGCGCGTGCCGGAAACCGCCGTAAGAATCCACGAGGAATCGTCCCACGGACCCCTCCGCGCGTACGCCCCGGGAGGATGATCCCCGAGCCGTGTGCGGACGGTGGCGCTCCAGACGCTCTACGCTGCTGCCGACGGGCCCGCCACC
The DNA here is from genome assembly GCA_001298575.1 of Actinobacteria bacterium OK074. Lineage (GTDB taxonomy): Bacteria > Actinomycetota > Actinomycetes > Streptomycetales > Streptomycetaceae > Streptomyces. The sequence continues at coordinate 13,170 of LJCV01000004.1, forward strand.
CGTACGGGACCCGTATCCCAACCGCCGCTAACCGACCGGGAGTCACCACCGTGACCGACGTAACCGACGGCGTCCTGGACACCCTGTTCCACTCCGACCAGGGTGGTCATGAACAGGTCGTGCTGTGCCAGGACCGAGCGAGCGGCCTGAAGGCCGTCATCGCCATCCACTCCACCGCCCTGGGCCCCGCCCTTGGCGGCACCCGCTTCCACCCGTACGCCACCGAGACCGAGGCCGTCGCCGACGCGCTCAACCTCGCGCGCGGGATGTCGTACAAGAACGCCATGGCCGGGCTGGACCACGGCGGCGGCAAGGCCGTGATCATCGGCGACCCGGACCGCGACAAGAGCGAGGAACTGCTGCTCGCCTACGGCCGGTTCGTGGACTCGCTCGGCGGGCGGTACGTCACCGCGTGCGACGTCGGCACGTATGTGGCCGACATGGACGTCGTCGCCCGCACCTGCCGCTGGACCACCGGCCGCTCGCCCGAGAACGGCGGCGCCGGGGACTCCTCCGTGCTGACCGCCCTGGGCGTCTTCCAGGGCATGCGGGCCTCCGCGCACCACCTCTGGGGCACGGACTCGCTGCGCGGCCGCACCGTCGGCGTCGCGGGCGTCGGCAAGGTCGGGCACCACCTGGTGGAGCACCTGCTGGCGGACGGCGCCGAGGTCGTGATCACCGACGTCCGGCAGGAAGCCGTGTGGCGGATCGCCGACAGGCACCCCGAGGTCGGTGTGGTCGCCGACACCGAGGCGCTGATCCGGGTCGAGGGGCTCGACGTGTACGCGCCCTGCGCGCTCGGCGGGGCGCTCGGCGATACGACGGTGCCGGTGCTGACCGCGCGGATCGTGTGCGGCGCCGCCAACAACCAACTCGCCCACCCGGGCGTCGAGAAGGACCTCGCCGACCGCGGGATCCTCTACGCGCCGGACTACGTGGTGAACGCCGGCGGGGTCATCCAGGTCTCCGACGAACTCCACGGCTTCGACTTCGAGCGGTGCCGGGCGAAGACCGAGAAGATCTATGACACCACGCTGGAAATCTTCGCACGTGCGAAGACGGACGGGATACCGCCGGCCGCGGCGGCCGACCGGATCGCCGAACAGCGGATGCACGAAGCGGCCCTCCACGCGCGCGTGCGCTGACCGCACGGGGAGGGCGCCCCTGAACGTTCGGGGGCGCCCTCCCCGGCAGCCGACCAACCGTGGACCAACCGTGCACGGCTCGTGCGCCGGTCGTGCCCGTACCGTGGCCGGTACCTGTTGGCCGGTACTTAGAGAGAACTCTCACGTTCGTCGGCGGGTCGGGCGCCAATAAGTGGTTAAAATCGCGGTTGACCAGCGAGGACAGGGCGCCTCGAAGGCCCTGGGCGCATGCGCTTCGTGCGGGCGACGTACCGTATGGGCGCGGGCTCAGGTACCGTGGAAGCCCTACGGACCGGTCTCTCCACGGAGAGCCCGTTCCAGATCATGAACGCGTGTCAAGACTCTGGGGTCACCAAGCCCCGTATCCGAGGGGGTCGAGCCATGGGGCGCGGCCGGGCAAAGGCCAAGCAGACGAAGGTCGCCCGCCAGCTGAAGTACAGCAGCGGCGGGACTGACCTGTCGCGTCTGGCCAACGAGCTGGGCGCTTCGACTTCGAACCAGCCGCCGAATGGCGAGCCGTTCGAGGACGACGACGACGAGGAAGACGACCCGTACGCCCAGTACGCGGATCTCTACAACGACGACGATGACGACGAGGACGACCAGTCCGGTCCTCAGTCGCAACGTCGCGGCGCTTGACGCAACAGCGTTCTTCGCAGTTTCCGCGATCTCGCAGCGTTTCAGCACTTCGTAGCTCGTAGTCACTGCACTTCACCCGGTCCGGGGCCCAGCGCCGGACCGGGTTTCGTGCTGCCTGTAGGGCATCAGGCTGCGTAATCGCCGACCAGTTCGGCGCCCGTGGCGTGCGTGCCGCGTTCGGTGATCTCGCCCGCGACCCATGCTTCGACCCCGCGGTCGGCGAGGGTGGCCAGGGCCACGTCCGCGGACTCCTCCGGGACAATCGCGATCATGCCGACGCCCATGTTCAGGGTCTTCTCCAGCTCCAGCCGCTCGACGTCGCCGGTCTTCCCGACGAGATCGAACACCGGTGCGGGCGTCCAGGTGGAGCGGTCCACGGTCGCGTGCAGCCCGTCCGGGATCACCCGGGCCAGGTTGGCGGCGAGTCCGCCACCGGTGACGTGCGAGAAGGCGTGCACGTCGGTGGTGTTGATCAGGGCCAGGCAGTCCAGCGAGTAGATCTTCGTCGGGACGAGGAGTTCCTCGCCGAGGGTCCGGCCGAACTCCTCGACGTGCGCGTCGAGCGCGAGCCCGGCCCGGTCGAGGAGCACGTGCCGCACCAGCGAGTACCCGTTCGAGTGAAGACCGGAGGCCGCCATGGCGATCACCGCGTCACCCGTACGGATGCGATCGGCGCCGAGCACCCGGTCGGCCTCCACGACGCCCGTACCGGCCCCGGCGACGTCGAAGTCGTCCGGACCCAGCAGACCGGGGTGTTCGGCCGTCTCGCCGCCGATCAGGGCGCATCCCGCCAGCACGCAGCCCTCGGCGATGCCCTTGACGATCGCGGCGACCCGCTCGGGGTGGACCTTGCCGACGCAGATGTAGTCGGTCATGAACAGCGGTTCGGCGCCGCAGACGACGATGTCGTCCATGACCATGGCGACCAGGTCGTGCCCGATGGTGTCGTACACGCCGAGCTGCCGGGCGATGTCCACCTTGGTGCCGACGCCGTCGGTCGCGGAGGCGAGCAGCGGGCGGTCGTAGCCCTTGAGGGCGGAGGCGTCGAAGAGTCCGGCGAAGCCGCCGATGCCGCCGAGTACCTCGGGGCGGCGGGTCTTCTTCACCCACTCCTTCATCAGCTCGACCGCGCGGTCGCCGGCCTCGATGTCGACGCCGGCGGCGGCATAGGAGGCACCGGAGGGTGTCGTCTCAGACATTGCCTGGGGTCTTTCGGGTTGGTGAATGAGTGCGTACGTACTTCGTACGTACGCGGATTGCTGCGTACTCGGGGCGTACGGCGTACGGCGTACGGCGTACGAGCTTTACGGGCGGCGGATCGCGTCGGCCGCGGCCGTGGCGGCGGGGCCCCCGGCCAGCTCGGTCTCCAGCAGCTGCTTGCCGAGCAGTTCGGGGTCGGGCAGCTCCATCGGGTACTCGCCGTCGAAGCAGGCGCGGCAGAGGTTCGGCTTGGCGATGGTGGTCGCCTCGATCATGCCGTCGATGGAGATGTACGACAGGGAGTCGGCGCCCAGGGAGGTGCCGATCTCGTCGATGGTCATGCCGTTGGCGATCAGCTCCGCGCGCGTGGCGAAGTCGATGCCGAAGAAGCAGGGCCACTTCACGGGGGGCGAGGAGATCCGGATGTGGACCTCCGCGGCTCCGGCCTCGCGCAGCATGCGCACCAGGGCGCGCTGGGTGTTGCCGCGCACGATGGAGTCGTCGACGACGACCAGCCGCTTGCCCTTGATGACTTCCTTCAGGGGGTTCAGCTTCAGCCGGATGCCGAGCTGGCGGATGGTCTGGGAGGGCTGGATGAACGTCCGCCCGACATAGGCGTTCTTGACCAGGCCCGCGCCGAAGGGGATGCCGGATGCCTCCGCGTAGCCGATGGCGGCGGGGGTGCCGGACTCCGGAGTCGCTATCACCAGGTCGGCCTCGACCGGGGCCTCCTTGGCGAGACGGCGGCCCATCTCGACACGGGAGAGGTAGACGTTGCGTCCGGCGATGTCCGTGTCGGGACGGGCCAGGTACACGTACTCGAAGACACAGCCCTTGGGCTTCGCTTCCGCAAAGCGAGATGTCCGGAGGCCGTTCTCGTCGATGGCGACGAACTCGCCCGGCTCGATCTCGCGGACGTAGGCGGCGCCACAGATGTCGAGCGCGGCGGACTCCGACGCGACGACCCAGCCGCGCTCCAGGCGGCCGAGCACCAGCGGGCGGATGCCCTGCGGGTCACGGGCGGCGTAGAGGGTGTGCTCGTCCATGAAGACGAGCGAGAAGGCGCCCTTGACCTGCGGGAGGATGCGGGTGCACGCCTCTTCGATGGTCAGCGGGGTGCCGTCGTCCTGGACCTGGGCCGCGAGCAGCGCGGTGAGCAGGTCGGTGTCGTTGGTGGCCGCGACGCGAGGCGTACGGCCGTTCTCCTTGGGGAGGTCGGCGACCATCTCGGCGAGCTGCGCCGTGTTGACGAGGTTGCCGTTGTGGCCGAGCGCGATCGAACCGTGCGCCGTGGCGCGGAACGTCGGCTGGGCGTTCTCCCAGGTGGAGGCTCCGGTGGTCGAGTAGCGGGCGTGACCGACCGCGATGTGACCCTGGAGGGAGCCGAGGGAGGCTTCGTCGAATACCTGGGAGACCAGGCCCATGTCCTTGAAAACGAGGATCTGGGAGCCGTTGCTGACCGCGATTCCCGCGGATTCCTGGCCTCGATGCTGGAGGGCGTAGAGCCCGAAGTAAGTGAGCTTGGCGACCTCTTCACCGGGAGCCCAGACTCCGAAGACGCCACATGCGTCCTGGGGTCCTTTCTCGCCGGGGAGCAGATCATGGTTGAGTCGTCCGTCACCGCGCACAAAAGAACTGTACCTGTACGGGGAGACCCCCTCATACGGCCGCCCGCGCGGGCCGGGTGGCCGAGCAATCGACCCCGCCCCCGAATTACCGCTGGTCAGCGCCCACGCGGACGCTCGCGGCCGATCCATGGCGCTCCCGCCCACTCCTCCGCCACCCGCCCCGATTGGGACATGCGCCACACCCGCACACACCTGTAGGTCAGCGCTCGGTGACGCCACGTTCGACCCATCGTCAACCCTCCCCGAGGGAAAAGCGTCATAACGGGCACGTGCCACCACTACCCCACAAGGGAGCGCCATCGTGACGAAGATCAAAAGCCGCCAGAAAATGGGCTGGCTCGCCCTCGGTTTCCACTGGACCATGCTCGTCTGCACGATCGGGCTCTGGACCCCCGTGTACCTCGCCGCCCGCCGCCGACGCGTGACGGTGACGCACGTACCGGACGGCTACCAGGGCCCGGTCCCGTTCCGCCGCTGACGCCGGGCCGGCTTCAGGCCATGAGGGGCAGCAGCCCCGAGAGGTCGGCCCGCTCGCCGCTCGCGCTGACCTGGGCGTCGTCGAGCGCCGCCTTCCAGGTCGTACGACCGGTGGCGAGCCGGATCCAGGTCAGCGGATCGGTCTCGACGACGTTGGGTGGCGTCCCGCGCGTGTGCCGCGGCCCTTCGACGCACTGAACGACGGCGTACGGCGGGATGCGCACTTCGGTGGACCCGCCGGGCGCCTTCGCGGCGAGGGCGTCGGCGAGCAGCCGGGTACAGGCGGCGAGGGCCTGCCGGTCATAGGGCAGATCGAGTCCGGGCAGCGCCGCGTTCAGATCATCGCTGTGCACGACGAGTTCAACGGTGCGGGTGACCAGGTAGTCGGCGAGGGTGATGGCGCCGATGCGGGCCGCGATCCGCCGGCCGTCGGGGGCGCTGGCGAGACGCTCGGTGATGCGCTGCTCGGTGACGGCGTAGAGGGCGTTGAGGTCGGGGTTGGCCTCGGCGAGCTGGTGGCTGCCTTCGGCGATGGCGTCGGCGAAGGGGGCGGTGAGGGAGGTGTAGTCGAGCAGGGTGATGTCTGCGGGACCGCTGCCGCCGGCGCGCGGGGGTTCGGGCCGGTCGAGCGCGAGGCTGGCGCTTTCGACGGCCATGGCGATGTGCGCGGCGAGGTCCCGGACGGTCCAGTCGCCTAGGCGGGTGGGGGTGGACAGTTGTTCGGGGGTGAGGGGGGTGATGGCTGCGCGGATGTGGGCGAATTGGGTGAGTACGGCGGCTCGGATTTTGGTGGGGGTGTAGGTGCGGGGGCGTTTGGGGGGCGTGGGCATGCGGGGGAGCTTATGCCTTGAGGGGGTGGCCGGTCAGGGGATTTTGGGAGCGGGTGGATCAGGGGGTGGGGGTGCCCTGGGCCGCCTCGGTCTCCGTGGGCTCGGCGAATATCTCGGCCGCCGTCGCGACCGTGATCGTGCGGTCGAACCAGCGGGCCAGGAGGTCCAGGTCCGTGCAGGATGCGACACGGTCACGGTCGGCATCGGAGACGGCTACACCACGGAGTTCCAGCAGACGCAGGATGTCCCTGGCCCTGCCCTTGGCTTCGCCCTCCTCACGGCCCTCTTCACGACCTTCTTCACGGCCCTCGTCGCGCAGGCTCTCCGCCAGCGGTGATACGAAGAACGACAGGTCTTTTCCCACAGGGCACCCTTCCGGAGGTCAGACCGTCGGTTCGTCCCCTGCGGCCTCGGAAAACACCTCGGCCGCAGTCATGCCTACAGCCGCCCGGTCGAACCAGCGGGCCAGGAGGTCCAGGTCCGTGCAGGATGCGACACGGTCGCGGTCGGCATCGGAGACGGCTACACCACGGAGTTCCAGCAGACGCAGGATGTCCCTGGCCCTGCCCTTGGCTTCGCCCTCCTCACGGCCCTCTTCACGGCCCTCGTCGCGCAGGCCCTCTGCCAGCGGTGATACGAAGAACGAGGTGTCAGCAGCCACGAGTTTCCTCCAGAAGTCGGCGAGCGAGCCTGCGGCCAGGCCCTGGGCGGTCAGTTCGATCAGACGGCCCGCGGTGTCTTGATCGCGTTCCTGTAGCTCCCGCATAGCAGGCGCCAGTGCTTCCAGTATGGCCTCGATCTCCGGATCCTGGTGGTGCAGTACTGCGGAGAGGACCGTCATCGGGATGTCCCGGGAGACCTCCTCCGGCGTGGTGAAGACCGGGATGCTGTCCGGCCCCAGGACGAGGGGGCGCAAGGTCAGCGAATTCCACTGCGGTGGTCCGATGTCCACGTGCTCGGCGGCCCAGGCAGCCGTGGAGCGGTCGTGGCAGACGACGACCAGGACCGGGGGGATCTTGTACTTCGTGTAGAGGTAGCTGAGGTAGTAAGACCAGCTCGCGTGTTTCTCCGGGTCCTTCTTACGTTGGGCCTCTACGGCCAGAAGGTACTCACTGGAGTCCGCGGTTTTGATACGCAGCAGGGTATCGACGCGGCGTTCCAAGGGCTCTGTCGTGCCGACGTCGGTCGACAGGATCTCGCTGGACACGGGGTCCGCGAACGGGATGCCTAATGTCCTGGCTGCGCGGGCGAACAGGCCGGGGTCCTCTTGGATGATCCGGTGCATCGCCTCGTGCGGGGAACTGACCATGGGCAGTTGGGTGCCTTTCGCACGCGGGGAGGCGGTGACACGGATGGTCACCGCCGTTGCCGCGAGCATATGACCGCCAACTGGGCCTAGATCCAGCCCAGTTGGCGATGTTCACCCGTTCGAGTGGCACTCCCTGACCAGCGCGGCGAATGCCTTCGGCGAGAGGAGCAGGGCGGGGCCGTCGGGGACCTTGGAGTCGCGGACGGCTACGCGGGAGTGGGTGGGGGTGAGGTTGGCTACCTCGACGCAGGTGCCGCCTTGGTCGTCGCTGTACGAGGACTTGAACCAGGCATGTTCTGGGGCCACTTCGAGGGCATGGGGATGCGTGCTCATCAATCTTCCAACTCTCGTGCTACTCGTTCCAGGAAGCGCTGCGTCTCCCGAGGCCCTGGGGCACCAGCCCGCATGGCGTCGAATCGGCGCGCGTGCCTCCAGATCTCCGTGTCCTTGTCGGTGACGCTCACTCCGTCGTGCGTGTCCACGCTGACGAGAGTCGGCAGCGGCGGCTCGAACTCCATCAGCGTGAAGTTCTCGGTCGCCCGGTAGACGGGTTCGGCGAACGGCAGGATCTGCACGGTCACGTGCTCCAGCTTTGCCAGTTCGGCCAGGTGCTCGTACTGCTCCCGCATCACGTCCGGACCGCCGTACACATGGCGTACGGCCGCCTCGTCGAGGATCGCGTGCACCTCAACCGGGCGTTCGCTGCGGGTGATTGCGCCCCTGCGCCGCATGCGGATCTCGACGTTGCGCTCGACGAACTCGGTGTTCCGCTCGTCGACGGGCTTGGCACTCTCGAACATGGCTCGCGCGTACGCCTCGGTCTGGAACAGCCCGAACATCACGCTCGGCTGATAGATCCGCAGAACCTTGGCGTCACCCTCCAGCCCCACGCTCATGCTGAACCCCGACGGCATGAAGGCCCGATACGGCGACCACCAGCCCCGGTTCAGTGAGTTCTTGTGGATGTCCAGCAAGAAGTCCACGTCATCCGGGTCGGTCACGCCGTAGCGGTCGAGGAGTTCCTTGAGGTCCTGCACCTTGGGAAGGCTGGTCAGCCCCTTCTCCACTCGGTGCAAGGTCGACTCCGAGACACTCGTGCCCCTGACCGCCTGGATCCTCGTCAACCCCCGGCCCGTTCCGTCTTCCCGCTCCACCTGCTCGCGCAATCGCCGTAGCTCCTGCCCGAGTTGCATGCGCCGGATCGTCGGCCCCGTCTTCGCTGCCACCGTGTCCGTTCCTTTCGCGGCCAGGCTCGCCAATCGTACGTAGCTGCCCGGCAGTTGGCTCCCCATGCCCGGCAGATCACCGCCGGTGCCCACAGTGTGGCAGCGCGTGCCCTCTCTTCGCAGGGACTTGCCGACTTTCAGGCATATACCACTTCATGTGGGATTCCCTTGTTCGATTGCCCAGCAAGTCCCCGGGGCGCGACCGTAGTCATAGTCCGAGTCAGAGAAAGGCAGGTCACGCCCCCATGACCACTCCCACTCCCTCGTCCTTCCGCATCGGCGACCGAGTCCGAGGAACCACCTACGTCCCGCCGGACCTCCGCCGGCACGAGCGGCCCGAACCCTTCGAGGGCGTCGTCGTGCAGGTCGGGTCCGGGTACGAGAAGGTCGACGCCGCGCACAAGTTCCTCTGGGCGCGGCTCGCGGATCACACCGAGCGGCAGGCGTTGGTCAGCGAGACCGAACTCGTGGCGCGCAGGCAGGAGGTGTGAGCGAGCAAGGCGCCGGGAACGGCGAACTCCTCTGTGATGTCTGCGGAGTTGAGCGCGCGCCGTTCCTCCGGTTCGGCACCCTCCACCGCACCGGACGGATCTGCGCACCCTGCCTGCGGCAGACCCAGGTGTGCGGGCGCTGCGCCCAACTGCGCCCGGTGTCGCAGCTCGTCGCCGTCCGGTACATGCCCGGTGCCACCGGACCCGGCTGGACCGAGTACGCCTGCCGTGCCTGCCCACCGCCCACACTCACACCCACCGCACACTGAAACCCCCGTCAACTGGCGAAGTAATGCCCCTCCGCCAAGTCCGCCAACAGCCCCGGCCCCACCGGCTCCCACCCCACCAGCTTCCGCGTCACCGCACTCGACGCCGGCATGTCGAGCGTCGCGACATGGGCGACGAAACCGAAGTGCGCGGGTGCGTCCTCGGGGTCCAAGGACGTTACCGGCAAACCGAGTTGGCGGCCGATCGACTCGGCGATGGCGCGGAACGGAACCGCCTCGTCGTCGACCACGTGCAGCCGGACCCCCGCGGGCGCCGCGTCCAGCGCGAGCCGGACCAGGCGCCCGGCGTCACCGCGATGCACCGCCGTCCAGCGGTTGGCGCCGTCGCCGACGTAGGCCGAAGTCCCCTTCTCCCGGGCGATGTTGACCAGCGTCCGGATGAAACCCTGGTCGCCGCGGCCGTGCACGGTCGGCGGGAAGCGGAAGGACAGGGGGCGTACGCCACGGTCGGCGAGGGCGAGCGCGGCGATCTCCGAGCGCCTGCGGGCCGCCAGCGGGGACGACAGGTCGCCCTCGTCCTCCTCCGTGGCGAACCGGCCGTCCAGCCTGAGCCCGCCCGCGCCGGAGGCAATCGCGAACAGCTTTCCGGTGCCTTCGAGGGCCGCACCGATCGTCTCGATCGCACGCAGGTCGGCCGCACAGGCCGCGGCGAACCCCTCGGCGCCCGCGAAGTCGTGGATGAACGCCAGGTGGACGACGGCGTCGGCCGCCACCGCGCCCCGCGTCAGGCTGTCGAGGTCGTCGAGGGACCCGCGGTGCGGCTCGACCCCGGCGGCCGTCAGCCTCGCCGCGGCCTCCTCCGAACGCGCCAGACCGACGATCTCGTGCCCAGCGTCGAGAAGTTCGGGAACCGCGGCGGAACCGATGAAACCGGTGGCACCGGTCACGAATACGCGCATAGCCATGAACTCCCTTGAAACGCCCAGTAGTTACCGCCATCGTCGGGACGAGGTGCCGCGGCCGTCCAAGGCCCGTTCCGCATGCCGCAATACCCCTTGGGCATCACCACAGTTCAGTACGCTGAAGCCATGCCGGACCCGGACACCGACCAAAACCCCGCGCCCGACCTCGACTTACGACTCGTGCGCTACTTCACCGTCGTCGCCACACATCTGCACTTCGGCCGGGCCGCCGCCGCACTGCACATCACGCAACCCTCGCTCAGCCGCCAGATCAACGCCCTGGAACGGCAGTTGGGTGCCCGGCTGCTCGACCGCACCCCGCAGGGCAGCCGGCTCACCGAGGCGGGCGAGACCTTCCTCCCGCGCGCGAAGGCCCTGTTGCGCTCCGCCGCGCAGGCCACCGCCGTCACCCGGGCCGCCGCCGAGCCGGGCCGGATCACCATCGGGTACACGATGGGCATCATCGTCACCCCGGCCGTCCGCGACCTGCGCCGCCGCCACCCGGACGCCGACGTCCGCACCCAGCACGTGGTCTTCAAACAGGCCCGCGACGCCGTCCTCGACCACCGCGTGGACGCACTCATCACCCGACTCCCGTTCCCCACCGACCAGTTGCACGTGACGGTCCTCTACGACGAGCCCCGCGTCGTCCTCGTCCCGAACGACCACCGGCTCGCCGGGAAGGAGTCCGTCACCCTCGCCGACATCGCCGACGAGCCGCTGCCGCGCATCCCGGGCGCCGACCCGGCGTGGAGCGCGTTCTGGGCCGCCGCCGCGCTGCCCGACGGCAGCCCGGCCCCCTACGGCCCCGTCATCCAGGACGTGGAGGACAAGTTCGAGATCATCGCCTCCGGGCAGGCCATCGCCATCACCGCCGACCCCGGCTGCAACCACTACCGCCCCGACCTCGTCGCCATCCCCCTGCACGGCGTCGAACCCAGCCATGTCGCCCTCGTCACCCGCGCCGACGACCGGGGCCGCCTGGTCGCGGCCTTCCGCCGCTCCGCACAGAGCCTGCTGACGGGACCCGAACCGCCAACACCGTAAGCACAGTTGGCAGTTGATACGACGGAGCCCCCGCCGATCTCCGTTGAAAGAGGCCGACGGGGGCTTCGCTCAAGAACGAACCCTCCGGCTTACGCCAGCAGCGCCGGAATCGTCCCCTCGTGCGCCTCGCGCAGTTCGGCCAGCGTCAGCTCGAACTCGCCCTGGATCTCCACCGTTTCGCCGTCGACGACGCCAATGCGGGTCACCGGCAGGCCCCTTGCGCCGCACATGTCGTTGAAGCGCAGCTCCTCCGAACGCGGTACGGCGACGACCGCCCGCCCCGCCGACTCGGAGAGCAGGAAGGTGAACGCGTCGAGCCCGTCGGGAACGATCAGCCGCGCGCCCTTCTCGCCGAGCAGCGCCGATTCCACGACCGCCTGGATCAGACCGCCGTCGGACAGGTCGTGCGCCGAGTCGATCATGCCGTCGCGGGAGGCCGAGATCAGGATGTCCGCGAGCAGCTTCTCGCGGTCCAGGTCCACCTTCGGCGGCAGCCCGCCGAGGTGGTCGTGGACGACCTGCGACCAGGCCGAACCGCCGAACTCCTCGCGGGTGTCACCGAGGAGGTAGATCAGCTGGCCCTCCTCCTGGAAGGCGACCGGAGTGCGGCGGGCCACGTCGTCGATGACGCCCAGCACCGCGACCACGGGGGTCGGGTGGATGGCGGCCTCGCCGGTCTGGTTGTACAGCGAGACGTTGCCGCCCGTGACCGGCGTGCCCAACTCCAGGCAGCCGTCGGCCAGTCCACGGATCGCCTCCGCGAACTGCCACATCACCGCCGGGTCTTCGGGCGAACCGAAGTTCAGGCAGTCGGAGACGGCGAGGGGCTTGGCGCCCGTCGTCGCCACGTTCCGGTACGCCTCCGCGAGCGCCAACTGGGCGCCCGTGTACGGGTCGAGCTTCGCGTACCGGCCGTTGCCGTCCGTGGCAATCGCGACCCCGAGGCCGGTCGACTCGTCGATGCGGATCATGCCCGAGTCCTCGGGCTGCGCCAACACCGTGTTGCCCTGCACGAAGTGGTCGTACTGCGAGGTGATCCACTTCTTCGACGCCTGGTTCGGCGAGGCGACCAGCTTCAGGACCTGCGCCCGCAGCTCCTCCGAACTCCCCGGCCGCGCAAGCTTGTTGGCGTCGTCCGCCTGAAGCGCGTCCTGCCACTCCGGCCGCGCGTACGGGCGCTCGTAGACCGGACCGTCGTGCGCGACCGTACGCGGGTCGACGTCGACGATCTTGCCGCCGTGCCAGAAGATCTCCAGCCGGTCGCCGTCGGTCACCTCACCGATGACGGTGGCGATGACGTCCCACTTCTCGCAGATCTCCAGGAAGCGGTCCACCTTCGCCGGCTCCACGACCGCGCACATGCGTTCCTGCGACTCGCTCATGAGGATTTCCTCGGGCGAGAGCGTGGAGTCGCGCAGCGGCACGTCGTCCAGCGTGACGGTCATGCCGCCGGAGCCGTTGGACGCCAACTCGCTTGTGGCGCAGGACAGTCCGGCCGCGCCGAGGTCCTGGATGCCGACGACCAGCTTCTCGGCGAAGGCTTCGAGCGTGCACTCGATGAGCAGCTTCTCCTGGAAGGGGTCGCCGACCTGGACGGCGGGCCGCTTCGACGGCTTGGCGTCATCGAAGGTCTCGCTCGCCAGGATGGACGCGCCGCCGATGCCGTCGCCGCCGGTCCGGGCCCCGTACAGGATGACCTTGTTGCCCGCGCCGGACGCCTTCGCGAGGTGGATGTCCTCGTGCCGCATCACGCCGATGGCACCGGCGTTGACCAGCGGGTTCCCCTGGTAGCAGGCGTCGAAGACGACCTCGCCGCCGATGTTCGGCAGGCCGAGGCAGTTGCCGTAGCCGCCGATGCCGGCGACGACACCCGGCAGCACGCGCTTGGTGTCGGGGTGGTCGGCCGCGCCGAACCGCAGCGGGTCGACGACGGCGACCGGCCGCGCGCCCATCGCGATGATGTCGCGCACGATGCCACCGACACCGGTCGCCGCACCCTGGTAAGGCTCCACGTACGAAGGGTGGTTGTGGGACTCGACCTTGAAGGTGACCGCGTACCCCTGGCCGACGTCGACGACGCCCGCGTTCTCGCCGATGCCCACGAGCAGCGCATCGGACTGGGGGGCCTTCTCGCCGAACTGGCGGAGGTGGACCTTCGAGGACTTGTACGAGCAGTGCTCGGACCACATGACGGAGTACATGGCGAGTTCGGCGCCGGTCGGGCGGCGGCCGAGGATCTCGACGACGCGCTCGTACTCGTCCTTCTTCAGGCCGAGTTCGGCCCAGGGCAGCTCGACGTCGGGGGTCTCGGCCGCGTGCTCGACCGTGTCCAGAGGCGTCCGGCTCATGCGTTGACCAGCTTCTTGAGGATCGAGGTGAAGAAGGGGAGGCCGTCGGTGCGGCCGGACCCGACGAGCGGCTCGACGGCGTGCTCCGGGTGGGGCATGAGGCCGACGACGTTCCCGGCGGCGTTCGTGATGCCGGCGATGTCGCGCAACGACCCGTTCGGGTTCAGGTCCAGGTAGCGGAAGACGACCCGGCCCTCCGCCTCCAGCTCGTCGAGCGTGCGCTCGTCGGCGACGTACCGCCCGTCCATGTTCTTCAACGGGATGTGGATCTCCTGGCCGGCGGTGTAGTCGCTCGTCCAGGCGGTCTCCGCGTTTTCCACCCGCAACTTCTGGTCGCGGCAGATGAAGTGGAGATGGTTGTTGCCGAGCATCGCGCCCGGAAGGAGGTGGGCCTCGGTGAGGATCTGGAAACCGTTGCAGATGCCGAGGACGGGAAGCCCCGACTTCGCCTGCTCGATGACCGTCTCCATCACCGGCGAGAAGCGCGAGATGGCGCCCGCCCGCAGATAGTCGCCGTAGGAGAAACCGCCCGGCAGGACGACCGCGTCGACCTGGTGAAGGTCCTTGTCCTTGTGCCAGAGGGCGACCGGTTCGGCGCCCGCGAGGCGGATCGCGCGCTGGGTGTCCCGGTCGTCGAGGCTGCCGGGGAAAGTGACGACGCCAATACGAGCGGTCACTTCGCGGCCTCCGCCACATCCGCGGCTTCTTCGACCTTCACGGTGAAGTCCTCGATCACCGTGTTGGCGAGGAAGGATTCCGCAAGATCGTGGATGCGGGCGAGCGCGGCGTCGTCGACCGGCCCGTCCACTTCGAGTTCGAAACGCTTTCCCTGACGTACGTCGGAGATGGCGTCGAAACCCAGCCGCGGCAGTGCGCGCTGCACCGCCTGGCCCTGGGGGTCGAGGATCTCCGGCTTGAGCATGACGTCGACTACGACGCGTGCCACTGGCACTCCCGGTGTGTGGTGCTGAGCAGGTTCCTGCAAGGTGCCTTCAGACTACCCGGCCCCGATTTCTACTCGCGTAGATTCGTAGATTCCTACGTGAGCGCCATCACGATCCCGCATCGACCCGGCTCCCGGCACCGAAAATCCTGGGAAAAACCGCAGCGGTTGGGCAGGCTCCCATTGCGTGCGGACACGCGGGGGTATTCAGTCGGTCTCCACATTGCAATGCCGGGCACTGTACAAAGGAAATGAAATATCCGATACTTTCCCTGCATTGCCCGAAGCCAATGCGGCGGGACTGTACGGCGTGACAGTTCGGCAAGGACACTAGACATCTCCCCGACATCTCCGCGACGCTGCGCCGACTCTGCGCGACTTCACACGACTTCGCGCACGTCATGGTTGTGATCGCCGAGATGCCGCGCGAAGGGACCGATATTCGTGGCGCAGCGTGTCGTGGTCACTCTCTCTGACGACATCGACGGCTCAGAAGCGGCGGAAACGATCGTCTTCGGACTCGACGGCAAGTCCTACGAGATCGACCTCAATCAAGCCAATGCAAAGAAACTGCGTAAGGCGCTCGCGCCCTACGTCGAGGCGGGCCGCAAGAAGGCCAAGTCCGGAAGGACGTACACGCACACCGCCATCACCCCCGACCCGGCCGCGGTGCGGGCCTGGGCCCGCTCCAACAAGCTGGAGGTGCCGCCGCGGGGGCGGATCCCGAAGAAGGTGTACGAGGCGTTCGCCGAGGCGAACTGACTCCGTCGGTAGGGCTGTTGGGGGTGCGGGTGCCCGCCGGCGGGCACCCGCACCCAACCGACTTGCATTGCCCCCCGGTTGATCAGCTAGAGTCTGGAGCACGCCGAGGGGCAAGGCCGAAAGGCCAAGACCCAAGGAGTCACGCGGGTGTAGTTCAGTAGCAGAACATCCCCCTTCCAGGGGGAAGGCGCAGTGTGCAATTCCTGTCACCCGCTCTGCATCGCCGGTCCGACCACTCTTGTGGATCAGGTAGGCTGGTGTCTGCGCCGATCGGTGAGAGCCGGTCGGAGGCAATGCGGACGTAGCTCAGTTGGTAGAGCGCAACCTTGCCAAGGTTGAGGTCGCGAGTTCGAACCTCGTCGTCCGCTCCAGGTTGAACGAAGGCCCCAGTCCAGTGGATTGGGGCCTTCGGCGTGTCCGGGGTCGCCGTGCGCGAGGTCATGCGATCCGGTCGGCGGGCCGCCGCGGGTTGGGTATAGTTGGCGGCGCGCTTCGGCGCAGTGCGGACGTAGCTCAGTTGGTAGAGCGCAACCTTGCCAAGGTTGAGGTCGCGAGTTCGAACCTCGTCGTCCGCTCCAGCGCACGACCAGTACAGCTCGTAACGAGAAGCCCCCAGCCGGAATCCGGTCGGGGGCTTTGTCGTACCCGAAGGTTGTATACCCGAAGGTCGTATGCGGACCGCGTGTGCGGCTCAGGTGCGGCTTCAGCTCCAGGCGATGCCCGTCAACCGCTCGTACGCCTCCACGTACTTCGCGCGCGTCGCGTCCACGATGGCCTGCGGCAGCGGCGGCGGGGGCTGCTCGCTCCGGCGGTCCCAGCCGGACTCGGGCGAGGTCAGCCAGTCGCGGACGAACTGCTTGTCGTACGACGGCTGCGCGCGCCCCGGCGACCACAGGTCGGCCGGCCAGAAGCGGGAGGAGTCCGGGGTGAGGACCTCGTCCGCGATGACGAGGGTGTCGCCGTCGAAGCCGAACTCGAACTTCGTGTCGGCGAGGATGATCCCGCGCTCGCGGGCGATGTCGCGGGCGCGGCCGTAGACGGCGAGGGTCGCCTGGCGCAGCTGCGCGGCGGTCTCGGCGCCGACCTGGCGGGCGACCTCCTCGTAGGAGACGTTCTCGTCGTGCTCGCCGACGGCGGCCTTGGTGGCGGGGGTGAAGATGGGCGCGGGGAGTTCCGAGCCGTCGACCAGGCCCTCGGGGAGCGCGAGGCCGCAGACCGTGCGGGACTGGTTGTACTCGACGAGGCCGGAGCCGGTCAGGTAACCGCGGGCGACGCACTCCACGGGCAGCATCGTGAGCGACTTGCAGACCAGCGCGCGGCCCTGCCAGTCGGCGGGGGTGCCCGGGGGCAGCTCGGTGCTCAGGACGTGGTTGGGGACCAGGTCGGCGAGCTGGTCGAACCACCACAGCGACAGCTGCGTGAGCACCCGGCCCTTGTCGGGGATCTCGGTCGGCAGCACCCAGTCGTACGCGGACGTACGGTCGCTGGCGACCATCACCAGCTCGCCCGCCTCCGTCTGGTACAGCTCGCGCACCTTGCCGGTGTGCAGGTGCACCAACCCCGGAACCTGGATCGGCTCGGGCTTTTCTACGAATCCGGACACGGCGCCTCCCCGGCGGTTCTGACCAATCCCGTCGATTGTCCCGTATCGGGTACCCGGCGGGGGCGGCGGGGCGATCCCGCCGCCGAATCGGGGTGACCGTGGTGCCGGATCGGGGCGGCCGTGGTGCCGGATCTGGTCAGTCGCGTTTGCAGATGCGGTCCAGGAGGTTGGCGGTGGCGCGCTGGATTCGGGCGTCGACGTGGCCGGAGGCGTCGAGCGCGGGGGCCCAGGCGAACGTTCCGGACGCGAACACCCAGGCGCCGGAGGGGGCGCGGTAGAGGGAGGTGTCCTGGTGGCGGCGGGTGCCGTCGGCGTCGCGGTACGGGGAGTGGGCGAGCAGGACACGGCTGTCGTGCTCCGGGAGCGGGGCGCGCGGGAAGTAACGGTCGGCGTGCCCGTCGACCAGCCCCGCTATCTCGTCGCCCTCGTAGGCCCCGGTCGCCTCCCACAGCCAGTGGTCGGCGTTGCGGACGACGAGGGGGTGCGGGCGCGGGACGGCGCCGCCGTACTGGATGCCGAGGAGTTGTTGCTCGGGTCCGGAACCGGGTCCCGCCCCGGAGCCGGGTCCGTCGGCCTCGCGCCACGGGATGGGTTTGCCGCCGGGGCCCTTGCGTCTGCGGCAGGTCAGGAGGCGGTCGGGGGTGCCGGCCGGGGAGGCGTGCAGCTCGACCTGCCAGTACGCGGAGCCCGCGGCCAGGAAGACGAGGGACACGCCCTGGTCACGGGCGCGTTCGACGGTACGGCGCAGGGCCGTCGTCCAGTACGCGTCCGGGCCGGGGAAGACGAGACCGCGGTACCGGGCCGGGTCGACGCGGCCGGCGTGCAGGTCGGTGGCGTCGGCGTAGGCGAGGTCGTAGCCGTAGCGCTCGGCCCAGCGGATCACGTCGTGGACATGGCCGACGTGCCGGGGCAGCCCCGGGTCCGGATAGGGGCGGTCGAGCGAGACGGTCGCCGTGGCGGTGGCGGGCTCGCCCTCCGGGTACGGCCCCGGGAACGGGTTGTGCGCCTGCCAGGTCAGGTCGGGCAGGACGAGCAGCAGATCGGCCGGGCGGTCGTCGCGCACGGTGAAGGGGATCCGCGTACGGTGCTGCCCGTCGGCCGTGGTCAGGACGGCGACGTACGCGCCGACGTCCCAGTCCTCCGGGACCGGTACCCGCCCGGAGAGCCACCAGTGGTGGCAGGAGACGGTCCGCCCGGCGACGAGCGGCGACGGCTGCGCCAGCCCCGGCAGCCGCAGGCCCCGGCTGATCACGGCGGAACCCTCACCGCCGTAGTGGCCGATGCGGAGGACGTCGACGGTGAAGTCCTGCGGCGGTTCCACACCCACCCGCAGGTCGACGGTCCCGCCGGGCCCCACGGCACCGGCGGAGGCGAAGCCGCGAATCGAGCCACGCCCCATACGCATTCCCCTCCCTCCCCTCCCTCACATGCCCCCGTCGCACCCCGCCCACGGCTCACACCGCACGACCCAGACCGTCAGAGACATGTCCGCGAGCGATCCCAGCACATCACATTACGCATGCGTCCCGTCACCGTTCGTCGTTAATTGGCAAGATCGAAACGGGGAGTTGAAAGGGCACGCCGGGTCCGCGCACTGCTGAGGGGGCGCGGGGCTGTGCTGGATGTGCGGCTGCCGCCGCGTGGGCGCGACCAGCCCCCACCAACCCGCACCCGTCAACGCACAGGCAGCGCCCAGCTATTAGGCACCCGCGCTCAAACCAACCGCACCGGCTTCTCCGCCCGAACCCCCACCCGGCGGAGCCACTCCCGCAACGGCCCCGCATCCCCCTCCTCCGTGAGAGACAGAACACGCGGCCCCAGATCGGCCACCCGCTCCCCGTCGACCAAGAGGGACGGACCGTCGAGCCAGTCCAGCCCGGGCACCGACCCCGCCGTGTCCATCGCCGCACAGCACACCATCGCCGTCACGTGGTCGGCCAGCAACTCCCGTCCGGTGCGCGGGGGTTGCAGCGGGAACAGGGGCAGCATGCCGTCCTCCCACAGCCCCCGGTCGGGGCCACCCTGTTCGGCGGCACTGCCCCGTACGGGCCCGGCCTCGGCCTCCTCCCGCGCGGACTCGGCGGCCAGTCCGGCGGCGAGCGCGGCGGCGCGTTCGTTACGGGGGGTGCCGTCGTCGTAGTCGTCGTCGGCCTCGTCGTACGCGGGGTCTTCGTCGCCCTCGGCCGTCACCGCGGTGTCCAACTCCCCAGCCGTGTCCGGGACTTCCGCCGGGTCGGCCGTCGTCGCAGCCGCCACCGTGAGGTGCTCCAGTACGCGGGCCAGGGTCGGCCCGTCGGCGCGCCGGATGGTCGACGGTGTCGTGTCGTGGACGCCGAGAGCGGTCAGGACGCGGTGGAGGCGGGCCGCGTCCGTGCGCCACTTGCGGTCGACGACCTCCTCCGGGTAGTCCTGCCAGTCCACCGGGGCCCAGTCGGGGCCCGTCTCGGCGGGGCCGCCGTGGAAGAGGCGGGCGGCGAGGAGCGAGGCCGCCTCGTCCACCGTGCCCGGTTCCTCCAGGAGGTCGCAGGCGGGGCGTTCGCCGAGCCGGGAGGCGAAGCCCTCGGCCAGCCGGTCCCGGCGGGAGAGTTCGGTGAGCGCGGCCACCACGCCCGCGTCCAGACGCGAGGGCCAGCGGCCCATCCGCCAGGCCGGCAGCGCCACTCGGGTGAGGAGCCGGTCCCAGCCCGCGTAGGCGAGGCCGACCTGTTCCTGGGCGACGATCCGGACGCCGTACTCCACAGCCTGTGCACGCTCGGCCGCGACCGCCGCCACCCCGCGCTCCATCTCCGCCGCGTGCCCCCGGCAGCTGCGCAGCAGCAGTCGGACCACCCAGCCGACCGCGGCCGGCACCGCCCGCAGGAGCGGGCCGCGCGAGGAGCCGGAGGTGACGGCCACGGCCGCGTCCAGGCCCCGTACGAAGCGGCGGGCGGCGGCTATGTCCGGGTGCGCCGACGGTCCCGTACCGGCGACGACCGGGGCGAGGACCGCCCGGAGTTCGCCGACACGCATCCACCACAGGAAGGGCGAGCCGATGACGAGGACGGGCGCGGCGGACGTACGCCGGGACGCCGACCACCTGCGTATGCCCGCGTCGGCCGCATCGGTCTCGGTGCTGTCCGCGTCGTTCGCGCTGTGCGGGCCGCCGGGTATGCCGGTCGTGGACGGCGGCAGGCCGTGGGCCGGGTGGGTGCGGTCCTCCAGCCAGCTGTCGCAGTCCGGGGTGAGGGCTATCTCGGAGGGCGCGGGTACTTCGAGGCGGTCGGCCAGGTCGCGCACCAGGCGGTAGAGGTCGGGGGCGGCGGACTCGGCGATCGGGACCGTAGGACTCATGGCGGGCCGGGCCCGGGCCACCACCAGGGCGACGACCGCGGCGCCCAGCAGGACGACGACGGCGACGACGCTCATGACCCGGCGGACGACGGGCCAGGGGCCGCCGGTGATGTGGCCGGTGGAGCCGCCCACGAGCAGCACGACGGCGACCGCGGCGGGCAGCAGGGCGACCGCCAGCGCCCGGCTGCGGATGCGCAGCACCGCGAGCGCCCTGGACCGCGCCACCTGCGCGCCCGCTTCCACACCCATACCGGTCACGACCGGATGTCACCCCCTGCCCTTTCCCGTTCCCGTTGCGTCCGTTTCCGTTGCCGTTCGCCTGCGGCTCCGGGGCGCGCCATGGCCGTCACACCATGGCTGACGCCGCCGGATACCCGTGCGTTGCTCACTCCCCCACTGTGGCACCCACCACTGACATCGCAATGCCGGTGGGCCAAGTGCCGGAACGCTTGCGCCGCACCCTAGTTGGGCCCCTGACCCCAGTCATCCGGATGGCCCATCGGTCACTCGATCGAATGGCTCTGGGGAGAACTGGGTGACGGACAGCAAGGATCAGGCCCCGAATCCCTCGTCTGTTTCGACGGATCCGGGGCCCGAAAAGTTCACGATCGGCGCCGTATGCGCTCGAACGGGTGAAAATGGGCCTCGCGGGGTGTACCGCGAGGCGGCGGATGCAGGAGATTTACAAGGTGCCGGCCGTGTCCGCCGTGCCGGCTACGTCTTCTGCGGCTGCCGCGTCGGCCGCCGCCTTCGCCGCGATGTCCGTGCGGTGCTGCGAGCCGTCGAGGTCGATGCGGGCGAGCGCGGTGTAGGCGCGGGCGCGGGCCTCGGTGAGGTCGGCGCCGGTGGCGGTGACGGACAGGACACGGCCACCCGCGCTGACGACGCGGCCGTCGCCGTCCCGCTTGGTCCCCGCGTGCAGGACGTACGCGTGCGGGGCGTCCTGGCCGGCGATGGCGTCGAGGCCGGTGATGGGGTCGCCGGTGCGCGGGGTGGCGGGGTAGTTGTGCGAGGCGACGACGACGGTGACGGCCGCGTCCTCGCTCCAGCGCAGCGGCTCCAGGTCGGCGAGGGTGCCGGTCGCGGCGGCGAGCAGGACGCCCGCGAGCGGGGTCTTCAGGCGGGCCAGCACGACCTGGGTCTCGGGGTCGCCGAAGCGGGCGTTGAACTCGATGACGCGGACGCCGCGCGAGGTGATGGCGAGACCGGCGTAGAGCAGGCCGGAGAACGGGGTTCCGCGGCGGCGCAGTTCGTCGACCGTCGGCTGAAGCACGGTCTGGAGGACTTCCTCCACCAGCTTCGGCTCGGCCCACGGGAGGGGCGAATAGGCGCCCATGCCACCGGTGTTGGGGCCTTCGTCGCCGTCGAGGGCGCGCTTGAAGTCCTGGGCGGGCTGGAGGGGCAGGACGCTCTCGCCGTCGGTGATGGCGAAGAGGGAGACCTCGGGGCCGTCGAGGAACTCCTCGATGACCACGCGGTCGCAGGCGGCGGCGTGCGTGCGGGCGGCTTCGAGGTCGTCGGTCACGACGACGCCCTTGCCGGCGGCGAGTCCGTCGTCCTTGACGACGTACGGCGCCCCGAAGGCGTCGAGGGCCTCGTCGGCCTCCTCCGGGGTCGTACAGACGTACGACCGCGCGGTGGGAACGCCGGCGGCGGCCATCACGTCCTTGGCGAACGCCTTGGAGCCCTCCAGCTGCGCGGCCTCGCCGGACGGGCCGAAGACCGGGATGCCCGCGTCGCGCACGGCGTCGGCGACCCCGGCGACCAGCGGCGCCTCCGGCCCCACGACGACCAGCTCGGCCTCCAGTTCGACCGCGAGCGCGGCCACGGCCTTGCCATCGAGCGCGTCGACCGGGTGCAGCGTGGCGACTTCCGCGATGCCGGCGTTGCCCGGGGCACAGTGCAGCGCGGTGACGGCGGGGTCGAGGGACAGGGAACGGCACAGGGCGTGTTCGCGGGCGCCGTTGCCGATGACGAGGACGTTCACGGGGCTAGGGTATGCCTTTGCGTTTTGGGCGGGGGCTGCGCGGTTGTAGGGGGCGGTTGGGGGCGTTGGCGGGTGCGGGTGGGTGGGGGCTGGTCGCGCAGTTCCCCGCGCCCCTGAAAAGCAGGGGCTGCGCCCCGCTTTTCAGGCGCTTCGAGTGGCTGTGCGTTTTAGGCCGCGGGTGCCTGTGGGGTCTTCGGGTGCCTGTGGGTTCTTGAGGCTGGCTGCGGGTGGGTTCTTGGGGCTTCGGGTGCCTGCGCGCATTTAGGGGCGCGGGGAACTGCGCGAACGGCCACGACGGGCCCGCAGCCGCCGACGCGCCCACACCCCCCGGGCTGAACCGCGCTACTACTCGTTGGAAAACTCCTCCACCACCGTCGCCCCCAACTCCCGCACGATCAGCTCGTGTCCGGACAGGGCCGACTCGTCGAGGTCGGGATCGTCCTCCTCCGCCATGTCGTCCTCGGGGGCGACGTGCTGGCGCTCGGGCGCGGCCGGGGCCGGCGGCGGGGTGGCGGGCGCCGGGGCCGACGAGGGGGGGGGGGCGGGTGCGGCGGGCGCCG
>LJCV01000005.1 GCA_001298575.1 Actinobacteria bacterium OK074
ACGGCCTGTTCGTCCTCGTCACGCCCCGGTCGTGCCCGTAAAACCATCGTCCAGCACCCGCCCCCGAGCACCGTCAACTACCCCGCCACCAGGACATATACCCAGCGAAAGAGGAACCCAGCACTAGGGCACGGGTGACGGGGCTGGAGCCTTCCGCGTGCGCCTCCTACCTGGCACAGCGTTCTGCCTGCTTACTTTTGCCCTTTCCTATCTACGCGGCTTCGAAAGCTCGTAGGCGATCGATTACATCAGTTGCAAAACCCGTAAGAGAAACCGGAGAGCTTGATTCTTCGAAGATAGCCCGCAGTGCTCCGCGAAGCGCCTGACGGTTTCTCCCCGAGCTGATCTCTTCGAGCAGCGGGCGGATACTCTCTAGCTCTGATTGAGCTTCACGCCATGCCTTAATTTTCACGTACCCATGCAAGAGACCGGCTTTATATAGCATGACTCCTCGCGGAGTCGCGTTTTGGAGAGCTGATTGAAAATATTCCACAGCCCTACCGGGCTCCCCCAGCCCTAGGAGTGCATAACCTGAGTGCCCGACGAGTTCACATTCGTCCACCCACCATGCCCAACTGGGATCGCGAGGAGAAAGGGATTCCTGGAGACCTCCGCGCGCCGCATTAAGGTCAGTAAGCGCGCGTCGGCTGTCCCCCATCTGAGCAAGTGCCCGACCGCGCCTGATTCGAGCTAGTAGGGCAACACGTGGGGGAACTCGGTTTTGAGACGTCAGTTCTTCGGCAATCCTATAAGCGCCGCCAGGATGGCAACGTTCGATATCAAGCATGGCCAGCATGTCGAGTGCGAACCACTCCATTTTTCGCTCACCGGCGTGCCGGGCCAGCATATGTGATTCGAGGAAAGCCGTACGCGCTGACTCGAACTTTCCGGCGTCGAATAGGAGCCATCCGGCCACTTCGGCAGATTCCGAGACTGCCGCCAGGTAGCGATTCCGTGCCTCCTCTGGGATGTCTCCCGCATCCAATTTTCGTTGCGCTGACTTCCAGACCTGTACAGCGGTGGACGCGACGCTATCCCCGCCGTGCCGGTCCGCGTGCTTCAGTACATGGGCCGCGCTGGTCTTCATGTGCTCGATGTCCGTATCGGGCCCCGACTGTTCGTCGGATGCGGGGGGCGGAGCCTTGGGAGTTACCAAAGAGGCCAACTCGCCGTCAACGCCTAGGAATTCATCCAGCGCACTGGCCAACTGTCCGGACGGTTGCTGCCTGCCGTTGATGACGCGGGACAGATACGCCACGTCGTAGCTAAGGGCGCGAGCGGCGGCCCGCATGCTGACGCCCTGCTCGTCAAGAAGCGACTTGAGGCGTGGCCCGAACTCGGAAGCCATGGGGTCCCCTTCGCAAGGTCTAGGGGGTGTTGACCGTCTCTCCAAGAGTAACTGTCAACGCTGGTCAACTCCCCGGGAAGCGGTTGGAAGGTCAAGGCTGGTCAGCTGAACAACAAGTACCCCCGCGACGCGGCAAACGTCCGGGGGCGCGGCCCACCAACTAGTTGGAGTTGATGAACGTGGCCGAGCGTAGCGCGGCTGTGCCGCCCTGGGCTCTCGCGAGCCTGGCCCTCTGGGTTCTGACCCGCCTACTTCCCGCCACCGGCACCCGCCGGAAGGCATCGACAGCAATTCGCAAGGTTGTGACCTGCGAGAAAGTAAACGATCACGTCCGCCTGGTCGCACGGGTACCGTCCCCGCGCAGGTCTCCATACAGCACCGACCGTGCCGTCCTGGACGGTTCAGCGTCCACCCTGTCACGGCCCTACCTGCCTGCCCTCAACATCGGGGAAGACATGGCCGTACGCACCCCTCGTACTGCCCGTGTCCGGCCCTACTGCACGGCCCGTGAGCGGGTTACCCGCTGGGGCAGGCGTACGGCGCTGGTACTTGCCGCTGACTTCGGCGTCGACCTTGACACCCGCAATATCCACGCGGCCATGGTCGGAGGTGGGGTCCGATGACCGGTTCCAAGGTCAGAGCCTCGGCGAAGCTGACTGAAGACAGCATGCTGCGCGCCTACCGGCTCTGGTTCGAACACACCCGCAAGTGCGACGACGGCTGCAAGGGCGCGGGCAGGGCACAAGACGGCTGCGAGAGCGGACGGGAACTGTGGGACACCTACCGCCGCACGTACGCCGGAGAGTCCAGATGAGGACGCCGCACGAGACCCCCAAGCCGCCGGAGTCCCTGTCAGCGCACTGCACGTTGGCGCGGCGGCCCGGCTATGAGGACATGCACGCTGAGTGCCGACAGACACAGGATGTCCCCCTGCCGCACTCCGGCGGACACGCCCTGCTGGTACGGCGCTGCACGTGTTCGTGCCACACGGCGATCAAGGGGGCCAAGCGATGAACCGTGCCCTCAGCCCAGCGTGGATGCCGGAACCGCCTTACCGTTCCCCGCGCTGCGTCCTCGGGCAGCACACCCGGTGCCGGGACGCGAAACCCCGGGACAGCGGCGTTCCGGGGGTGCGCTACCTGGTGTGCACATGCCCCTGCCACCGCCCCTCTGCCGCCCTGCTGACGAACAAGGGGCTACGGCATGAACTCCCTTGAAACACAACGGAGTTGGTTCCGTGTGTGCTGGTCGGTCCGGAGCAACGGGCGGGAGGTCGAGTTCGGCACCCTCACCGGGCGGGACGTGCCCCACATGCTCGCCAGTCTCCGTGACTGCGTGCCGATCGGCCCCCAGGATGCCGAGACCGTACGCGCGGCGGCGGACACCCCCGAAGGGTGGTCGTACACGTCGGACACCATCGGCGTGCACACCCACCACACGCCCGTAGGCGGGTCGTGGCTGCCGTACTTCGGATGCCCGCAGCGCGAGAACGGGGGCACGTCGTGATGTCCCACCACAAGCGCCGGAAGCGCCTGGAGTCGGTCACGTTCACCGCAGTGCTCATGACCGCGTGGGCGGTGGCGGTGATCTCCGCCGTAGCCACGGTCATACACCACCCCTAGACGCCAGACCAGGGATACCCCCCGAGGCCCGGGTCCGGCACGGCCCCCTCTGTAAGCTCACCGCGCAGAGGGGGCCACTTCGTGCTCTTGGGCGCGGGAGTTATCAGGCTGACAAGTGCTGGTCTACCTCTAGTTCGTAGCGCAGACGCCGGACAAGCTTCATGCGCGCGTTCTCTTCGGCATCTGCAAGCCGCGCATACTCTGGGCTGTCGCGAGCAGTCGGGCTGAGGTACTGAGAATCGCCGATGGGTGTAGCTCCTTTGGAGGGACGGGCCGGGGTGGGGTGCCGTTGTGGCCGCTGCCGCCTTCCGCAGACCGAGTCAGGCGCTGTGCGAGATTCCTTTCATCAGTGGGCTGTACCTGACACGATGTCGGTCTGGGGTGTGCCCGATCGGGGGGATTTCATGGCACCTGACGATGGTGATGTGCCTGAGCGACAGAAGGTCGAGCTGGCAGTTTCCGACCCGTCCCAACTGGCCTCGCTGCGCGACTGGCTGCGCGGCCAGCAGGATGTCGAGGTGAGGGTGACCCCCGGAGTGCCGGGCGCTGGTGAGCAGGGCGCCCTAGACGTACTGGCCGTCCTGGCGAGCAGCAGCGGCATGATCGCAGCCATCAGGGTGTTGCCCGAGTACATCCGGTCACGGCGCTCCGGCTTCCGGATCGAGACCACGGTGCGCGGCGAGAAGCTGGTTCTGGACGCGACCAACGTCGACGATGTGCTGCCGGTCCTGGAGCGGCTCCTCCGTGGCTGAGTGGGTACCGCCGGACCGGTCCCGTTCGCGGGCGGTACTGATCGGCACCTCCGAGTACACCGAGTTGCCTTCGGTTCCCGCAGCCGCGCACAGCCTGCAGCGGATGCACCAGCTGCTGACCGGGCCGCTGTGCGGGTGGCCCGAACACCGGGTCGACATCGTCGCCGAGCAGCGCCGGCCCGCGGACCTGCCCGACCGGCTGGTCGAGCTCTACGGCGACGCGCTGGACGTTGCGCTGTTCTACTACGTCGGGCATGGCCAGGTCGACTTCGAGAACCGGCTGTGCCTGGGCCTGACCGACTCTCGGGTGCTGCCAACGGAGCGGCGGGCGACCACCAGTCTGACCTTCGACTCGGTGCGCCAGGCGCTGGCCGCGAGCCCGGCCAAGGTGAAGGTCGTGATCCTGGACTGCTGCTTCGCGGGGCGCGCGGTCCAGGAACTGCGCACGCTCGCCGCGCCGGGAGTGGACATGGCCGCGCTGGCCGGCACCACCGGGGCATATGTCCTGGCCGCGACCGACGCCGGCAATACGGCCTGGTTCGAAAGCGCCGAGGAGAGCCGGACTCCCCACACGTACTTCACCAAGTTTTTCGCGGAACTCGTCGAAGGAGGTATCCCCGGCGAACCGGCAGGACTGACACTCGCCCCGATCTACCGGCAGCTGCGCGAGGACCTGCCCGCGGCCGGGAAACCCTCGCCCGTCCGCATCAGCCGCGATGACGGCCACGCCTTCCTGTTCGCTCGCAACGCCGCCGCAGCCGTGCCCACGTCGCCGGAACCCGCCGAGCGGGCCCGGACCACGACCGGCTCCGAGTCCCCGGCCGCGCCCACTCTGCCCCACCTCCGGCGCCGAAGACCACGGCGGCGCACCGTCGTCATGTCCACCGCCGGTGTGCTCGCGCTGGTCGCCGCGATCGTTGTCCCCCTCGTCACCTCATCTTCCGGAACCGGCACCGCCCGGACGATTCCGCTGGCCGACTCCACCGCCACCGACGTGGTGCACGCGGTGGCGTACAGCCCGAACGGAGCTTTTCTTGCTGCGGGAAGCGGCGACGGCATGGTCCGGCTGTGGAACCTCGCCAACGGCGGCCCGCCCACCAACTTCCGCGTCGGGGCAGATCCGGCCCAGGCGCTGGCGTTCAGCCCGGACGGCAAGACCCTCGCGGTAGGCGGCGGGCACGACACGGTGGAGCTGCGGAACGTCGCCTCACGGCAGAGCACAACGTTGCCCGGTGCCGGAGACAGCACCGTCGTCTCGGTCTCGTTCAGCAACAACGGCAAATCCTTGGCCGTCGGCGACGAGAAGGGGGCCGTGTGGCTGTGGGACCTCGCCACACGACACCGCACCCTGCTGCGCACGAAGGCTGACAAGGTCTACGCAGTGGCCTTCTGGCCCGACAACACGACTCTGATCGGTGGCGGCGACCCCAGCGGAGCAGTGCTGGCCTGGGACACCGCCGACGCCAGCGCCGCCGCGGTCGTCGAGATGCCAGGGGATGTCAGCGGTGACGTCGTCAGAGCACTGGCCTACAGCCCGGACGGCACGTTCCTGGCCACTGGTGGCAACGCCAGCGACGTCAAGCTGTGGGATGTGGACACCAAGACCATGGTGGTTGACTTCAAAGGACAGAACTCATCGATCCTGTCGGTGGCGTTCAGCCCGGACGGCAAGGTCCTGGCCGGCGGCAGTGCCGACGGCAGTATCTGGCTGTGGGACACCACCACCAAGCTCAAGATCACTACCTTCCCCGGCTCCCACGCCGTCGAGTCGGTCGCGTTCAGCCCCGACGGCAAGACCCTGGCCAGCGGCGGCGCCGATCACCGAGTGCACCTGTGGGACCTCCCGTGAACGGGTCCAGTCCCTGGGAGCGCGGGCCCGGGGGCAACCCTTCGGCCCCGCGGCAGGGCCACTCAGGCGGACTGCTCTCGGTGTAGCTCCTTTGGAGGGGCAGGCCAAGTTGGGGATTCGCCAAATCGATGACGTGCAGCGCACTTGATCTCCAAGCGAACGCCGCAGGTCGTCGCGGCAGCCACACCCAAGATCGGCGGTAGGCCGGGGCGCTGGTGAACGCGGGGCGGCTCGAAGTAGTCGGAAAGATCATGTGCCACTTACAGATCCGCAGGTCCGTGCAGCTGAGGCCGTCCCTCCAAAGGAGCTACACCCATCGCCGATCCGTTCCATGGAGTCGCCCTGTGCGACTTCCGCGTGGAGAGCTTGGGTCGCTTCCGTCGCACTGACCGATAGAGCATGGATGTCTCGCGATGCGAACAAGGTGACACGGCTGTAAAGCTGCCACCGGAGGTCAAGGTCCTGAGCGCTCTTCGGCCCGTACCCGGCAAGACCGGGGTCTTCCGAGAAGGAGACTCGGCCGCTGAGGTGTGTGAGCAAGTCAAGGTAGAGGTCCGCGCGACGGTCCCAAAGATCCTGGGCCCGCGCCTGTCTGCGCTGGTGCCGTGCTTGCAAGTGGGCAGCACCGAAGCTGCCCACAAGCGTTAGGACACCGCCAATGACGACGCCCCAAAGCTGATCCATAGCCCCTCCCCGCATGGTGTGGGGCTACGACGGTACCGGGACTTGATGACACAACAGGGGGCATATCCGTTCGTGCCCGCATCGACCGCCAGGTAAGGGACTGACTGCGCGACTGCCGTTTACCCTGGTCACGGCTCCGCAACGGTTCCAAGGCCGGAAAACGGGCTCGAAAACACCGTTTCCACAGGTCAGGCCTAGTACCAAGTACCAACTAGGAAGGTGAACCGGGGCGGAGCCCCCAGAAGTGGGGGCAAGGGGCGCAGCCCCAGGGGACGGGACGGGTAAGGGTGGCGGGGGCGAAGAAAAGCCCCGATCACGCCACAACGGAGTGGCCAGCCACCCAACTGCGCCACCCCGGCCAAACACCCCCACCCCACCCCCGCCCTACCGTTGACCCGGAACAACCCCCCGCATCACCCCCCCCCAAACCCCGTAGGGACCCATCTCGGAAGGGCCAGCACATGCCGATCGAACCCGCGGTCACCCCCACCCCCTTCTGGCTGGCCGGCCGGCAGGCCACCGGTGAGGGCGTCCTCGACGTCACCTCCCCCTGGGACGGCCGCCCCGTCGGCACCGTGAGCCTCCCGACCGACGCCCAGATCGAGGAGGCGATCGCCGCGGCCCACGCCGTCCGCGAGGACTTCGCCGCCACCCCCGCCCACGTCCGCGCCACCGCGCTGGACCACGTCAGCCGCCGCCTCGCCGACCGCACGGAGGAGATCGCACAGCTCATCTCCGCCGAGAACGGCAAGCCGCTCAAGTGGGCCCGCGGCGAGGTCGGCCGGGCCGTCTCCGTGTTCCGGTTCGCCGCCGAGGAGGCCCGCCGGTTCAACGCGGGCGAGGCCCAGCGCCTCGACACCGACGCCGGCGGCCAGGGCCGCCTCGCCCTCACCCGCCGCTTCCCCAAGGGCGTCGTCCTCGGCATCGCGCCCTTCAACTTCCCGCTCAACCTCTGCGCCCACAAGATCGCCCCCGCAATCGCCGCCGGCGCGCCCATCATCCTCAAGCCGGCCCCGGCCACCCCCCTCTCCGGCCTGGTCATCGGCGAACTCCTCGCCGAGACCGACCTCCCCGCCGGTTCGTGGAGCATCCTCCCGGTGCCCAACGACCGCATGCCCGCCCTCGTCCAGGACGAGCGCCTCCCGGTGATCTCCTTCACCGGCTCCGACAAGGTCGGCTACGCCATCATGGACAGCGTCCCGCGCAAGCACTGCACGCTGGAGCTGGGCGGCAACGGCGCCGCCGTCGTCCTCGCCGACTACGCGTCCGACGCCGACCTCGACTGGGCCGCCACCCGCATCGCCACCTTCTCCAACTACCAGGGCGGCCAGTCCTGCATCTCCGTGCAGCGGGTCGTCGTCGACGCGTCCGTCCACGACCGGCTGCTGCCGCGCATCGTCGCCGCCGTCGAGGCCCAGGTCACCGGCGACCCCTCCGACGACAAGACCGACGTCGGCCCGCTGGTCAGCGAGGACGCCGCCAAGCGCGTCGAGGCATGGGTCCAGGAGGCCGTCGCGGCCGGGGCGAACCTGCGCACCGGCGGTACGCGCGACGGCGCCTCGTACGCGCCGACCGTCCTCACCGACGTGCCCGCCGACGTCACGATCTCCTGCGAGGAGGTCTTCGGCCCCGTCCTGACCGTGACCGAGGTGGACGGCGAGGCCGCCGCCTTCGCGGCCGTCAACGACTCCAAGTACGGCCTCCAGGCAGGGGTGTTCACGCACGACCTGCAGACCGCGTTCCGCGCGCACCGGGCGCTGGAGGTCGGCGGCGTGATCATCGGCGACGTGCCCTCCTACCGCGCCGACCAGATGCCGTACGGCGGCGCGAAGCGGTCGGGCGTCGGCCGTGAGGGCGTGAGGTTCGCGATGGACGACTACACGTACGAGCGGGTGCTCGTCCTGACGGGGATCGACCTCTGAGCACCTTCCGCCGTTCTGAAAATGTGCCCCAGTCCGGGACCCGCACCCTCTAGCTAGTGACAATCATTTTCAGATAAGCTGCCCGAAGAAGGGGCCCGGCACCGATGCCTTCCGGTGCCGGGCCCCTCCCTCATCTCTGCCTGCCGGACAACCCGTCCCTCAACCGGTGAAGCCGACCCGCGCCAGCCGCAGGGAGCCGCGCAGCCTGATGCGCACGTCGTGCACGCCCCGTAGGTCCGGTACGTCGGCGGCGACCGCGGCCGTCACGGTCGTGTAGTCGTACGGGCCCGCCGTCCCGCCCGCTGTCAGCGAGGCCACCAACTCGCCTCCCGCCAGGGCGACTTCCACCACGCCCTGGCCCGCGACCTCCGCCGTCACGCCCGTCGTCGCACCCTTCGGGCCGAAGTCGCAGGCGTGGAAGACCAGTTCGCCCTCGCCGCCCCCGGCCGCCGTCACCGCGTCGCCCGACACCTTCGTGCGGTCCACGATCTCCGTGCCGCGCTGCTCGTCGAAGTCGGCCGCCGCCAGGCCGAGTTCGCGCACCGGGCGCGGGCCCGCCGCCTCCCCGGCCGGCTCGACCGTCGTCCGCAGCCGGACGTCCTCGCTCGACGCCCCCGCCAGCAGCTCGTACGCGCCCGGCTCGATCCGCGCCCGGCCGTGCGCCACGTCCCAGAACTCGAAGGTGGACAGGGGGAGTTCGAAGGAGAGCGCCGCCGTCTCCCCGGGCTCCAGACGCACCCTCCGGTACCCGGCCAGCTCCCGGCGCGGGCGCGGCAGCGATGCCCCGGCCGCGCGGACGTACAGCTGGGCCACCTCGTCCCCGGGCCGGTCGCCCGTGTTCGTCACCGTGAACGCGACCGTCAACCCGCCCTCGTCCAGGGTTGTTTCGAGGCTGTCGTACGCGAACGACGTGTACGACAGGCCGTGGCCGAACGGGTACAGCGGGGTGCCCTCGAAGTACAGATACGTCTGGCGGCTGCCGATGACGTCGTAGTCGAGCAGGTCCGGCAGGTCGGCGTCGGCGGAGTACCAGGTCTGCGGCAGCCGGCCCGCGGGGGAGACGTCGCCGGACAGGACGGCGGCCAGCGCCGTGCCCGCCGCCTGGCCGCCGTGCGCGGTCCAGACGACCGCCGGGAGGTCCGCCGGGTCGACCGCGTACGGGTACGCCGAGACCAGGACCAGCGCGGTGTGCGGGTTCGCGGCGCGGGCCGCGCGCAGCAGGCGTCGCTGGTGCGGGGGCAGGGCCAGCGTCGTACGGTCCTCGGTCTCGCGGCCGGTGAGGTGCGGGTCGTTGCCCGCGAAGACGAGGACCACGTCCGCCTCGGCGGCGGCGCGGGCCACGGCCTCCTCGCCGCGCTCGGCCACCTCCAGGACGAAGACCGCCGGGGTGTCCGTACCGGTCGTACCGGTCGCGCCGTCCGTGTCGTTCGCGGCGGCAACCTTCACGCCGTCGGCGGCGACCGTGACGTAGCGACCCGTGCCGAGGTGCTTGAGGAGGTGGCCGTCGTCGTGCGGTTCGAGCCGGAACGTCTCCTGGACGACCCAGCCGCCGGGCTGGTCGGCGGAGGCGCGCACGTAGCCGTCGTCGGCGACCGAGAGGTAACGGCCGTCCGGCGCACGGAAGGTGAGGACGTCGTCGCCCCAGTCGATCAGCGCGAGTTCGCTGCCCTCGGCGGCCGTGTCCGCGTCGGCGGTCAGCGGCGGCAGGTCGGTGCGGCCCGCGAGCAGCGCCGGGTCGAGGGCACCCTCGGCACCGCGCACCTCGTCGGCGGCGTCAACTTCCGCCACGCGCAGGTAGGTTCCGGCTCTCGTGCGCAGCCGGACCCGGTCCACGCCCTCGGCGAAGTCCACGTTGTCCGCGCCGAACCGCTCGTACAGGCCCTCCAGCGGCGTCGACCGGTGGATCAACGTGCCGCTGTACCAGTCGAGTTTGCACTCGTCCGCCAACAGGCCGACGGCCGCGACCTGTACGCCCTCCGAGAGCGGCAACAGGCCGTCGTTCTTCAGCAGGACGACCGCCTGTTGTGCCGACTCCCGTGCCAGCGCCCGGTGTTCGGGGGTGTCGAACTCCGCCGTCCCCGCGTGCGGGTCGAGTTCGGGGTCGAACTCGCCGAGCCGGAAGCGGACCGACAGCTGGCGGCGGACCGCCGCGTCGATGTCCTCCTCGCTCAACAGGCCCTGCTTCAGGGCACCTTGGAGCCGTTCGACGATCTTCGCGTGGTCCGTGCCGTGGTCGGTGAAACTGTCGACGCCCGCCTTCACCGCGGCGGCCGTCGCCTCCTCGTGGGTGTCGAAGTAGTGCTCGGAGTCGACCAGGTTGGAGGGCGCGCCCGCGTCCGAGCAGACCAGCAACTCCTGGTCGGTCCAGCCGCGCAGGTGCTCGTTGAGATACGGCGAGACGTGGTTGGGGCGGCCGTTGACCAGGTTGTACGCCGGCATCACCCCGGCCACCGCGCCCGCCGCCACCGCCGGGCGGAAGGCCCGCAGGTCGTACTCGTGCAGCACCCGCGGCCGTACCGAGGACGACGTGACGTCCCGGCCCGTCTCGTTGTTGTGCGCCAGCCAGTGCTTGAGGACCGGCGCCGTCCGCCAGTAGACGGGGTGGTCGCCGCGCAGGCCGCGGGTGTAGGCGGTGGCGATTGCGGAGGTCAGGAACGGGTCCTCGGAGTAGCCCTCCTCGTTGCGGCCCCACAGCGGGTGGCGCAGCAGATTCACCGTGGGGGCCCAGACGTTGAGGCCGACACGGTCGTCGCGGGCGCGCATCGCGCGGACCTCCTTCGACACCGCCTCGCCCACCCGGCGCACCAGTTCGTCGTTCCAGGTCGCGCCGAGCCCGACCGCCTGCGGGAACACCGTCGCCGGGCCCATCCAGGCCACGCCGTGCAGCGCCTCCTGGCCGGTGCGGAACTCGGCGACGCCGAGGCGCTCGACCGCGGGCACGTACTGGTGCAGGAAGGTGACGCGTTCGTCGGGGGTGAGCCGCGACAGCAGATCGTCGACGCGCTTCGCGAGGGGCAGGCGCGGATCGCGGAACGGCGGCGTGGGCGGCGTGGGTGCGGTCACGTGGGGTCCCTTGGTGATGGAGCGGGATGCGTTGGGGGAAGCGGGAGTTGACGATCACATCGGATGTACTCGGATACGCGGGTCGATCGACGAACCACTTTCGAAGCGCTTCGATGCTCATTCGACCGCCCACCAGGTGTCAAGTCACCCAGCCGCAACAACTCCGTTTCCTCACCGTGATTTCGGGCCCTGGGGGAGTGTGGTCCAGTCCTCCACACCTCGGAGGAATCTTGGAATCGACCCTTGTGCACCCTTGGGCGTTCACTTAACCTCACAGCAACATCGAAGCGCTTCGACAACGGAGGGAACGCTTCGCGTGCTCACACCCCTCCGATGTCCACCGCCTGCCAGTACCACCCAAGACACCGCAGCCGACGGCCCACCCGCCAGGTGTCCCAGGTGCGCCATGAAGGGTTGACGCAATGACGCCGAAAGCCGCCCCCTCCGCTCCCAGTCGGAGAAGCTTCCTCGCCTCCACCGCGGTCGTCGCCGCGGCCGTCGGCGGCGGACTCCCGCTGCTGTCCGCCTGCGGCAGCCAGGCCGGCAACAAGGAGGGCGCCACGTCCGGGAAGGCCGCGCAGAAACTCCTTCCGGCGTACGTGGCCTCCAGCGTGGTGACGCCGGACATCCCGGCGAAGAACGGGTCGGCGGCCGGGTTCACCACCGCCATCGCCACGGCGGACCTGAAGACGTCGGTGGCGAAGAAGCTGGGCAGCGGCGGCAAGCTGACGGTCATGGCCCCGCTGTGGGGCACCCCGCCGGACAACGGCAACGCGTACTACCAGGCCATGAACAAGGCCATCGGGGTGGACGTCACCTGGCAGAACCAGGACGGCAACACCTACGACGAGAAGCTCGGCGCGGTGCTCGCCTCCAGCGACATCCCGGACGTCGTGGTCGTCCCCGGCTGGAACCTGAACGGCAAGATACCCGGCGCCATCAACGCCAAGTTCGCCGACCTCGGCCCCTACTTGTCCGGCGACAAGGTCAAGGACTACCCCAACCTCGCCGCCGTACCCACCGACGCCTGGCAACGCGCCATCTTCGGCGGCCAGTTGAGGGCCATCCCGCAGCCTGCCTCGTACGTCAACAACATCGCGCCCTTCTACCGCAAGGACATCTTCGACAAGAAGGGCTACCAAGTCCCCACCACCCCCGACGAGTTGCTGTCGTGGGCCAAGGACGCCACCGCCGCCAAGAGCAAGGTGTGGGCCTGCGACGACCTGAAGTGGACCGCCTGGAACATCTTCGGCGTGCTGGGCAACAGCGACAAAGCGCTGTGGTGGAACCTCCAGAACGGCAAGATGGTCAACCGCGTCGAGACCGATGAATATCTCGAAGCCCTGGAGTGGACCCGCAAGTTGTACGCCGCCGGTGTCGTCCACCCGGACGCCGTCGCGGTCCAGGGTGACGCCTCCACCCGCTTCACCGCGGGACAGACCCTGGTCTACAACGGGGACTTGTCCGGCTGGTACGGCCTGACCGCCGAACAGCACACCAAGAACGCCGACTTCGAGATGGGTGCCTTCGACATCTTCGGCCCGACCGGCGGCGACCCCAAGCTCTGGGCGGTCCAGCCCGCGAACATCTTCACCTTCATCAGCAAGCGGGCGTCGAAGCAGCAGATCAAGGACCTGCTCGCCATCGCCGACTTCTGCGCCTCGCCCTACGGCACCAGCGAGCACATGCTCACCCAGTACGGAGTCGAGGGCACCGACTACACGATGAAGAACAACCTGCCCGTCCGGACCGAAAAGGGCACCAACGACGTCAACGGCGCCTTCGACTACACCGGCGACCCGGCCCCGTTCATCGCCTACCCCGACCTGCCCGACATCACCCGCCAGATGGTCGAGTGGCAGCAGCGCATGGGCGCCTTCACCAAGAAGTCCTCCTTCTACGGCCTCACCGTCACCGAACCCAACCGGTGGACCAACCTCGCCGACGACTTCGAGCAGTTGGAGGACGACGTCGTCCGCGGCCGCAAGAAGATCAGCGACATGCAGAGCGCGGTGTCCGACTGGAAGAAGAAGGGCGGCGACGACCTGCGGGACTGGTACAAGAAGCTGCTCGACGACAACGGCACGGCGAACTGACCCAGGGCCGAGGCAAGGAGAAGGCCGTGTCCCACAGCACGGTGCCTCGGAGCAGGGCCGAGGCGAAGACCCCCCGGATTCCCAGGAAACCCGGGTCGAAGAAGGCGTCGGCGGCCAAGGGCGGCACCGACGGCGGTGCGGGCGATGGCGGTTCCGCAGGGCGGAGCCGGAACGACGGCAGGCTGAGCCTGCGCATCCGGTTCAGACGCGACCGCACGCTGATCCTGATGTGCCTGCCCGCGGTTCTGCTGCTGCTCGTCTTCAACTACATCCCGATCCTCGGGAACATCGTCGCCTTCGAGGACTACGACCCCTACCTCAGCGACAACGGCTTCGTCGCCATGCTGGAGAGCCCCTGGGTCGGCTTCGAGAACTTCCAGCAGATCTTCCAGGACTCGGCGTTCTGGCACGCGGTGCAGAACACATTCGTGCTGTTCACCCTGCAACTCGTGCTGTTCTTCCCGATCCCGGTCCTGCTCGCGCTGCTCATCAACAGCGTGGTCAGGCCCCGGGTGCGGGCGGTCGCCCAGGCCATCATGTACCTGCCGCACTTCTTCTCCTGGGTGCTCGTCGTCACCGTCTTCCAGCAGGTCTTCGGCGGCGCCGGCATCATCGCGCAGACCCTGCGCCAGCACGGCCACTCCGGCGGCTTCGACCTCATGACCGACCCGGCCGTCTTCAAGTACCTGGTCACCGCGCAGATGGTCTGGAAGGACGCGGGCTGGGGCATCATCGTCTTCCTCGCCGCGCTCGCCGCCGTACCCAACGACCTGTACGAGGCCGCGGCGATGGACGGCGCCGGACGCTGGCGCCGCATGTGGCACATCACGCTGCCCGCGCTGCGCCCCGTGATCGCCCTGCTGCTCGTGCTCCGCGTCGGCGACGCGCTGACCGTTGGCTTCGAGCAACTCCTGCTCCAGCGCGAGGCGGTGGGGCCGGGCGCCTCCGACGTCCTCGACACGTACGTCTGGTGGAACGGCATCCGCAACCAGGACTTCAGCTACGCGGCTGCCGCCGGACTCATCAAGGGACTCGTCGGACTGACCCTCGTCCTCGTGGCGAACAAGGTCGCCCATCTCATGGGCGAGCAGGGGGTGTACAAGAAGTGAGCGCCGTCGTCGACCGCCCGCCCGTCAAGTCCGAGCCCGCACCGGGCCGTTGGGCCGCGCCGCCGCGCCCCACCTGGGAGGAGGAGCCGGCCAGGGCCGGGCTCGCCGCCAAGGGCGTCGTGCTCGGGTTCGCCTGCTTCGCGATCCTCTTCCCCCTGTGGATCGTGATCGTCACCAGCCTCTCCCCGAAGCAGACCATCGACGAGACCGGCGGCCTCGTGGTGATCCCCAAGGGCATCACCTTCGTCGCCTACCACGAACTCCTCAGCGGCGGCCAGGTCCAGCGCGCGACTCTCGTCAGCCTCGGCGTCACCACCGTCGGCACGCTGTTCAGCATGACCGTGTCCGTACTGTGCGCCTACGGCCTCTCGCGCGTCGGCTCGCTCGGCCACCGCTGGATCCTGATGACCCTGCTCGCGACGATGTTCTTCGGCGCGGGCCTGATCCCCACGTATCTCCTGGTCCAGTCCCTCGGGTTGACCGACACCTACCTCGCGCTGATCCTGCCGAGCGCGGTGAGCGTCTTCAACATCCTTGTCCTGCGCGGGTTCTTCATGGGCATCTCCCCCGAACTCATCGACAGCGCGCGCATCGACGGGGCCGGCGACTGGCGCGTCCTCTGGACGATCGTCATGCCGCTGTCCCGCGCGGTCCTCGCCGTGATCGCGCTCTTCTACGCGGTCGGGTACTGGAGCGCCTGGTTCAACGCGTCGATCTACCTCACGGACCAGAACAAGATGCCGTTGCAGAACGTGATGATCCAACTGGTGCAGAAGCAGCAGCGGCCTGTTGGTCTCGCTACCCAGATCAACACCGGGCAGTTGTCGCCTCTTGCCATTCAGATGGCTGTGATGGTGCTGGCGTTGTTGCCGGTGGCGATCCTTTCGCCGTTCGTGCAGCGGCATTTCAAGAAGGGGATGCTGACCGGCGCGGTCAAGGGGTGACGGGGGGTTGAGGGCCGGCGCCCTCTGCCCCCACGGGGGTGCTCCTGTCGTCTGTTTGCCGCGGGCTTCGTCGTGGCTGATCGCGCCCACGCGGCGGAGCCGCAAATCGATACAGCCCCGCGCCCCTATAGGGGCGCTTCTCCCCCCTCTCGTTTTAACGCACCCATAACGCACCCCAGAGTCGAGGTTCGTCATGCCCACGTCTTCCTCGCGTCCGAGTAGACGCGTTGTTCTCGCCGGGACCGCCGCCGCGGCCGCCCTCAGTGCCCTTCCCGCCTCGGCGGACGCCGCCCCCCGTACCGAGGCGAGTGACGCGTCCGCCTCCTACCGCTGGCGCAACGCCGTCATCGGTGGCACCGGATTCGTCACCGGTGTGCTGTTCCACCCCGCCGTGCGTGGGCTCGCCTACGCCCGGACCGACATCGGCGGGGCCTACCGGTGGGACGACCGGGACGCCCGGTGGACGCCGTTGACCGACCAGATCGGGTGGGACGACTGGAACCTCCTCGGTGTGGAGGCGCTGGCCGTCGACCCCGCGCATCCCGACCGGCTCTACCTCGCCGTCGGGACGTACGTGCAGTCGTGGGTGGGCAACGGGGCCGTGCTGCGCTCCGAGGACCGTGGGGCCACCTGGACCCGGGCCGATCTGAGTGTGCGGCTCGGGGCCAACGAGGACGGGCGCGGTGCCGGTGAGCGGCTGCTCGTCGACCCGCGCGACAGCGACACCCTGTGGCTGGGCACCCGGCACGACGGACTGCTCAAGTCCGCCGACCGGGGCGCCACGTGGGCCGCCGTCGCCGAGTTCCCGGCGCAGCCGAGCAGCACCGGGCAGGGCGTCACCTTCCTGGTCGCCGCCGGGCGGTCCGTCTACGCCGGCTGGGGCGACGGCGACGGGACCTCCGCGACGGCCAACCTGTACCGCACCGCCGACGGCACCACCTGGGAGGCCGTCCCCGGGCAGCCGTCCGGCACCTCCGCCAAGGTCCCGGTCCGGGCCGCGTACGACACGCACACCCGCGAGCTGTACGTGACGTACGCCGACGCGCCCGGACCGGGCGGCCAGTCGACCGGCAGTGTGCACAAGCTGTCGACCACGACCGGCAGTTGGACCGACGTCACCCCGGTGGTGCCCGGCGGGACCACCGCCGACGGTTCCGCCGACACCTTCGGCTACGGCGGGGCGGCGGTCGACGCACGGCGGGCCGGCACCGTCGTCGTGTCCACCAACAACCGCTGGGCGGACGTCGACACCCTCTACCGCTCCACGGACGGCGGTCGTACCTGGACGTCCCTCAAGGACGCTGCTGTCTTCGACGTGTCCGAGACTCCCTTCCTGACGTGGGGCGCCGACGCGCCCAAGTTCGGCTGGTGGATCCAGGCCGTGGCCGTCGACCCGTACGACTCGCGCCACATCGTGTACGGGACCGGCGCCACCCTCTACGGCACCCGTGACCTCACCCACTGGGCGCCGCAGATCCGCGGTCTTGAGGAGACCTCCGTGCTCCAGCTGATCTCGCCTCCGGTCGGAGAGGCGCACCTGATCAGCGGCTCGCGGGACATCGGCATGCTGTACCACGAGCGGCTCACGGCGTCCCCGTCCCGCGGACTGGCCGCGAACCCCGTCTTCAGCTCGGGCACGGGACTCGCGCAGGCCGCGGCCAGGCCCTCGTACGTCGTCCGCACCGGGTGGGGCGACAACGGCAACGGCGCCTACTCCGGCGACGGGGGCCGGACCTGGGCGCCCTTCGCCGCCCAGCCCGACGTCGCCAAGAGCGCACCGGGGCCGATCGCCACCAGCGCCGACGGCTCCACCCTGCTGTGGTCACTCCTGTCCTGGGACGGGACGAAGTACCACGCCCAGCGCTCGGCGGACAACGGCTCGACCTGGTCCGAGGTCTCCTCCTTCCCGAAGGGCGCCACGCCGGTCGCCGACCCGGCCGACCCGACGCTCTTCTACACGTACGA
This sequence comes from Actinobacteria bacterium OK074, assembly GCA_001298575.1. Lineage (GTDB taxonomy): Bacteria > Actinomycetota > Actinomycetes > Streptomycetales > Streptomycetaceae > Streptomyces. Next base: position 17,355 of record LJCV01000005.1, read on the forward strand.
CACCGACACAGGAACGCTATACGCCAGCACTGACAGTGGCCGTTCCTTCACGGCCCGTGCGACCGGGCTGCCCTCCGGCGACAGCGAGTTCCAGCTGGCCGCGGCGCCGGGACGCAGCGGCGACCTGTGGCTGAGCACCAAGTGGAACGGGCTGTACCGGTCCACCGACGGCGGCGCGACCTTCACCAAGGTGGGCAGCGCCCGGGCCGCCTACACCCTCGGCTTCGGCAAGGCCGCGGACGGCGGTTCGGGGTACCCGGCCCTCTACCTCGTCGGCTCCACCGAGACCGCCATCGCCGTCCACCGCTCCGACGACGAGGCCGGCACCTGGCTCCGCATCAACGACGACGCCCACCAGTGGGGCTGGATCGGCCAGGCGATCACCGGCGACCCCCGCGTCCACGGCCGCGTCTACCTCGCCACCAACGGGCGCGGCATCCAGTACGGGGAGCCCGCCCGATGACCGAGCCGAAAGCACCTGCCCCCATGCCCGAGCCGAAAAGGCCCACCCTCGCCGACGCCACCCGCGGCCGCATCCTCTACGGCGGCGACTACAACCCCGAGCAGTGGCCCGAGGAGACCTGGCACGAGGACGTCCGGCTGATGAAGGACGCCGGGGTCAACTCCGTGACCCTGGGCGTGTTCTCCTGGGCCAAGCTCGAACCCCGGCCCGGCGCACGGGAGTTCGGCTGGCTCGACACGCTCATGGACCTGATGCACGCGAACGGCATCGGCGTCGTCCTGGCCACCCCCACCGCCTCGCCCCCGCCGTGGATGGGCCACCTGCACCCCGAGACCCTGCCGCGCGACGAGGACGGCCGCACCGAATGGTGGGGCGGCCGCCAGCACTTCTCGCACTCCAGCGCCGTCTACCGCCGGTACGCCGCCGCCATCACCGAGGACCTGGCCGCCCGTTACGGCGACCACCCCGCCCTCACGATGTGGCACATCAACAACGAGTACTGCACCTACGACTGGGGCGACGAGGCCGCGGCCCGCTTCCGCGACTGGCTCCGGCAGAAGTACGGGGACCTCGACGCCCTCAACTCCGCCTGGGGCACCGCCTTCTGGAGCCAGGGCTACGGGGACTGGGCCGAGGTGCACACCCCGCGCCACGCCCACTACCTCAAAAACCCCACCCAGGTACTGGACTTCAAACGCTTCACGTCCGACATGCTCCTGGAGTGTTACGTCGCCGAGCGGGACATCGTCCGCCGGCGCACCCCGCACATCCCGGTCACGAGCAACTTCATGCCGCTGTGGGTGGGGCAGGACGCCTGGCGGTGGGCGGCGGAGGAGGACGTCGTCTCCGTCGACCTCTATCCCGACCCGCGCGATCCGTTCGGGGCCCAACAGAGCGCACTCGTACAGGACATGACGCGCTCCCAGGCCGGTGGCGGGCCCTGGGTGCTGATGGAGCAGGCCGCCGGGCCGGTGAACTGGCGGGGCGTCAACCACCCCAAACCGCGGGGCCTCAACCGGCTGTGGTCGTTGCAGGCCGTGGCCCACGGGGCCGACGCCGTCTGCTACTTCCAGTGGCGGCAGTCCCGGCAGGGCGCGGAGAAGTTCCACTCCGGGATGGTCAGCCACGCGGGGGAGCGGGGCCGCACCTTCCAGGAGGTCAAGCAGCTCGGCGCCGAACTCGCCCGCATCGCACCGGAGGTGACGGACCGTCACTCCCGCGGTGACATCGCGATCCTGCACGACTGGCACTCCTGGTGGGCCGGTGCGCACGAGGGCCGCCTGTCCACCGAGGTCGACTACCCGCAGGTGCTGGGGAGTTGGCACCGGGCCCTGTGGGAGGCGAACCTGCCCCGCGACTTCGCGCACCCCGAACACGACCTGTCCGGCTACCGGATCGTGCTCGTCCCGCAGTTGTACGCGCTGACCGACGCCGCGATCGACAACCTCGTCGCGTACGTCCGCGGCGGCGGCATCCTCGTCAGCGGCTTCCTGACCGGGGTCGCCGACCAGGACGACCGGGTACGGCCCGGCGGCATGGACGAGCGGCTGCGCGCACTCTTCGGCATCCGCACCCTGCACGAGTGGTGGCCGCTGGACGCGGGCGAGGAGGTCGAGTGCGAAGCGCCCGCCGGTTCCTTCCGGGGCACCCTCTGGTCCGAGGAGATCGAGGCCGAGCCGGACGGCACCGCGGTCGCCGTCGCCCGCTACAAGGGCGGCGAACTCGACGCTCTGCCCGCCGTGTTGCGCGACGGCCGCGCCTGGTACCTGTCCACGCTGCCCGAACCGGGCGCCCTGCGCGGCCTGTTGGCGGAGATCGCCGCGGACGCCGGGGTCCGGCCCGTGCTGGCGGGGCTGCCCGACTTCGTCGAGGCCGTCCGCCGCGGCGACCTGCTCTTCGTGCTCAACCACGGCCGCGACACGGTGACGTTGAGCGTGCCGGGCACCCACCGCGACCTGCTGACCGGTGCGGAGGTCACCGACGAGATCACGTTGGGCCGCCACGACGTGATGGTGTTGCGCCATGAGTGAGCACAGCACGTGGGAACCCCGCCCGGCGCAGCGGTGGGAGGACGCCTTCCTCAGCGGCAACGGCCATCACGGCGCCCTCGTGTTCGGCGATCCGAACGACGACCAGGTCGTCGTCACCCATCACACCCTCGTCCGTCCCAACGGCGGCGAACACGCCCGCCCGCCGGAGCTGGCCGACCAACTTCCGGCGCTCCAGGACCGGTTGCTCGCCGGGAAGCTGCACGCCGCCGAGGAGTTCACCGACCACCGCGCGTTGCAGTGGGTGCAGCCCTTCCACCCGGCCTTCCGGACACGGCTGTTGAGGCGGGACGGAGACGGTCACGACGGTGCCGACGGGTCGCGCGACTACCGCCGTACCGTCGACTTCACCACCGGGGTCGTGGACGCGGTGCGCGGCGACTGGCGCAGCCGGGTCTTCGTGTCCCGCGCCGACGACGTCGTCGTCCAGTACGTCACTGCCCCGGAGCTGACCCTCGACCTCGCCCTGGACCACCAACTCCCCAACGCGCCCACCGGTCTGGGTGTCGGCCACGGTGCGCTCCTGACGCCCGAGGGCGCCCTGCTCACCCTGCGCGCCCGCTACCCGGACAGCGACCGCGCCTACACCGGCGTCACCCTGGTCGCGGTCACCGGCGGCCGAACGGCCCTCGCCGCACCGGGAGTTCGCATCGAGGGCGCCACCGCCGTCCTGCTCCTGACCCGGGTGCGGCGGCACACCGGGGAACTGGACACGGCCGAGACCGTACGGGCCCTGCGCGACCTCCTGGCCGCGGCGCGACCGTACGACGACCTCCTCGGCCGCCATCTCGCCCTCCACCGCACCGCCTACGACCGCGTCACCCTCGACCTGGCCGCCGATCCCGCCGAACGGGCCCTCCCCGGCTCGGAGTTGGTCGGGCGGCCGGACAGCGCGGCCCTCCTGGAACGGCTCTTCGCGGCCGGGCGCTACCACCTGCTCTCCGCCAGCGGACTCAACCCGCCCCGGCTGACCGGCCTGTGGACCGGCGACTGGGACACCGCCTGGGCCGGGGCGTTCACCAACGACGCCAACGTCAACCTCCAGACCGCCTCCGCCGCGGCTGCCGCGCTCCCCGAAGTCACCGCCGCGCTCGCCTCCCTGATCCATCGTCAGCTCGACGACTGGCGCGAGAACGCCCGCGCGGTCTTCGGCGCCCGGGGTGCGGTCGCCCCCGCCCACACCGACGGCGAGTCCGGCCTCTCCTATCACTTCAGCCGCGAATACCCCCTGCATCTGTGGACCGCGGGCGCCGACTGGCTCCTCAAGCCGCTCGTCGACCACGACGAGACCCGCGGCGAACACGACCCGCGCACGGCCGCGGCGCTCGCCCAAGTCGCCCTGTTCTACGAGGACTTCCTCACCCGAACAGCCCCGCGCACCGACCCGAGCGCCGACCCGGGTACCGCCCCGCGCACCGCCCCGAGCACCGCCCCGCACACCGCCCCCGGTGGCCACCTGGTCCTCGTCCCCTCCTACTCGCCCGAGAACCGCCCCGCGAACGCCAGTTGGGGCGCCCTCAACGCGGCCATGGACCTCTCCGCCGCCCGCCACGCCCTGCGCACCGCGGCCGCCTACCACCCCGGCACCGCGGAGGCCGCCCGCTGGCTCGCCCTCGCCGACCGCGTCCCCCCGCACCGGATCAACACCGACGGCGCCCTCGCCGAATGGGCCTGGCCCGGACTCGACGACACCTACGACCACCGCCACCTCAGCCACCTCTACGGCGTGTGGCCGCTCGACGAGATCAACCCCTACGACACCCCCGGCCTCGCCACCGCCGCGCACCGCGCACTCGAACTGCGCGGCGCCGAGAACGACTCGGCGCACGGCCACCTCCACCACGCCCTCGTCGCCGCCCGGCTGCGTGACGGCGACCGTGTCGCGCACGCCCTCGGCCAGGTGCTCCAAGGCGACTTCTTCCACGCCTCGTTGATGAGCGCGCACTACCCGAACCGGGACGTCTACAACGCGGACGCCGCGCACACCCTGCCCGCCGTCGTCATCGAGGCGGTGATCCAGTCGACCCCCGGCCGGCTCGTCCTGCTGCCCGCGCTGCCCGCCGCCTGCCCCACGGGCCGACTCCGCGGCGTACGCACCCGGTTCGGCGCCGAGGCCGACATCAGCTGGACCCCCGACAGCGCGACCGCGGTCCTCCGGCCGCACCGCAGCTGCCGGATCGAACTCCGGACTTCCTCCGGCGCCCGACCGCTCGATCTGGTCGCCGGAGAAGACTGCGTCCTCACCGTGAGAACGCAGGAGTAGCCGCAACTCCCCCCACACCCCATGGAAGGGACACCATGGCAACACCCAAGCTGAGCCGCCGTCTTGTGCTGGCCGTCGTCGCCCCCGCGCTCGCGTTCGGCGCCACCCTCGGCCTCGCCTCCGCCCCCGCGTCGGCGGCCGTCTGGAGCTCCTGCGACCAGTACGGCAACACGAGCCTGAACGGCTACACGCTCTACAACAACATCTGGGGCTCCGGCGCCGGCGCCCAGTGCATCTGGGCCAACTCCGGTACCAACTGGGGCGTCAACGCCAACCACCCCAACACCGGCGGCATCAAGTCCTACCCCAACGCCAAGAAGGTGATCAACAAGTCGATCACCTCGCTCGGTTCGCTCTCCAGCGACTACAACGTCACCGTTCCGTCCTCCGGCGCGTACAACACCGCGTACGACATCTGGGACACCAACTACGACTACGAGGTCATGCTCTGGGTGAACCACACCTCGAACGTGGGCCCGTTGGGCACCTCGCAGGGCAACCTGACGCTCGGCGGCTCCACCTGGACCGTCTACAAGGGCAACAACACCGCCAACGACGTCTTCTCGTTCGTGCGCACCTCGAACTCGTCCTCCGGCACCGTGAGCATCCTGCCGATCCTCCAGTGGATCAAGGACACCAAGGGCTGGTTCGGCAACGTCACCATCGGCGACCTCCAGTTCGGCTTCGAGATCACCTCCTCGTCCGGCGGCCTGGACTTCACCGTCAACAGCGAGAGCGTCAGCAGCAGTTGATGCCGACAGGCAGATAGCCGTGCGGCCGGCCCCCACCAGGAGGGACCGGCCGCACGGTCGTATCAGCCCTCGGCGATGGGGAGTCGCGCCCCGTCCCGCAGGAACAGCGGGATCCGATCCAGTGGCGCGTCCACCGTCACGGCCGAACCGCCCTCGTAGGACTGGCCCGTCCACGCGTCCGTCCAGCGGGCGCCCGCCGGGAGGTAGGCCGTGCGGGCGGTGGCGCCGGCGGTCAGGACCGGGGCGACGAGCAGGTCGGGGCCGAAGAGGTAGGAGTCGTCGACCGTCCACGTCGCCTGGTCCCGGGGGAATTCGAGGAACAGCGGGCGGATCACCGGCAACCCCTCCTCGTGCGCGGCGCGCATCACGTCCAGGACGTACGGCTTCAGGCGCTCGCGCAGCCGCAGGTACTTCTCCAGGATCGCGCCGGCCTCCTCGCCGTAGGACCACACCTCGTTGGGGCCGCCGGTCATGTCGGGGCCCAGCGGCATGCCCGGGTCGCGGAAGCCGTGCAGGCGCATCAGCGGGGACAGCGCGCCGAACTGGAACCAGCGGACCATGACTTCGCGGTACGCCGGGTCGTCCGGGTCGCCGCCGTGGAAGCCGCCGATGTCGGTGTTCCACCAGGGGATGCCGGACAGCGCGGTGTTGAGGCCCGCCGCGATCTGGCGGCGCAGCGTCGGGAAGTCCGTGCCGATGTCGCCCGACCACAGCGCGGCACCGTAACGCTGACTGCCCGCCCACGCCGAGCGGTTGAGCGAGACGATCTCCTCCTCGCCCTCCGCACGCAGCCCCTCGTAGAAGGTGCGGGCGTTCTCCAGCGGGTAGAGGTTGCCGACTTCGAGTCCCGGACCGGCCCAGTAGCGCAGGTTCTCCGGGAAGCCCGGCTTCAGCTCCGGCTCGCACGCGTCCAGCCAGAACGCCGTGATCCCGTACGGCGAAAGGTAGTTGTCCTTCACCCGCGACCACACGAACTCCCGGGCCTCGGGGTTGGTGGCGTCATAGAAGGCGACCTGGACGGTGGAGGCGACGCCCTTGTCGGGCCAGTCGGCGTGCGCCATCGGGCCGTACTGCGTCCCGATGAAGTAGCCCTTCTGCTCCATGAGTTGGTGGTTCTCCGAGAGCGGTGAGACCGAAGGCCACACGGACACCACCAACTTGATGCCCAGCTCCGCCAACTCCGCGACCATCGCGGCCGGGTCGGGCCACTGGGCCGCGTCGAACTTCCACTCGCCCAGATGCGTCCAGTGGAAGAAGTCGCACACGATCGCGTCGATCGGCAGGCCCCGGCGCTTGTACTCCCGTGCCACCGCGAGGAGTTCGTCCTGGGTGCGGTAGCGCAGCTTGCACTGCCAGAAGCCCGCCGCCCACTCCGGCAGCATCGGGCTGCGGCCGGTCACCGCGCTGTAGCGGCGCTGCGCGTCGGCCGGGTCGCCCGCGGTGATCCAGTAGTCCAGCTGCCGCGCCGAATCGGCCACCCAGCGCGTGCCGTTGCCCGCCAGCTCGACGCGCCCGATCGCCGGGTTGTTCCACAGCAGTGTGTAGCCACGGCTGGAGACGAGCACCGGAATCGACACCTCGGCGTTGCGCTGCACCAGGTCCAGGACCGTGCCCTTCTGGTCCAGCCGCCCGTGCTGGTGCTGCCCGAGGCCGTACAACTTCTCGTCGTCGTACGCGGCGAAGCGCTGCTCCAGGCGGTGGTGGCCGTTGCCGACGGCGGTGTACAGCCGCGAGCCCGGCCACCAGAAGTGCGCCCGCTCCTCGGCGAGCAGTTCCGTACCGTCGTCCGTGCGCACGAACCGCACGAGCCCCTCCGCGTCGACCTCCACGGTCAGCGCCCCGACGGTCAACTGCCCCTGCCCGTCCTCCAGTTTGACCGAGGACGACGTCGACGGCGGGGTGTCGAGCAGCGCGCCCGGCAGCCCGTCGAGCAGCGGACCGCCGAGCCGGGCCCGCACCCGGACCGCGTCCGGACCCCACGGCTCGATGCGCAGCGTCTCCTGACGGCCGCTCCACTCCAGCGCGCCGTCCCGCTCCCGGAACGTACCGACGGTGGGGGACGACTGCGCGAGACTGACCGCACCGTGCTGCGGCTGCGGCTGCGGTTGGGACTGCGGTTGGGACTGGTTTTCGGCAGGCTGATTCACGTGGGGTGCTCCTTGGAGGAGTGCGAAAACATGCAGACTTTCGGTGCCCCGCCCGAACGGCGGCCCTACGGCGGGGCCTTGCGACAGCTGACCTCGAACAGCGACCCGGCGCCCGGACCAAGGCCCGTCCGGACCGAGGCCCGTCCGGACCGAGGCCCGTCCGGACCAGAACCCGACCGGATCAGAACCCGACCAGAACCCAGCTGGATCAGGACCCGGCCGGATCGGGATTCGACCGGTCAGGACCCGGCCGGCGCCGGCCCCGAACTCGCCCGTACCGTCAACTCCGGTGCGAGCAGCACCACTTCGTCCGTTTCCTGGCCCGCCAGCTTGGCGACCAGGTACTCCACCGCCCGCCGCCCCATCTCCTGCGCGGGGATGGCGACGGACGTCAGCCGCACCGACGCCTGCGTGGCGACCTGGTCGGGGCAGACCGCGAGCACCGAGACGTCCTCGGGCACCGCCCGCCCCTGCTGCCGCAACAGCGCGAGCAGCGGCTCCACCGCCGACTCGTTCTGCACGACGAACCCCGTGGTGCCGGGGCGCTCGTCGAAGATCCGGGCCAGGGTCACCGCCATCGCGTCGTAGCCGCCCTCGCACGGCCGGTGCAGCACCCGGACGCCCAACTCCTTGGCGCGGGAGCGGAGTCCGTCGAGCGTGAGGACGGCGAAACCGGTGTGGCGCTCGTAGACCGCGGGCGCCTCGCCGATGACAGCGATGTCGCGGTGCCCGAGCGCGGCCAGGTGCTCCGCGCACAGCGCGCCCGTCGCCGCGAAGTCCAGGTCGACACAGGTCAGCCCGGTGGTGTCGGCGGGCAGTCCGATGAGCACCGAGGGCTGGTCGCCCGAGCGCAGCAACGGCAGCCGCTCGTCGTCGAGTTGGACGTCCATCAGGATCATCGCGTCGGCGAGCCCGCTGCCGGTGACCCGGCGCACCGCGTCGGGACCCTCCTCACCGGTGAGCAGCAGGACGTCGTAGCCGTGCGTGCGGGCGCTGGTGGCGACCGCGATGGCGATCTCCATCATCACCGGCACGTACATGTCCGTCCGCAGCGGGATCATCAGCGCGATGATGTTCGAGCGGCTGCTCGCCAGGGCGCGGGCGCCCGCGTTCGGGTGGTAGCCCAGTTCCTGGATGCTGCGCTCGACGCGCTGCCGGGTGCCCGCGGAGATCGACCGCTTGCCGCTGAGGACATAGCTCACCGTGCTTGCCGAGACTCCGGCGTGCTGGGCGACCTCGGCGAGGGTGACCATCCGGTTCTCCAGGCGTGTGAAGCGCTTCGACAGGGCGAGCGTTGCGTACGGGGGCGTGTGAGGGTGGGTCGACAGTAGCTTGGGCCGGGAACGGCTGTCCATAGTCGTCGAAGCGCTTCGACTGACTATTTCTGCGGCCGGGTGACTATGTCCGTGGCCGGGATCCGTGGCCGGGATGTGCCGGAGCCTGCCGCAAGCCTGGTGGTCGCGCACCAAATCGGGTACATACGATCCAGTAGAACCCGTTGGTAACCAAATATGATCAACGGCTACCATGATCCCGTAATGCTCGCCGTCCCGTCATACGCACGATCCCCCAGACCCTGATTGGTCCCCGATTCGCGGCGAGGTGATCCTCATGTCCGCAGCACCGGCCCACACCCCCCGGCCCCGGCCCGCCGTCACCGAACGCGAGGCCCGGGAGGTCGCCGAGGCCGCCCGGGAGCAGAACTGGCGCAAGCCCAGCTTCGCCAAGGAACTCTTCCTCGGCCGTTTCCGGCTCGACCTGATCCACCCGCACCCCGTACCGGCCGACGCGGACACCCGCCGCGGCGAGGAGTTCCTCGCCGCGCTGCGCGACTTCTGCGAGACGCGCATCGACGCCGCCCGTATCGAACGCGAGGCGAAGATCCCCGACGAGACGATCCGCGGTCTCAAGGAACTCGGCGCGCTCGGCATGAAGATCGACACGAAGTACGGCGGCCTCGGCCTCACCCAGGTGTACTACAACAAGGCCCTCGCCCTGGTCGGTTCCGCGAACGCCGCGGTCGGCGCACTGCTCTCCGCCCACCAGTCGATCGGCGTACCGCAGCCGCTGAAGCTCTTCGGCACCCAGGAGCAGAAGGACCGCTTCCTGCCGCGCTGCGCCCGCACCGACATCTCCGCGTTCCTGCTGACCGAGCCCGACGTCGGCTCCGACCCGGCCCGGCTGGCCACCGCCGCCGTACCGGAGGGGGACGACTACGTCCTGGACGGCGTGAAACTGTGGACCACCAACGGCGTCGTCGCCGACCTCCTCGTCGTGATGGCCCGCGTCCCGAAGTCCGAGGGGCACCCCGGCGGGATCACGGCCTTCGTCGTCGAGGCCGACGCGGCCGGCGTCACCGTCGAGAACCGCAACGCGTTCATGGGCCTGCGCGGCCTGGAGAACGGCGTCACCCGCTTCCACCAGGTCCGGGTGCCCGCCGCCAACCGCATCGGACCCGAGGGCGCGGGCCTGAAGATCGCCCTGACCACGCTCAACACCGGACGGCTCTCGCTGCCCGCGATGTGCGTCGGCGCCGGAAAGTGGTGCCTGAAGATCGCCCGCGAGTGGTCCGGGGTGCGCGAGCAGTGGGGCCGCCCGGTCGCGCTGCACGAGGCGGTCGGCGCGAAGATCTCCTTCATCGCGGCCACCACCTTCGCCCTGGAGGCCGTGGTGGACCTCTCCAGCCAGATGGCCGACGAGGACCGCAACGACATCCGCATCGAGGCCGCCCTCGCCAAGCTGTACGGCTCCGAGATGGCCTGGCTGATGGCCGACGAACTCGTCCAGATCCGCGGCGGTCGCGGCTTCGAGACCGCCGAGTCCCTCACCGCCCGCGGCGAACGCGGCATCCCCGCCGAGCAGTTGCTCCGCGACCTGCGCATCAACCGCATCTTCGAGGGCTCCACGGAGATCATGCATCTCCTCATCGCCCGCGAGGCCGTCGACGCCCACCTCTCCGTGGCCGGCGACCTCATCGACCCGGACAAGTCCCTGTCCGACAAGGCGAAAGCAGGCGCGCACGCGGGTGTCTTCTACGCCAAGTGGCTCCCGAAACTGGTCGCGGGCCCCGGACAACTCCCCACGTCGTACGGCGAGTTCAAGCGGGCCACCGATCTCTCCCCGCACCTGCGCTACGTCGAACGGGCCGCCCGCAGGCTCGCCCGCTCCACCTTCTACGGCATGTCCCGCTGGCAGGGCCGCATGGAGACCAAACAGGGCTTCCTGGGGCGGGTGGTGGACATCGGCGCGGAACTCTTCGCGATGAGCGCGGCCTGTGTACGCGCCGAACACCTGCGCGCGGCGGGGGAGTCGGGCACCGAGGCGTACCAACTCGCCGACGCCTTCTGCCGCCAGGCCCGCGTCCGTGCCGAGGAACTCTTCGGCCGCCTGTGGACCAACACGGACGACGTCGACCGCGCGGTGGTCAAGGGTGTCCTCGCGGGTTCCTACGCATGGCTGGAGCACGGGATCGTCGACCCGTCGGCGGCGGGGGAGTGGATCGCGGACGCTACGCCGGGGCCGTCCAAGCGGGACAACGTGCGTCGCCCCGTCGACTGAGTGACGGCTACAGGCTGCCCGGCGGCATCAGCCACTGGGTGCGCTGGCCGGTGACCGAGGCGACGGTCTCGAAGTCGTTGTCGTAGTGCAGCACTGTGAGCCCCTGCAACTCGGCGGTCGCGGCGATGAGCAGGTCGACCGCGCCCGCCGAGCGGTGTTTGCTCTTGGCGGTGAGCTCTTTCTGTACGTCCCAGGCGCGGGTCAGGGCGCGGTCGTCGAGCGGTGCCCAGGTGAACAGTGCCTCCAGCCGTTCGACCAGCTGCTCGCGATGCTCGGAGTTCTTCGCGCTGTACAGGAACTCGAGCTCGGTGATCGGGCAGCGGGCGATGAGGCCCTCCTCCAGGGGTTTCACCCACTGGGAGAGGGCGGGCTCCCTGAAGATCCGACTGAGGGCACTGGTGTCGATGAGGAAGTTGGCAGCGGTCATCGACGGTAGTTCGCCTTGTCCAGGAGGATGTCGAAGTCGCCCGCGTCGGCACGCGCGGCCAGCGCGGCGAGAGCGCGGGCGCGCTTCTTGCGCTCGACGGCCTCCCGCAGAGCCGCGTTCACCGTGTCCTTCTTCGTCTTGGTCCCGAACTCTACGGCCGCATCCGCCAGCAACTGCTCGTCGATGTCGATCAAGGTCTTGGCCATGACGCCACCCTCTGTATATCTAGCGAGTCGGCTGATATATCCAGGTTACCGTATTGCCACCTTCAAGAAGGACGCACTGTCCACCCCGCCCCCCGCTACGGCCACAATGGAGAGATGAGCGACAGTCCAGCCCCCCTCGCCGATCCGCATCTCCTCTTCGACCCCGTCACCACCGACGGGCCCCGGGATGTCGTGATCCTCGGCTCCACCGGATCGATCGGCACCCAGGCCATCGACCTCGTGCTGCGCAACCCCGACCGTTTCCGGGTCACCGCTCTCTCCGCCGCCGGCGGCCGTGTCGACCTCCTCGCCGAGCAGGCGCACCGGCTCGGGGTCCGGACCGTCGCCGTGGCCCGCGAGGACGCCGTACCGGCCCTGCGCGAGGCGCTCTCCGCGCGCTACGGCACCGGACAGCCGCTCCCCGAGGTCCTGGCGGGACCGGACGCGGCCACCCAACTCGCGGTGTCCGACTGTCACACCGTCCTCAACGGCATCACCGGCTCCATCGGCCTCGCCCCCACCCTCGCCGCCCTGGAGGCGGGCCGCACCCTCGCGCTCGCCAACAAGGAGTCGCTCATCGTCGGGGGCCCGCTGGTGAAGGCGCTGGCCCGGCCCGGCCAGATCATCCCCGTGGACTCCGAGCACGCGGCCCTCTTCCAGGCCCTGGCCTCCGGCACCCGCGCCGACGTCCGCAAGCTGGTCGTGACCGCGTCCGGCGGCCCCTTCCGCGGCCGTACGAAGGCGGAGCTGGCCGACGTCACCCCCGAGGACGCGCTCGCGCACCCCACCTGGGCCATGGGCCCGGTGATCACGATCAACTCCGCGACCCTCGTCAACAAGGGGCTGGAAGTGATCGAGGCGCACCTCCTCTACGACATTCCCTTCGACCGCATTGAGGTGGTCGTGCACCCGCAGTCGTATGTCCACTCGATGGTTGAGTTCACGGACGGATCGACAATCGCGCAGGCGACGCCCCCGGACATGCGCGGGCCCATCGCCATCGGCCTGGGCTGGCCCGAACGTGTTCCCGACGCGGCGCCCGCCTTCGACTGGAGCAAGGCGTCGACCTGGGAGTTCTTCCCGCTCGACACCGAGGCGTTCCCCTCGGTCGGGCTCGCCCGGCACGTGGGGCAGCTCGCGGGTACGGCCCCGGCGGTGTTCAATGCGGCCAACGAGGAGTGCGTCGACGCGTTCCGGACCGGCGCGCTCCCGTTCAACGGCATCATGGAAACCGTGACGAAGGTCGTGGAAGAGCACGGAACACCGCGAACGGGAACTTCTCTCACCGTCGCGGACGTCCTCGAAGCAGAGACCTGGGCCCGCGCCCGGGCGCGGGAACTGGCCGCACAGACCACGGACAGCACAGCGACAACCAAGGCAACGGCGGAGGCCCGTGCATGACGACCCTGATGATGATCCTCGGCATAGTCGTCTTCGTGATCGGCCTGGGGATCTCGATCGCGTGGCACGAGCTGGGTCACCTCTCGACCGCCAAGCTCTTCGGCATCCGCGTGCCCCAGTACATGGTGGGCTTCGGCCCGACCCTCTGGTCGCGCAAGAGGGGCGAGACCGAGTACGGCATCAAGGCGATCCCGCTCGGCGGCTACATCCGCATGATCGGCATGTTCCCGCCCGGCCCGGACGGCAAGGTCGAGGCCCGCTCCACCTCACCCTGGCGCGGCATGATCGAGGACGCGCGCGCCCAGTCCTTCGAGGAACTGCGCCCCGGTGACGAGGAGCGCCTGTTCTACACGCGGGCCCCGTGGAAGCGCGGCATCGTGATGTTCGCGGGCCCCTTCATGAACCTGATCCTCGCCGTCGTGGTGTTCCTCGGCGTGATGATGACCTTCGGCATCCAGGACCAGACCACCACGGTCAGCAAGGTCTCCGACTGCGTCATCCAGCAGAGCGAGAACCGCACCAAGTGCGCGAGCAGCGACCCCGCGGCCCCGGCCAAGGCCGCCGGACTCAAGGCGGGCGACAAGATCGTCGCGTTCGACGGCAAGTCCGTCACCGACTGGTCGGTCCTCCAGTCCGACATCCGCGCCAACCCCGGCAAGGACGTCACGATCACCGTCGAGCGCAAGGGCCAGAAGGTCGACCTCACCGCCCACCTGATAAAGAACCAGGTCAGCAAGGTCGACGGCCAGGGCGGCTACGTCGAGGGCAAGTACGTCTACGCCGGCTTCCTCGGCTTCACCCCCGCCACCGGCATCGTCCAGCAGTCCTTCGGCCAGTCCGTCGACCGCATGGGCACGATGATGGAGAACGGCGTCGAGTCGCTGGTCTCGCTCCCCGGCAAGATCCCCGCCCTGTGGGACGCGGCCTTCGGCAACGCCCCCCGCGACCCCGACTCCCCGATGGGCGTGGTCGGCGCGGCCCGCGTCGGCGGCGAGGTCTTCACCCTCGACATCCCCGCCTCCCAGCAGGTCGCGATGATGCTGCTCCTGGTCGCGGGCTTCAACCTCTCCCTCTTCCTCTTCAACATGCTCCCCCTCCTCCCCCTCGACGGCGGCCACATCGCCGGCGCCGCCTGGGAGTCCCTGCGCCGCCACACCGCGAAGCTGCTGCGCCGCCCGGACCCGGGCCCGTTCGACGTGGCGAAGCTGATGCCGGTCGCGTACGTCGTCGCCGGGATCTTCATCTGCTTCACGGTCCTCGTCCTGATCGCGGACGTGGTCAACCCGGTGAAAATCTCGTAGTAAGTACTGCGTCGGCGGCGACGTTCGCGCCGATGTCGTACGACGTCGGCGGCGACGTCACGCGGTGTTCGCGGCGGCCGGGCGGCTCTTCCCGGGGGC
>LJCV01000006.1 GCA_001298575.1 Actinobacteria bacterium OK074
GGGGGGGGGGGCGGGGGGGGGGGGGCCGGGGGGCATCGGGTGGGACGGCGGGGCAGGCGTCCGGCGGACGGTCAGGGGCCGCGCGGTGGACAGCCAAGGACCGCGCGGCGGGACCCGCAAGGCCGCAAGGCCAACGCCCCGCCGACAGCCGCGGCCCCCGGAGAGAAGGGCTCGACGGACAGCCACCCCCAGGGGGCTGCACCGCAGGCTCCTCGCCGACTCGCTCGCCGGTTCGATCGATGGCTCACCGGAGGCTTAGGGGCCCGCCCGAACCCCCCGTTCATCACTCTTTCTCCGCCTTTCTCCGCCATGTGGCCGGACCTCGCGATCGGATCGCCCTCCAGCGGGTATCCCTGGACCGGCCGTTCCCCCACCACGAGAGATCCGTTCCCCCCACCACCCGCGAAGGACGGAGAAATCATGCCCCTGGCCCGCCGTGCCCTGCTGACCGCGCTCGCCGCCGGACCGGCCGGGGCCGCCGTCGCCTGCGCGTCGACCCCGGCCGGCGCCGCCCCGACCAGAGCCGCCGCCTCGCTCAAAACCACCTCCCCACCCGACGCCACCCCACCCGACGCCACTACCCCAACCGACGCCGCCGCGACGGCCGCCCGGCGGCTGTTGCCGGACCACTGGCGGCAGCTCGTGTTCCGCACGGCGGGCGCCCGTGACACCTTCCGGGTGGCCGGGCGCGCCGGGCGGATCACCGTGACGGGCGACACCCCGGCGACCCAACTCACCGGCCTGAACTGGTACTTGAGGTACACGGCGGACGCCGACCTGAACTGGGCGGGCGAACAGCTGAACCTGCCCGCCACCCTGCCCGCCCCGGCGACCGCGCTCACCGGACACGCGAACGTCCCGCACCGCTTCGCGCTGAACGACACCAACGACGGCTACACCGGCCCGTACCACGACTGGGCGTACTGGGAACGGGAGTTGGACCTCCTCGCCCTGCACGGCTACAACGAGGTGCTCGTCTACACCGGGGCGGACGCCCTCTACCACCGGCTGTTCCAGGAATTCGGCTACACGGACCCGGAGTTGCGGGCGTGGATCCCGGGCCCGGCCCATCAGCCGTGGTGGCTGCTGCAGAACCTGTCCGGCTTCCCCTCCCCCGTCTCGCGTCAACTCCTGGACGCCCGCGCCGCGTTGGGGCGCCGGATCACGGACCGGGTGCGGGAGCTGGGGATGACCCCGGTGTTCCCCGGCTACTTCGGGACGGTCCCGCCGGGCTTCGCCGACCGCAACCCGGGCGACGCGCACACCGTCGCGCAGGGCCGCTGGATGGGGTTCGCGCGGCCGGACTGGCTGGATCCGCGCACGACGGCGTTCGCCCGGGTGGCGGCGGCCTTCTACCGGATCCAGGACGAGCTGTTCGGCGGGCCGTCGACCCGCTACAAGATGGACCTGCTGCACGAGGGCGGCACCGCGGGCGACGTGCCGGTCGGGGACGCGGCGCGCGGCGTGGAGAAGGCGTTGCGGGCCGCCCACCCCGACGCCGTGTGGGTGATCCTGGGCTGGCAGCACAACCCGCCGCGCGCGATCGTCGACGCCGTCGCCAAGGACCGCATGCTCGTCGTGGACGGCCTGTCCGACCGCTTCCCCACGGTCCAGGACCGCGAGGCGGACTGGGGCGGCACCCCGTACGCCTTCGGCTCCATCTGGAACTTCGGCGGGCATACGGCGTTGGGCGCCAACACCCCCGACTGGGCTTCCCTGTACGGGAGTTGGCGAACCCGGCCGGGCAGCGCCCTGCGCGGCACCGCACTCCTGCCCGAGGCGGCGGACAACAACCCGGCCGCCTTCGCCCTCTTCTCCGAACTCGCCTGGCGGGAGGGCGACTTGAACCTCGGGGAGTGGTTCGCCCGCTGGGCGCGCTTCCGGTACGGGGCGCACGACCCGCACGCCGAGGCCGCCTGGGACATCCTGCGCCGCACCGCGTACGGCACCACCCGCGCCGACTCCTGGAGCGAGGGCGCCGACGGCCTGTTCGGCGCCCGCCCGTCCCTCGCGGTGAAGCGGGCGGCGTCCTGGTCGCCCCGCCAACTCCGGTACGCCCCCGAGGAGTTCGAACCGGCCCTGGGCGAACTCCTGAAGGTCCGCCCCGGCCTGCGCACCTCGTCGGCCTACCACCGCGACCTCCTCGACGTGGCCCGCCAGGCCCTCTCCAACCGCAGCCGCGTCCTGCTGCCCCGGATCAAGAAGGCGTACGACGACCAGGACGCCGCCGCGTTCGGGGAGTTGATCGGGCTCTGGCTCTCCCTGATGGATCTCCTGGAGGAGCTGCTGGCCACCGACTCCCGGCATCTGCTGGGGAGTTGGCTGACGGCCGCGCGCGCCTGGGGCGCCGACGAGGCGGAGCGGGACCGGCTCGCGTACGACGCGCTGTCGCTGCTGACGGTCTGGGGCACCCGCGAGGGCGCCGAGGCGGGCCTGCACGACTACGCGAACCGCGAGTGGGCCGGACTGGTCGGCGGACTCTACCGGCTGCGCTGGTCCACGTACTTCACGGAACTGCGCACCGCGTTGCGGGAGGGCCGGGCGCCGAAGGAGATCGACTGGTTCGCCCTGGAGGACCGCTGGACCCGGGCCCCGGGACACCTGGCCACCCGTCCGACCGGCGACACGTACGCGGTCGCGGCACGGGTACGGGAGCGGTTGGGGGCGACGCACTGAGCGGGGCGCCCCGTCGCAGCGGAGGAGGCGTTGCAGCCGTCGTACGGCCGCGATGACCGTACCCGGATCTGGCTCACAACTCCCTTAGCCGCGCCACGATTTCGCGCAGCAGCTCGGGGTCGTCCGTCCGGGCCCGGGACGCCGGCGGGATGACGCGGACGAGGCCGGCGTCGAGGAGGTCGGCGAGCAGGACGCGGACGACGGTGACCGGGAGGTCCGCGTCGGCGGCGAGTTCGGCGACCTCCCGGGGCCCCCGGCGTACGAGGTCCAGCAGGGCGGTGCGGGCGTGGTCGAGCGCCGGCCGGCCGCCGGTCGGCTCCTGGGCGGTGACACGGGAGAGCAGGTCCATGCCGTGGTCGGTGTCCGGGCGGGTACGCCCCTGGACGACCGTGTAGGGCCGTACCAGGGGGACTCCGGGGCCGGTGTCGTCCTCGTACCAGCGCCGGTCGGCGTTCCCCTCCGGTCTCCCGGCGCCGGGCGGGCGGCCGTCGGGGTCCTCGGGCGGGCGGCCGGTCACAGGGGGGAGGTCGGGGCCTCGGCGGGGCCGCGGTACGCGACGGCCAGGTGGCGGCCGACGCGGCGGACGAGCAGCGACATCTCGTAGGCGAGCTGCCCGATGTCCGTGTCCAGGCCGGTGAGGACGGCGAGGCGGCTGCCGTCCGCGGCCGGGGTGACGAACAGGTAGGCGTCCTCCAGCATCACCATCGTCTGCCGCACGCCACCCGCGGCGAACCGGCCGCCGATCTCCTGGGCGAGGCTGTGGAAGCCCGCGCACACGGCGGCCAGGTGTTCGACGTCCTTGGCGGACATGCCCTCGGAGGCGCTGATCGGCAGTCCGTCCGCGGTGAGCAGGACCGCCTGGCGGACGTGGTCGGTCCGGGCGAGCAGGTCGTCGAGGAGCCAGCCGATGTCGGCGCTTGTGCCGGTACTGGTGCCGACGCCGGTGCCGTGGCCTTCGTGGTCGGCCTGGGCGGCGGCATCGGCGTGGTCGGGACGGTCGCCGTCGAGTCGGTCAGGCATCGTCGTCCGTTTCTCGGTCGGAGGAGTCGGAGGAGTCGGAGGTGCCGGAGGGGTGCGAGCGGGGGGATCCGGGGGCGTCGATCCGGTCCGACCGCCCCTTGTCGAGCCCCCGTTGGAAGGCGCCGAACACCGCCCGCATCTCCTCGGCGGACGGCTCGGGCTCCGCGGACCGACGGGGCGCACGGGGCGGCGCGGCGCGCAACCGGGCGGCCGGCGACGCCTGCCGGACCCGGGTGGGCAGACCGGATGCGGACGTCGGACCCTCGGCCCCGCCCGGCTGCCGCTCCTCCGCCTCCGCCCCGGCCTTCTCCTGCCCTCGCCCGGCGGCCGGTCGGAGGTCCGGCACGGGTCGCAGCGCCGGTGCCCGCCGCTCCCCGGACGACGCCACGACCGGCACCGCCCCACCGGAATCCCCCGAAGCGGCCGATGCCGCCGATGCCGTCGAAGCCGTCGAAGGCACCGACGCCAGCACCGGTGTCGGCAGCAGCACCGTCGCCGTCGTCCCGCCGTACGCGGACTCCCGGAGCGTGACGGCGATGGCGTGACGCTCCGCGAGGCGGCCGACGACGTACAGGCCGAGGCGTTCGTCGGAGGCGGGGTCGAAGCCGCCGGGGCGGGAGAGGGTGCGGTTGGCCTCGGCCAGTTCCTCGGGGTGCAGGCCGAGGCCGCGGTCGTCGATCTCCAGGACGAACCCTTCGGGCGTGTGGCCGGTGCGCAGGGTGACCTGGGTGTGCGGAGGGGAGAACACCGTTGCGTTCTCCAGGAGTTCGGCCAGCAGGTGGACGACGTCGGCGACCGCGCCGCCCTCGACGCCGACGACCGGCATGGGCGGCACGACGACGCGGGTGTAGTCCTCGATCTCGCCGACGGCCGCGGCGACGACATCGACCACGGGCACAGGCCGGCGCGAACGGCGGCTCGGCGCGGTCCCGGAGAGGATGACGAGGCTCTCCGCGTGCCGCCGCATCCGCGTGGTGAGGTGGTCGATGCGGAACAGTTCGGCCAGGGTGTCCGCGTCGGTCGTACGGCGTTCGAGGGTGTCGACGAGTTTGGCCTGGCGGTGGACGAGGGCCTGGTTGCGGCGGGCGATGTTGAGGAGGACGGCGAAGACGCCCCGGCGCAGGGTGGCCTGCCGGACGGCGGCTTCGACGGCGGCCCGCCGGGCGGTGTTGAGGGCCTGGCCGACCTGCCCGATCTCGTCGAGGCCGTGCGCGGGATCACCGAAGTCGAGCGGCGGCGCCTCCGTGGCCGCGTCCACCGGCTCGCCCGCGCTCAACCTGGCCATGACGTCCGGGAGTTGACGGGTCGCCAACACGTCGGCGGCGTCCCGGAGTTCCTCCAGGCGACGGGCGACCCGGCCGCCGTTGACGAGGGAGAACCAGATGCACAGCACCACGGCGAGGACGCCGATGCCGCTGAGGACGGCGGACTCGACCAGCTCGCGCAAGGCGAACTGCCGGGCGCGGTCTGCGGTGTTGAGCGCGGCCCGGGAGCACAGCTCGCGGTAGCGCACCATCGCGCGGTCGGTCGTGGTGCGCCAGGACCCGGCGGTGACGGCCTCCGCCGCGCCCTTCGCCCCGGCTTCGAGGAGGACGTCCTCGCTGCGGTTGAGCGCCCGGTAGTCCGCGCTCTTCTCGAAGGCGCGGAACGGTTTGCGGGAATCGGCGGGCAGTTCGCCCACGTACGTGCGGTGGAAGACGCGCCGGTCCTCGACGGCCGCGGCCAGCGTCTCGTCCTGCTCGTCGGTGAGGGTGCCCGCGGCGCCCGCCCCGGCGAGCAGGGCATCCTCCTGGGCCAAGTACTCGCGGGCGCGGACGAGTTCGACGACGACCTGTCCCTCGCGGGCGAACTGCCCCTGCTGGAGGGCGGTGAGTTCGGACTGCACGTCGAACGCGGGCGCCACGACGCCGTTGTACGCGGCCACCGCCCCGCTCCAGGAGACCTGGTGGTCCAGGACCCGGGCGCGCAGGGCGGCGAGACCGGAGGCGGCCCGCTCCATCGCGTCGAGCGCGCCGCGCTGCCGCGCGGTCAGGCCGCCGCGCGCGTCCGGGTCGCCGAGTACGGCGCGCATGGCGGCGACGGCACGGTCGGTACGGCGCTGCTGGCGGGCGAGCGCGGCGGTGTCCGCCGTGCCGGTGCGCTGCTCCTGCCCCAAGTAGGCGGCGGAGAGGCGGCGTTCGGTCTGGATCTGGCCCACGGCCGCGTCGACCGGGGAGCCGAAGGTCTCGTAGACGTCCTTGACGCGGGCGAGGGTGCGCAGTTCGCCGGTGACGGACAGCATGCTGATGGCTCCGAGCACCGAGAGGGCGATGATCGGCAGCACCGTCAGGGTCACGATCCGGGTGCGGATCGTGGGGCGACGACGGCGCATGGACCCCCCAGGGCTCGTGCGAAACGGAGCACGACCGGTTACCCCCCGGTAACTCAAACCACGCTAGTGCCCCGCGACGGGACCCCGCAACGTTTCCGCGAAGAAGCACGAAGAACGAAGAAGCACGAAGAACGCAGAGAACGCAGAGAACGCAGAGAACAAGGCACCCCCACCTCACTCCCCCGCCGCGATCCGCGCCAGCCGCCGCGCCTGCACGGACGTCGAGCGGGCGATTGCGTCCTCGTCCACGTGCAACAGGCGGCCGTTCTCGACGACTTGGCGGCCGCCCACGAAGGACGCGGTGACCGGGGCAGCCGCGCCGAAGACCAGCGCGGTCACCGAGTCGGCGATCGAGGCATGGGCGAGCGTGTCCATCCGCCACAGCACCAGGTCGGCCAGCTTGCCCGCCTCCAGGGAGCCGGTCTCGCGGGCCCGGCCCAGGACCTGGGCGCCGCCGTAGGTGCCCAGCCGCAGCGCCTGACGGGCGTTCAGGGCGGCCTCGCGGTGCGCGCCGAGCCGGTTGATCAGGAGCGCGTTGCGCAGTTCGGTGTGGAGTTCGCCGGACTCGTTGGAGGCGGTGCCGTCGATGCCCAGGCCGACGGGGACGCCCGCGGCGAGCATGTCGGGGACCCGGGCGATCCCGGCGGCCAGCCGGGCGTTGGACGAGGGGCAGTGCGCGACCCCCGTGCCCGTGCGGGCGAAGGCGGCGATGTCGGAGTCGTTCATGTGGACGCAGTGCGCCATCCACACGTCCGCGCCGAGCCAGCCGGTGGACTCGAAGTAGTCGGTCGGGCCCATCCCGAACAGTTCCTTGCAGAACTGCTCCTCCTCGACCGTCTCCGAACCGTGCGTGTGCAGCCGTACCCCCTTGCGGCGGGCCAACTCCGCGCCCTGCCGCATCAGTTCGGTCGACACGGAGAACGGCGAGCAGGGCGCCACGGCCACCTGCGTCATGGCGCCGAAGGACGCGTCGTGGTGCTCGTCGACGGTCGCCTCGGTCGCGGCGAGCGCGTCCTCCAGGGTCTCGACGGCGAAGTCCGGCGGCAGCCCGCCGTCCGACTCGCCGCGGTCCATGGAACCGCGGGCCAGGGTGAAGCGGACGCCCGTCTCGCGCGCCGCCCGGATGATCGCACCGGAGAGGTCGCCGGTGCCCCGGGGGAAGACGTAGTGGTGGTCCGTCGCCATGGTGACGCCGCCGCGGGCCATCATCGCCAGGGAGCCCTGGGCGGCGGCGTGGACCATCGGCTCGTCGATGCGCGCCCAGGTCGGGTAGAGCGCGACCAGCCAGTCGAAGAGGTTGTGGTCGGTGGCCAGGCCCCGGGTGATCCACTGGTAGAAGTGGTGGTGGCTGTTGACCAGGCCGGGGGTGACGAGGTGTCCGGTGGCGTCGACGCGCCGTACGACGTTCTCCAGCCCCTCGGGGGCCGGGCCCGCGCCCACGGACTCGATCACCTGACCGGCCACGACGACATGGCCCGAGGCGTACTCGGTGTCCTGGGCGTCGACGGTCGCGATGGCGCAGTTCTCGATCACGATGCGCTCGGTCATCGGTCGTTCCGTCCCTTGGTTTCGTCGGAGAGTTCGGAGCGCCAACAGGGGCGGCGCCACAAGCCGGTTGCGGGGTTGGTTCAGAGGTTGGATCAGAGGTTGGTGAGGTCCGCCGGTATGAGCGCCTCGCAGCCGTCCCGCAGGACGGTGGCCTCTATCAGGCCGTAGGGGCGGTCGGCGGCGAAGTACACCTCGTTGTCGTTCTTCAGGTCGAACGGCGTGAGGTCCACCAGGAAGTGGTGCTTGTTGGGCAGCGAGAAGCGGACCTCGTCGACCTCGTCCCGCCGGTCGATGATCCGGGCGCCCATGGCGTACAGGCTCTGCTGGAGGGAGAGCGAGTAGGTCTCCGCGAACGCCTGGAGCAGGTGTGTCCTGATCCGCTCGTAGGAGGTGTCCCAGGCGGGCGCCGACTGTTCGGCGTCCGTCCAGCCGTAGCGCCAGCGGGCGGAGACCTCGGTGGCCAGGATGCGGTCGTGCGCCTCGCGGAGCGTCGTGTACCTGTCCTTGGCGTAGCCCCAGAACTCGGAGTCGGTCGAGTTCAGGACCGTCAGGTCCTTCAGGCCGGAGACGACCTCCCACGCGGAGCCGTCGTAGGTGATCTGGGCGAGCCGGGTCTCCTGCCCCTTGCGGACGAAGGAGTGCGCGCCCTCGCCGTTGTGCTCGATCCGCTCCCAGGCGTACTCCTCGACCCGTATGCGCGCCCGGTGGATGGACGGCTGCGAGGTCACGAAGTGGCGGGCGAGGTGGATGCCGAACTGTTCGGCCGACTCGATGCCGTGCTCCTTGGCGAAGGCGTACACCGTGTTCTTGGTGGTGTCCGTCGGCAGGACGTTGGTGTTGGAGCCGGAGTAGTGGACGTCGTCCATGTCGCCGCTGAGGGAGACCGAGACGTTCAGGTCCTTGATGTGGTGGGTCGCGCCGTCCCGCGTGATCCTGACGACCCGGTTCTCGGCCTTGCCGTACTGGTTGGGTCCCAGTACGGCGCGGGACGGGCGGGGATTCTCTGCCATGTCTGCTAGCTCCCTCGGTATACGGAGTAGCCGAACGGGTTGAGCAGCAGCGGTACGTGGTAGTGCTCGCCGGGCTGTACGGCGAAGGTGACCACGACTTCGGGGAAGAACACTTCCCTGGCTCCGCTGTCCCGGTTCGCGGGGGCGTCCTGCTGTGGCTCGGCCTGCTTCTGGTCGAAGTACGGTTCGACGGCGAAGTCGAGCCGTACCTGGGTGGTGCCCTCGGGGAGGGCGGGAAGGTCCTTGCACCGCCCGTCGGCGTCGGTCGCGGACCCGCCGAGCGGCTGCCAGTCGGCGCCGGACCCGGCGCGGGCCGCGAGCCGGACGGCGACACCCGCGGCGGGGCGGCCGACGCTGGTGTCCAGGATGTGGGTGGACACGGTGGCGGTGGACACGGAGGCGGTGGAGGAGGCAGTGGTGGTGGATCCGGTGGTGCGCGCGCTCATGTTCTGGGGCACCTCTTCCGCGAGCCCGGTCGGCTCTTCCGCGAGCCTGGTCAGCCGGATGCGGTTGATCTTGCCCAGTTCGGTGCGGACGATCTCGCGCTCCCGCTCCGGCGGGTTGCCGATCCGCTCCTCGACCGCGTCCCGCATCTCCTCGGCGCTCTTGCCGGTCGCGCAGATGAGGAAGACATGGCCGAACCGCTCCTGGTAGGCGAGGTTCAGCTCCAGCATCTCCGCCCTGAGCCGCTCGGAGGCGTCCGCCATGCCCCGCTGCTCGCGCGCGGAGGCGGGGTCGCCGGGCTTCGGGCGGCCGATCGGGGGATGTCCGGCCATCGCCTCGGCGAGGTCCCCGGCGGTCAGCTTCGCCATCGCGGCGTCACTGGCGGCCAGGAGGTCCGCCAGGGTGGTGTACGGCCTTCCGGCGAGCAGCAGTTGTCCCCAGGCCGTGGCGGCGCACGCCTCGTGGAGGACGGCGAGGGCCGCGGTCTCCGCCAGGTCGTTGAACCGGGCGAGGCCCGGCGGCGTGCTGCTGGACGTCAAGGGGTTCCTCCGTGGCATGGGTGGCTGCGTACCGGCTGCCGCCAGCTAACGCCCTCCCGCCACGACCCGTCAACAGTTTGTTGAAAAATCCGGGTTACGAGACCGCGCACCCTACGGGACGCCACCCCGACCTCCCTACGGGACACCGCCCCGCACCCCCACGGGAACCACCCCACACCCCATCCCTTATGGGTTGATCATCCGCTTTTCTCCCGGTTGAGGTAGTTGTACACAGTGAAGCGGCTCACCCCGAGGGCGCTGGCCACCGTCTCCACGCCGTGCCGCACGGAGAACGCCCCGCGCGCCTCCAGGGCCCGTACGACCTCCTGCTTGGCCTTGCGGTCGAGGTCGGCCAGCGGTTTGCCCCGCTGTCGTTCCATGGCGGCCAGGATGTGGTCGAGCGAGTCGGCGAGCTGGGGCAGTCGTACCGCCAGGACCTCGGCGCCCTCCCAGGAGAGCACCACGTCGTCCGGGCCCGCCCGGTCGGGCGGCAGTATCTCGCCGCCCATCGCGTCGACCAGCGGCTTCACCGCCGCGACGAACGGCTCGTCGGCGGCGGTCACTTGGTCTCACCGCCGGCCGCGCCGGCCCCGTCGACCACGTTCACCTGCAACGAGATCCGGGTGGCCCCGACCTCCAGGGTCCGGCGCAGCAGGGCGTCCACGGCGGTGAGCACCGCGTCGGCACCGCCCTCCACGGTGTTGCCGAACGGGCCGACGTCCACGGCGTCGAGCTCGGCCGCCTCGACGACCTCCCGGGCCACCAGGGCGTGCCGGGGGGCCTCGTCGAGGTCGAAGGGTTCGGTCGTGAACTCCACTCGCAATCGCACACTGCCCCCAGACGCTGTTCTGACCTGCGCTTCTACCCGGATCGTCCGCCAATGGCGGCAGATCGGGGCGCAGTACGGCGACCCTAGCCGACCCGGGGATCACCGCGCCCCCGGCCGGGTCCGGGGCGTCCCGCCGCCTCCCTGCGGGCACGCGCGCGTACGTCGATGTGCGTAGCCCGTCCACGCAACCCTCAAATCAAGCTCTGAAGGCGGCCCCCAAGGCTTCAACGCCCCACCGCCGCGGGCACATTCTCGTCACGCGGGGCCCGCCGGCACGGGGGCGGCGGGCACCGCACGGGGGAAGGTCACGGTGGCGGCACGGGGGACACGGGGGACGCGACCGCCACCGGGGCACGAAGAGGGCGGCTCGGCCGGGAAACGGCCGGGCCGCCCTTCGGCCGTCCGCCCGCCCGTTCGTCGCGGGCGTGTTGCGAAGCGGTGCCAAGGCCGTCAAAGCGACGGACAGGAGTGGCGGCCCGGGCGCACGATGGACGAGCGGCCCGGCCAGAGGCTGCCGGACCTGACGTGGCGGGGTGGACGATGGCCGAGAGCGTGCCACTGCGGTGTCCGGCCTGTCGTCGCGAGCAGTTGTACGAGGTGCCGTCCTACCCGTGCGCGTGCGGGAGCCCGGTGGTGCCGGAGATCGACGCCTCCGCCGTACCGGCCGTGCTCACGCAGCGGGTGTGGGACGAGGAGTGGGTGACGGTCCGCTGCGCCGCCTGCGGGCGGGACGGGCAGTGGCCCCGGCCGGAGTCGGGGTGTTCGTGCGGGGTGGTGCTGCGGGTGCCCGTGACCGGGGTGACGGCCGGGCGTTCCGCAAGCGTCCGGTCCGCCCCCGCGCGTCCCGCGTTCCGGCCCGTCGCGATCCGCACCGCCCGGGACGCCGTCACGGATGTCGCGCTGTACCTGCGGTGGCTCGGGCATCAGGACGTGCGCCGGGCGTACCGGCGGCAGCCGAACGGGGTGGGGCTCGCCGCCCGTGCGGTGCTGGCGCAGGTGGACCCCGGGCTGCGGTCGGTCACGCCGCGCGATGTGGAGTGCTTGTGGCTGACGGCCATGACCGAGTCCGTGGGATGCGTTTATTTCTCTCTCTGCGGCTATATGGATGAGGCCCAGGAAAGCGCGGACCTCTTGGGGGTGCCGCTGTTCCTGCTCGACGGCTCGGGGACGGTCCGGCCGGTGAACGGCGGCGCGAAGGGACTGTGCCCGCCGTGATCGCCGTGCGAGGCGACCGCCCTCACCCCCTCACCTCAGATCCTCCTCCTTGAACTCCTCCCCCGACCCCGCTGCCGTGGCCTCGCGCAGTTCGATGCGGCGGATCTTGCCCGACACCGTCTTCGGCAGGGGGGCGAACTCCAGGCGGCGGATGCGCTTGTAGGGGGCGAGCACCTCGCGGGAGTGTTCGAAGAGGACCTTCGCGGTGTCCGGGCCCGGTTCCCAGCCCGCCGCCAGCACGACGTACGCCTTCGGTACGGCCAGGCGCAGTTCGTCCGGCGCGGGGACGACCGCCGCCTCGGCGACCGCCTCGTGTTCGAGGAGCGCGCTCTCCAGCTCGAACGGGGAGATCTTGTAGTCGGACGCCTTGAAGACGTCGTCCGCGCGGCCGACGTAGGTGATGTAGCCGTCCTCGTCCCGCGAACCGATGTCGCCGGTGCGGTAGTAGCCCCCGGCCATCGCCTCCGCCGTACGGTCGGCGTCGCCGTAGTAGCCGGTCATCAGGCCGACGGGGGACGCCGACAGGTCGAGCGCGATCTCGCCCTCGGCGACGCCGGGGGCGCCCGAGACCGGGTCGAGGAGTTCGATGCGGTAGCCGGGGCTGGGGCGGCCCATGGAGCCCGACTTCAGTTCCTGGCCGGGGCTGTTGGAGACCTGGACGGCGGTCTCGGTCTGGCCGAAGCCGTCCCGGATGGTCAATCCCCAGTGCCGTCGCACCTGTTCGATGACCTCGGGGTTGAGCGGTTCGCCCGCGGCCACCGCCTCGCGGGGCGGGGTGCGCAGTCCGGTGAGGTCGGCCTGGATGAGCATGCGCCACACGGTCGGCGGGGCGCAGAAGGTGGTCACGCCCGCGCGGTCCATTTCGGCCATGAGGCGGGCCGCGTCGAAGCGGGTGTAGTTGAAGACGAAGACGGTCGCCTCGGCGTTCCACGGCGCGAACAGGCTCGACCAGGCGTGCTTGGCCCACCCCGGCGAAGAAATGTTCAGGTGCACATCGCCGGGCTTGAGGCCGATCCAGTACATGGTCGTCAAATGCCCCACGGGGTACGACACATGGGTGTGTTCGACCAGTTTCGGGCGGGCGGTGGTGCCGGAGGTGAAGTAGAGCATCAGCGGGTCGTCTGGCTGGGTGCGGCCCTCGGGGTCGAAATCGGCGGGGACGGTGTACGCCTCCTCGTACGACAGCCAGCCCTCCGGGGCGCCGCCGACCGCGACGCGGGTGTAACGGCCGGGCACCTCGGCGAACTTTGCGGTGTCCTCGGCGCGGGCGACCACGTGCCGGACCCGGCCGCGTTCGACGCGGTCGCGCAGGTCCGCGGTGCCCAGCAGGGGAGTTGCCGGGATGACGACGGCGCGCAGCTTCATCGCGGCGAGCGCGATCTCCCACAACTCGGCCTGGTTGCCCAGCATCACCAGGACGCGCTGCTCGGCGCGGACACCGCGGGCGCGCAGCCAGTTGGCGAGGCGGTCGGAGCGTTCGGCCAACTCGGCGAAGGACAGCCGCACTTCACTGCCGTCCTCCTCGACGATGTGGAGTGCGGTGCGGTCGTTTCCGGCTGCAATGACGTCGAACCAGTCCAGCGCCCAGTTGAAGTACGCCGGGCGGGGCCAGGAGAAGCCCTCGTACGCGGTGGTGTAGTCCTCCCGGTGCGCCAGCAGGAAGTCCCGCGCGGCCCGGAAATCGTCCGTCGCGCCCGTCGTCGCCGTCATGTGTCCTCCTCAGTGCCGCACAGCCGCCTACCATCGTCTAATCCGTGACGCAGGTCTCACCACCCCCTAACGGGGGTACGGTACGCCGCAACGAAGGGGCGAGCAGTGGCAGCAGACGCAGCCGGGTCGGTCGAGGTACGAGGCGCGCTCGCGCGACTGCGGCGGACGACGGGTCTGCCGCTCGCCTTCGGCGGACTGATAGAGTCCGGCCGCCCGCAGATGCGCATCAGCGAACTCACCGGCAATACGACGAACTCGCTCCGCTCCCTGGCGGTGATCTCCGGCAACGGCCTCGGCGGCAAGGTGGTCGCCCTGGCCCGGCCGTGCGGGGTGACGGACTACTCGGTGGCGCGCACGATCAGCCACGAGTACGACGTGGCGGTGGCCACCGAGGGCATCCGCTCGGTGGTCGCGGTGCCCATCGTCGTACGGCGCCGGGTGCGGGGCGTGCTGTACGGCGCGCTGCGGACGGCGCTGCCGCTCGGCGACCGCACGCTGGGTGCGGCGGCGCAGGCGGCGCGGGACGTGGAGCAGGCGCTGGTCGTGCGGGACGAGGCGGCCTCCCTGCTGGCGTCCGTGCGCGGGCCGGAGCCGGCCGACGCGGGGCCGCGCGAGCTGGGGGCCGCCTGGGAGCGGGTCCGGGAGGCGCACGGGGCGCTGCGGGCGCTGGCGACCCGTATCGACGATCCGGCGCTGCGCTCCGAACTGCTGGCGGCGTGCGGGCAGTTGGCGGTGGCGGCGGAGGGTACGGGCGCCGCGCGGGAGGTCGGCCTCTCACCCCGCGAGGTGGATGTGCTGTCCTGCGTGGCGCTGGGCACCACGAACGCGGTGGCCGCCGAGCGCCTCGGGCTGCGCCCGGAGACCGTCAAGGGCTATCTGCGCTCGGCGATGCGCAAACTGGGCGCCCACTCCCGCTGGGAGGCGGTCGTGGCGGGCCGCCGGGCGGGGGTGCTGCCATAGCCGTGGAGCGGACGGGGCATGCTCCCGACAACGACCGGGCGGCACCACGGCACTCGGGCCCGTCGCCACGGCTCCCGGGCCGGGCCGCCGTGCGCGAGGAGCGCGACGGTGCCGACGACAGGCGCGGTGGCGGTCGCGGGGGCGGCGGCGGGCGCGGTGGCGAACGCGGCGGCGGCAGGCACCGTGGCGAACGTGGCGCCCGCGGCAGGCGCGGCGAGCACGTGCGCCGGCCACCGGGGCGGGTCCGGGTGGCTGGGGGACCACCGTCCGGCCGCCCGGGAAAGCCCCTACGAACAGCACCATTTCAGCCAATTTCGACACGGCCCGGGCCCCGCCCGACCACGTCCACCCGCCCGCCACCCGCCCCACCCGCACCCACCTCCCGCGCCCCGGCGCCCGGTTACGACACCCCCGCACCCGACTCCCGCACCTCCCCGCCCGCTCCCCCACTCCCGGGCAATTCACCCAACCCCGACACCATCACCTATTTCGCGCCCCCATACGCTTTCCGGGCACCGCACTTGCCGGGTGGTCATTCATTTGATGCCCCAGTGAATTCCGCCATGCCCGGCACTGTTAATACTCTCACCACGCCATCCGTCCGAAATTCAATGTGCCGTTGCCTAATATTGGCCAGGACACGACACACGAGGGGAGCGGTGACCGTGCAACGGGACTTCAAGGAGCCTGGCAGACCCCGCCCCGACCTGGTCATCGGCCGGGAGGAGCTGCTGGCGGGAGCACGTGAACAACTCGCCCGCGGCGGCAGTGTGCTCGTGCACGGCCCGGCGGGAATAGGAAAATCGACCGTCCTGCGGTCGCTCGCCGCGGAATACGGCGAAACCGCGCACACCGTCTTGCGCTGCTCGGCCACCGAGTCGGAATCCCACCTCCCCTTCCTGGCGCTGGCCGACCTCCTCGGCCTGGTCGCCGACGAGGTCGCCGCCCAACTGCCCGCGGCCCAGCGCACCGCGCTGGAATCCGCGCTCACCGGCCGCGGCGAGTCCACCCTGGAACGCGACGGACTCGCGCTGCGGCTGGCGGTGCTCTCCACGCTGCGCGCGCTGGCGGCCCGGGGGCCGGTTCTGATCGTCGCCGACGACCTCCAGTGGCTGGATCCGGCCAGCGCCGAACTCCTCGGCTTCGCCGCGCGGCGGCTGGGCGGCATGCCCGTGCAGATGGTGTGCGCGGTGCGGACCGCGACCGACCAGCGCGGCCCCGAGCACGACCGCTATCTGCGCGCCACCCCGCCCGAGACCCTCTCGGTCCGGGTCAACCCGCTCTCCCGCACCCAGGTCGCCGAGCTCCTCGGCCACCGCGGCTACGGCGATCTGCCGCGCTCCACCGTGCGGGACATCCACCGCACCAGCGCGGGCAACCCGCTCTTCGCCCTCGAACTGGGCCGCGCCCTGGCCGAGAACCCGGCCCCGACCAGCCCCGGCGAACCCCTGCCGGTGCCGACCTCGCTGCGCGCCCTGGTCCTCAACCGGCTCGACGCGCTGCCCGCCGAGGCCCGCCGCACCCTCCTGGTCGCGTGCACGGGCGCCCGCCCCACGCTGTCCCTGCTGCACGCGGCCGGCCGCGACAACGCCGAGGCCGAGACCGCGCAGGCGGCGGCGCTGGGGCTGCTCACCACGGAGATCGCCGACGCCACCGACCGGGACGCCCCCGTCGTCCGGTTCGCCCATCCGCTGATCTCGGCGGCTCTGTACGCGGAGGCGACCCCGCAGGAGCGGCGGGACGTGCACGCGGCGCTGTCCACGGCCGCCTCCGACCCGATCGAGCGGGCCCGGCACCTGGCGCTGGCCACCACCGGCACCGACCCGCAGGTCGCCGAACGGCTCGGGGAGGCCGCGGCGGTGGCCCGGGACCGCGGCGCGCCGTCGGTGGCGGCCGGACTCGGGCTGCTGGCCGCCCGGCACACCCCCGCCGACGCCCAACCCAGCCCGGACGAACGGCGGTTGCAGGCGGCCGAGGACGCGCTGACCGCCGGGGAGAACGACCTGGTCCGGGAGATAGCCCGGCAGGTCCTGGCGCACACCACCGCCCCGGCCGAGCGGGTGCGCGCCTGGGTGCTGGTCATCAACTCCGCCGGGCACGCCCTGGCCGAGGTCGACACCGTCTTCCCGCAGGCGCTCGCCGACGCCGGTGACGACCCCCTCCTGCTGGCCCTCGTGCACTACCAACTCGCCTGGCGGGCGCTGCTGTTCTCGGGCGACTTCCACGAGGCCCGGGAGGAGGCCGCGCGCGCCGCCGCGCTGGCCGCGCGGGGCGGCGACCGCCGTACCGAGCTGATGTCGCTGTCGTTGCAGGCCCAGACCGAGACCCTGATGGGGCACCCGGACGCGCCCGCCACCATCAAGCGGGCCCTGAAGGAGCCCCAGGACCCGCGCGTGGCCTGCGACCACAACGGCGCCGGGGCCGCCCGCTTCCGCTGGCTGATCATGGGCGACCAGCTCTCCGAGGCGCGGACGACGATCAGCGCGCTGCTGCGCGAGGTGCGCCGCCGCGGGATGGTCGAGAGCGAGGTGCACTTCCTGCGCGGCCTCGCCGAGACCGAACTGCGCTCCGGGCACTGCGGCCGCGCCCTCGACCTCGCCCGGGAGGGGCTCAGACTGGCCCGGGACACCGGGATCGGGGTGGCGGCGACCGCGATGTTCACCTCGCTCGCCGAGGCCGCGGGCGGCGAGGTCAACCGGGCCCTCTCACTGGCCCGGGAGGCGGTGGAGCGCGCCGAGGAACACAACGACCTGGTGTATCTCTCGCGTGCGCTCGGCGCCCTGGGCCACGCCCAGCTGGTCGCGGGGGACGCCGCGGGCACCGTCCGGTCGCTGGGCCGGGTACGGGAGTTGGAGGAGGGCCTCGGCATCACCGACCCGGCCCGCGGCCGCTGGCACGGCGACCTCGCCGAGGCGCTGGTCCGGGTCGGGGAGCCGGCCGAGGCGCAGGAGCTGATCGACGTCACGCGCGAGCGGGCCATGCGGCTGGAGCGGGAGAGCGTGCTCGCGGTGCTCGACCGGGCGGAGGCGCTGGTGCGCGCCGCCCGCGGTGAACTGGAGCCCGCGATGCGGCAGTTGACGTCCGTGCAGGACCGGCTGGCCAAGCTGGGCTACGGCCTGGAGGAGGCCCGGGCCGCGTACGCGCTCGCGGGCCTGCGCGAGCGGCAGCCGGGCGGGGCCTCCTACGACGAGGCGACGCTGCTGTTCCGGCGCTGCCGGGCGCTGCCCTGGCTGCGTCAGGTGGAGACGGCGACGGTCACGGGTCCGGCCCAACCGGCGCTGTCCACGGCCGCGTTGGACTCGCTGGCGGCCACCGAGCGGCAGGTGGCCGCGCTGGTGATGGAGGGCGCGACCAACCGGGAGATCGCGGCCCGGCTGTTCATCAGCGTGAAGACGGTGGAGGCCACGCTCACCCGGGTCTACCGCAAGCTGGGCATTCGTTCGCGAGTGGACATCGTCCGCCTCGCGGCCGGCCGCCGCAGCGACTGACGCCCACCTCGGACTTCGCACGCCGCGGGTTTACGCGCGGAGACCGAGGGTTTTCCCTGTGCGAATCCCCCTAGGGGGTTCCCTCATTGGGGCGGGGGCCGCGCTGCTTCTAGCTTAAGCACGTGCCGCTCACCGGACACCCACAGTCCGGAGAGACCCCCACCGGCAACCCCCACGAGGAGACTCATGTTCGGGCTCACCCGTGTCACCAGAACCGCAGCCGTCGTCACCGCCACCGCCGCCGCAGCGGCGACCGCGTTCCTGGGTGCACCCGGTGCAGTTGCCGCAACTCCCGTAGCGCCCAAGATAGTTGGCGGTACGACGACCACGACGACCACGTACCCGTTCATGATGCAGATCACGGACTCGTCCGGCAGCCAGTTCTGCGGCGGCACCCTGGTGTCGGCGACCAAGGTGGTCACCGCGGCCCACTGTATGGTCGGCGAGACCACCAGCAGCGTCCGGGTGGTCGGCGGTCGTTCCACCCTCAACGGCACCGGCGGTACGGTCAGCAAGGTCAGCAAGATCTGGATCAACCCGGACTACACGGACGCCACCAACGGCGACGACGTGTCCGTGCTGACCCTGTCGACCTCGATGTCGTACACCCCGGCGTCCTACGTCGCCTCCGGCGACACGAGTGTGTACGCGGCCGGCACCACCGCCCGGATCCTCGGCTGGGGCACCACCTCCGAGAACGGCAGCTCCTCCAACTCGCTGCGGACCGCGACCGTTCCGATCGTGTCCGACTCCAGCTGCAAGTCCTCCTACGGCTCCGACTTCGTCGCGAGCGACATGGTTTGCGCCGGTTACACAGACGGCGGCGTTGACACCTGCCAGGGCGACAGCGGCGGTCCCCTGCTCATCGGGGGCGTCCTGGCAGGGATAACTTCTTGGGGCGAAGGCTGCGCCGAGGCGGGTTACCCGGGTGTCTACACCCGGCTGACGACCTTCTCGAACCTGGTGACCACGCAGGTCAACTCGTAGCCACCCAAGGACTCCTGAGTATCACTCAGGTGAATACCAGGGGGCGTTGCGGGCCTCCACGAGCGGCCCGCAGCGCCCCCTCTCACATCCCCCGCGGGGCCCCGTGCGTCACTCCGGGGCCCCGCGGTGACATGCCGGGGCCGCCTCAGCGCTGGACCACCGCAGGCAGCAGCGCGATGACCGCCGGGACCAGCAGGTACAGGGATATCCCGGTCATGGCCCGGCGGGTGGCGACGGGCAGCACCGACGTCGACCACGCCTGCGCCGTCGTCGCGTCGAGTTCGGCGGGCGCCAGCGTCCAGTTGTCGTGCAGCGACCTGACGTACGCCTGCTTGACGGCGAGTGCGAAGTGGTAGCCGATCGAGGAGGGGTAGATCACCACGACGGCGTCCACCACCATCACCGCGAGCACCACGAACAGCGTCGAGGGGGCGGCCGGCAGCCACACCACGAACAGGGCCAGCAGGCCGGTGAGATGGGACAGCGCGGAGCCGTAGGTCCACAGCATGAACTGCCGCAGGGTGCGCAGCCCTTGGTAGCCGTCGCTGTCGAACTCCATGTTCGGGGTGACGCCGAAGCCCAGTGCCGCCGAACGTCTGAGATGGACGGTGAAGATGACACCCATGGCGAGTTGCTTGGTGAGGAAGTAGAAGGCGTACGTGCCCGCCGCCCACAGGTCGAGGGCCAGTTCGGGGTGGGTGTGCCAGTTGGCCCACCAGCCGGCGTAGACCCTCGAACGCCAGGTGTCGTCGGGCAGGCCGGTGAAGTTCCACGTCTGCATCAGGCCGTGGTCGTTGACGTAGCCGTACAGGAGCGCGGTGGCCACCGCCGTGGTCAGCATGATGACCGCGGACACGCCCCGGCCGCCGAGCCTGCCGAACCAGATGTTGGTCTTCCGGGTCAGCCGGTCGAGCTGCTCCCGGCGCTCCACCGGCAGGCCCATCGCTTCCATGTTGCGTTCGTTCATCCGGACGAAGTCGCCGATGGCGATGACCTGTTGGCAGCAGAAGACGGGGGTGATGAGGACGACGGTCAGCACGACGAGTCCGGCCGGGTCCTGGAGGAGCGCGAGGCTGACCTCCCCGGGGCGGGCGTGCGGTGAGCCGGCGTAGCCGATGGCGGGGTGCGGGCCCGCGAACACGCCCCGGGCTGCGGCCAGGACCAGCAGGGTCAGCGAGGAGCACAGGCTCAGCAGCAGGAACCGCGTCTTGGGCGTCGGGCTGGAGTACCAGAGGCGGACCAGTACGCGCGCGCCGCCGCGCACCGGCCGCGGCACCCGGCGCAGCCGGGTCATGGCGTGGCGCAGATACGTACGCTCCGGGGTGCGGAACAGGGCGCCCATCAGCTCCGGTTCCAGCGGTCTGAGCCGTACCGGTTCCCCTGCTCCGAGCTGCGCCATCCGTCCCCCAACCGTGGCCGCGTCTCCCCTTTATGCCCGGGCGGCCCGGCCGGGAATCGCCGCCGGGCGCCGGCCTGCGGCCCGGCCTCTGGACCGCGTCAGGCCCCACCCCCGACCCGACCCCGGCCCGACCCGGACACAGCCTCCGGCCCACCCCCGGCCCCGCCCCCGACCCCACCTCCGAACCCCCCTCCGCCCCACCACAGCAAGATCACAGAAAGGTAAACTTGCTTAAGTCAATCAATCCCTCTATGCTTGCCTGAGTCAAGCAACCTGCTCGCCCTCACGGAGGCACTTCCATGTCCGACGCGCTTACTCGACCCGCCGGGGCCGGTGGCTCCGCCCCGCCGAAGGCGAACGCCGTGGTGGCGGTGCTGGCCCTCGCCGGAATCGTCGTGTCGCTGATGCAGACACTCGTCATCCCGATCATTCCGGAACTGCCGAAGTACCTGAACGCGTCGGCGTCGAACACCGCCTGGGCGGTCACCGCCACCCTGCTGGCCGCCTCGGTGGCCACCCCGGTCGTCGGACGGCTCGGCGACATGTTCGGCAAGCGCCGGATGCTGCTGGTCAGCATCGTGCTGCTGGTCTCCGGCTCGGTGGTCTGCGGTCTCGCCGACTCCCTCGTCCCGATGATCATCGGACGCGCCCTCCAGGGCCTGGCCGCCGCGGTCGTCCCGCTCGGCATCAGCATCATGCGGGACGCGCTGCCCTCCGACCGCCTGGCCGGATCCACCGCCCTGATGAGCGCCTCGCTCGGTGTCGGCGGCGCCCTGGGGCTGCCCGCCGCCGCGTTCATCGCCGACAAGTGGGACTGGCACATCCTGTTCTGGGTCTCCGCCGCCCTCGGCGCCATCGCCTTCGCCCTCGTCCTGCTGGTCGTACCGGAGTCCAAGGTGCGCGCCGGCGGCCGGTTCGACCTGGTCGGCTCGCTGGGGCTGTCCGCCGGTCTGATCTCGCTGCTGCTGGCCGTCTCCAAGGGCGGCGACTGGGGCTGGACCAGCGGCACCACGCTCGGCCTGGGCGTCGCCGCGGTCGTGATCCTGCTGACCTGGGGCTGGTGGGAGCTGCGCAGCCCGCAGCCGCTGGTCGACCTCCGCACCACCGCCAAGCCGCAGGTGCTGTTCACCAACCTCGCCTCGATCGCGCTCGGCTTCTCGATGTTCGCGATGTCCCTGGTCCTGCCGCAGCTGCTCCAGCTGCCCTCGCAGACCGGCTACGGCCTGGGCAAGTCCATGCTCACCGTCGGCCTGGTGCTGGCCCCGCAGGGCCTGGTGATGATGGTCATGTCCGCC
This sequence comes from Actinobacteria bacterium OK074, assembly GCA_001298575.1. Classification (GTDB taxonomy): domain Bacteria; phylum Actinomycetota; class Actinomycetes; order Streptomycetales; family Streptomycetaceae; genus Streptomyces. The sequence goes on from LJCV01000006.1 coordinate 21,492, forward strand.
GCCTCCGCCCGGGTCACCAAGGCCCGCGGCCCCAAGGTCACGCTGATGATCGGCGCGCTGATCGTCGCCTCCGGCTACGCCCTCAACATCGTCCTGATGTCCGAGGTCTGGCACCTCATCCTGGTCTCCTGCATCATCGGCGCCGGCGTCGGCTTCACCTACGGTGCGCTGCCCGCCCTGATCATGGGCGCCGTGGAGCCCACCCAGACGGGTGCCGCCAACAGCCTCAACACCCTGATGCGGTCCCTGGGCACCTCCTTCGCCAGCGCCCTCGCCGGCGTGATCCTGGCCCAGATGACCACCGACTTCGGCGGCGCCTCGCTGCCCTCGGAGAACGGCTTCAAGGTCGTCATGGCCATCGGCGCCGGAGCCGCCCTGCTCGCCTTCGCACTCGCCTCGCTCATCCCGAAGCAGCGCACGGCCGCCGCCGCACCGGCGGACGCCGAGCCGCAGGAGCCGGCCGAGGTCGGGGCGAAGGCGTAACAGCCCGCCACCCCTGTCGCACCCGATACCGCGGAGGACGGTCCCACCGTCCTCCGCGGCTTTCTTTTTCCCGTGCGCGGAAATGCACAGCGGACACACAAACAAAGAGGTGCAGAAAGCACACCACCAGATGCGGCGAATACGCCCGCCAGGGCACAGGAGGGACACCCCGGGGACGCGCCCCGAACTCGATTCCCCAAAACACCGGCCAAGCCTGCCCCACCCGGCGGTCAAGACATCGCCAGATCGCCCCCACGGCAGCCGCACATCGTGTCTGATCTGTGGCAACGGCAACCGACGGCCGTCCGACGCCGAGGTGTCGGGAAACGGTACAGAGATCTTGATGCGCTGTTAACGATGATCCCGCGCAACGGTCAAAAATCGGGCAACGTCCTTCTGCGCTGCCGTACGCCATTCCTAACCTGGGCCCCTTGAACGTTGAACCAGAGCGATTGATCCGCTCTGTTCATTTATGAGAGGCCATTCCCCATGGTGCGCATTGACAGTGCCGCCCCGGATATCGCGGGACACCCCGGCGGACTGAGGCGGGACGTCGGACTGATCGGGCTCATGTGGGCCTCGGTGGGCTCCATCATCGGCTCCGGCTGGCTGTACGGCGCGGAGGAGGCCGTCACGACGGCCGGTCCCGCGGCGATCATCTCGTGGGTGATCGGCGCGGCCTCGATCGTGCTGCTCGCACTGGTGCACGCGGAACTGGGCGGCATGTTCCCGGTCGCCGGCGGCACCGCGCGCTATCCCCATTACGCGTTCGGCGGCCTGGCCGGCATGTCCTTCGGCTGGTTCTCCTGGCTCCAGGCGGCGACCGTGGCCCCGATCGAGGTCGAGGCCATGATCGGCTACGCCCGGCACTGGAGCTGGGCCGAGGGCTTCCTGCACTCCGACAAGACGCTCACGACCAGCGGTTTCATCGTGGCCGTCCTGCTGATGGCGGTCTTCGTCGCGGTCAACTTCCTCGGCGTCCGGGTGCTGGCGAACACCAACAGCGTCACCACCTGGTGGAAGATCGCCGTGCCGCTGGCGACCATCTTCATCATGGCGCTGACCCATTTCCACGGCGGCAACTTCACCTCGGGCAGCTTCGCCCCGTTCGGTGCCAAGGGCGTGCTGAGCGCCATCAGCACCAGCGGCATCATGTTCGCCCTGCTCGGCTTCGAACAGGCGATCCAGCTGGCCGGTGAGAGCCGCAACCCCAAGCGGGACCTGCCCCGGGCGACCCTCGGTTCGGTCCTCATCGGCGCGGTCATCTACGTGGCCCTGCAGATCGTGTTCATCGCCGCGCTGCCGAGCAGCACCTTCGCCAAGGGCTGGGACCACCTGAGCTACGCGGGCATCAGCGGCCCCTGGGCGGGCCTGGCCACGGTGGTCGGCCTCGGCTGGCTGGCCGTGGTCCTCTACATCGACGCCGTGGTCTCCCCCGCCGGTACGGGCCTGATCTACGCCACCGCCACCTCCCGGATCTCCTACGGCCTGTCGAAGAACGGCTACGCGCCCAAGGGCCTGGAGAAGACCGACCGCAACGGCGTGCCGTGGATCGGCCTCCTGGTCTCCTTCGTGACCGGCGTCGTCTGCTTCCTGCCGTTCCCGAGCTGGCAGCAGCTGGTCGGCTTCATCACCTCGGCGAGCGTCCTGATGTACGCGGGCGCCCCGCTGGCGTACGGCGTCTTCGCCAACCGGCTGCCGCACATCGAGCGCCCCTACCGGCTGCCCGCGGGCAAGGTGATCGCCCCGCTGTCGTTCGTGGTGGCCAACCTGATCATCTACTGGTCGGGCTGGAACACCCTGTGGCGGCTCGGCGTGGCGATCGTCCTCGGGTACCTGCTGCTCGGCGCGTACGCCTGGTACGCCGTGCAGAAGGGCCGGCCCGACGCGCCCCGGCTGGACTGGAAGGCCGCGCAGTGGCTGCCGGTCTACCTGGTCGGCATCGGCGCGATCTCCTCGCAGGGCACCTTCGGCGGTGCGGGCCGCATCGGACTGTGGTGGGACATCCTGATCATCGCGGTCTTCTCCCTCGTCATCTACTACTGGGCGCTGGCGACGGCGGCCGACACGGCGGAGATCGAGCGGAACATCGGTGAGGTGGAGGTCGTGGAGGTCGCCGCGCACTGAGCGGCCCGTCCCCGGTCGTCGACCCGAGCGGCCCCTTCGGCATCGCAGATACGATGCCGAAGGGGCCGTTCGCCTTGCATGTGCGAGGAACGCGGGGCTACCTTGGCGTCCATGCAGTCCTACACGATCGGCCAGGCGGCGCGGTTGCTCGGCGTGAGCCCCGACACCGCGCGGCGGTGGGCGGACGCCGGGAAGATGTCGACCCGCCGGGACGAGGGCGGACGCCGCCTCATCGACGGGCAGGACCTGGCCGCCTTCTCCGTGGAACTCGCGCGCACCGGCGGTGGTGAGGAGGGTACCTCGTACACCTCGGTCCGCAACGCCTTCCCCGGCATCGTCACCGCCGTGAAGCTCGGCGACGTGGCCGCCCAGGTGGAGATCCAGGCCGGACCGCACCGCCTGGTCTCCCTGCTGACCCGGGAGGCGGTCGAGGAACTCGGCCTGGAGGTCGGCATGGAGGCCACCGCCCGGGTGAAGTCGACGAACGTGCACATCGACCGGGTGTGACCGCCACCGCCGCTACTGCCGTGCCGTGCGCCGGGACTCCTGCGCCCGGGCCAGCAGCGCCGCCGCCGCACGGTTGCGGTCGTAGGGGCGCAGCCGGGCGAGCAGGGTGCGCAGCCGGTCGTCCGTGCGGGCGCTGCTGACCACGGGGTGCAGGTCCAGGAAGGTCTGCCACACCGCGCACGCCTGGTCGAGATGGCCTATCTCCAGGTGTGTCTCGGCGAGTTCGGCCAGACACACGGCTCGTGAGCGGCGCTCGTCGGCGGGCCGGTGGCGCAGCGAATCCTCCAACGCCCGTACGGCGCCGCGGTGATCGCCGCGGCTGCGGGCGACGGACGCGTGCTGCCGGGCGAGCGCGCCCGGGTGGAAGGCGCCGACCGGGGAGTGGCCGCCGCTGGAGGAACGTTCCAGACAGCGTTCGGCCGCCGCGAGATGGCGCAGGCTGTCCGGGCCGCCGACGCCCGCCTCGGTGACCGCCAACTGGCCGAGCAGGAAGGCCCGTTGGTGGGCGGGGGTGTGCCGGACGCCGACCCGTACCGCTTCCTCGGCCAGCCGGTGGGCCGCGCCGAAGTGGCGCAACGCCTGGGCCTGCACGCTCAGTCCGCGCAGGGCGAGGGCGTACCCGACCCGGTCCCCCGCCTCGCGGGCCAGTCGCGCGCTGGTGAGGTAGAGCCGCTGCGCCTCGGCCTGGCGGCCCGTGTCGAAGTGCGCGAACGCGCACAGGTACGTCAACTGGGCGGCCACCGTGAACAGTTCGCGGCGCACGGCGGGCCGCATGCTGCCCCGCAGCCAGGGCAGCAGGGTGGCGCGCAGGTAGCGCAGCAGCGGTTCGCGGACGGCTCCGGCGCCGAACGCGGCGTCGCTGCGGGCCAGTACGGCCAGGAGTTCGTGGGCCGACTCGACGTGCGCCATCTCGACGCGGACCGGTTCGCCCCTGGCCATTTCGACGCGGGCCGCCCCGCCGGGTGTTCCGGTGTCGGGCAGCGCCTCGGCGGCGGCCTGCCAGGGCGCCACGGTCAGCGCGGCGAGCGAGAACGCGCCCGCGAGGGCGAGGCTGCGCCGGTCGGTACCGTGGCGGCCGGGATGCCGGCGGTCGGGACGGTGTCCCTGGCCGCCGTCGGGGTCGGTACCGCGCAGCACGTGTTCGAGGTGGTCCACACCGCTCCCTTCCGACGGTTCGTGCGGGGGCGCCGCCGGGTCGGGGTCCGGCAGTCCGGTGTCGGGCAACCGTACGGTCCGGCCGAGCCCGCGGGACAGGGCCTCGGCGACGAGGGCGGGTGCGGGGGGCCGCGGACGGCTGCCGGCCAGCCAGTGCGCGACGGTGGTGCGGTCGTAGTGGAGGACGGTTCCCTGGGCGGCGCCGAGCGCGTTGACCTCTCTGGCCAGCCGGGCGCCGGTCCAGCCCGCCTCGACGAGGAGCCCGCGCAGGGCCTGGTTGGGTGTACGGGGCGATCGCACGTCCTCTTTTATCCTCTCCCCGCGGCCGGGGCCGGGCGTGGACGTTCAACGTCCGCATGCGTTCAACACCCTTGCCTGCCGCACGTGCCATACGAGCCCGTGATCACGAGCAGATCCAGAGTGCGGCCCGGTGGACGGCAGCGCGCAGTGTGCAGAGGCACGGCGCGCGCACCGGGCCCGCACGCCCCCGCCGAGCGGAACCGACCGGGAACGCACGCCTTCCCGCGTCCGGAACCGCCCGGGGGCTCCCGAGCCCCACCGAGGGAGAAGACACGATGAGTTCGAGGCCGACGAACAGCACGGCCGACACGACCGAAGCAGCCGACACGACCGGAGCCTCCGGCGCTACCGGAGCGGAGAGAACGGTGCGGGAGCGGTCCGGGCATCTCTTCCCCGGACAGGGCGACTTCTCCGTCGGCGCCCTCACGCGTGCGCTGGGCGCCGACCGCAGCGGTGTCCTGCGCGCGGCCGTCCGGGAGGTCTTCGCGGAGGTCGACGCCGTCGCCGTGGAGCGCGAACTGCCGCCGCTGGGGCCGTGGTTGCTCGGCCCCGCCCCGCCGACCGGCCGCGACCTCGCCCAGGCACCCACCGGAACACCCCAACTCGCCCTCTACGGCGTCTCGTTGGCGGTGCACCGGGCTCTTGTACGGTCCCGGGGCGCGCCCCGCGTCCTGGTCGGCGTGAGCTTCGGCGAGATCGCCGCGCTGACCGCGGCCGGTGCGTTCACGGTCTCCGGCGGTGCCCGGGTCGCCCACGACCTCGCCCGCGTGCTCGTCACCTCCTGCCCCGGCGGGCTGACGCTCCTGTCCTGCCCGGAGGCCACCGCACACGGCCTGTTCAGGGCGGCGTCGGCCCCGGAGGCGGTGGTGGGCGTGGTCAACGACGACCGTTCCGTCGTGGCCGCCGGGCCCCTGGCCGCGCTCACCCGGGTGGAGAAGACCGCCGCCGACGCGGGCATCACCGCCGTCCGGCTGCACCTCCCCTTCGCCTCCCACCACCCCGCGCTGCACGCACCGGCACAGGAGTTCGCGGCGGCCGTACGGCCTTACGGGCAGCGGAAGTTGGCGGTCCCCGTCCACTCCGCGGTGGCCGGGCGGGCGTACACCGACGCGGACGACCTGGCGGCCCGCCTGGCCGACTGCCTGACCCGCCCCGCCCGGGTCCCGGACGCACTGCGCCGGGCCGCCGGACACGGTGACGGCCGCGTCGGCGCCCTGTTCGAGGCGGGTACGGGCGCTGCCCTCGCGTCCGGCGCCCGCGCCACCCTGCCCGGTACGACGGTGCACGCGCCCCTCGCGGAGCCCGGCTTCCCCTGGTGAACCACCCTCCCCCCTCTGGAGCCCCGATGCCCCACTCCTTATCCCCCTCCCCCCACGCCGAGTTGGGCGAAGCGCTGCGCCGACTCGTCCACGGATCGTGCGAACCCTCCTTCCTCGCCACCCTGCACAAGGCGCTCACGACACCCACGGCGACCGACGACGACCCGCCCGCACCCGCCGGGGACGGCCGCCGCATCCTGCGCCGCCTCCGGGTCCTCGGTGACGAACTCGCGCCGTACCGGGCCCTGTTGGGGCAACCGGACCAACTCGCCGCGCTGCACGCCTGGTCGGCCGTGGCGGATCCCTCGCTCTGTCTGACGGCCCTGGTGCACCAGCACCTCTGCCTGGGCTCGATCGTCCAACTGGCCGACGACACCTCCCCGTTGGCGGACCGCATCGCGGATCTCGAGGCCGGGCGGGCCAAGGGGGTCTACCTGGTCACCGAGGCCGGGCAGGCGGGCAGCCATCTCGCCACCCGTACCCGCGCCGAATTCGACCCGGAGACCCGGGAGTTCGTGCTGCGCACCCCGGACGTCGCGGCCACCAAGTTCGGCAGCGCGGGCACCCTGGGCGTACCGCAGACGGCGGTGGTGATCGCCCGGCTGTCGGTCGCGGGCACCGACCGCGGGGTGTTCGCGTTCGTGGTCGACCTCGGCGACGGCACGGGCCCCGCGCCGGGCGTCGAGGTGTCCTCGCGCCTGGAGTTGGGCGCCCTGCCGCTCGACTACGTCCAGGTGCGCTTCGACGGCGTCCGGGTGCCGTACGCCCACTGGCTGTCCGGCGGCGCCCGTATCGACGCCGACGGCCGGCCGCACGATCCGCTCGGCTCGGCGGACCTGCGCCTCCAGCACACCCTGCGGGTGGGTCAGGGGCTGTGGGCCACCGTGCCGTCGGCCGCCGCCGCGACCTGCCGTCAGGCCGCCGTACTGGCCGTCGAGTACGCCCGCCGACGGCCCAGCCAGGGCCGTCTCGCGCCCGGCGCCCCGCTGCTCGACTACCGCGCCCAACAGCGGGCCGTACTGGGCGCGTTGGCGGAGGGCTTCGCGCTGACGTGCGCGGCGCGGGGCGCCTTGCGGGCGTGGGCCGCGTCCACCGGAGCCGGGTCCGGGGCGGAGCTGGGCTTCACGCCGTGGGCCGCGGTCAGCCGGTCGCTGGCCGTGTACAAGGCGGTCACCATCCGCACGGCCGCCCGAGCCGTCGCCGACTGCCGCAGCCGCTGCGGCTTCTCCGGCCACCTGGACCTGAACCGGCTCGCCGACTACCAGGGCTTCCTGGAGGCGTTCGACACGGCGGGCGGGGACAGTCGGCTCATCTTCTACGACGTCGGACGCGCGCTCGTGGAACAGCCGCCGCAAGTCCCTTCGACTTCGACATCGTCCGCCGTCCCGGTCTCGGATCCCACTTCCGTGCACTGGTGGCCCGAACTCGCCCGCCGCCACGAGGAGTTGCTGGCCGAACGGCTGCGCCGGCGCCTGCGCCTCGCCGGGCAGGCGGCGGACGGCGCCGAACCGTTCGCGGTGTGGAACCCCCTGCTGGAGGACGTCGGTCTGCTCGGCGAGGTGCACGCGGCCCGGCGGGTGGCCGAGGACGTGGCCCGCACGCTCGCGGAGACGGCCCCCGAACCGGCCGCCGTCCTGGCCCCGTTGGCGGCCCTGCACGGCGTCACCACGGCCCGTCGCCACCTCGGGTCGCTGCTCGCCGTGGGCGCGCTGCGTCCGTCCGAGGCCGACGAACTCCCGTACGCAGCCGACCGGTTGTGCGACGCCGTGCTGCCGCGTCTGCCGCTGCTGACCGATGCCTTCGGGTACCCCGAGGACCTGGTGGCCGCCCCGCTGGGCGCCGCCGACCCCGCGGCCGCCCTGGACGCCGTACTGACCTGGACGCGCGGAGGTGCCGCATGAACGGCGACGGGACCGCGCCCGGCGGGCGGATCGGCGTGCTGGGGGCGGGGACGTATCTGCCGCCCCGGGTGCGGACCAACGAGGAGGTGGCGCGGGAGGCGGGGGTGACCGCCGAGTGGATCGGGCAGCGGACCGGGGTGCTCGTGCGGCACGTGGCGGGGCCGGACCAGGCGGCCTCCGACCTCGCCGCGCACGCGGTCGAGGCCGCCGCCGCGGCCGCGGGCATCGACGTGCGCGAACTCGGCCTGCTCATCTGCGCCACCGCCACGCCCGACGAACTCGGCCCGTCGACCGCGTGCCGGATCCAGTCCGCGATCGGCGCCGCGCATGCGGTCGCCCTCGACGTCGCCGCGGCCTGCTCGGGCTGGCTGTTCGGGGCCAAGATCGCCTGCGACTGGCTGAGTTCGACCCCGGGGGCCCGGTACGCGGCCGTGGTGGGCGTCGAGACGTTCTCGAAGTTCCTCGACCACGGCGACCGGGCCACCAGTGTGCTGTTCGCCGACGGGGCCGCCGCCACGATCCTCGGACCGGTCGGCGCGGCGGAGGGCTTCGCGCACTTCGCCCTGGGCTCGGACGGCACCCTCGCCGACCGCGTCCTGATCCCGGCGGGCGGCAGCCGGCTGCCCGCGAGCGCGGACACCCTCGCCCAGGGCGGGCACCACGTCCGCATGGACGGCCGGGTCGTCGGCGGTTTCATCACCGACGTCTTCCCCCGGCTGATCGCCGAGACCCTCGACCGGGCCCAACTCACGTTGGACGACATCGACTTCGTCGTCGCGCACCAGCCCAACCCGGTGCTGCTGCGCCGCGTCGGCGCCGAACTCGGCATCCCCGCCGGGCGGTTGGTCGTCGTGGGCGACGAGATCGGCAACATCGGCGCCGCCAGCACGCCGTACGCGCTCGCCGCCGCGGCCGGCCGGTACGGGCTGCGCGCCGGGGACCGCGTCCTGCTCGCCGTGTTCGGCGCGGGGATGACCTGGGGCAGCGCGCTGCTGACCTGGAGCGGCGGCACGGCCCTCACCGCGAACGAAGACCAGCACGAACACCGCCACCAGCACCGGGCAAAGGAGCACCTGTCGTGAGCACCGACACCACCGGCACCGCCGTCGGCACCGAACTCACCAACGCCCTCGACCTCTTCCGGCTCGACGGCGCCCGCGCCCTGGTCACCGGCGCCTCGCGCGGGATCGGGCGGGCGGTCGCGGCGGGGCTCGCCGACGCGGGCTGCACGCTGGCCGTGAGCGCGCGGTCGGTGTCCGGCCTCGACGACACCGTGCGGGAGGTGAAGGAACGCGGCGGTACGGCCGTGGCGCTCGCCGGGGACCTGGCCGAGCCGGGGGTCGCGGCGGCCCTCGTGGACCGGGCCGCCGCCGCGCTCGGCGGCCTCGACGTCGTCGTGCACAACGCGGGCGTCCTGCCCACGGCGCCGGACGGCAGCCCGCTCCTCGTCCCGCTCCAACAGGGCCGCCAGGACGACTGGGACGGGGTCGTCTCGGTCAACCTCAATGCCACGGCCGCACTGTGCCGGGCCGCGCACCCCCATCTGACCGGCTCCCCGCGGGCCAGTCTCGTGCTCATGTCGTCCGTCGCCGGGCTCGTCGGCACGCCGATGATGGAGGCGTACGCGGCGACCAAGGCCGCCCAGGTGTCGCTCGCGCGGAGCCTGGCGGTGGGGTGGGCCCGGCAAGGCATCCGGGTCAACGCGCTGTGCCCCGGGTGGACGCGGACCGACATGACGGAGTTCGCGAGCACCGGGCCGCTCTCCGACTGGCTCACCAGCCATGTCCCGCTGGGGCGTTGGGCCACAGTGGACGAGGTGGTCGGGGCCACGCTGTTCCTCGCCTCCCCCGCGGCCTCGTTCGTGACCGGACACACGCTGGTGGTGGACGGCGGGCTGACGGTCCCGGACGGGGGCCTGGCGGGGTACCCGAAGCCGCCGTCACCTTTCTGACGACACGTCACTTCCACTGCCACACCCACCTGTTGACTCTCGGCCGAAAGGACCCTCATGCGCCACGACCAGGAGGCGCACCCCACCGCCGTCATCGCGGGCATCGGCGCCTGTCTGCCCGCCCGCTCCGTCGACAACGCGGCGGTGGTCGCGCGCGGCGCCCTGCGCACCGACGACGCCTGGATCCGGTCCAGAACCGGCATCGTCCACCGCCGGCACGCCGAACGCGGCACCAGCACCGGGGACTTGGCGGTGGGCGCCTGTCGCGCGGCACTCGCGTCCGCCGCCCCCGATGACCGGCCGCGGCCGGATCTCGTGCTGCTCGCCACCGCCACGCCCGACCATCCGTGTCCGGCCACCGCGCCCGCCGTCGCGCACCGGCTCGGGCTCGGGACCGTGCCCGCGTTCGACCTCGCCGCCGTCTGCTCGGGGTTCCTGTACGCGCTGGTCACCGCGACCGCGCTGGTCCGCGCCGGGGTCTGCGCGGCGCCGCTGGTGGTGGGCGCCGACACCTACACCACCATCGTCGACCCCCGGGACCGCGCCACCGCCCCGATCTTCGGGGACGGCGCCGGGGCGGTGCTGCTGCGCCCCGGCCCGGCCGACGCCCCCGGCGCCGTGGTCGCGGCGGACCTGGGCTCGGACGGCGCCGGACAGGACCTGATCACCGTGGTCGGCGGCGGCTCCCGGCATCCGCGGCAGCTGCCGCCGCCGGGTCCGGACGCGCACTACTTCCGCATGCACGGCCGCACGGTCTACGCCCATGCCGTGCGCCGGATGACCGAGTCCGCCAAGTCCGTGCTGGAGCAGGCCGGTTGGGGGGCCGAGAGCGTGCGGGCCTTCGTGGGGCACCAGGCCAACCAGCGGATCCTGGACTCGGTCGCCGACCGGCTGGGCATCGCGCCCGCGCACCGGTTCGGCAACATCGGCGAGGTGGGCAACACGGCCGCCGCGTCGATTCCCCTGGTCCTGGCCGACGGCGACGTGCACCGCTCGGTCGCGCCCGGCACGCGGACCGTGCTCACCGCGTTCGGCGGCGGGCTGACCTGGGCGTCCGTCGCGCTGAACTGGCCTGCGGTCAGGCCCTGTTCCGAAGAACCCGCGCATACCGATCATCCCGAAGGCACCGACCGTACCGATCTCCCGAGGAGTGAACCGTGGACCGCGTCTACGAGCACGTCGTGACCGTTCTCAGCGACAAGTTCGAAGTCCCCGCCGAGCTGATCAATCCGGATGTCACCCTGGAGGAGCTGGAGTTGGACTCCCTCGCCGTCGTCGAGCTGTACGTCACGCTCCAGGAGGAGCTGGCCGTGCCCCTCGACGACTCCGCGGCCACCGGGGAGTTGACGGTGGGTCAGGTGGCGCGCTCGGTGGCGGAGCTGCTCGACGAACCGGCGGCGTAGTGGCGGGCGCGGCCGGGGCGGAGGAGATCGCCGTCACCGGGGTCGGGCTGGTCACGCCGGGCGGTGTCGGCGTCGGGGCCACATGGGCGGCGGTGTGCGCGGGCGTCGGCACGGCGGCCACCGATCCGGCGCTGCGGGGGCTGCCCGTGAACCTCTCCTGCCGGGTGCCGGAATCTCCGGAGGGCGGCGGCGGAGGCAGGCTGTGGCGGTTCGACCGCGGAACCCGGTTTCTGCTGACGGCCGCTCAAGAAGCCCTGGAGTCGGCGAAGTTGGAGCAGGGTGCCTGGGATCCCGGCCGGGTGGCCGTGGTCGTCGGCACGGCCGCGGGTGGCGTCGGCACGCTGGAGGAGCAGCACCGACGGCTGCTCGCCTCCGGACCCCGCGCCGTGTCGCCCATGACCATGCCCGCGTTCCTGCCGAACATGGCGGCGGGCCAGCTCGCCCTCGAACTCGGCGTCACCGGGCCGTCGTTGCAGGTCTCCACCGCCTGCGCCTCGGGGGCCACGGCCCTCGTCACCGCCGTACTGCTGCTGCGTTCGGGGATGTGCGACATCGCGGTCGCCGGTGGCGCCGACGCGATGGTGACGCCGTTGTGCGCCGCCGCGTTCGCCAAGATGGGGGCGCTGTCGCGACGCGACCGTGAACCCGGGTCCGCCTCACGGCCGTTCGACCGGGACCGGGACGGTTTCGTCCTCGGCGAGGGGGCCGGCGTGCTCGTACTGGAACGGCGCCGGTACGCCGACGCGCGCGGCGCCCGGCCGTTCGCCCTGCTCGCCGGGTACGGGGCCACCGGGGACGCGCACCACGCGACCGCGCCGCATCCGCGGGGTGCGGGGCTGCGGGCGGCCACGGCGGCGGCGCTCGCCTCCGCCGGGGCGGCGCCCGCGGACGTCGGCCACGTCAACGCGCACGGCACGAGCACCCCGCTCAACGACCGCGTCGAGGCCGCCGCCGTACGGGAGTTGTATCCGCACGGGCCCTCGGTGACCTCGGCCAAGGGGGTGCTCGGGCACACGATGGGGGCGGCGGGCGGTATCGAGGCGGCGCTCACCGTGCTCAGCGTGGCGCGCCAACTCGTCCCGCCCACCGCGAACTTCACCGCGCCCGACGACTCGGCCGCCGGGCTCGACGTCGTCCACGGCGCCGCCCGCGCGCAGCCGGTGCGGCTCGCGGTCAGCAACTCGCTGGGGTTCGGCGGGCACAACACGGTGCTCGCGTTCACCGCCGTGTGAGTCACCGCACGAGTCACCGCATGAGTCGCCGTATGCGTGCCGGGGTCACCGCCGGTCGTCGCGGACGTACAGGCGTACCGCCTGGATGCCGACGTGCCACATGCGGCTCAGCCGGTGGGAGGACTTGACCGCGTGCCACAGTTTGCCGTCGCGGGTGCCGGGGCCGCGGTGCTGGCCGGGGCCGGAGACCACCCAGACGCGCGGGTGGGCGCGCAGGGCGGCGGCGATCTCGCGCGGGTCGCGCTCGCGGCCGTCGGGGTCGGTCGGGCTGACCACGGACTTCAGGGCCACGTCGGTGGTGCGGGCGAAGTCGCCGGGGTAGGCGAACGCGGCCGAGCGCCGGGTCTTCGACTCGAAGAGGACCGCGTCGCCGTCGCGTGCGTGCGCGGCCACGATCCGGGACAGGGCGCGCAGGTTGTCGCCGTGGCCGTCGGCCTCCCGGACCCGCAGGTGCGCGGGGGCCGCGAGCGCGGTGACGGCGGCGAGCGCGAGCAGCGCGGCGAGCGTGGCGGTGCCCCGGCGCGCGGGCAGCCGGGGCACCCCCGCGTCCAGCCCCGCCCCGACCAGCCAGGCGAGACCGATCAACGCGTAGAGGACGTAACGGGGTTGGTAGAGCGGGTGCGGGAGGGAGATGAGGAGGAGGACTGCGGGTGGCAGGAGGAGCAGGGGGAGCGCCAGGGCCGTCAGTGTCGGGGGGCGGTGGTGGGGGCGAGCGGTGGCGCTGTCTGGCCGGGGGCGGGCCGGGCGCCCGGGTACGAGCAGGGCGCACAGGGCCAGGGCCGCGATCGGCAGCACGGTGTAGCGGGTGCCCGCGAAGCGTACGGCGAGTTCCGCCACCGTGTGCCAGGTCGGTGGGGTCAGCCAACTGACCGCCTTGCCCTGGCCGTTGGCCACCAGGAGCACCGGCAGTGCGCCCAGGCAGCCGACCGCGCTCGCGCCCGCCCAGCGCAGCAGCACCGGGAGCGGCAGCCGCCAGGCGAGCACCGTGACCGCGAAGGCGGCAAGGGCGAGCAGGGCGAGCACGTTCGCGACACCGGCCGCGGCGACGGCGGTCGCGTACGCCGCCCACCACGGCAACTGCCGTAGCAGCGACCGGTGTTGATCCGTCGCCGCGCGCACCAGGAAGTACGCGGCGGCCGCCACGCCCAGGGAGGCGAACGCGTAGGGGCGGCCCTCCTGCGCGTAGCGGCTCACCATCGGCGCACATGCCCACGCCAGCCCGCCGAGCAGACCGGCCCGGGTCCCGGACAGCCGCCGTCCGACGGCGGTGACCAGGCCCGCGGTCGCCACGGCCGCGAGCACGGACGGCAGCCGCAGTGCGATCGGGCTCGGCCCGGTCACGGCGAAGACGGCGTGCAGGAAGAGGTAGTAGGCGGCGTGAACGGCGTCGGTGTGGTGGGCCAGTTGGAGGATCTGGCCGGGGGTGCGCTGCGCGATGGCGTACGAGACGGCCTCGTCGCGCCAGACGGACGGCCCGGTCAGGTCCCACAGCCCGAAGCCGAGCACCACGAGGGCGGGCAGCACGCGGGCGGCGAGGCGGGCCGCGAGGGGGAGGTGGCGCCGGTGCGGCGTGGGGGGCGCCGGGCGGGGGGGGCGGGGGGGGGATGGGGCG
>LJCV01000007.1 GCA_001298575.1 Actinobacteria bacterium OK074
GGTGGGGGGGCGGGGGGGGGGGGGCGGGGCGGTGGCGGGGGGCGGCGGGGGGGGGGGGGCGGGGGAGGGGCGGGGGGGGGGGGCGGGGGGGCGGGGGGGGGGGGGGGGGGGGGGGGGGGGGGGGGGGGGGGGGGGGCGACGGTGAAGGTCCGCGGGACGCCGCCCGCCTGCACGGTCAGTTCGTAGCGGTGGCCTTCGCGGATTCGGCCGGCCGCGGAGCGGTAGGTGCGGGTGGTGTACCAGGCGTCGAAGTCCCGCCGTTCGGCGTCGCTGAGGGGTAACGCGCGTACGGCGCCTGCGAGTCCGCGTACCGCTTGGGTCGCCGTGGCGAAGGTGCGGCCGCTGTCGGCGTCGTCACACGTCAGCCGGTACACGGGCCGCCTCCTGCGCCAGGCTGAACCTCGCCCACACGCACTTCGCGTACGGCTGCTGCCGGTGGCCCCACTCGTCGGCGAGGCGCGTCACGAGGACGAGGCCGCGCCCGCCCTCGTCCTCCGGTCCCGCGGTGCGGAGGTGGGGGAGGCGGTCGCGGTCCGGGTCCGACACCTCCAGGACGAGATCGGTGTCGTCGGCGCGGAGGGTGACCTCGATGCGGGCGAGGGTCACACGGCAGTGGGCCACGGCGTTGGTGACCAGCTCGTTCGCCGATACGGCCACGCTGTCGGCGAGTTCGCCGTCCACACCCCAGTCGGCGAGTGTTTTGCGGATGCGCTGCCGGGCCGCTGACACGTGCCTTCTGTTCTTTGGGATGTGGAAGGTGGTGGTGGGCATGCGGCGGTTCCTCCTGACGTGAAGTCAGATTGCGCCGGGCGTCGGCACGTTCGCCGAGGCTAGGGGAGAATCTGGAACCTGGACAACCGAAACCAGTGAATACATGCACTGGTATCACTCGATCGAGTGATGCGGGCCTGAAGTTGACGCTTGGTGTGGCAGGGTGGCCGCAGATGAGGGGAGGGCACATGCCCGCAGGTGGACGGCCGACGGTGCGTAGCAGGCGACTTGGTACGGCGCTCCGGAAGTACCGGCAAGCAGTGAAGCTCGACCAGCCGCAGGCGGCCGAGATCATCGCGTCAAGTCAGGCCAGGATCAGCCGTGTTGAGAGCGGGCACGCCACGCCTCGCGTGATCGAGGTCCGGTTGCTGCTGGACGCGTACGGCATCCATGACCAGGAAGTCCGCGACAAGCTGGAGGAGTTGGCCAAGAACTCTAAGAATCGGGGGTGGTGGTTGGAGCATGCGGAGCACTTGCGGGCGGACTACGTGGACCACATCGCGTTGGAGGACGATGCGACGTACATCCGGGAGTGGATGCCCGTTCTGGTGCCGGGGCTGCTGCAAACTCCGGCCTACGCGGAGGCGGTTGTCACGGCGAGTCCCCACTACATCTCCCCTGAACGGATCGCTCAGCTGGTGAAGGTGCGCGAGGGGCGGCAGGCGAAGATCGAGGAGGGCGGGGCGACCTATGCCGCCATCATCTGGGAAGCGGTCATCGCGCACCCGTTGGTGAACGCCGAGATTCACCAGGCGCAGTTGTCCGCGATCCTTGAGGTCGGGAGGCGGAAGAACGTCACCATCCAGGTGTTGCCGTTCAGCGCGGGAGTGGTGGCGGCCTCGACGTACGCCTTCTCCTCCTTCAGCTTCGAGCCCGAACCGACCGTCGAAGCCGTCACCATGGAGAACCTGCGGGGCACTTCGGTGCTTGAGGATCCCGAAGATCTTGCCGTTTACGCCAACGCGTACGACCAACTACGATCGGCAGCACTGGCACCACAGGCCAGTGCGCGGCTCATCCGGAGCGCACTGAGAAGTAGCAAGGAAGACGCATCGTGACCGAGGTCGTAAGCAGCTTCCGGAAGTCGTCGTACTCCGGGGCGGAGGGCAACTGCGTAGAGGTCGCCGCCACGGCAGTTGGCGGTCGTGCCGTACGCGATAGCAAGCAGCACGGTGGCGCGCTCCTCGCCGTCTCCCGCGAGGGTTGGGCCGCGTTCGTCACGGGTACGCAGGCCGACGAGTTCGCCCACTGGAGCTAGCCTCCGCGAAGGAGACACGTCGTGACCGAGGTTGTAGGCCCCTTCCGGAAGTCGTCGTACTCCTACCAAGAGGGCAACTGCGTCGAGATCGCCGCCACAGCAACCGGCGGTCGTGCCGTACGCGACAGCAAGAATCCCGGCGGTGGCCCCCTCCTCGCCCTCTCCCGCGAGAGCTGGACCGCCTTCGTCGCGGGTGCGTACGACGGGGAGTTCGGCCCCGTCGCTTAGCCGCCGCGCTACTCGCGCGCCACCCGCGCATCGGGACCGTGGACGCGACCGGCCCGCTGCCCGCGGCTGACTGCGACCGCCTCGTGACGACCATCGCGGGTACCCGTCTCATGGTTGTCGCCGAGGCCCGCCGCGGCGGCACCGGCAGGCGGCCCGTGCCGGACCGGTGGCAGGAGTGGCAGTCGGCGGCCGTCTGCGAACCGGCCGCGCCCGGCGTACAGGTGCGCGACGGCGAGCGACTGCTCCGGCTGCCGCACCGCGACGGCGTTCCGCCCACGGTTCACCGGACGGAGGCGGGACGCCTCGACCCCCGCGAAGCCCCCGTGAACCACGCGCCCGGTTCACCGCGGACGAGAGCACGCTCACCACGCCGGACGGTACCTGGACGGTCTTGTAAGGCCGGCCGTGGTCCTAGTCCCCGACGAACGTCACCGTCTCCTCAAGCGGAGCCCGCCCCGTGCGGGTGCCGCCCGTTGTGACGTCCTCGAAGCCGATCGACATGCCGCAGAAGAGGATCAGCCCGTCCGAGGGTGACACGATCTCCGCGACGGTCCTGCGGTACACCGACCACGCCATCTGCGGGCAGCTGTGCAGTCCCTCGGCGCGCAGCAGCAGCATGACGGTCTGGAGGTACATGCCGACGTCGGCCCACTGGGCCGAGCCCATGTCGCGGTCGACGTAGCAGAACAGCGCGGCGGGCGCGCCGAAGCACTGCCAGTTCTCGGCGGCGGCCCGTTGGCGTGCCTCCCAGTCGTCGTGGGCGATGCCGAGTTCGCCGTAACGCTGCTTGCCGAAGGCCGAACGGCGTTCGTGGTACGGGGACTTGAGCACCGGCGGGTACATCTCGTACTCGCGCTCGTCCCAGGGGTCGCCCGCGGCCACGCGCTCGCCGGCGCGCTTCTTCAGCTCGGCCAGCGGTCCGCCGGTCACCACGTAGGCGTGCCACGGCTGGATGTTCGAGCCGGACGGGGACCAGGCCGCGGCGGACAGCACGCGCTCCCATGTCTCCTTCGGGACCGGGCGGTCGGTGAATCCGCGTACGGCCCGTCGGCTCGTGACTGCCTCGTAGACGTTCAAGGCTGTTTCCCTTTCGATCCGCTCATCTGTCCATCCATCTGTCTGTCTATCCATCTGTTCATCCAAGTGACCGTCGAGGGCCGTGGGCTGTGACAGCGCGTCCGGGATTTCTTTCCGCCGGGGCTGTCACAGCCGACGACGCTGTCCGGTCATCTCTGGTGAGTCCGCAATACGTAGGGATCAAGTGCAGCAAGTGCAGAGAGGTGTGATGAGTATGAGGATCGCCGTGATCGGTGGCACCGGGCTGATCGGCTCGAAGGTCGTCGGGATCTTGCGGGCCGAGGGGCACGAGGCGGTGCCGTTCTCGCTGTCGGGCGGGGTGGATCTGCTCACCGGGGAGGGGCTGGACGACGCGCTGAAGGGCGCCGACGTCGTCGTCAACCTGACGAACTCGCCCACCTTCGACGACGCGTCGGCCGACTTCTTCCGGACGACCATGGACAACCTCCTGGCCGCGGCCCACCGCGCGGGCGTCGGCCACGCGGTGATCCTCTCCATCGTGGGCGTCGACCAGGTGCCCGACCTGGCCTACTACCGCGCCAAGGCCCTCCAGGAGGACATCCTCGCGTCCGGGCCGGTGCCGTACTCGATCGTCCGCGCCACCCAGTTCTTCGAGTTCATCGACTCGGTGATCTCGTGGGTCGCCGACGAGAGCACCGTCCGGCTGCCCGCCACCCCCGTGCAGCCGATGGCCGCGGACGACGTCGCCCGAGCCGTCGCGGACGTCAGCGTGGGCAGCCCGCTGCTCGGCATCCGCGACGTCGCCGGACCCGAGGTCTTCCCCCTCGACGAGCTGGGCCGGATCACCCTCGCCGCCCACGACGACCCCCGGACCGTCGTCACCGACGCCGGTGCCGGCATGTTCGCCGCCGTGCCCGGCAACGCCCTCATCGCGGAGGAAGGCGCCGTCCTCGCCCACACCGCCTACCGGAAGTGGCTGACATGACAGCCACGGACTGACGCCGTGACGCCGGGTGACGCCGGCAGGCCCGTACGACGTGATCTGCTTCCCGTCGTCCCGCGTCGTACGGGCGCGGTCAGTCCGCCGGTACCGACACCGCGGCGATCTTGGCCGGATTGAACACCCACAGCAACTGCTCGATGCCCTCGGTCGAGGCGTCGACCGTGAGTACCGCCAGGGCCGTGCCGTCGCGGCGCAGCAGCGCGGACGGCTGCCCGTTCGTGTGCACCCACCTCACCTCGACGCCGACCCAGAACCGGTCCGCGGCCCTGGCGAAGAACTCCGCCACCCGCGACACCCCGACCACGGGCCGACGGGCCACCCCCAGGGCGCCGTTGCCGTCGGAGTAGCTGGTCACGTCCGCCGCGAAGAGCCGCTCCAGGGCGGCCAGGTCGCCGGAGCGGGCGGCCGTGACGAACGTGGTCAGCAGATGCCGTTGCTCGGCGGCGGTCACGGGGGTCCGCCGCTCCCCGGCGACGCGTTTGCGGGCCCGGCTGACCATCTGCCGGACCGCCGCCTCGCTGGCGCGGAGGATGTCGGCGATCTGCGGGTACGGGTAGTCGAACGCCTCGCGCAGCACGTAGGCGGCGCGTTCGTTGGGCGAGAGCCTCTCCATCAGGATCAGCACCGCCAACTCCAGGGCGCTGCCCCGTTCGGCACCCAGGTACGGATCCGCGCCGGTGTCGACGGGTTCGGGAAGCCACGGTCCGATGTACGTCTCGCGGCGGACCCGCGCGGACCGAAGTTCGTTGATGGCCAGCCGAGTTGTCGTCGTCGACAGGAAGGCGGCCGGGTTGGTCACCTTGGCGCGGTCGTAGTTCTGCCAGCGCAGCCACACGTCCTGCACCAGGTCCTCGGCCTCGGTGACACTGCTCAGCATGCGGTACGCGATCCCGAACAGCCGTGGGCGGACCCGCGTGAAGACCACCGCGGCCTCTTCCAGATCCTCCGGCCCGGCGCCGCGGTCGCCGTCGCCTCCGTCGCCGTCCCCGTCCTCGTCCTCGCGCACGAGGTCCGGGTCGGTGTCTCCCGCCATGGCCGCCTCCGCCTCCGCCCCTGCCCCGTGCCGGTCACTCATTACCGGTCATTCATTTTCCGCACGGGGCTTGCCCCACGTCCAAACGCGGCGCCGTCCGGGGAACGTTCTTCGCCAGGCGCGGGGCCGGGGAGCCGTGCGGGGCCCCGTACGGCCGTACGTCCACGACTCCGCCGTCGCGTTGCGGCACCTGGTGGCCCGTCCCACCGACGGCGGGCGTTTCGGCGAGCTGTGGCCGTACCTGTGCTCCGAGGGCACCGCCTGGCCGGACGCCCACGCCGCCGTGCCGCATCTCGTCGCCATCGCGCGCGGTCTGCCTGCGGCCGGGCGTGACGACTACCTCTACGTCGTCGGCCTCGTGGTCATCTGCTCCGGCGAACTCGGGGAGACCCCGGACGACTCCGCGAACTGCTCCCCGTGCACCCGTGTGTCCCCCGGAACCGGTGGCTCGCCTCGACCCCACGAACTACCCTCGCGCGCATGGTCGTTCCCGATACTCTCCGTGCCACCCGTGATGCCTACGACGCCGCTGCCCTCACGTATGCGCAGTTGTTCAGCGACTCGTTGCGGGACCGGCCGCTGGACCGCGCGATGCTGGGGGTCTTCGCCGAGGCCGTCAGCGCGGGCAGCGCGGGCAGTGCGGACGGTGCGGACGGTGGTGGGCAGGTTGCGGACTTGGGGTGTGGGCCCGGGTATGTCACCGCTTATCTGGGGGAGTTGGGGCTCGCCGCGTTCGGTGTGGACGCCTCTTCCGCGATGGTCGAGTTGGCTCGGGAGGCGTATCCGGGGGTGCGGTTCGACGTGGGGGCGATGGACGCGTTGGACATCGCCGACGGGGCGTTGGGCGGTGTGCTGTCGCGGTGGTCCATCATTCACACTCCGCCGCCCGAACTCCCTGCCATTTTGAGGGAGTTCGAGCGGGCGCTGGCGCCTGGTGGGCATCTTCTGATCGGCTTTTCGGCCAGTGAGGGGGCGGATCGTCCGACGCAGGTCTTCGACCATTCCGTCGCGCCCGCCTATCGATGGGCGCCCGATCATCTCGCCTCGCTGCTGCGGGAGTTCGGACTGGTCGAGGTGGGGCGGATGGTTCGGGAGCCTCAGCCCGACGATCGGCGGCAGTTCCAGGAGGTTCAACTGCTCGCTCGTAAAGCCTCGGTCGGGGCTGTCTGACCACCGAATCGGGTGCCGATGGGGGCGGTTCGCTGATCGTGGTGATGCGGATGCCCGCCGTGGTGAAAGCGTCGGTCATCGCGTGCAGGGGGCGCGGTGCCAGAAGCTCATCGGGGTGCTTTGGCCGCCAAGGTTCCAAGCTGGAGTCGATACCGGTTACTGCGGCGCCCCGGTCGCGCAGTGCCGCGAACAAGGGGCCTGAGCCGCAGCCCGCGTCTAGGATTCGGCGGCCGGTCACGTCACCGGCCAGGTTCAGGATCGCGGGGCGGGCGGAGCGACCGCCTCCCGATGGGTGGGGTCAACTCTTCTTCTCCACAAGGGCCTCACAGGGTCGCGGAGAGTCGCGGCATACGCTCGGCGGTATGAGTGCCGTAGCTCCCGGAACGCGGGTGGATCCCCGTTGCAACGGGCACGCCCAACTGGTCGTCCTCCAGCCTCCGTTCGCGGTTCCGTTGCAGCGGCACGAGCGGCCGGGTGTCGTCGTCCATGATCCGGGGGCCGCCAGGGACGCCGTGCTGGCGTTGTCCACCGTCTCGGCGATTCGGCGTGAGTGCGCTCCGGATCTGCTGGACCATCCCGGAAGCCCGGCCGACCGGGGGGAGTTGGACCACGTGCGTGCCGCCGCTTGGGGCTCCACCGTGAAGATCAGCGATCCGGCGCTCGTCGAGGACGGGATTCTGGCCAGTGCTCTGGAGGACGAGTTCCGGGTCTGGAAGAAGCGGTACCCGGACGCCCGGATCGTCGCCGTCTGCCAACGCGACTTCGGCGCCGCCTACTTGAAGCTTCTGGTCGCCGTGCCCGGTGTCGACGATCTGGTGGTCGAGGGGTTTGACGAGTTGGAGATCGTCGGGGATCGGCGGGCCACGCTCGCCGCCGTGGGCATCGATCCCCTTCCGTTGGGCGAGGAGGACGACGTCAGCGGTGAGGGATTCTTCGATTACGACGGGCTGTTGCACATGCTCACCGGGGGTGCCCTGTCCGTCTACGCGAACGAGGAGCGCTTCGAGTCTGCGTTCGTCGTCGAACGGAGTGCGGAGGGGGAGGACAGCATTCGTGAGATCTGGTTTCCCTAGACCTGGCCTTGGCTAGGGGGTGGCCCCGGTACCGGCCTCGGGTTCAGCTCCCGCCGCTCCTACCAACACCTCGCCCGCCGACGTCCGTTCGTACAGCACCGACTGGCCCGCCCGCCGCCGCTCCACCAACCCCGCGTCCAGCAGCACCCGCAGGTGCCGTCCCACCGAACCGAGCCCCTGCCCGGTCACGGCGACCAACTGCGTCGTGCTCATGGGCGTGCCGAGGAGGAGCAGCAGGGCGGCGCGTGCCGTGCCGAGCAGGGCGCCCAGGCCGGCCGGGGCGGGGCGGCGGGCCTCGGTGAGGGCGCCCAGGCACGGGTAGACGACGGCGTACCGTTCGCGGCCCTCCCAGGACACCCAACTCGTCCTCGGCGTCACCGGCATGAACAGCAGGTCGGCCCCGGCGGCGACCTCCCGCAGCGGGTACGCGTTCGGGTTGACCTGGAAGCGGCTCTCGCCGAGCCAGCGGGTCGTTCCCGGGCGATGGGGGTCCCCCCGCGCGAGTCTGTTCGAGCGTGGGGGAGAGTCCAACACGGCTGCCCAGCCGCCCTGGTTGACCCGTGCCGTGCGCGCGACCATGTCGGCCTCCAGGACGCGTCGGCGGCGGGCCCAGTACGGCCGTACGGTCTCGTCCCAGACGTAGGTCAGGAGTGCGGTCGCGCGGTCGGGGAGGTCGTCGGCCTGGTCCAGGGCGGCCGGGAGCGGGCCGCGCAGCGATACGCGGAGGTTGGCGCGGGCCTGGGCGGGGGCGGTCGTCCGGACCCGGGTCACGGTGTCCTCGAAGCTCTCCCCTACGCACGACGTGGGGCAGAAGAAGTCGGCGATCCAGGACGTGCCGAGCGCCGCCCGCACGATCAGCGCGGCCACCGGGTCGGCCGCCAGGCGGGCGCGGTAGCCGGGCAGGTGCGTGCGCAGCCACGCCGTCTCGCCCGGGTGGGCGCCCGTCCCCGCGTGCAGCAGCTTCAGGCTCGCGAAGGTCTCGGCGAACGGTGAGAGCACGAACCGGCTGCGGGCGAGCACGTCGGTGTCGATCTGCCACAGGCCCACGCGTACGACCTCTCCCTTTCCACGGCCCTCCGTGCCTTGGAGGCGTGCCTTGGAGGCGTGCCTTGGAGGGGAGCGTGCACACGGCCTTTCGCATACGACCTTTCGCATGTCGGCGAAAGAGTAAACACGGCCGCCCGGCCGCTCCGAGACTGTGCCGCATGCGCAGCTACCGAACCCTGTTCCGCACCCCGGAGTTCACCCCGTTCCTGCTCTCCTTCGCCGCCTCCGCCGCGGCCCAGACCATCGGTGGACTCGCCCTCGCCACGCTGGTCTTCCGCGCCACCGGCTCCCCGCTGTTGTCGGCGCTGAGCATGTTCGGCCCGCAGCTCGCGCAACTGCTGGGCGGTGCCTTCCTGCTCTCGGGCGCCGACCGGCTGCCGCCGCGCGCGATCCTCACCGGCCTCGCCCTCGTCTACGCCGCCGCCACGGCGGTGCTCGCGCTGCCCGGACTGCCGGTCGCGGCCGTCTTCGCCGTGGTTCTCGGGGAAGGGTTGATCACGGCGCTGGGCGGGGGCGTTCGCGGGGGACTGCTGAACGACATCCTGAACAAGGACGGCAACAGCGGTTATGTGTTGGGGCGTTCGGTCTACAACATGGTGTGGGGGGTGGTGCAGATGGGTGGGTTCGCGGTGGGGGGTGCGTTGCTTTTGTTTCTGTCGCCGCGGGGGTGTTTGCTTTTCGCCGCTGTGTTGTATGTGGTTTCGGCGCTTGTTACTCGGCTGGGGATTACCGATCGTCCGGCGCGTGCCGGCGGTCGGCCGTCGTTTTCCGCCTCCTGGCGGACCAATGCTCTTCTGTGGTCCTCTCGGCCGCGGCGGCTCGCGTATCTCGGGTTGTGGGTGCCCAACGGGCTTGTGGTGGGCGGTGATTCGCTCTACGTCTCCTATGCGCCCTCTGCCGCGGGCACGTTGTACGCGGTGGGGGCGTTGGGGATGTTCGTGGGGGACATGGCGGTGGGGCGGCTGGTTCCGCCCGGGGTACGGTCGCGGCTTGCGACTCCGTTGCGGTTGTTGCTGGCTGTGCCTTATTTGTTTTTCTTTCTGCGGCCGGGGGTTGTGCTTTCTGCTGTCGCGGTGGGGGTCGCGTCCGTTGGTTATGCCGCGAGTCTTGTTCTTCAGGAGCGGCTGATGGCTCTTACTCCTGATGAACTCAGTGGGCAGGCGCTTGGGTTGTACGGGACCGGGATGGCTGCGTTTCAGGGGGTTGGGGCCGTTGTCGCGGGGACGTTGGCGCAACTCGCTTCGCCGGCTGTGGGGATGAGTTTGGTGGCAGGGGGATCGGTTGTTGTGACGGTGGGGTTGGCTCGTGCGGGGGTTTCCCGCGAGGGGGCGGGGGTGTTGCCGGGGAGCGCGGCCAGGGAGTGAGGGTTGCGGTACCCCCCACCCTCGCTAACCTGCACAAGTGATGACCCCCGACCCGATCCTGATCCTCCTCCCCCGTGTTGCCTACCGTGGGCAGGAGGTCACCGCGCCCCGGTTGCGGGGGCTGCTCGCTTTGCTCGCCGGGGAGTTGCGGGTGGGGTGCAGTACCGAGCGGCTGGTGGCCGGGTTGTGGGCGGAGGAGTTGCCGGAGCGGCCCGGGAAGGCGCTTCAGGTGCTCGTGTCGCGGGCTCGGGCGCAGCTGGGGGCCGATGTTGTCGTCAGTACGCCTGTCGGGTATCGGCTCGGTCTTGATGAGGGGCAAGTCGACAGCTCTGCGCTGCTGTTGTACGCCGCCGCCAGTGCGGACCGGGCGCGGGCGGGCGATCACGCGGCGTCGCTGGCCGCCGCCGAGGGCGGGCTCGCGTTGTGGCCGGGGGCGGACGACGGCGCCGTCGACGAACCCGTCGGCGCGTTGCGGGCCGAACGCGCCCCCGTGCGCCGCACGTTGGTGCGTGCGCGGGCGCTCGCGCTCGCCCGGCTCGGGCGGTACGCCGAGGCCGTCGGGGAGTTGGCCGCCGTCGTCGCCGAGCATCCGCGCGACGAGGAGGTGCTCGCCGAGTTGTTGCGCGGGGAGGCGGCGACCGCGGGGCCGTCCGCCGCGCTGACGCGGTACGAGGCGTACCGGCGTGAGCTGCGCGAGACGCTCGGTACGGATCCGGGGGCCGGACTCAAGGCCGTACAGCGGGAGTTGCTGCGCGGCGAGGCGCCCGTGGTCCGGCACGGGGTGCCGCACGAGCCCAATCCGCTGCTCGGCCGGGACGACGACATCGCCGAGGTGGAGCGGCTGTTGGGGGCCTCGCGGGCCGTCACCGTCGTCGGGCCCGGCGGGCTCGGCAAGACGCGGCTCGCGCATGCCGTCAGCCGGCGGGCCGAGCAGCGCGTGGTGTACTTCGTGCCGCTCGCCGGGGTGACCGCCGACGCGGACGTGGCCGCCGAGGTGGCCTCCGCGCTCGGGGCGGGGGAGGGGCG
This sequence comes from Actinobacteria bacterium OK074, assembly GCA_001298575.1. Classification (GTDB taxonomy): domain Bacteria; phylum Actinomycetota; class Actinomycetes; order Streptomycetales; family Streptomycetaceae; genus Streptomyces. The sequence continues at coordinate 11,012 of LJCV01000007.1, forward strand.
GGGCGGGGCCATGAACGGTCACGACCCCGTGGCCGGGATTCTTGGCGTCCTTGGCTCCGGGGGCGCGCTGCTCGTGCTCGACAACTGCGAGCAAGTCGTGCGCGGCGCCGCCGATCTCGTACGGGCCCTGGTCTCGTCCGCCAAGGAGCTGCGGGTGCTGGTCACCAGTCGGGCTCCGCTCGGGATCACCTCCGAAGTCGTGTACGCGCTGCCGGAGTTGGGGCTCGGCACCGCCGTCGAGCTGTTCACGCAGCGGGCGCGGGCCGCGCGGCCCGGAGTGCAACTGCCGTCGGACGCGGTGGCGGAGCTGTGCCGGCACCTCGACGGGCTGCCGCTGGCCGTGGAGTTGGCGGCGGCGCGGGTGCGGGTGCTGGCCGTGGCGGACATCGCGCGGCGGCTCGGCGACCGGTTCGCGCTGCTGCGCGGCGGGGCCCGGGACGCGCCCGAGCGGCACCGTACGCTGCACGCGGTCGTGGAGTGGAGCTGGAACCTGCTCGACGAGGAGGCCCGGGTCGCGCTGCGGACGCTGTCCGTCTTCCCCGGCGGTTTCCTGGCCGAGACGGCGGAGCAAGTCCTGGGCGGGGACGCGCTGTTGGTGCTGGAACAGCTGGCCGACCAGTCGTTGCTGACCGTTGTGGACACCCCGCTCGGGGTGCGGTTCCGGATGCTGGAGACCGTCCGGGAGTTCAGCGCGGCCCGGTGCGCGGAGGCGGGGGAGGAGGACGCGGCCGTCGGCCAATTCCTGCTCTGGGCGCGGGACTTCGGGGTCGCGTACCATGGCTGGATCTTCGGCTCGGCGCCGCTGGCCGCCTGGGAGCGGATCAGGGCCGAGCAGGACAACCTGGTGCTGGCCCTGCGGCACGCGCTGGCCCGTACGGACGGCCCCACCACCGCCGCGCTCACCGCCGTCCTCACCGCCCTGTGGTCCACCGGCTCCAGCTACCCCCGCCTCACCGCCCTCGCCGCGGAGACCGGGCCGGCGCTGTCGCACTACCGCCCGGAGCCCGAGTACGTCGAAGTCGCCCGCGCCGCCGCGGTGTTGTGCACGGCGAGCCTGTTCATGGGGTACGGCCCGGTCGCCGTACGCCAGCTCGTCACGCTCCGGCGGCTGCCCCCGGGCCCGCCGGACACCCTGCTGCGCGCCTTCGCGGCCGTGCTCGGCGCGGTCCCCGAGATGCTGCCCCCCGACTACGGCGTACTGCGCCAACTCTGCGCCAGCGAACAGCCGTTGCTCGCCGGGATCGCCGAGTGTGTCGCCACCTACGTATGGGAGTACGAGCACGACATCGACCGCGCGCTCGACTCGGCCCGCCGCAGCATCGCCGCCCTGGCGCCGGTCGACAACCCGTTCCTCCAGGTCATGGGCCATGCCCGGCTGAGCGAACTGTGCCTCCAGACCGAGCAGGGCGAGGCCGCGTACGGGCATCTCAAGGCGGCACTGGACGCGTTGCCGCGCCTCGGCGACGAGCACGACTCCATCGGCGTCCGCTGGGGCCTGGTCCTCGCCTGCCTCCAGCGCGGCGAACCCGACGAGGCCGAGTACTGGTTGCGGCAGGCGGAGGGCGCGGGCGCGGGGCAGCAGGACGACTTCTACAGCCCGGACTTCGGCGGGCGCGCCGAGATCGCGCTCGCCCGCGGACTCACGGAGGTCGGGCTCGGGCTGTGGCGCCGCAACCTGGAGCGGATGTCCGACGCCGTGGCGATGTCCGACGCCGGTTCGATGTCCGACGCCGGGGCGATGTACGACGGCGATCCCTTCCTCGACCGGTGGATGCTCCAGGTCCAGTCGGCGGCGGTGACGGCGCACGCGCACGCCGACCGGCTCGAACTGGTCGCGGCGACGGTCGGCCAACTGCGGGACGGGCTGCGGATTCTGCTCTCCGGGCCGGCCGGGTCGCCCATGGAACTCCCCTTGTTCGGGACGGTGTTGCACGCCCTCGGCATGGCGGGGATCGTGTCCGGCGACACGGGCGCGGGTGGCGCCAGCGGTGCCGGTGCCGGTGCCGTACGGATGATCGCGCTGGCCGAACGGCTGCGGGTGCTGCGGGACTTCCAGCCGACGATGTCGGCGGACCGGGCCCGCAAGGCGGCCGAGAAAGCCGACCGGGCGGCGTACGCCGACGCCGTGTCGGAGTACGCCGCCCTGGGGCGGGACGAGTTGCGGGAGGCGGCACGCGCCGTCATGGCGGCGGCTTCGGATACCCCGGCCACTTCGGATACCCCGGCCACTTCGGGTACTTCGGTTACTTCGGGTCGCGGTTGAACAGTGCCGTCGACCAGCGGTGGCCGAGGACGATCAGGCCGACGCACCAACTCAGCGCGATCCACCAGCTGTTGCCGATCGCCGTGCCGAGCAGCAGGCCGCGCAGGGTCTCGATGGCCGGGGTGAACGGCTGGTACTCGGCGATGGGCTGGAACCAGCCCGGCATGGTGTCGGCCGGGATGAACGCGCTGGAGATGAGCGGGAGCAGGATCAGCGGCATCGCCATGTTGCTGGCCGCCTCGGGGTTGGGGCTGGCCAGGCCCATCCCGACCGCGATCCAGGTGAGCGCCAGGGTGAACAGCACCAGCATCCCGGCCGCCGCCAGCCACTCCAGCGCCGTGGCGTCGGTGGAGCGGAAGCCGATGGCCACGGCGACGAGACCGACCAGGACCAGGCTCGCGAGCACTTGCAGGACGGTGCCGACGACGTGCCCGATGATCAGCGAACCGCGGTAGACCGCCATCGTGCGGAAGCGGGCGATGAGGCCCTCGGACATGTCCATGGAGACGGAGACTGCGGCCCCGATCACGGTGCTGCCGATGGTCATCACCAGCAACCCCGGGACGATGTAGGCGATGTAGGCGGACCGGTCCGCGTGCCCGCCGCTGCCACCATTGCCGCCGATGCCCATGCTCATCACGTTGCCGAAGATGTAGACGAAGAGGAGGAGCAGGATGATCGGGGTGAGCAGCAGGTTCAGCGTCATGGACGGGTAGCGGCGGGCGTGGAGCAGGTTGCGGCGCAGCATCGTCGACGAGTCGCGGACGGCGAGGGAGAGGGTACTCATCGGACGGACTCCTTGGGCTGGTTGGCCTGGTCGGCCTGGCTGGCGGTGGCGGTGGCGTTGGGGGTGGTGTTGGGGGTGGCGTTGGGGGTGGTCAGGGCGAAGAACACGTCGTCGAGATCCGGGGTGTGGACGGTCAGTTCGTCCGCCTCGACGCCGGCCGCGTCCAACCAGTCGAGGACGGCGCGGAGTTCGCGCTGACTGCCGTCGCTGGGGATCTGGAGCGTCAACGCCTCGTCGTCGCGGGTGGCTTCGCGGAGCGCGACGGCGGCGGACTGGTACGCGGCCGGGTCGGTGAAGCGGAGGCGGACGTGGCCGCCGGGGACGATCCGCTTCAACTCTTCGGCGGTGCCCTGGGCGGCGATCGTGCCGTCGTGCAGGACGGCGATGCGGTCGGCGAGTTCGTCGGCCTCGTCCAGGTACTGGGTGGTGAGGAAGACGGTGACGCCGCCGGCGACCAGGTCGCGGATGATCCCCCACATGGTGTGCCGGGAGCGGGGGTCGAGGCCGGTGGTGGGCTCGTCGAGGAAGATGATCCGGGGGTCGCCGACCAGGGTCATCGCGAGGTCGAGGCGGCGCTTCATGCCGCCGGAGTAGGTGGAGGCGGGCTTCTTCGCGGCCTCGGCGAGGTCGAAGCGTTCGAGGAGTTCGGCGGCGGTACGGCGGCCCTCCTGCTTGGACAGGTGGTGCAGGTCCGCCATGAGGAACATGTTCTCCTCGCCGGTGATCAGGCCGTCGACGGCGGAGAACTGTCCGGTGACCCCGATCGCGGCGCGCACGGCCTGCGGGGCGACGGCCAAGTCGTGGCCACCGACGTGGAGTTGGCCGGCGTCGGCGCCGATGAGGGTGGAGAGGATCTTGACGGCGGTGGTCTTGCCGGCGCCGTTCGGGCCGAGGAGGGAGAAGACCGTGCCGGTGGGCACCTGGATGTCGATGCCGTCGAGGACGGTCTTGTCCCCGTACGCCTTGCGCAGCCCGGTGGCTGAGATGGCGAGTTCGTCGGTCGTGGCTGTGGCCGTGGCTGTGGCCGTAGTCGTAGTCGTAGTCCTGGTTGTGTTCGTCATGCCGCAGAGGTTGCGGGAGGGCGCATTCAGCGCGGTTTCAGTGCGGTTTCAGCGGCCCCGTGGGGCGACACGGCGAGTGAGTGTCGCGGACGAGGCCCGCAAGGGTCGCTCAACCTTTCCGGCACCGGCGGCGTCTTCCATAAAACGAAGAATTGAATTCGAATTCCCAACGAAGGGAAATGTGCGATAAATTCACACCCCTTGCGCCCTCTCTACCGGTATTTCCCTGGTGGATTCCTTGCCGAACCCGAATGATGGATTTGGCCCAAGAGGGCCGGAAGACGGATTCTGAGGGGTTTATCGTGTCCATGTTCCACGTGAAAGCGACATCCGTGGCGGTGCTGGCGGCGGCGGCCCTGGGCGTCCTGGTTCTCCCGGGGCAGGCCCAGGCCGCGTCCGGGGTGTCCGTGCAGATCTGCAACAAGGGCAGTCGTGCGCTGAGCGCGGTCAAGGTCGATGGAGTGCGCGCGGACGGCTCGTCCCAGTCGGGGTGGGCAAGTGTTGTCTCCAACAACTGCACGTCCTCGGGTGCCTTTGGGGGGTTGAAGTCTGGCCAGACTCTGGACATCACTCTGGACTGGACCAACTACGATGCGAACACGTATGAAAAGTGCAGCATCAACGGCTCGGACGGCGCGAAGCTGGTTTGTAGTTACAACTACTGATACAGGTTCGGTGTACCGGTAGGACTTACCGGCAGGATTGCACGGCCGACCGCCGATCCGGTGGCCGGCCGTGCGGCGTTCGACAGGCCGAGGCGGCGCTGGGCATTGTGTTCCCCGGACGAATTTCCCGGCGAAGTGCCCTCCTGTGAGCGGCGTCCGCGGTTCGTGACTCCAAGCACCCCACCGGCCCGGTGCTGCACCTCCCAACCGCCGCCTTCTCCACCTTCGTTGAGGGCCTCAAGGCCGTCGGCTGACGTCAGGCCGCCGCCGGGCTCTTGCGGCGGCTGCTGCCCGTCGTGGTGCGGGCCGTGGCAACCGGTACCGCACCACGGCCCAGCAGCTTCAGGCCGACCGTCGCCGCGGCCGTGACCACCACCCCCGCTGCCACCGCGACCGCGAACAGCAGCGGCTTGCCGATGTCCCCGGCCGCGAGGGCACCGCCGTAGGGGACCGTGATCGTGGCGCCGAAGGTCATGACCAGGGCGCCGGTCACCGCTCCGCCGGCCAGGGTCGCCGGGATGACCCGTAGGGGGTCGGACAACGCGAACGGCACCGTGCCCTCCGGCATCGCCGCCGCGCCGAAGAGCCAGGCGACCCTGCCGTAGGACCGTTCCGCCTCGGTGAAGAGCTTGCCGCGTACCAGCGTTGCCAGGGTCAGGCCCAGTGCGGGGACCATGCCCGCGGCCACCACCGCTGCCATGATCGTCATGTCGATCGGGCTGAACTTCGACGTGTCGTACCCGCTCACCCCCGCCGTGCCGAAGGCGACCGCCGCCTTGCCCAGCATGCCGCCGAGGTCGGAGCAGACCATCAGGCCGAGGAACACGCCGAGCAGCGCGGTGTCGTGGAACTCCAGGTAGGCCATCTTCTGGTGCAGCCACGCGGACAGGGAGTCCAACTGCTCGCCGACGAACGCGATCAGCACCGCCGCCGTGAACAGCGAGGCCAGCAGCGGGATCAGGATCGTCGAGGCGGGGTCGCGCAGTTTCGGCGGGACGGGTATCCGCTCCAGGGCGACGACCGCCCCACCGGAGATCAGACCCGCGGCCAGGCTGACGAGGACGCCGCCGTCGACACCCATCGCGGCCATGCCGCCCAGGAGGCCGGGGATCACGCCGGGGCGGCCGGCGATGCCGTAGGCGAGGTAGGCGGCCACGCCCACGGGCAGGAAGCCCAGCCCGCTGGCGCCGATCTTGAGCAGCAGCGCGGCCCAGGTGTGGGGTTGGCTCCAGTCGGCGTTGGCCAGGTACTGGTCGGCCGAGTCGGTGATGCCGGTGCCGCCGATGGCGAGGGCGAGGACGTTCACCAGGGCCGCGATCATGACGAAGGGGCCGAAGTAGGGGAAGCCGGCCGACAGCCAGCGGCTGATCCTGACGCCCGCGTGGCGCCCCTGGGCGTCGTCCTGGTTCATGGGAACGGACGGCGGCGGCGGTGCTGTGACGGGTTTGCGGGGGTGGGGCATGGTGACTCCAGATGTGCGGCGCCGCCGAAGGCCGACAGGCAGGAGGGCGGCGGCGGTCGGGGCGGCGCGGCGTGTCTTTGGGCGCCCGCGCCTGTACCTGCGCGAGGGGGAGGGGCCGGGCGGTGGGTGCCGGCCGCCCGTGGGGCGGCCGGCACCTCAGTGCTCCGGAAACGTTCGCCGGGATGGTCTCCGGCGCTCAGTTCTTGGTGACGACGTCGACCCCCATGTCCCCGACGATCTTCTGTACGTTCACGCCGACCATCTGCGGCTTCGTGCAGCCGCAGTTGTTGCCCCCGGCCGTCCAGATGAGGCCGGAGTGCGAGCCGACGATCCAGGCGGCCGACTGGGTGTGGTCCTCGACGAAGATGGGGGCGCCGGAGTCACCGCCCTGCGTGATCTCCCCGTTGTCGTAGGCGGGCCAGTTGGTGCCGCCCCGCTCGTAGAGGAAGCCCTTGCCGTCCTTGATGCAGTTGATTCCGCCCGAGTAGCAGATGCTGAAGCTGGTGTCGACGATGGGGTGACCGCAGTGGTCGAACGACACGGAACCGCTCACACACACCTTCGTGTTGAGGGCGGGCGCCTCTGTTCCGTACACCCAGTCGTTGGATTCACTGCTGGCGTTGCCGCCGGTGAAGATGTAGGGGGCGTAGGCGGAGTTCGACTGGGCGTACATCAGCTCGGTGTCGATGTTCTGGTTCCGGCGCGTGACCTGGCCGACCCAGTTGCCGTCGGTGTCGTTCGTCCGGCGGTTGTAGACGTGCGTCAGGTTGTTGTAGCAGTGACCCGCGGTCGTCATGTACTCGGCGCCGGTCGCCCGCGACTCGACGGTGAAACCGGCCGTGCACTTGTACTTGCCGCTGCTCTCGCTGCCGATCAGCGCGGTGCCGCCCCAGAACGGCTGGGCGTCGGCGAACCGGCTGTTCTGGGCCTCCAGCCGCGACTGCTGTACGTCGACGGCGCCCGGGTACGCCTTCGTCAGCGACTTCGTGACGGAGCTGGGGGCGTTGGTGTAGACGGTCACCTTGTCGGTGGCGGGGTCGTACGACGTGGCGACGCCGTACTTGTCCGCGTCACTGTTCCAGTCGCGGGCCGTCACCGTCTTCTGGATCTTGCTCAGCTCGCCCGCGCTGAACTTGCTGGTGCGGACGGCGGTGCCGGTGCCCGTCGGGAGCTGCGCCCGGACCTTCGCCTGCTCGGCGGCCGAGGTGCCGGCGGCCAGCCGCACCACCGAGCCGGTGTCGGCGAGGCCGAGCACGGAGTGGGAGGTGGCGATCTTGTCCAGCGTGTTCCACTGGGCCTGGCTGGGCGCCGCGGTGCTGAGCGTGTTGGTCGTGCCGGTCGTAGTTGTCGTAGTTGTCGTAGCTGTCGTAGCGGCGGCGGTCGTACTGGACGCCCATGCCGGTGCGGACACCGTCAGGGGTGCCGTGACGGCGGCGAGTGTTCCGACGAGCGCCAGCACGAGGCGCTCGGACTTCCTTGCTGATCTCATTCTGTTCCTTCGGTCCGGCTGACGCGAGGCCCGCGTGGGGACGGGGCCGGCGCGTGGCGGACGGCCCTCACCTGCGACGTTGCCAGCCGGAGAGTTGATGCGGGAGCCCTGCCGCCACCCGAATCAATCCGTTTGCGCGGCGCTGACCAAGCGGGTCAGCCGGGTCTCGGTCAGCGTCCCGGCCGTCGTCGCAGCGACCCGGCCGCTCGTGTCGACGACGAGCGTGACGGGGATCCCCTGCGTGCTCACCAGCCCCCGCGCCAGCCGGTGGAACAGCTTCGTGTCGGGGTCCAGGAGGCTGGGGTAGGACATGCCGACGTCGTCGGCGAAGGAGCGGGCCGCGGCGGCGGAGGCGTCCTCGTTCAGACCGAGGACGACGACGCCCCGGTCCCTCATCGCCTTCTGGTACCGCACCAGCATCGGGGTCTCCGCGCGGCAGGGCCCGCACGAGGAGGCCCACACGTTGACGACGACGGTCCGGCCCGCGTAGTCGGACAGCCGCACCGTGCCGCCGTCGACACCCGCTCCGGCGATGTCCGGGGCGGCGGTGCGGTGGGCGGCGTCGATGGTGAGGGAGCCGTCGGTGGCGAGGTGGCGGCCGGGGGTGGCGTCGGTGCCGTCGTCGGACATATTCACCGCGGCGAGGGCTCCGGCGCAGACGACGACGGCCAGGACCGGGGCCCAGACGCGGGCAGGGGGGCGTTTCACGAGAGATCGGGTCCTTCAGCTGCCGGTGGAGTCGATGCAGTGGTCGTGCTGGCGGATCGGGCGGACGAGGCCGCTCAGGTCCACCAGTGCGCCGTCGACGGCGGTGTCCTGGGTGGAGAGGGTGACCTCGACGGCGGGCTCGCGGCCGTACGTGATGATCACCTTGCGGCCGTCGCGGGACGCGGACTGCCGGTAGACCCAGTCCACGCCGTCGACCGCCACGCACGGGTCGGTGGTCGCGGCGGGCGGGGTCAGCCCGCAGCGCAGGACGACGGCCTTGTCGCCCCACACGGCGATCCCGGGGGTCGACGACGTGTCGGTCCGCCGGTGGCCGCCCAGCACCGCCGGGTAGCTCTTGGCGATGCGGGCGCAGGCGGGGGCGTCGGCGTGGGGGGCCTGGGCGATGCCGTCGGCGGGGGAGCGGGTGGCGTGTACGAGGAGGACGGCGGTGAGGGCGAGGGCGAGGGCGGCGGCGACGGCCAGGGCGATGCGGGCCTGGGAGCCGCGGGACCGCCGTCGGACCGAGTTGAGGACACGTCTGACTGTCTGGACCATGCTGGAACTACCCCCGTAGTGCACCGGACCACTTTGCTCGCCGGCCGGAAAGACCGCCGGCCGGAAAGACCGCCGGCCGGAAAGAACGTTACGCCTCCGCTCAACTGCCCTTGCGGGGGGCCGGTTTGGTGAGGTGCTCCTGGAGGCTGGCGTGCCGGAACTGGTACACCGCGCCCGTCCGGCGCAGCACGCCCCGTTCGCAGGCGTCGTCGAGGAAGGCGATCAGGCGCCAGGGGAGGCGGCGGGTGAGGGGGAGCCAGAGGCGGGCGAGGACGAACCACTGGCACCAGGCGCTCAGGCTGAGGCCGTAGCCCAGGCCGCCGCCGAAGGCGCCCTCGACGCCGAACACGAGGCTGAGCTGGACGCTGCCGAGCAGGCTGTTGCTGAAGCTCTCCACCACCCCGCCCACGAGGCCGACCGCGAGCGCCCAGACCGCCAAATGGGCGTACACGTTCTTGCGGTTCGACCGCAGGAGGCCGACGAAGCTGGTGGCCTCCTTCACTTTGACGGGGGACTCCAGCCAGGTGATGACCCCCAGCGCCAGCCCCACCGCCACCCCGATCTCCAGGGGGAACACGACCGCGGACCACGGGAGTTCGCCGCCCAGGCCGTCGTAGAGCCCGAGCCACCGTACGGGGAACCGGTCGACGAGCACGACGACGAGCGCGAACGAGAACCCGACCAGGGCGCCCAGCGCGGACCGCTTCCACAGCTCCGTGCCGGTGCGCCGCGATCCGCCGCCGAAGAGGCTGACGCGTACCGGCGCCGGCTTCAGCAGGCTGCTCCTGGTGGCGAGCCAGTAGATGAAGCCGAACGCCGCCCCGGCCACCAGCCCGTGCAGCAGCCCGACGGCCAGACCGCGCCGCAGCGCGAAGCCGAGGCCGTAGGAGGTGCGGACCAGGTCCACGGGGATGTTGCCGATGGCGGTCGGGACGCCGTACGACAGGGCCGCCAGGAAGGCGATCAGGAGCGTGCGGTGCCCGGTGCGCATCGACGTGCCCAGCTCCCACCACTCCAGGTCGGGGGTCTTGCGCCGGTGCAGGTGCTCGGCGAGGTGGGTGAGCCAGCGGTGGGCGCTCTGCGGGTGCCAGCGGTGCAGGTCGCCGGGGCGCTCGCGGTACGCGGAGGCGAGGAAGGCGGCCAGGAGGTGGGACTCGATGTGGGCGGGGGTGGGGAAGCGGGTGGTGTTCAGGAGGGAGCGTGGGGTGTGCGGCTCGTTCTCCGGGGTGCTGCCGCCCGTGCCTTCGGTTGCTCCTGTGGCTTCTTCTTCGGTTGTTGCTTCGGTGCCCTGTTCGCCGTAGACCGCTGCCGCCAGGGTGACCATCAGGGGGGTGGACAGCGCCTTGGCCAGGGGGCCGTCGGGGTGGGCGCGCATCTCGTCCCGCACTTGCCGCCACTCGGGTGCGACGGCCTTGGCGCTGCTCAGCCGCAGGTACTCCGCCGAGTCGTCCGGGCGCAGGGCGGCCAGCTCGACGACGGCGGCGAGGTGCATGCCCCTGGTGTTGCGCACCGCGGCCTCGTACTCGTCGAAACGGCTGGTCAGGATGTACGGCAGCGGGGTCTTGGAGAGCTGCTCGCGCGCGTCGGAGCGCAGGCCCACCCGGATCTCGTCGAACCCGTCCAGGACGGGCAGGATCAGTTCGCCGTCCACCAGCTCCTCGGCCGGTGTCCTCCCGTCGGCGTCGGGCGCGGCCAGACCGGGCTGGTCGCGGCTGAGCCGGCCGACGAGCCAGGTCCGCAGATCCTCGTCCTTCGGGTTCCACGACCCGAGGCTGAAGATCTCCGGCACGGGTTCCGGTACGGCCGCGCCGGACCTGCGGGTCTTCAGTCGGTCCAGCACGAACCGCACGCCCAGCACGGTCTTGCCCGAGCCCGCCTTGCCCAGCACCACGAGACGGCGGGACGGGACCCGCTCGTAGACGTCGGCGATCTGGGCGAGGTGGCCGGTCAGGTCGAGTCGACCGGCCGGGGGAGCCTCGGGCTCGGTCTCCTCCGTGTCCGTCGTTTCCGTTCGCGGGCGGCGGACGAGTTCCGAGTGCTCCGGCAGGTCCTCGTCCCTGGGCGTCGTCCAGTGCACGGCCAGCGGGTGCGGGTCCTGGATGTTGCGACGGCGCTCGTCGTCCTCCCAGCGTTTCCTGACCAACTCCGCCAACTTGTCGGCGGTCTTGGCTAGTTCGCTCTGCGGCGGCTCGTCGGCTTTCGCGGGCGGGTCCTCGGGGGGTTTCTCGCGCGGTGGCTCGGTGGGGGCGGGGTGGACGTTCACCGTGTCGATGTACTTGGCGATGAACATCTGCCCGTTGCCCCGTTGGACGTACGAACTCCCGCCGCCGCCACCGTCGTTGGACACGAACTCGACGTCCTCGGGCGCGAACTCGACGTCCTCGGGCTCAGGCATCCCCACGCTCCGGCCGCCGTCTGAGCCACCACGCGCAGCCCGCCGCGGCCACCCCCACGGCCACGACGGCGATGCCCGCGCGCACGGGGGCCGGGACGGGGGCGCGGTTCGCGGTGTCGGTGTGGAGCTCGGAGGCGGTCGAGCGGGCGGCGACCGTGGGGGCGCCGCCACCGGCGGGGGCGGGCGTGGTCGATGTCGATGTCGATGTCGTGGCGCTCGCGGTGGTGGAGCCGCTGGGGTCCGGGGTGGGGGTTCCGCCCGGGCCTGTTCCCGAGGCCGAGCCCGATGGGCCTAGGCCGGTGCTCTTGCCCTTGCCCCCGCCCTTGCCTCCGCCCCCGCTTCCGCCCCCGCTTCCGCCCGGCGCCGACGCCGACGTCGTAGGACCCGGCTGTGTCGCCGGCAGGATCCGGAACGACGAAAGGACCGTGTTCTGGCCGGAGTTGACCGTGCAGGACGTGTCGACCTTGCCCAGGAACGTCTCGTCGCCGTCCGCCTCGCGGGGGGTGATGTGCAGGGCGATCCCGCCGACGTGGATCTTCGCCCGGCCCGCCTTGGTGAAGACGAACGACGGGATGACCCCGCTGGCCCGGACGGTCAGGTCGCCGGAGGAGGGGAGGTCGGTCTCGGGGACCGTCAGCGGCACGGTGACCTCGATGTCCCCCTGCGGGGCGGTTACGACGGCGCTGACGTCCGCGGTGCCGGAGATCGTCGTCGCGCCGATCGCGCGGAGCGTCTGCGGGATGAGGGAGCCGACCCGCGCCGAGGCCGTGACCGGCAGGCGCGGGGTGGGGCGGCCGACGACGTGCGTGTCGGAGGCGGTCCACACGACCGATCCCGTCATGGGCTGGTCGGGGATGATCGGGAGGGCGCAGGTGTACTGGAGCGTAACCGGAGCCGGGGCCGCGACCGCGACTCCGGCTCCTGTTCCGCCCACGAGGACCAGGGCGGCGAACGTACGGCAGAGGGACGTGAGACAACGTAACCGGAGTCGCGAGGCTCGCGCGGTGCCGCCGTTCACCGGTGGCCGTGTGCCTGACATGCGGTCACGTTACGAGGCACATGTCACGGGCCACTGCGGGAACAGCGGAACCTTCACGACGCTCGCACGATCCGTCGCGCGCCCCCGTCACTACCGTTCCTTGGTCTCCTCCAGCACCGTCCGCCCCAGCAGCGCGTACCGCTCCGGGGCCCGCAGGCGCAGGTAGGTCGCGTAGCCGAGGCCCGTCGCCGCGACCAGGGCCACCAGCCACGGTGTCGCCTTCAGGAGCAGCGAATCGGACTCCGAGCCGGCCGCGACGCTCATGTTGGACACCAGGAGCAGGACCACCGCGAGCATCGCGATGCCGCCGAGGAGCGGGGCGGTGAAGGTCTTGAACCAGTGGCGGCTCTCGGGGTGGTTCGTGCGGAAGTAGGCCAGCACGGCGAACGAGCACACCGCCTGCACGACCAGGATCGCCATGGTGCCGAGGATGGCGAGCAGGACGTACATCGCGTTGGCCGGGTCCTTGCTGCTGACCCAGAACGCGACGATCAGGATGGCGCTGATCAGGGTCTGCACGAAGCCCGCGATGTGCGGGGAGCCGTGCTTGGCGTGGGTGCGGCCGATGGTGTTCTTGAGAGAGGGGAGGACGCCTTCGCGGCCGAGCGCGTACATGTACCGGCTGGCGCAGTTGTGGAAGGCCATGCCGCAGGCGAGCGAGCCGGTGATCATCAGCCACTGCATGAGGTCGACCGCCCAGTGGCCGACGTAGTGCTCGGTGGGGTTGAAGAAGAGGGCGAGCGGGTTCGCCGAGGAGGCGACCTTGACGGCCTCGCTCTCGCCGTTGCCGATGATGGCCATCCAGGAGACGAAGACGTAGAAGACGCCGACGCCGAGGACCGAGATCAGCGTCGCCTTGGGGATGATCTTCTTCGGGTCGCGGGACTCCTCGCCGTACATCGCGGTCGACTCGAAGCCGACCCACGACCAGAAGGCGAAGAAGAGGCCGAGGCCGGCGGACGTCCCCTTGAAGGCGTTGACCGGGTTGACCGGGGCGAAGGTGAAGCCGTGCGGGCCGCCGCCGTGCAGGGCGACCGAGATCGCCATCGCCGCGAGGACGGTCACCTCCGTGCCCAGCAGGACGACGAGCAGCTTCTCGGCGACCGAGACGCCGAACCAGGTGCCGGTCGCGTTGACGGCGAGCATCAGGAACGCGCAGGCCCACCACGGGACGTCAAGTCCCGTCTGGTCCTTGAGAGTTCCGGTGGCGAAGATCGAGAAGATGCCGATCAGCGCCGGCTCGAACACGACGTACGCGAAGGTCGCGAGCAGGCCCGAGGCGAGACCGACCGTGCGGCCGAGGCCGTAGGAGATGAAGCCGTAGAAGGCGCCCGTCGACGTGATGTGCTTCGCCATCGAGGTGAAGCCAATGGAAAAGATCGCCAGGACGACCATTGCGACGAGGTAGCTCGCGGGGGCTCCGATGCCGTTTCCGGCGGAGACCATGAAGGGCACGTTGCCCGTCATCGCGGTGATCGGCGCCGCCGTCGCGACGGCCATGAAGACCACCCCGAGCAGGCCGATCGCGTTCGGCTTGAGCCGGTGAACTGTCCCTTCCCCGGCCATCTGCGCGTCTGGGGCGACGCCCTCCTGTACGGCCATGCGACGACCCCTTCCGTGCCCGTGCCCGAGTGCAGTGGTGCGTGTTCGGTGCCTGTTCGGTATGTCTTCCGGTGGGGAACTCTGTAGTCCGAATGAGTCGGCGGAGCGGACCGACGCGTTAAATGTATGTCAACTAGACCATTAGAAGACCGGTGGGGCGAACGTCCTTGTTAACTCTGCCCGCGGGACCCCGTGAGACGTGGACCGGGCCGTCGGAAGGCTCGTACGGTCGCGGACATGAGCACCTATATGTCCACCCTCGGCGGGCGCACCCACACCTTCGCGGGGCTCGCGGCGCTGCTCGCCGCGGCGAGCCCGGAGCGGTCCGGGGACCGGCTGGCCGGGCTCGCCGCCGAGTCCGCCGGGCAGCGGGTCGCGGCCCGCTGGGCGCTGGCCGAGGTGCCCCTGACCGCCTTCCTTACGCAGCCGCTGATCCCGTACGAGGCCGACGACGTGACCCGGCTGATCCTCGACACCCACGACACGGCCGCGTTCGCGCCGGTGGCGGGGATGACGGTCGGGGCCTTCCGCGAGTGGCTGCTGTCGCCCGCGGCCGACGCGGTGGCGCTCGCGGCCGTGTCGCCCGGGATCACGCCCGAGATGGCGGCGGCGGTGTCCAAGCTGATGAGCAACGCCGACCTGGTCGCGGTGGCGCGCAAGGTCCGGGTCGTGACGGCGTTCCGCTCGACGATCGGCCTGCCCGGCCGGATCTCCACCCGGCTCCAGCCCAACCATCCCACCGACGACCCCGCCGGCGTCGCCGCCGCCCTCCTGGACGGCCTGCTGCTCGGCTCCGGCGACGCGGTCATCGGCATCAACCCCGCCACGGACAGCCCCAAGGCCGTACGGGACCTGCTCGAACTGCTCGACGGGGTCATCCAGCGCTACGAGATACCGACCCAGTCCTGCGTGCTGTGCCACGTCACGACCAGCATCGACCTGATGGAGCGGGGCGCGCCGGTGGACCTGGTCTTCCAGTCCATCGCGGGCACCCAGGCCGCCAACGCCTCCTTCGGCGTCACGCTCGGCCTGCTCGACGAGGCGTACGCGGCGGCAAGGGAGTTGGGCCGGGGCACGGTCGGCTCCAACGCCCTCTACTTCGAGACCGGCCAGGGCAGCGCCCTCTCCGCGAACGCGCACCACGGGGTCGACCAGCAGACGGTGGAGGTACGGGCGTACGCGGTGGCCCGGCGCTACGAGCCGCTGCTGGTGAACACGGTCGTCGGGTTCATCGGCCCCGAGTACCTCTACGACGGCCGCCAGATCCTGCGCGCGGCCCTGGAGGACCACTTCTGCGGCAAACTGCTCGGCCTGCCGATGGGCCTGGACATCTGCTACACCAACCACGCCGACGCTGATGACGACGACGTCTCAACCATGCTGACCATGCTGGGAGTCGCGGGCGCGTCCTTCGTGATCTGCACGCCGGGCGGCGACGACATCATGCTCAACTACCAATCCGCCTCCTACCACGACGCGTTGTACCTCCGCGAGGTCCTCGGGCTGCGCCCGGCCCCGGAGTTCGAGGCGTGGCTGGGCCGGATCGGGCTCCTGGACGAGGGCGGCGGGATCCGGGACGTGACGGGGACGGGGCATCCGTTGACGGCGATTGGGCGGGAGTTGGCGGTGGGTTCTTCGGCGGGTTCCGCGGCGGATTCTTCGGTAATGGGGGCTGTGGCATGACGGGCCGTCAAGTGGACGTGCGGGCAAGCGAGTCCGACCTGGCGATGTGGGGTGCGCTGCGGCGGCACACCCAGGCCCGGATCGGCCTCGGCCGCTCCGGCTCCGCGCTGCCGACCCGCCACCGCCTGGAGTTGCAGGCCGCGCACGCGGCGGCACGGGACGCGGTGCACTCGCCGTTCGAGGCGGAGACGGTGGCGGCGGCGCTTCCGGATACCCCCACGATCCGGGTCCGCAGCGCGGCCGGCGACCGCCTGACGTACCTCCAACGCCCGGACCTGGGCCGCCGGTTGACCCCGGCGGACCGCGCCCACCTGCCCGCCGACGGCTGGGACGTCGTCTTCGTCGTCGCCGACGGCCTCTCCAGCCGCGCGGTCCACGAACACGCGGCGGCGGTCGTGACGGCGACGACGGCGCTGCTGCCGGTGGAGTGGCGGGTCGGCCCGGTGGTGCTCGCGGAACAGGCTCGGGTCGCGCTCGGCGACGACGTCGCGTCCGCGATGCACGCCACGATGGTGGTCGTCCTCATCGGCGAACGCCCCGGCATGTCGGCGGCGGACTCCCTGGGCGCGTACCTGACGTACCAGCCGCGTCCGGGTGTGACGACGGACGCGGACCGCAACTGCTTGTCCAACATCCGCCCGCCGCTTGGGCTGACGTACGAGGGTGCGGCGGCGAAGTTGGTCGGGTTGATGGGGCGGGCGCGGGAGTTGGGGCTTACGGGGGTGGGGTTGAAGGATGAGAGTGATGTGCTGCCGTCCGGCTCTGCGTGACTGATTGACTACCCTGGGTGCTGTCTGTGCATCAGGGGAGGCGAACGTATGCGGGGCGGTTTCGAGGGCATGCTCGACGACTTGGACGAGTTGAGGGTGCCCGCCGGTTACAAGCCGGAGATCATCGGGGGGAACATTGTTCTGTCGCCGTGGCCGAAGGGGTTCTACACCCGTGTCATGCGGCGGGTGTGCGGCCAACTTGAGCCGTATCTCCCCGGAGGACACCTCCTCGACAGGACTCCCCACCTGTTCGTCTTTCCCGGAGCCGAGCGCGCCTTCGGGCCGGACATCCACGCCGCGCACGCGCAGACGTACGAGACGGACAGCGTCCACCTGGACGGCGAAGGTCTTTCGTTCGTTGCCGAGCTGACCTCGGTCTCCACCCGGAGCGGGGATCTCACCGACAAAGTCGAGGTCTACGGCAAGGCAGGCGTCCCCGTCTACCTGGTCCTCGACATGCAGCAGGAGCAGGCCATCGTCTTCGGGTCGCCGTCCCCGAGGGGATACGAGACCCGCTTCACCAAGCCCTTCGGCGAGAAGCTCTATATCCCCGACCCCTTCGGCTGCACCCTCGACACCACCGGCTTCCAAGCCCCCCAAGGCTGACGCCTCACCCCACCGGCAACGTCAACCCCCAAGCCCCCTCCCGAACCGTCCACGTCCGTCTCCGTACCGGTCCCGCGACCGCCGTGTCCGCCCGGTAGCGGAAGTCCGCGCCCGAGACGGTGACCGTGTGGCCGTGGGCCAGGAGGAGGGCCGCCTCCGCGCCGACCGAGAGGGGGCGTACCTCGACCGTCGCCGGGCCGCCCGTGGCGCCCGGGGTCACGCAGACGCCCGCCACCGGCTGGTCCAGGTCGACCAGGGTGACGCCGTCGACCTCGACCCGGAGGCGTGCGGGGCGGACGAGGTGCAGGGCCGCGGGTGCCGTACGGGTCGTGCGGCCGGGGCGGGTGGCCAGGGTGCGGACCAGGGACTGGCAGGTGCGCAGCCAGGGGTGTGCGACGGAGGGCGCGTCCGGCTCGACGGCGGGTTCGTCCTCGACCGCGGTCGGCGGGATCCGCAGGGCGCCGAGGACCACGCCGTCGCTGTCGTCGACGAGGAGGTCGAGGCGGCGTTCCGCGCCCTCCAGGACCGCGCGGGCCGCCGCGACCGCACCCGTGGGCACGCCGAGGGCGCGGGCCAGGGACAGGGCGCCGGGGGAGCCGCCGACCGGGACCACCGAGAGCGGGCAGCCGCCCAGCTCGCGGCGGCGGTACAGGAGGGCGACCGCGCGGGTCAGGGCCCGGTCGTCACCGATCACAACCGGCCGTCGCGAGCCGCGCCGCGCCAGCACCCGGGCGAATTCCTCGGGCCCGTCCGGCAGGCACACCTTCGCGGCCGCACCCGCGCTGAGCACGTCTTTCGCGATCCGGACGGACTCGCCGTCGGCCCGCCGGGCGACGGGATCGATCACGACGAGCAGCTGATCGGAAGTCGCCAAAGTCGCCACCTCGGTCATGCCTCGCTTCCTCGGGTAGCATCTTTGTGCAAGAGCCCCTTGCGCTATTGCGCCAGGGGCTTCGTCTATTCCGGGGCATCCGGTCCGACGGGTTGCGACCAACGACGGTCGCCGGTGTACGAGGTGTGCACGAGACAGGCTGTGCGAGACACAGACCGGTCGCGTACGCCCCTGTACGCCCCTGACCTTGGACATGCCCCGCCCGGAAGGGGTGTACGCGCGTGCCCGCACTTGTGCTGCTCGGTGCTCAGTGGGGTGACGAGGGCAAGGGAAAGGCGACGGACCTGCTCGGCGGATCCGTCGACTATGTGGTGCGCTACCAGGGCGGCAACAACGCCGGCCACACGGTAGTGGTGGGCGACCAGAAATACGCCCTGCACCTCCTCCCTTCCGGAATCCTCACACCTGAATGCACTCCCGTCATCGGCAACGGTGTCGTCGTCGACCCGTCGGTCCTGTTCTCCGAGCTGGACGGGCTGAACGAGCGAGGCGTCGACACGTCCAAGCTCCTGATCAGCGGAAACGCCCACATCATCACGCCGTACAACGTGACGGTGGACAAGGTGACGGAACGCTTCCTCGGCAAGCGGAAGATCGGCACGACGGGGCGCGGCATCGGCCCGACGTACGCCGACAAGATCAACCGCGTCGGCATCCGGATCCAGGACCTCTACGACGAGTCGATCCTCACCCAGAAGGTGGAGGCGGCGCTCGACGTCAAGAACCAGATGCTCACGAAGCTCTACAACCGCCGGGCCATCGCCGTCGACCAGGTGGTGGGCGAGCTGCTGACGTACGCGGACCGCCTGAAGCCGTACGTGACGGACACGGTGCTGGTGCTGAACAACGCGCTCGACGACGACAAGGTCGTGTTGTTCGAGGGCGGCCAGGGCACCCTCCTGGACATCGACCACGGCACGTACCCCTTCGTCACGTCGTCCAACCCGACGGCGGGCGGCGCGTGCACGGGCACGGGCGTCGGCCCGACGAAGATCACGCGGGTCATCGGCATCCTGAAGGCATACACGACGAGGGTCGGCGCGGGCCCCTTCCCGACGGAACTTTTCGACAAGGACGGGGACGAGCTGCGCCGCATCGGCGGCGAGCGGGGCGTCACGACGGGCCGTGACCGGCGCTGCGGCTGGTTCGACGCGGTCATCGCGCGCTACGCGACGCGCGTGAACGGCCTGACGGACTTCTTCCTCACCAAGCTCGACGTCCTGACCGGCTGGGAGCAGATCCCGGTCTGCGTGGCGTACGAGATCGACGGCAAGCGCGTCGAGGAACTCCCGTACTCCCAGAGCGACTTCCACCACGCGAAGCCGGTCTACGAGAACCTGCCGGGCTGGAACGAGGACATCACGAAGGCGAAGACCTTCGGTGACCTGCCGAAGAACGCGCAGGCGTATGTGAAGGCGCTGGAGGAGATGTCCGGGGCGCCGATCTCGGCGATCGGGGTCGGGCCGGGGCGGGACGAGACGATTGAGGTCAATTCGTTCGTGTAACTCGGGGGTTGGTGACGGCGGCGGTCGACCTGTTGCGACGGGTCGGCCGCCGTTCGTATGCGTTCATACGCGTTCGTATGCGTTCGTACGCGGGGGACGTGTAGTACGTGGTGGGACGGTCGTTCGGTTGCAGGCGTGAGGGCAGAACCGGAGGCACGGGGTCCACGGGTTCCGGGAAACCCCCGGGCAGAGCCTGACGTACGCGAGGACATGATCGGGCGGAACCCGTAGGGGACGGGGGAAACGTGGCTTTGACTGAGGGCCCGAAGATCCGCCGGATGATCGGTTGAATCGGTTGAATCCGTTGGATCGGCTTCGCACAAGCGGCTGGGCCCGATGTCACGCACAGAAGCACCCCACGCACACCACCCCCACGTACACCCCCGTGCCACCCCCCTCACCCTGGCGGCGATGGCGGTCACCGTGGTCTCCATCTCGGCCACCGCCCCGCTCACCGCGGCGGCGACGGCCTCCCCGCTGGCGATGGCCTTCTGGCGCAACTGCCTGGGCTTCGTCGTCCTGGGCCCGTTCCTGCTGTTGCTGCGCCGCCGCGAGGTGGTAAGGGTCGCGCGCGGCGAACGCGGCCTGCTGCGCCGGGAGCAGTGGCGCCCGCTGACGTTCGGCTTCCTCGCGGCGACGGCGCTCGCGCTGCACTTCGCGGCGTTCATGACGAGCACGCGGCTGACCACGGTCGCCATGTCGACGGCCCTGGTGGCCACCCAGCCCGTCTGGCAGGCCCTGATCGCGGCGGGCCAGGGCGCCAGGGCCTCCCGCAGGACGTGGACGGGCCTCGTCCTCGCGGTGGCCGGGGCCGCGGCGGCGGGCGGCCTCGACATCCGCTCCGGCGGCACGGCATTGACGGGCGACCTGCTGGCCGTGGGCGGGGCCATCGCGCAGGCCGGCTACACGGCCCTGAGCGAACGCTCGCGAGCGGACGTCAGCACGCCCCTGTACTCGACGTTCACGTCGCTGGTGTGCGGGGTGGAGCTGTTCGCGGTCTGCTGGCTGACCCACATCCCCCTGACGGGCTTCGACCGAGCCACCCACCTGTCCCTACTGGGCCTGCTCCTCCTCCCACAGATCCTCGGCCTGGGCTCCCTGAACTTCGCCTTGGGCCGCACCTCGGCGACGACGATGAGCGTCCTGCTGCTGTTGGAGACGCCGGTGGCGGCGGTGGGGGCGTGGGGGTTGATGGGGCAGGGGGTTGCTTTGGCCACGGTGCCGGGGTTGGTGCTGATCATTGTGGGGGTGATGGTGGTGGTGTCTGGAGGAGGGGGAGGAGAGGGGGCTGTGGCGGTGGGGGGGGATCCGGGGGGGGCGGGTCCGGGGGGGGGG
>LJCV01000008.1 GCA_001298575.1 Actinobacteria bacterium OK074
CGCTGCGGGCACGCGGCCTCGCCAGAACCGCCCACCCCGTCCTGCCGCCGCTGCGACATGCGTGCCCCGCCAGAACCGCCCGCCCCGCCTCGCGCCGCTGCGGGCATGCGTGCCGCTAGGGGCGGCACGGGTGGGCGCAGCGGCACCCCGCAAGCGCGGGTGAGTGAACCCCCTCCCGGCCAGCACCACCCCGGGGCAACCAACAACCCCACCGCACCCTGCCAACCCACCCCCGCGCACCCCGTAACCCCGTCGCACCCAACCAACCCCACCCCCGCGCACCCAGCACCCCCCGCCCTCTAACCTCGTACGCTCAGCGAAGCGCGCCGCGCCGCTCAGAGACGCGACGTACAACCCCCGGGGGACCCATGGTCGATCTGTTGCCCGCGCTTCGGGCCGAGGTCCGTGGTGTTGTGCATCCGGGGGGTGCCGTCTGCCGGTGTGCCGCGACCGAAGGGGCGCTGGCGGAGCGGGACGACGTGACCGTCGTGCGGCATGGCGGCGTCGTAGCCAAGGCGCACGCACCCGGGGCCGAGATCGACGACCTGAGCCCCCGTCTCGCCGTCGCCGCCGCCCTCCCCGGAGTTCTGCTCCCGCCCCTGCGAGCCGACCCCGTCCCGCTGCACGGACGCCTCGTCACCCTCTGGCCGTACGGGACACCCGTCGATCCGGGCGCCCCCGAGGCCGCCCCGTGGGAAGCCGCCGCCGGCCTCCTCGCACGGCTGCACAACAGCCCCGTACCGGACGGGCTGCCGCCCATGCGAGGGCCCGCGAAGGCCGCCCGGGCCGTCGGGCGGCTGCGTGCCCTGGGGGGCCACGACGGCGCCGGGCCCGTGCTGCGCGCCTGGGACGGGCTTCCCGGCTGGGCCCGGGGCGAGGCGCCGTCGCCGTATGCCCAGAGGCTCTGTCACGGGGATCTGCACCTCGGGCAGCTCGTGCGGTATCCGGCGGGCAGCGGGCCCTGGTTGCTCATTGATGTCGACGACCTGGGGGTCGGCGAGGCCGCCTGGGATCTCGCGCGGCCTGCCGCCTGGTACGCGTGCGGGTTGCTGCCCGCCGAGGAGTGGGTGCGCTTTCTCGACGCCTATCGGGGCGCCGGAGGGCCCGCCGTCCCCGCCGGCGGTGATCCGTGGCCCGTTCTCGATGTTCCCGCCCGCGCCCTCACCGTGCAGACCGCCGCCCTCGCCATCGTCAAGTCCGTTGCCGCGCAACGCCCGTTGGACGAGGCCGAGCAGGCCGTCGTCGACGCCTGCGCGCGGATGAGCGCCACCCTGCCGTCGCCTTCGCCCAGTTGAACCGCGTACGGTGCAACCGTCCGACGCCAGACCGAGTCTTTACCTGGCGAAGCACCACCTACCGGCGAGGAGTTGAGCCGAGCATGCAGTGTCCGAAGTGCCACGCCCCGATGCACACGTACAACCGCAACGGTGTCCAGATCGAGCAGTGCAGCGGCTGCCGAGGGATCTTCCTGGACTACGGGGAACTTGAGGCACTGACCCGTGTCGAGTCGCAGTGGTCGCAGCCCGCGCCCCCGCCGCCGCCCGCCCCGCAGGGCTATCCGGCGGCTCCGCAGGGCTACCCGGCCGCCCCGGCCTGGGGCGCCCCGCACGGCGGCCACCACGGGGGTCACCACGGCCACAACCGGCACAAGAGCTTCGGCCACATGCTGTTCTCCAGCTGAGAACCGAGAGCACGAAGAAGCCCCCGACCGGAAGGTCGGGGGCCTCTGTACTTGTGGACGATACTGGGATTGAACCAGTGACCTCTTCCGTGTCAGGGAAGCGCTCTCCCGCTGAGCTAATCGTCCTCGGGATCACGGCCGGAAGCCGTGGATCTTGCGTGCGCGATACTGGGATTGAACCAGTGACCTCTTCCGTGTCAGGGAAGCGCTCTCCCGCTGAGCTAATCGCGCAAGATCCACAAAGCCTTGTGAGCCTTGATGGATCAGTGGACGATACTGGGATTGAACCAGTGACCTCTTCCGTGTCAGGGAAGCGCTCTCCCGCTGAGCTAATCGTCCTTGGAGGTGGAGACGGGATTTGAACCCGTGTAGACGGCTTTGCAGGCCGTTGCCTCGCCTCTCGGCCACTCCACCAGGCGCTCGGGGACCAGCGAGATCCCCTGCATTCCTGCGAGCGGACGACGAGGTTCGAACTCGCGACCTCAACCTTGGCAAGGTTGCGCTCTACCAACTGAGCTACGTCCGCTTGTCGTTTCGGTCGGCTTGCGCGTCCCGGTGACGTGTTGAACTCTAGCGGATTCCCCGGCCAGCACAAAAACGCGTTTGCGCAGCGTGCTGCCTTGCGATGACCCGATGACCTGGTCAGGACACTTGTGGGATCCCCGCCATACACTCGGTCGCGTGTCCGACCTCATCCCTCTCGCCCGTTTCGGCGGCCTCGTCGCGACCGGTCTGCTCGATGTCACCACCGACCCCGCGGCCCTCGACTCCACCGGCTTCTGGGCCGTCTGCGCCTCCTTCGAGGGCGGTCTGACCTGCGCCCGCTTCGCCGACGTCCGCGAAGAGGCCGACCCCGCGCCGGTCCCGGGAGCCTGGCACGGGCCCGCCGCCGGTGAGTGGACGTCGTCGCTGGACCGGGCCGCCTACGAGGCGGGCGTGCGGCGCATCCGCGAGCACATCGCCGCCGGAGAGGTCTACCAGGCCAACCTCTGCCGCGTACTGTCCGCGCCCGTCGCTCCCGACGCGGACGTGGACGCCCTCACCGCGCTGCTCACCGGCGGCAACCCGGCCCCGTACGCGGGCACGATCCGGCTGCCGGGGCACGGCGTGGAGGTCGCCACCGCCTCACCCGAACTCTTCCTGCGCCGCCGCGGCCGTACCGTCGAATCCGGGCCGATCAAGGGCACCGGGCGCACCGAGGCGGACCTCCTGGAGAAGGACCACGCCGAGAACGTGATGATCGTGGACCTCGTCCGCAACGACATCGGACGCGTCTGCGCCACCGGCAGCGTCACCGTGCCCGACCTGTGCGTGGTCGAGAAGCACCCGGGGCTGGTCCACCTCGTCTCCACCGTCCGCGGCGAACTGCGCGACGGCGCCGGCTGGCCCGAGCTGCTCGCCGCGTCCTTCCCGCCCGGCTCGGTCACCGGTGCGCCCAAGTCCAGCGCCCTGCGCATCATCGACGCCCTGGAGACCGCGCCGCGCGGCCCGTACTGCGGAGCCGTCGGCTGGGTCGACGCGGACCGCCGGACCGCCCAACTGGCCGTCGGCATCCGCACGTTCTGGATCGACCGCACGGACGGAATGCTGCGTTTCGGTACGGGCGCGGGCATCACCTGGGGCTCCGACCCCGAGCGCGAATGGCGGGAGACCGAACTGAAGGCGTCCCGGCTGCTCGCGATAGCGTCGGGAACGTACGCGCCGAGCGGATCGGCGGCGTACGGGACCGACGAAGGGGGACCCCTGACGTGAAGATCTGGCTGGACGGCGGGCTGTGGGACACCGAGTCCGCGCGCGTGTCCGTGTTCGACCACGGGCTGACCGTGGGCGACGGCATCTTCGAGACGGTGAAGGCCGTGGCCGGCGAGCCGTTCGCGCTGACCCGGCACCTGGACCGGCTGACCCGCTCGGCCCAGGGCCTCGGCCTGCCCGATCCCGACCACGACGAGGTCCGCCGCGCCTGCGCCGCCGTCCTCGACGCCAACCCGATGCCGCTCGGCCGCCTGCGCATCACCTACACCGGCGGCCACGGCCCCCTCGGCTCCGACCGCGGCGACCAGGGCCCCACCCTCGTCGTCGCCCTCGGCGAGACCACCCGGCGCCCCGACACCACCGCCGTCGTCACCGTCCCCTGGACCCGCAACGAACGCGGCGCCCTCACCGGCCTCAAGACCACCTCGTACGCCGAGAACGTCGTCGCCCTCGCCCGCGCCCACCAACACGGCGCCACCGAGGCCCTGTTCGGCAACACCGTCGGCCAACTCTGCGAAGGCACCGGGTCGAACGTCTTCGTCGTCCTCGACGGCGAGATCCACACCCCGCCGCTCGCCTCCGGCTGCCTCGCGGGCATCACGCGCGCGTTGACCGTCGAATGGACCGGCGCCAGGGAGACCGACCTCCCGCTCGACGTCCTCGCCCGCGCCGACGAGCTCTTCCTGACCTCCACCCTGCGCGACGTCCAGGCCGTCCACCGCACCGACGACCGCCAACTCCCCGGCGCCCCCGGCCCGGTGACCGCCAAGGCGATGCGCGTCTTCGACGAGCGGGCCGGGGAGGACCTCGACCCCTGAGCGCCAAATGGCTTGCGTCCAGGGCTGATCCCCCACCCCGTACCGGGTAGGACAATCCCGATGACCACGACCCTGCGGCCGACCGAGCCGCTCCAGCACGCGGCCGACGGGACACGTTCGCGCCGCTACCAGGTGTGCGTGAACGGCCGTCCCGTGGGCGGAGTACGGCTGACCACCCACCCCGAGTACGGCCCCGCCGTGGCCCGCGTCGAGGGCCTGCGCATCGACGAACCCGACCGAGGCCGGGGCCGGGGCACGGTCGCCGCGCTCGCCGCCGAGGAGGTCGCGCGTGGCTGGGGCTGCCGGAGCGTCGAGGTGTCCGTCCCCGCGGAATCCGCCACGGGGCTGCGGCTCGCCACGGCACTCGGGTACGTCCTGCGCAGCCGCAACATGGTCAAACGGCTGGCCCCGGAGGGCGCGCGGGACACCCTGCCGGCCGGCCGCACGGTCCGTCCGCTGACCGAGGCGGAACTCGGCCCGTGGCTCACGGAGGTCGCGGACGGAGCCGCCGCCGCCCTGATGGAACGGGGCGTGCCCGAGGCGGAGGCGTACGCCAAGGCGAACCTGGGCAACGCCCGGTTCCTGCCGGACGGCCTGGCCACCGAGAACACCCTGATCAGCGTCCTGGAGGACGAGGGGACCAGGGTCGGCACCCTGTGGCTGGGACTGTGGCCGCACACGGCCTGGGTGCTGAACGTCGAGGTCGGCGCCGGGCAGCGGGGCCGCGGCCACGGACGCACCCTGATGCTCCTCGCGGAGACCCAGACGATGGAGGGCGGCAAGGACCGCATCGGCCTCCACGTCTTCGCGGACAACACCCCGGCGGAACGGCTCTACGAGTCCCTGGGCTACGAGACCACCGCGTACAACCTGGCGAAGGAACTGGGCTGAGAGCGGTTCGGCCGACGGCACCGCGGCTCGCGTCCCGGTTCAGGCCGGCAGGCGGTCCGCTCGGGCCGGCAGATGATCCGCTCGGGCCGGCAGGCGTTCGGCTCAGGCCAGCAGGCGGTCCGTGATCTCCTCGATCCGCTCGCGCAGCCCCTCCTGGCTCTTGCCGCCGTCGAGGAGTTCGCCGCCGATGACGTAGGTGGGGGTGCCCGTCACGCCGATCGCCTTGCCCTCGGCCTGGTCGGCGTCGACGATCAGGATGTGCCGCCCGTCGATCAGCGCGGTGTCGAACTCCTCGGCGTCCAGCCCGAGTTCACCGGCCACCTCGACCAGGAACGCCTCACCGCCGCGGTCCAGCTCCGCCACCCGGCCGAGCACCGCCTCGACGTACGGCCAGCCCTGCCCCTGCTCGGCGGCCTCCTCGGCGGCCTGCGCGGCGGCGAAGGAGTGCTTGTGCTTCTCCAGCGGGAAGTGCCGCAGCCGCAGCTCCAGCCGGTCCCCGTAGCGGGCGCGCAACGCGTGCAGGTCGTCGAGGGCCTGCCGGCAGTCGGGGCACTGGAGCTCGCACCACACGTCGAGGACGACGGGGACGGCTGCGGGTACGGAGGGGGAGTCGCTCATGGTCATCAGTCTCCCAGCAGCGGGAGGGGCACCCCGACCACGGGTGGAGAACGGACCCGGGTACCTGGTGCGACGGGTGGAGACGGGCCCGGACCCTGAGAAGGAGCCAACCCCGAGACGACCCGGAGATGTCCCTGATGGTCCGGCCGGAGCATGGCACAGCGGGCCCCTGGCAGTGCAGGATGGAAGGGGACGAAGACGCACGGGAAGCGGACGAACCCGCTGTCCGGGGACGAACCGCTTTCCTGCGCCCTTCCGACGCCCCGCCCGCCTGCCCGACACCGCACGCCTGGAGGACCGGATGATTGCCGAGACAGTCTGTTCCGCCGTCTCCGCGGCCGGCCTGGGCATCGCGGTGGTCACGGCCTACCGCAAGCGCTTCCTCTCGGCGGCCCGTATCGCCGCCTACTCCCTCGTACCCGTCGGCCTGGTCATGACGGGAGTGGTCGGGTGGGCGGCGGACACCGCCTTCAGCCCGAGCGCGTGGGCGGGCTTCGGCGTGCTCGGCGCGGCCTGGGCGCTCTTCAGCGCGACCCGGGCCGTGGAGCGACGCAGGGGCGGCACCCGCAAGGAACGCCGGGCGGCGGCCGCGTCCGCACAACGCGAGGCGGTGGCACCCACTGCCTCCGCGCCCTCGCTGGGCCAGGGCTCCCGCCCGGCCGCCCAGCCGAAGACGGCCCCCCGGTCGGCCGGCGCGGCCGACGACTTCAGCGACATCGAGGCCATCCTCAAGAAGCACGGCATATGAAGGGGCTCGGAGAGCCCTGAACGATCCGTGCGGCCGCTGCGAGGCGCGATCCTTGAAACGACACAAGAGGATCATCGCGGTGCGTGCAAGCGATCACGTTCGCACCACACACAACGGATATTGGCGAACTCCCAGTCATTGCGGGCGTGTTGATCGCGCAGAGGGTGGCAACTGGGCCATCATCGCGGCGAGATGCTGGACACAACCCAGAGCGACACCGCTGTTCCACCCGAGGAGCGGCGAGGTTGTCTCTTCGCGCTCTCCCAGCCACCGCTGATGATCTTCCTTGCGGTAATCGGCTGTCTCCTGCTCATGGCATCGCTGCACGATCTGCTGCTGCTCTGAGCCGTACGCGGAGCCCCTGGCGCCACCCGCCGAGGGCTCCGTTCCCCACCACGATCAGTGACGACACCACCGTTTTCCGGTCGCAAGGGCGGCCCTGTCGCTCGACGCCGGACCTCGGCTCAGCCGGCGGCTTCCTTACGACGAGCCCGGTACGCGGCCACGTGCAGCCGGTTCCCGCAGGTGCGGCTGTCGCAGTAGCGGCGGGACCGGTTGCGGGAGAGGTCGACGAAGGCACGGCGGCAGTCGGGGGCCTCGCACCGGCGCAGCCGTTCCTGCTCCCCGGCGACCACGAAGAAGGCCAGCGCCATGCCGCAGTCGGCGGCGAGATGGTCGGCGACGGAGGCACCGGGCGCGAAGTAGTGGACATGCCAGTCGTGGCCGTCGTGGTCGGTCAGCCGGGGTGTGGTGCCCGCGGCCGCGACCAGGTCGTTGATGAGTCCCGCAGCGGTCCGTGCGTCTGGGGCCTCGAAGACCCGGGCGATCCTGCCGCGGACCTTGCGCACCGCGGAGAGGTCGAACTCGGACAGCACCTCGACGCCGCTGATTTTGTGGCTTCGTACGAACGTACCGAGGGCCGCGACATCGGGAAGCCCGTCCGCGGTGTCGTCCTCGGGCGCGGTGTTCACCAGATCCACCGCGGCGTCCAGTGAGTGCCGGGTGTCGTGGGTGATCAGCACGTTTCGCTCCCTGGCCTGACTTCGGGCGAATGCCCACCGATGCTGGCCGAGCCTAGCGGCAAGAGACCGCACGGGGCCGCGTCCTGACCCTGTCGTCACATTCCCGCTGTTTCACCCGAAGGGCGGCGGCGCGGGGCCCTCCAGGACGAAGCCGGGGGGAGCGCCCTGGCGCCCTGGCGGAGCAGGGAAGGGGCAGCGGGGGGCCAAACACATCGACACACATCGACGCCGCCCCCGCACACACATGTGTGCGAAGACGGCGTCGATGTGCCGTATACGGCAGTCGGGGCCCGAGCCGTCTCCCCGAGTGGACGGCGCCGGGCGGCTCTGCAGGGTCTCGCCGCCTAGCTTTCCGCCAGGATGTGCGAGAGCTCCTGATCCAGATCGAAGTGCCGGTGTTCCGTGCCGGGTGGCACGGCGGCGTCAGTCCGCTTCAGGAAGGACTCCAGGGCCCGCGCCGGGGCTTCGAGGAGTGCTTCGCCCTCGGGGGAGCTGAGGGCAATGCACACGACCCCCTGACCGTGGCTGCGGGACGGCCAGACGCGGACGTCTCCGGTGCCCGTGGGCCGGTGCAGGCCCTCGGCGAGAAGGTCGCGGGCGAACACCCACTCGACGGTTTCCTCAGCACCGGTGTGGAAGGTGGCGTGCACGGCGTAGGGGTCGGCCGTGTCGTACCGCAGTCCTGCGGGGACAGGCAGGGAGGACTCGCTCGACACAACGAGGCGCAGGTGCAGCTCGCAGCTGACCGTGGTGTTCATAAGCGCCAGGGCCTTTCGCTCAGTGTGCGCTCGGGGATTCGCACGTCGGCGAAATCGACATGCCACCTACGGTGTCGTTGTAAACCCCTCTGAGTGTTTTGCGTGCCTTTACGTAACTCTTCCGGCCGAGAACCTCTTCGCGAGATGCCTCCATTCCGGTGACTGGTTTCGGTCCGGTAAGGTTTGTCCGTATGGATACGGGGAGTGACGAGCCGGGCGAGATTGTCGTGGCTTCGACCGAAGAAACGAAGACGGATCGTCCGCTGGGTTCCCGGGCACCGGAATTCATCAGGGCCCGACGGGTGCTGCACCTCAGCTGGCAGGTGGGCGTTTTCATCCTGGGCCTCGCGGTGGTCGGCGCGGGCGTGATCATGCTCCCGCTGCCCGGCCCGGGCTGGCTGGTGATCTTCGCCGGCATGGCGATCTGGGCCACCGAGTTCGTCTGGGCCCAACTCGTCCTGCGCTGGACCAAGCGCAAGGTCACCGAGGCAACCCAACGCGCACTCGACCCCAAGGTCCGCCGCCGCAACATCATCCTCACCACCCTGGGCGTCACGATCATCGCGGTCCTGGTGGCCGTATACCTGGCGAAGTACGGCCTCCAGATGCCCTGGAACATCAACCGCTAGCCACCCCGCACCCCCCCAACAACTGGTCGAACCCACCCCCTGACATGGGGTAACCTTCTGTCTGCACCCGGGCGATTAGCTCAGCGGGAGAGCGCTTCGTTCACACCGAAGAGGTCACTGGTTCGATCCCAGTATCGCCCACACTCCAGCACCAACAGACGGCCCCACTCACACCTTCGTGAGCGGGGCCGTTTTGTCGTCCCCGCAGAAGCGCCGACAGTCAGAGACGGTCCCCAACCCCCCCCTGGCCGGGAGCGGCGGCGCCCACCCACCGCCAGCCCGCGTACGGCGGCAAGGGGACGGAGCGGGGGTGTCCGCCCGCAGCGGCTGGCGCGTCAACAAACAGCACCCTCCACCACCCCACCGATTCCGCGCCGGACCGAGGACGGATACCCCCGCGCCGGCCCCGCCCCCACGCGCGCCCGCGGCGAACCACCCACAGCGCAAAGCCGACGAACCACCGCCACCACCCCCAGGGGCGCGAGGAACGGCGCGAGCAACCCCCACCCACCTGCACAAACACCCCCACCCCCACAAATTCCCGTCCGACTCATTGACGTGCCCCCGCCACCTCCGTACCTTATGTCGGAAAGCGCTTACTTGAAACGATTCACCCACCACTCCACCCACCACACCACGCAAAGACGCGGGGAGGCCCACCCATGCCAGAGAACGGAAAAATCGAGCGCCGAACGATCCTGAGAGCGGCCGGCGCAACCGCCGCCCCCCTCGCCCTCGCCACAACCGCCACCGCCTGCGGCGGCAACGACGGCACGGCGGCCGACGGCACCGTCACGATCCGCTACGCCTGGTGGGGCGCGGACGAACGCGCCAAGCGCATCAACCGAAGCATCGCCCTCTTCGAGAAGAAGTACCCGAAGATCAAGGTGAAGACGGACTTCCAGGATTACGTCGCGTTCTGGGAGAAGTTCCAGACGCAGGCAGCCGGCGGAAATCCCCCGGACGTATTCCAGGACGCCGTCGGATTTCTTCGGAAGTACGACAAGAGGGGTGTACTTCTGGACCTCAAGTCCCAGGTCGACGCGGGCAATTTGAGTATGGACAACTTCCGACAGGGCGTCACAAAGGTGGGGGAGGTGGACGGGAAACTCCTCGGCGTTCCCGTCGGCTCCAACACCATGGCCCTCGTCATCGACAAGAAGGTCTACGCGAAGGCGGGCGTCGAGCCGGTCGCGGGCTGGACCTGGGACGACTACTTCAAGGCGCTGAAGAAGATCCACGACACCACCGGAGTCCCGGGCGACACCGGCTACTTCGGCATCATGTACCTGTACGACCTCTATCTCCGCCAGAACGGCAAGGCGTTCTTCGACACCGACGGACTCGGCTTCGACCGGGCGGATCTGACGGAGTGGTGGACCGACGCCTACAACCGGGTGAAGGCCGGCATCATCACCGACCCCAAGCGCGTCGAACAGGACAAGCCCAAGTCCTCCCTCTCCGCCGGTCATGGCGCATCCGAATTCACCTGGGACAACTTCACCGTCCGCTACACGGCCGAGGGCGACAGCGACTACGGCCTCGCCCCGATCCCCACGACCGACGGAAAACAGACGGGCCAGTACCTCGCCTCGCTCCTGCTGAGTGCCTCCTCCCGCACCTCGCACCCGAAGGAAGTCGCCCAGTTCATCGACTTCATGGTCCACGACCCCGGCGTCGGCAAGATCATGGGCTACGACCGCGGAATCCTCGCGAGCACCGAGCAGTACGACGCCTTCAAGCCGACCGACACGGTCAACAAGGAGATCGCCCAGTACGAGGAGGACACCGCGAAGGCCGGTCTCCTCGGCACGATCACCCCGCACCCGGCGGGCGCCGACACCGTCGAGAGCGCTTTCCTGCGCATCGGCGGCGACATGTCCACCGGCAAGACCAAGGTCGGCGACGCGGTCAGCCAGTTCTTCTCCGAGGCACAGGCCGCGTTCGAGGCGTGATGGGAACCGCGATGACGCTCGTCAAGGACTCACCGCCGAACACCGCTCCCCGACCCGAATCCGCCTCCGCCGCCGGGGCCAGGCGCAGGGGCCGCCGCGAGAACCTCGCGGGCTACCTCTTCATGTCCCCCTGGATAGCCGGTTTCCTCCTGCTGACCGCGGGCCCGATGGCCGCCTCCCTCTACTTCGCGTTCACCGACTACAACCTCTTCAACTCGCCGAAGTGGATCGGCTTCGACAACTTCACCACGATGTTCGACGACCCGCGCTGGCAGAACTCGGTGGAGGTGACGGCCAAGTACGTCGTCATCGGCACCCCGCTGAAACTGCTCCTCGCCCTCGGCGTCGCCCTGCTCCTCGCGCAGAGCCGCCGCGGACAGGCGTTCTACCGGGCGGCGTTCTACGCGCCGTCGCTCATCGGCGCGAGCGTGTCGATCGGCTTCGTGTGGCGGGCGCTGTTCTCCGACGACGCCGTGGTCGACCGCACGCAGTCCTTCTTCGGCTTCCACGTGGGCGGCTGGGTCGGCAACCCCGACTGGGTGCTCTACAGCCTGGTCGCCCTCACCGTCTGGCAGTTCGGCGCCCCCATGGTCATCTTCCTGGCCGGGCTCAAACAGGTGCCGCGCGAGCTGTACGAGGCGGCCGAGGTGGACGGCGCCGGGCCCTTCCGCAGGTTCTGGAACATCACCCTGCCCATGATCTCCCCGGTCCTGTTCTTCAACGTCCTGCTGGAGACCATCCACTCCTTCCAGATCTTCGGCTCGGCGTACGTCGTCTCCAACGGCACCTGCGGACCGGCCGACGCCACCCTCGTCTACACCTGTTACCTCTACCAAAAGGGCTTCAAGGACTCCCAGATGGGCTTCGCCTCCGCGATGGCCTGGATGCTGCTGCTCGCCGTGGCCCTGGTGACGGCCGTCCTGTTCTGGTCGCAGAAGCGCTGGGTGCACTACGAGGAGGCCGCCCGATGACCGCCACCACGACCGGACCGGCGGCGATCGGCCCCAAGGCCACCGGCACCCACCAGCCCCCGAACAGCCGCAAACGCACCGGCTCGCTGGCCTGGCACCTCGGTGCCCTGCTGGTCCTGGCCGTCGTCCTCTACCCCGTCGTCTGGGTCGTCGGCGCCTCGTTCAAGCCCAGCCGGGAGATCATCGGCAGTCTGAACCTGTTCCCGACGAGCCCGATCCTCGCCAACTTCAAGGGCCTGGCCGACGGCATCGCCGACATCCCCATCACCACCTTCTTCAAGAACTCCCTCTTCTACGCGGGCGGTTCGGTCGTCGGCATCCTCATCTCCTGCTCGCTGACGGCCTACGCCTTCGCCCGCATCCGCTTCGCCGGCCGCAACCTCCTCTTCTCCCTGATGATCGGCACCCTCCTGCTGCCGTACCACGTGCTGCTGATCCCGCAGTACGTGATGTTCCAGAAGCTCGAACTCGTCAACACCTACGTGCCGTTGCTGATCGGCAAGTACCTGGCCACGGAGGCGTTCTTCGTCTTCCTGATGGTGCAGTTCATGCGGAACCTGCCGCGCGAACTGGACGAGGCGGCCCGGCTCGACGGCTGCGGGCATCTGCGCATCTACTGGTCGATCGTGCTGCCGCTGTGCCGCCCCGCGCTCATCACCAGCGCGATCTTCGCCTTCATCAACGCCTGGAACGACTTCATGGGCCCGCTGATCTACCTCAACGAGCCCGGGAAATACACCGTTTCGCTCGGCATGATGATGTTCCGCGACCAGGAGGGGGTCGCCAACTACGGCGGCATGATCGCGATGTCCCTGGTCGCCCTGCTCCCGGTCCTGCTGTTCTTCCTCGCCTTCCAGCGCTACCTCATCGACGGCATGGCCACGTCCGGACTGAAGGGGTGAACCCACAGTGACCCGGACCCGAGTGAAAGCCCGTCAGGAGTCGGTCCTCGCCGAGCGGTTCGCCGTCTTCGCCGAGTGTCTGCTCACCGGGGTGTGGATCGCCGTCGCCTCGCTGGGAGTCGTCACCTACCCCGCCGCATTCGCCGCGGGCGTACGGCACTTGCGGCGCCGTACGTCCCATGTGGCCGGTGGCTGGCGGCAGTTCGTGGCGGACTTCCGTGCGGCCGTACGCGGGGGCTGGGCGGCCGGGCTCGCCGGATGGGGTGCGGTGGCCGTGGCGTGGGTCGACGTCCAGGCCGTGCGCGCCGGGATTCCGGGCGGGCAACTCGTGGGCGCCGTAGGGCTGTTCGCGTTGCTCGGCGCTGCCGTGGCCCTGTTGCGCGCGGCGGCCGTGTGGGAGCCCGGCACCAGCTGGCGTGCGCTGCTCGCGGACGCGGGCCGCCGTACCGTGCTCGACCCGGCCGGGTCCTTCCTGCTCGTCGGCGGTCTCGTGGTGGTCGGTTGTTCCGCCCTGCTGGTGGCCCCGTTGGCGGTGCCCGTGCTGGCCGCCCGCGCGGCGGCCGCCCTCGCCGTGGAGGAGCGCCACCGGCACCGCTGAACCGCCCCTCGTCCAAGGTCGGCGCTCCGGGCGAGCGCCGCACCTCTCCCTGTCATGCCCCTGACCTGTCACGCAACCCGCACGGAACGGAAAGGAAGGCCATGTCCCCCATCCCCCGCAGGTCCCTCCTCAAGGCAGCCGCTGTCGCCGGGGCCGCCGCCCAGTTCAGCTGGGCGCTCGGCGCGCAGGACGCCCAGGCCGCACCGGGAGCCGAGACCGCCGACGCGGACCCGGTGACCCTCGACTGGCTGGAGGACGGCGGCCTCGGCGCGGCCCCCGGCGCCACCCTCGGCGTGCCCTGGCCCAAGGGCGCCTACCAGCCCGACCAGACGTTCGCGCTGACCGACGCCGACGGCAAGGCCGTACCCGCGCAGTCCTGGCCGCTCGCGTACTGGCCCGACGGCTCCCTCAAGTGGAGCGCCCACGCGGTGAGTTCGGGAACCGGCAGACTCACCCTGACCGCGGGCACCCCGGCGGCGCCCGCCGCCGCGGTCACCGTCGACCGGTCCGGCGGCACCGTCGACGTCTCCACCGGAGTCATCACCGCCAGGCTCGGCAAGTCCGGCTCCACACTGGTCAAATCGGTCACCCGGGGCGCCACCGAGATCGCGCGCGACGGTCGGCTCGTCCTCATCCGCCAGCCGGAGATCGAGGACGAGGACCAGGGCACCGTGAAGACCGAACGCTTCGACAGCGTCATCTCCGACGTCACCGTCGAACAGGACGGCCCCGTCCGCGCCGTCGTCCGCATCGACGGCAAACACCGCAAGGGCAGCCGGAGTTGGCTGCCGTTCTCGATCCGCCTCTACTTCTACGCGGGCGCCGACTCCTTCCGCATGGTGCACACCATCACCTACGACGGCACCCAGGAACCCGGCAAGGCGAGCGGCGACTTCATCCGCGGCCTCGGCGTCCGCTTCACCGTGCCGCTGCGGGACGCCGCCTACGACCGCCACATCCGCATCGGCGGCGAGGGAACGGGCCTGCTGCGCGAGGCGGTTCAGGGCATCACCGGACTGCGCCGCGACCCGGGCGCCGCCGTCCAGGCCGCCCAGTACGCGGGCGAGAAACTGCCCGACCCGGCCACCTGGGACCAACGCGTCACCACCCGGCTCCAGTACATCCCCCAATGGGGCGACTACACCCTCTCCCAGCTCTCCGCCGACGGCTTCACCCTTCGCAAACGCACCAAGAAGGGCTACGGCTGGATCCCCGCGGGCGGCGGCCGACGCGCCTCCGGCTTCGGCTACGTCGGCGGCCCCAGCGGCGGATTCTCCTTCGGCCTGCGGGACTTCTGGGAGAAACACCCTGCCCAGCTCGACATCCGCGACGCCCACACCGACGCCGCCGAGATCACCCTCTGGCTCTGGTCGCCCGAGGCCCCGCCCATGGACCTGCGCTTCTACCACGACGGCATGGGCCAGGACACCTACGCCGAACAACTCGAAGGTCTCAACATCACCTACGAGGACTACGAACCCGAGTTCGGCACCCCCTACGGCATCGCCCGCACCTCCGAACTCCTCTTCTGGGCCAACGAGTC
The DNA here is from genome assembly GCA_001298575.1 of Actinobacteria bacterium OK074. GTDB lineage: Bacteria > Actinomycetota > Actinomycetes > Streptomycetales > Streptomycetaceae > Streptomyces. The sequence continues at coordinate 14,887 of LJCV01000008.1, forward strand.
CACCCCGGCCCCCGACCAACTCGCCGCACAGGCGGAGGCCGTCCGCGTCCTGCCCCAACTGGCCGCCCCGCCACGGCAACTGATCAAGGCTCAGGTCTTCGGCCCCGGCCTCTACGCCGAACCCGACCGCTCCACCCCCGCCAAGGCCAGGATCGAGGACCACCTCGACTTCCTCTTCACCTACTACAAGGACCAGGTGGAGCAACGCCGTTGGTACGGCTTCTGGGACTACGGCGACTTCATGCACTCCTACGACACCGTCCGCCACCAGTGGCGCTACGACGTCGGCGGCTACGCCTGGGACAACTCCGAACTCTCGCCCGACCTCTGGCTCTGGTTCGCCTACCTGCGCAGTGGCCGCGCCGACATCTTCCGCTTCGCCGAGGCCCTCACCCGGCACACCGGCGAGGTCGACGTCTACCACCTCGGCCAGTGGGCGGGCCTGGGCACCCGGCACGGCGTCCAGCACTACGCCGACAGCGCCAAACAGCAGCGCATCGCCAACACCACCTACCGGCGCTACTACTACTTCCTCACCGCCGACGAACGCGTCGGCGACCTCATGGCCGCCAACGTCGACTCCGACGAGACCTTCCTCGTCCTCGACCCCATCCGCAAGATCCGCACCGAGCCGTACACCCCCGACCGGCACGCCCTGTCCATCGGCTTCGGCACCGACTGGAGCGGCCTGGTCTCCGCCTGGCTCACCGAGTGGGAACGCAAGGGCCCCCAGTGGGAGAAGGCCAGGGCCCGCGTCCTGTCCACGATGGAGACCATCGCAGCCCAGCCCAACGGCTTCGTCCAGGGCAGCGGCCTCTACGACCTCGACACCGGCAAGTTCGCCGTCGCAGCCGCACCCGTCGTCTCCGTCTCCCACCTCTCGGCGGTCTTCGGTCTGAACGAACTCTGCGCGGAACTCCTGGACTTGGTCGACATGCCGAAGTTCAAGGAGGTCTACCTCGACTACTGCCGCTACTTCAACGCCAGCAAGACCGAGCAGGCGGCCCGCTACGGCACCAACTTCGGCACCCTGCTGCTCTTCCAGGGCCACTCGCGCCTCGACGCCTACGCCGCCGTACAGACCGGGGACGACACGCTCGCCCGGCGCGCCTGGAGCAAGTTCTACAACTCCGACGGCTACATGGAGACTTCACCCTGGAAGACCGAGGAACTGAGCGGCCCTCTCACGCTCGTACCGGGCAGCGAGGCGAGCTGGGTCAGCTCCAACGACACCGCGCTGTACGGCCTCGCAGCCATCGAGAACCTGGCGCTGCTCGGCGACAGAATGCCGTAACCGGAGGAGGGGGAGCGCCGCCGCACGGGCGACGGCGCTCGGGCCGGCGGCCGCCGGGGGAGCCGGCCGCAGGCAGACCCCGGTGGTCCGGCGCGGCACCGGGGCACGTCTCGAAGTGTGGCCCACGTCACCACGGCCCGGCATGAGTGCGCGTACTCAGAAGGTACTCAGATCCAACCGCGCCCTGCCGGGCCGCACGGCGTCCGCCCGGGCACACTCACCCCATGGACTGGACCCACTACCGCTTCCACACCCGGTGGCACCTGCCCGTACCGCCCGCTGCCGCCTACGATGTCCTGGAGCGGGCGGAGGGCTACCCCCGCTGGTGGCCCCAGGTCCGCGAGGTGAACCCGATCGACGACACCAGCGGCGTCGTACGCATCCGCGCCCACCTCCCGTACGAACTGACCTTCACCGCACGCGAGACCCGGCGCGACCCCGCGGCCGGGGTCCTGGAGATCGCGATGACCGGCGACCTCGACGGCTGGGCCCGCTGGACCCTCACCTCGGACGGCTCCGGCACCCTCGCCCGCTACGAACAGGAGGTCCACGTCAACAAACCCCTGCTGCGCCGGCTGGCCGTACCGGGACGGCCCGTCTTCCGCGCCAACCACCGGCTGATGATGCGCGCGGGACACCACGGCCTCCTGGCCCACCTCGACGACGCGCACTGACGGTTTGAACCAAGGCCGCCGGGACCTGTATGGTTCAGTGCGTTCCCGGGCGATTAGCTCAGTGGGAGAGCGCTTCGTTCACACCGAAGAGGTCACTGGTTCGAACCCAGTATCGCCCACCATAAGAAGTTCATTGGAACCAGGTACCTTCCAGGGGCCGCCCGCCAGGGCGGCCCCTGTTAGTTGCAGGACTGCGCCCGTCCCCGGCTGGGGAGGGGCGCTTTGCCGTTTGGGGGCAGGTAGCACAGCCCGGAGGCTGGCCGGGGCCTCTGGCGGCCCTGTGCGGGCTTGTTGCTGGCTCTGAGCTGTGTGCAGGATGCCGAACGGCTCCCGGAGCTTGTGGCTGACCCGGATGTTCCCGTTCGAGTCCTCGTCGATGTACAGCGCCTCGAAGAGAGCCTGGTTCAGCTGGCGGCGTTGCTGATCATTGCATCGTCGGTACAGCGCTTGCGGATCTTGCAGGAGCTGCAAGCACGCCTCGATGATCTCTGCTCCTGTAGCGAGAGACTCATCGACGTCGTGGAGTCGCGTCGTCAGACGATCCCGCTGTTTGGTGATCTCCTGCAGTCTGGCCTTGATCTTGCCCTGGGGCAGGCTGCCGTCGGCGGCCAGATCGATGAGGTTGTTCTCCTTGGTGTCGAGCGCACGAAGCTGTTTCGTGAGCTGGGCTTGGAGGAGCTTGGTTGTGGCCTGCTGTTCATCGATCATGGTCGCCAGGTCGGAGCGCATGGTCGCGATGAACTCTGACGCAAAGCGCACCGTGGCGTAGACGTCCTCGATGGCTTCTTCGGCCTGTTCGATCGGGATGTACGGCAGCTCACAAATATGATCGAAGCGGCCATTACAGAAGAAGTACCGGTAGACGTTGCCGTGCCGGTTGGTGGCGTGCTGCACGATCATGCGACGACGTTCACCACGGCCGCGACGGCAGGAGCCACAGAACAGTGAGCCCTTCAGCTCGTGGTGATGGATGCGCCGCTTCTCGCGAGCGCTGTTTCGGGAGTCGGCGACCATCTGCACCTGGTCGAAGAGGTCTTGAGGGATCAGGGGCGTATGCCGGCCCTTGTACTTCTCGTCGTCGTGGGTGATCCAGCCGCAGTAATAGTCGTCGCGCAGGACGACGTACAGCCGGTTGGTGGAGATCCCCCGCTCCTCTGGGTACCGCGCGTTGCGGGGCATACGTAGCCCACGGTCGTACAGTTCTTGTGCCACTTCGTCCACGGTGTATTCACCCGTGGCATACAGCTCGAAGGCTAGGCGGATGAACGGGCCACGCATCGGGTCGACGATGACTGTTCGGACCCTGCGACCGTCAACGATCTCGATGGTGTTGAGGTAGCCGACTGGGGTGCGGGTGATCGTGCCGCCGTTCTTGGCTTTCTGCCCCATCTTGTACTTGATGTCTTCGGCGCTCTGGTTGGAGGAGTACTCGTTGATGACGGCCAGCATCCCGTGCAGCATGCGACCGGTTGGCGTGTCATCGATGTTCTTCTCGACAGCGGAGATCAGCCTGACACCGAGCTTTTCCAAGGTGGCCACCATGATCGCGTCGTCCAGCCGGTTCCGCGCGAAGCGGCTGAGCATGTAGACGATCACGTAGCGCACGTTGGGGTGCTCGCGCAGGTAGTCGATCATCTGCTGGAACTCGGGCCGCTGGTCGATGCTGGTGGCGCTTCGACCCGGGTCAACGAACTCGGCGACCTTCGTGGAACTGAGTTCCCGACCGCGCTCCTCAACCTTCACGCGCTGTGCGGGGATCGATACGCCCTCAGGGTTGTAGTCGGTATTGACTTGTCCCCTGGAGGAGACGCGCAAGTACGCGACGTAGTCATCCCCAGTGATGCGCTGCATTGCTTTTTGCTTTTGCTTCATTTGTCGATTTTCTCCTTTCTGGCTTTTCTGGGTTTAGTAGTCCCAATAGTAACTCCGTTATGGTTAATTACCGAGGGCTATTTTGGCGGGGTAGTCCTATAGGGAGTGGCTGGACTGCCATGGCTACCGCTAATGAACGCCGAAAATTCCTCGGGCGTCACGACGTGAAAGAGTCCGGCGGCTATGAGGTCGCGCAACTTTGGTTCGGCGGCCAGTGTCGATCGGATCGCTTCTTGGCGCTTGTGGTTGGGAACGACCCAGGCCACGGCAGGGAACAATCCATGTTCCCCTTGGTGGATTCCGGTGTTCGCGTAATGCTGGTATTGCAGTGCTTTCCGCACGACGACCGGAGCATGTTCGGTGGCGTTGTCGGCCTCGATGAACAGGTGGTTCTCGTAGTCACCGTTTGCCGTGATCGCGAATAGGTCGGGCTTTAGCCACTGGCGCGCGCCGTGCGCCGACAGGAAGGTCCGCCAGCACTCCGGTTCGGCTTCCAGCCGCAGTAGCTCGATCGTGCCTTGCCGGGCAAGCTCGTAGAGCTGTATGGCCAGATCAGCGGCAGCGAGTGTGTGGGCGATGAAGTTCGGTGACGGTTCGCTGTAGCGCCGTCGAGCAGAGTCGCCGTGTTGAGCGCGCAAGAGGCGCTCACCGGCTGCGCCGAGTTGCCACACGATGCCCGTGCTTCCAGCTCGCACACCTCCGATACGGCGCTGGAGGCGGGTGATCAGGCGGTGGGATTCCAATCGGGTCAGGACGCGGATGGTGGCCACCGCAGCAGCCATCTCCGTTGCGTGACTTTTGCCGCTGCCAGCTTCTCGCGGCTCTCCGCCAATTGGGAAGTGAAGCCGCCGAATAAGGGCGGTGGTCAGTGCGCGGTGTGTGCGCAGTGATTCAAGGATGGACAGATCGCGCTCCGAGAGCGACTCGATCAAACTCGCTATGTCGTTATGCTTCATAAAGATCTCCTTTCTTTACGTTGTTGATTCCTCACTCTCCTTTTTTCGTGCTCCGGATCGCTCCTAGGTCTGTTGTCCGTGAGTGCTCGCCTGCTTGGTACGGCCGGGCGGCCGGGGCGCGAGTAGAAGCAGCACAGACCGCTGTCAGTCCCCTCCCGCGCAGAGCCACCGACAGGTGCTGTCCTGCACGAACACGTTGATGATCTACGTCGTGGAAAAAGGGGCGAACGAAGGGGTGAAGAGAGCACGAACCGTATGTCGTGATGTTCTTTCTGGCTCATGAATCGTCGGGTCGGCTCCGACGTTTGCGGCCGAATTGCTGTGGGGCAACAGCGAGCGTTTGCGGTGGCTCGCTCGCTCCCACGACGGTGGGCGCGTAGTTGGCGCGGGCGGTCCTTCGGATCATTTCGGCGTCGGCGATGACCGGAGGCGGAGGGAGGGTACGGACCAGCCCCCAACCGGATGGTGCGCCGTTCGCAACGAGGTTGGCGTAGGCGTGGAAACGGGGGAGAGACATGAAGTCCTGCGGCTCCAACTCCGGGGCCAGCTTGGCGGCCAGTTCGCGGGCGTCGTCGGCTTCGGTCGCGAAAGCGATCTTGCTCCGAGCGTTGATATCTACGGCCGTTCGCAGTTCAGGTGGGAACTGACTGCGGAACTGGGCAGCCAGGAGCCAGCCCACCGAAAGGCTGCGGGAGATCGCGAGGGCATCAGCCAGCGAGGTCGGTAGGTGGACGAACCGAGGCGCCTCGTCGACGTATACGAACCCTGGTCGCCGGTGAGCGTTCGCCTCACCAGCTCGCTCCTGGACGGCCTGCCAGACCTCGGCGATGATCAGGCTGCCGAGCAGACTTGCCACTCCGGGCCCGATCAGACCCTCGTTCAGCGGGACGAGGACAACTTTGTTGGCCCGGAAGACGTCCCGGAGCCGAAACCGTCCTTGCCGTTGATCCAGCATCCGAACCACCGCCGGCCGCAGCAGGAACTGCCGCAGCTTGTTCATGGGGGCCGCTAGGACAGCAGCTTGGGCGGCGGGCCCTTGCTCTTCCCACGCCGCCCAGAACTGGGCGAGCGCCAAGTCGCCTTGCACGCGGCCGACATACGGTCGACGGAACACCGGATCGGCGAACAGGCGGGGCAAGTCGGTCAAGGTGGCCGGGGCGTTCGGACTGCTACCGCGGGCCAATGTGCGCAAGCCGGAGCTGAACAAGTCGGCTGTACGAGGACCGTACCCATCAGCGAAGACCGACGCGAAGACGGCGAGGATGCCGTCAACGACTACGTCCGGGTTACGACGACCGATGTCGAGCGGGTTGAAGCCAACCGGGCTTGCATCGGCGGCGTTTAGCTCCACGATGTCGTCCACTCGGTGCGGTGGCACGCGCGCCAAGATGTCGTCGATGAGCTGCCGTTTAGGGTCGAGCACAACCACGGGCCGGCCAGCAGCTATGTCCGCGGTGATCAGGTGGAGCAGGACGTTCGTCTTACCCGATCCCGATGGGCCGTAAGCCACGCCATGGAACGTCTGGTCTTGTGACGCGATACCCAACCGGCGATCGTCCCCCGGAGCCGCGCTGCGGGCGAAGACCCGCTCGCCTTGATGCACGTGCGCAGCAGCCCGAAGCGGTTTCGGATGGAGCGGCGGCAGACCGGGAAGGTCGCTATTGCCGAGCGGCCAGGCGAGCAGCCCCACCAGCTCGGGCACCGACAAATGAAGCGGCCAAAGCCACGGCGGCCGACCATGGTTGAGCCGTGCCGCTGAGTCTCGCACCAGTCGTATCCGCGTACCTGGCCCCTGGGCAACCGTCAGGCCGGATAGAACGCCCAGGAGCAGCGCGCTACGGCGTCGCCGGGTACTGGCCGCTGTACCGATACGGATCGTGGCCATAAAGCCGGGATGTTCGGCGCGCTTCCGCAGCCGGGCCCGAAGCTCTGTGCTTGCTGGCCTGGTGCCGCTCAAGGCTTGCCGCATGAGGGGCAGACTCGGGTCGGGGAGGTCAGTAGGTAGGACGCTCGGCAGGATGCGGGGGCCGAGCACGAGCTGTACGACGAGCACCTCGTCCTCGGCCAGTGGCACGGCCAGGGCCGAGAGCACGGATCGGGCAATGTTCTCTGGGTCGTCCATGCTCAGCGGGAGATACGAGGGCCGTATTCGCAAGCGTCCTGCTGACGCGACGGGCGGACGAACCGGCTGGCGCTCGGGCGTGCCGTCCAGGTGAGAACCGGGCACGAGGTGTCCGAGCAATTGGCGCAGCCGCGCAATATCTACGGCGCGGCCTCCGACCAGGTGGCGTGTATGACCGCCCTCGGCTCGGACTTCCCACACCAGCCGCGCGACCTGACGATCGGCGGCCAGCCGGCCCACCAGGGCGAGCACCGCATCCACGTCGAGTGGGCGTGCCAGATGCAACCGGACGAACTGCAAGCCGGAGGACAACGGCGTAGTCATACGCTGTCCCTTGCTTCGGATGCCTCGTCCTCCGCTTGGCGCTGTCGTTCTGCAAGCACCACCGCCAGGAGGGCCTTGCTGAGCTTGCGCATGTCCGGTGACTCACGCCGGACACCCTCGACGAAGAACCGGCGCTCCGGTCGCGCGGCCTTGGTTCTTCGTGCAGCCATCTACCGCCCCCTTTCGCCGGGGGCATTGTGGTGATCGCTCGGCACTGGATAGCCCGGTAGGCGGATGTCGCTATCCGTCTCGTTGCCCCACACTGACCAGCCGTGAGTACTCGGCGGTCGGCGTCGGGCAAACAGCTCCAAGTACGGGCCGGCGGAGACGCGTTCAATGACCGCGTACTGCTCGTCCGGCTTCCGCGAGTGCTCCTGCACCGGCGCATTGATCCACGTCGGTTGCGACTTGAAGAGCACCGGAGCTTTGCCGCGCGTGCAGAACAACAGGTGTTCGGTGCTGTTGCGGAGATAGGCACCCAGGCCGAGACGGAACTTGACCCAGGTGAGGGGTGAGCGCACGGTGAACCCCCAGGCTTCGGCGACGTCGTACGCGTCCCGAAGGGAGGAATTTGTACACCAGAGCCACAAATGCGCGTCTTCCTCTGCGAGGTCTGACACGGGCATTTCCTTGATGCGCTTCAGGCTCATGAGCCGGTAGTGCCGTTCGGCACCCTTGATGCCTTGCTGCTGGTGATCCCATGGCGGATCGGCCAGAATGGTACGGAAGCGGGTGGGGACCACCCTCCTTGATGAATCGTCTATCACGTGCTTTGTTACCCTCCTTTCTTGGCCTTCCGACTTTTATCCGCCGGAAGTAGTTATACATGTAGAACATTCCGATGGGCTTGGAAATCGTTCGCTCGCTTGAAGATTCGGGCGAAAATTCAAGCGAATGCACAGGTGATCATGCTGTTGGAACGCTCACTTTGGACGTGAGCCGGGCAGTGAAAAAGCCGTTGTGTTATTCACACGGCAACCTGCCCAGCTCGACTACCAGCGTCGCCTTTGGCGAACCATGAGACCGACAGAGACCAGCGAAACCACGACGGCCCCGCCGATCAGGAATGGCACAACCGGCCGGATCAGTTCGTACGCCCACCGAATTCCGTAGGCAACTGCCAGGAGAAGAATGAGCGCATGAAGCGCCCGTCTCTCCCACGACGGCCCGCCGTTCACGCGGGCCGGTATTCCTCGTGCTGCGTGGAGTTTCCGAACTCATCGAGTCCGTGGAGCTGCTCTGCAAGCTGCTGCTTGCTTTCGGTGACGCGCCTGTCGATCGCAGAATTCACCGAAACCCAGCCGGTGTTCGTCACCTTGCGCTGCTCGTCAAGGAACAAGCGCATAAGACGCAGATCGTTGGTTGTAGCCACGATGTTACTTTCCCTTCTTGTCCTGCATGGCCTCGATGGCCTTGCTGATATGGCGGCCAACCTCGTTGGCCCTCCGGTCTTTGCGCCACTGGTGCACGCGCCCCACGATATAGGCCATGAGCAACCAGAGGATCAATTCCAGACCACTCACAGACGCCCCCTGTAAGCCGCACGCCGCATCTGCTCTTCGGCGCGACGGGTACGAGCGCGAATATCGGAGATGGTCGCCTGAGCATTGGGACGGAGCACGGGCCGCTTGAGGCGTACCGCCCTTACCGCCGCAACTGTCGAACGGGACAACCAACCGATAACGAATCCGAGCGCGAGCAGTAGGACGACAGTCACCCGCCGATCTCCTGCCCGAACCGGTTGACGCTTCTGGCGATGGCCATGGCCGCCGAATTGGCGATCAGGGCCAGGGCCTCGGAGGCGTCGGGGCACGCCTTCTCAAGCTCCACCTGCGTGCGCTTGAGGTAGGCAACTTCCGACATGGCGTATTCCGCCACCGCCGAGATCGCCCGCGAGCCGGCTTGCTCGATCTGTGTTTCCTCCGCCACGGTGATGAGCGCGTATCGCGTTCGCCGTGACATAGGCGGGAGGCTCTGCCTCCGCATGATCTCGCCCATACGGCGAGACTCCTCTCTGTTGAGTTGACAAAGGTCAGCAGGAATGCCGTTTTCGCAGCTACTTCCTGTTCACAGAGAGGACGCTAGAGCGAGGGATCGAAGAGAACCAATAATGACTATTGAAACGAAGGTGACTACTGCAAAGTCGCAGGTCACGGCTGAGATGACCACTGGAAGTGGGCGAGATGACTACTGGTCGGCCGAACGGCCCGGCCGATTTTCCGGTACGGCAGGCGTATGCCTACGGCTTTGAACGTTCGTCGCGGACGATGCGGGCAGCCTTGATGAAGGGGGACAGGAGCTCACGCATCTCAGTAGCCCGATCAGAGACGAGTTCTATTTCGTACGTGGCGCCATCGACGCCGAACTGCACGTTCTCAATACCCGCGTATAGCCAGTCTGGATTGTCGATTATATCTTGTCCTTCCAAGATATCGCCCCAGGTATATTTATCACTACCTGGATACATGTCGTCTGGGTTTACAGGCACAGCGCATTCCTGATTAATAATCCCATTTATAACATATTCGTAAAGTTTAATCAACGGTACCCCTTGCGTGCTACGCTCCTGCTTCGTATGGCTTATGCAAGGGGGCGGGGCATGGTGGTCGGCGAGAAGATGAAACAGCGCTCTGATTTGAGGGAGGCGCTCCAGAAACTCACATATGGTCTCGGGGTTTTTAGGCCGGATTTGCTTGAGGCGCTGGAAGGCGAACTGAAGCCGCTAAAGGAATGTTGGGAGGTGAGCCTTAGGGGTGGCCTTGCCGTCGCCCGTGCCACGATCACGCTGAATTTGCATGCACATGTAAATAACTTGGATGTGCCAAAATCTACCACTGAAATGCTAACGGCAAACCAAAAGGAAGAACGATTTCGAAACTCGGTATTAACGTCGTTTAATGTCGCCAGAGAGCGGTGGCCGGACCGAGATTTGAAGAGGCGTCATGAATGGCTTGATAAGGAAGCATCGAAAAATCTCAAGTTGAGCGTAAGTACAAGTCGTCGCTACCTTGAAAACGCCTTGGATCAGATCGAGCAGCAGATTCTTGCGTCCGGCTATATTCCGGTTATTCGCGACGAAGACGCGCAGGTGGGACAGCAGCAAGAAAGTGAGGAACAGTCGCCGCGGCCAGCAAATGAACCACCAGTACGCGGTCGGCGAACAACAAGGCGGAATTCCTTCATTGGCGCCGCCGCGGTCGCTAGTCTCGCTCTCATTGCTGCCGTTGCTGTATGGGCGCCATGGAGCAACGAAAAAGACTCAGCTAACCCGGTCAAAGTGGTGTCAGTGAACCAGATGGATACGGGCGACTATAGTTGGGTCTTTCCGGCTGCTCGCGAGTTTAGCGCCGCCGATTTACGCGCTCTGGACAGCAATGAGTACGACAAGTATAGGGATTGGTTCAAGGGCGAAGGCGCTGTGCCTGTCAAGAAGAGGAGCGACCAGATCGTTCTGGAGGGACTCTCGTCTCAGCCAGTAGAGATCAGGGATGTCCAAGTCGAGAAAAAGTGCCAGAAAGCGTACTCGGGTACGCTCTTTGATAATCCGAACGCTGGACAGAATGACAGCATCCAAATGTTCCTCAACGTAGACGAGCAGATTCCCACGCCGATGGATGGGTACGGCAAACCCTACTTTCCGGCGCATACTATTTCGCTCAAAAAGGGAGAGCGTTCCACAATTGTAGTGACGGCGAGCGCTGAAAAATACGCCTGCAAGTACACGCCGAAGCTGAAAATCCTTGTCGGAGATAAGGAAACAACTCAGCTAGTAACTGACGACGGGAAGCCCTTCGAAGTATCTGGGAAGTTGTCTGGTGAGGAAGAAACGCCGTACGACAAGTATCCCAGTGTGTACGTCGGAGGAGTGCTCAACACGTGCGGGGGGCCGATCTTCAGGAAAGTTGAGCCCAAGACGTATACGTCATTGGATACTTCCTGCTCCTGATTCCGCGTATGTAGCGTGGGGCCCGACATCACTCGTCTGCAAGGAGTGGGCATGCTTCGTGGACTTCAGCACGAGCATCGAGGCACACAGCCTCGTAGAACACCAGTCGAGCGATGGGGTGCTCACTGACGTGATCCATTGACGGCACGATGAGGTGCTGTACGCCACCCTCCACGAGCCAGTCACCAAGTCCACCAACGCGAAGAGTGCTATGACGCTCATGGTAAATCTGCCGCAAATTGAGATTGTGCGCTTCGGCGTACTCCTTCAACTGCTTCTCCAGTAGCGCCACTTCTTCGAGCGAAGCCTCGTGGACACGCAGATAGCCGTACGCGGGTTCTAACCCGGAAGCAGGCATGAGGGAACTCCGATAGATGGACAGGCTTTTGTGAGATGCGATCCTTAGCCCGAAACGGTCGCCATGGGCTTGGTTCAATGTGGCGCTAAGCCAGTGCGAGCGAACACCAGACGACTTTGCCGCCCGTCGGTGGGAAGTAGTAGCCCCACTCTTTCGAAACGTTTTCCACGATGAGTAGCCCGCGTCCACCCTCGCTGTCGGGCGACACCGGACTGGGCTTGAGCGGCGGCCGGACGTCCGGGTCGGTCACCTCCACGATCAGGTGCGTACCGCGGTGCCGCAGGATCAACGCCAACCGAACCGGCCCGGTGGCCGGCGCGGCCTTGATGACATGTCGCACGGCGTTCGTAACCAGCTCGGAGACGACGAGGGCAGCGGTATCTACGTGATCTTCTGCAACTTGCCAGGCGCTCAGTACGTCCACGGTGTGTCGTCTCGCCCAGCGCACCGCGTCTTCTTGAGCGGCCAGCTCCAGTCGGCTGACGAAGTGTTCCGCGTTCACATCGGCACTCCCTTGCGGTTCGCTATCGGGGGTGAACCACCGCGTCGAGCTTGGGGGTTGTGCCTGCCGAAACGTCATGGAGCTACCGCATAAGGGGGTATGTATGGCACGCATAGACAGGGCCACTCGGGCGGCCTAAAGTCCGTAGGCTTGGCTACTTGGCATAACCGGTAGGCCCCATGGAGTGCGGCACATGGCACAGCAGCACGTACGACACTGCGCTTGTGGTACCCGTCTGGCTCGCGACAACCAGGGCGAGCGTTGCGCGACGTGTCAGCGTAAAGCTGCTACTGCGGCGGTCGCCGATCCGCCCAGTGTTCCAGCGGCGTTTTGGCAAGACGAACGGATGCGCGAAGCGCTCGCCAGTTGGCATATGGGGCATGTGTTCTACGCCTACCGCATGCACCCGTGGCACGGCCGAGTGCTCTCCCAAGAGGTCATGGCTGGATGGCTCGATCTGAACCAGGCTCAGTTAAGCCGGATCGAAAGCGGCAAGCCGCCGCAGGACCTCAGCAAGCTCATGAGGTGGGCGCATAGCCTCAAGATTCCGACCGACCTACTGTGGTTCAAGCTGTCCATGCGCAGAGAGACCTCCTCTACAGAGGCGGCCCCTGGAACGGCCGAGTCCACAGCGATGACGCTGGAGGTATCGCAGGCCGGCGGTTTGCTGCCGGTCGTGGTCAACGGCCGCACCGTACTCGTGCCCGTCGACGCAGAGACGATTGCAACGAGCGGACTGGGCAGCTTGGTTGGTTCGTCGGCGGAGGTGTCCGCCCAAGCCACAGAGCGAGACCCAATGAGCCCTTTCAACCGTCGAGACTTCCTCAAGAGCGGCGTTGCGGCTGTAGCGCTGCCCGGCCTCGGCCTGGAGGAGCTGCATCACGTTGCTAGCGCTCTTGACGATGCCCATCGCTACCTCGACGGCCCGGTCGTCGACTACTTCCGTCGCGTCCTCGACAAGGCCAAGCGCGACGATGGTGCACTCGGCCCCAAGAAGACGTTGCCCGTGATGCTCGGCTTGTGTGGCGCGATCGAGAGCCAGGCACGCGATGTGAAGCCGAGCGTGCGCCGTGAACTCCTCGGCTTGGGGGCGGATGGGGCCGAGTTCGCCGGGTGGCTGTACCGGGATATCCAGCAGCCCCAAGCGGCGGTGTTCTGGTACGACCGCGCGATGGAGTGGGCACAGGAAGCCGACAACGCCGCCATGCAGGGGTACGTCCTGCTGAAGAAGTCGCAGATGGCGTATGACGAGCGGGACGCGCTCCGGATGTTGACGCTTGCTCAGGCGGCGGGCCACGATCGGTGGCAACTGCCGGCGCGGGTGCGAGCCGAGGTCACACAGCAAGAAGCGCTCGGGCGGGCCATGCTCGGTGATCCGCTCGATGTAGTGCGTGGCCAACTGGCAGACGCTGAGGCTTTGTTGACCAACGCGCCTGATGACCAGCCCGATGCTCTCGGGGCGTACTTCAACGTGCACACCCGGCTGCTCCGAGACGCCATTACCTATACCGAGGCCGGTAAGCCGAGTCTCGCGGCCGACTTGTTCAGCGACGTGATGAGCACCGGGACGCTGTCCCACCGCGACACAGGATTCTTCAACGCACGACGGGCCGCAGCACTGGCACTCAGCGGCGAGCCAGATGAAGCCGCACGGGTCGGGAAGGAATCGGCCCAAGTCGCGCACGAGGTGAGGTCGGAGCGTACGGTGCGCGTCCTCGGTGAAGTCCTCCAGACCCTTGATCGGTGGCGCAGCCGGCCTGCGGTCCGAGAATTCCGCGAGTCTCTTACGGCGTAGTCGTCAGCCAGTCCGTCACAGTGCGGATGACGAAGGCTTGGTACTCCTGGCTCTTGGGGTTCAGGTACTGCGGGTCATCGTGGACGGCGAAGCCGTGCTGTGAGCCTTCCACTGGAACAAGCTGCACCGGGGCCGTGAAGCGGGCAACAGCATCACGTGACGACTCGAACGGCACGAGTGTGTCCGCCGTGCCGTGCACGACGAGTGTCGGTGCTTGAACCTCGCTGAGCGCTTCGTGGGGCTTGAGCCAGAACACCTCGTTGAGAAGGGGCCGCCCATGGCGAAGCGTTGGGGTGAACTGGATCGCGCCACGCTCGTTGAGCTCGCGGGCGGCATCCACGCTGATGACGTCGTCTGTCCAGTACGGCCGAGTGTCGATCGTCCGCCGCTTGTAGTCGAGTTGGGGATTGAACAGCACCAAGCGGCTCACGTCCTCGGGACGCTTCGCGGCGTAGTAGGCGCAGATACCGCCTCCAAAGCTGGCACCGAGCAAGGTGACTTCCTGTACGCCTGTAGCCTCCCGGACGTGAGCGAGCACCGCGCGAATGTCGTTGAGGATGGTGGAGAGTGTTAGCTCTTCCTGCCGTCCGCCACTCTCGCCATGGCCGCGCAAGTCGAAGCGCAGAGAGGCAATACCGGCTTCGTAGAGGCCGTCTGCAAGTCGTGCGAAGAAGCCGCCCTCTTCGCGGGTAACGCCTCCGCCATGTACGAGCACGACGGCTCGTGTCGTTGGCTGCTCGGGGCGCACGAGGGTCCCTGCTAGATGCAGGCCGTCAAGGGACCGAACCGTCACGGTGTCAGTAGCCATGACGGCAAGCGTAGTGGGCACTCTCCCGGGCGGACAGAGTGCAGTCTCGCAAGGGCTGCGTTATTGCCCAATGATCGGCTGCGCCGTGACGAGTGCTTCAACGTCTCCATAATTCTGGAAGTGCACGACCAGGCGCACGCCGTTCTCGGTCTCGATGTGCTTTTCGTCTGCCGAGATGAATTCGTGGCGGTCGGGTATGTAGTCGTACAAGAAATCCGGGATAGCTTGCTCATCTGGATACTCGCCGAGGTCAAGCTTTCTCATGCCGTTCGGCGGAATGCTCACGGAGTGGTTTGTGTTTACGGTTGTTGGTTCTTCTGGTGGTACGGACTGTGCCATGAAGTGGGACCCTTTTTTACGGTTGGTGTTTCGCCCGTGTGCACGGAGTGACAGCCATGTCGAATCACAGAGGGTGTTCACCACGTACAACCTGCCACCCAAAACCCAAAAAAGCGGGGGGGGGGGGGGGGGGGGAAACTTTTTGGGGCGTGTTCCAGCCCTGACCCTAGTTACGTGTTGGCGTCCGCGGTACTCTCCCTGTCCTTTTTTTTACAAACGGGCACCCCCTCTGAAAAAGTGT
>LJCV01000009.1 GCA_001298575.1 Actinobacteria bacterium OK074
CCCAGCCGCCCCAAAGCACCGGGCAACCCCCTGGAAAGCCCCCGGAAAGCGCCCCAAAAACGTTCCTGAGCCGCACCCCGCCCCCCCCCCCCCTGGGCAGAACCCTGGTCCCACGGGGGTAGGCTTCGCCCCCGGGGACCGTCGCACGGACACGGACAGGACCCTGGGGGCCGTCGCCCGGGTGTGCCCGATCGCGTGCCCGGATCGCGTGTGCGGCCCACGACCGTGGGTGTGCCCGAAGGGTGTCGCGCGAGCAGATGTGCGAGCCGGTATCCGACCGGACCGCCCGCACTCGGCTCGCGTCCGACCCGCCGCGGCCCACCCCGAGCCGCATCCGACCCGCACCCGATTCAGGCCCGCCCGGTCCGCCGTCGGCGATCCGCCCCCAACACCCCCTGTCCGCGTCCGAACCGAACTCAACCGGATCGAAACCCGGATCGAAAACCGGATCGAACCGGGCCGACAAAACCGGAACCGAAACCTGGAACCGAACACGGATACCGGGCGCGGAGCCGCAACGCGAACCGAAACCGGAGCCGAAACCGAACTCCGCCCCGCCTCGTCTTCCAGGAGTACGAGGGGGAGCGGGCGCGTCCGGTCCGTTCGGGGCCGGTTCGGCCCGCGTCCCGCTGTCCGATCCCGCACGGAGGGCTGACAATCTCGTGAACCTGCGCGACAACCTGCGCCGCCTGCTGGTCAGGGTCTACGCACGCAGGGTGGAAGGCCACCTCGACCACGCCCAGGTGCCCAAGCACATCGGCGTCATCGTCGACGGCAGTCGGCGCTGGGCCAAGGCCGCCGGCTCCACCACCGTCCAGGGGCACCAGGCCGGTGCCGACAAGATCGAGGAGTTCCTCGGCTGGTGCACCGAGACGGACGTGGAGGTCGTCACCCTCTGGCTGCTGTCGACGGACAACTTCGACCGGCCGAAGGAGGAACTCGTCCCCCTGCTCGGCATCATCGAGGACGTCGTCTCCTCCCTCGCCGCCGACGGCCGCTGGCGCGTGCACCACGTCGGCCAGCTCGACATCCTGCCGTCCGGGATGCAGACCACCCTCAAGGAGGCCGAGGAGGCCACCGCCCACGTCAAGGGGATAGTGGTCAACGTCGCCATCGGCTACGGCGGCCGTCAGGAGATCGCCGACGCGGTGCGCTCGATGATGCTGGACGCCGTCGACAAGGGCACCTCGATGGAGGAGCTCGCCGAGGCCGTCGACATCGACATGATCGGCAAGCACCTCTACACCAGCCACCAGCCCGACCCCGATCTGGTGATCCGGACCAGTGGCGAGCAGCGGCTGTCGGGGTTCATGCTCTGGCAGACCGCTCATTCGGAGTACTACTTCTGCGAGGTCTTCTGGCCCGCCTTCCGAAAAGTGGACTTCCTGCGCGCCCTGCGTGACTACGCAGCGCGACACCGTCGCTACGGAGGCTGACCCTCCGTATAACTGTCCGGCTCCTCGGTGTCGGAAATGACCCCCACTGGGGCGAAAGTTACGTGGAGTTCACCGGTTCGCTGCCGTACTCGATGGCATGGCGGCGCATTTTGGAGGGCATAGACCAGACAGGCCGACGCCCGAACCACGGGTGTCGGATCTCAGCGGGCGGCACGGGGCCGTCCGCCCGGGAGGCCCTTTGCACCAGCCCGACCGTGCGGTCACCGCATGGGCGAAGCCGCGGAGGGCCGGTCCTCGGCCCGTACGCGCTTGCGTGCACAGGTGCCGACGACCGGTCCAGTTCGTCTTCGTCGCTCCCCGACCTCATCCGAGGGGGTACGTCCTTCCGTGGTGACCAGCACAAAGCGCCATAAGCCAGACCGGCGCACCTATGTTCTCGACACCAGCGTCCTGCTGGCCGATCCAGGCGCCCTGAACCGCTTCGACGAGCACGAGGTGGTGCTCCCGATCGTCGTGGTCACGGAGTTGGAGGCCAAGAGGCACCATCCCGAACTCGGCTACTTCGCGAGGCAGGCCCTGCGCCTGCTGGACGAGTTCCGGGTCCGGCACGGCCGCCTCGACGCCCCCATCCCGATCGGGGATCTCGGCGGCACGGTACGGGTCGAGCTCAACCACTCGGACCCCAGCATCCTGCCGTCCGGCTACCGCCTGGGGGACAACGACTCCCGCATCCTCGCGGTCGCCCGGAATCTCCAGGCGGAGGGGTACGACGTCACGGTCGTATCGAAGGATCTCCCGCTCAGGATCAAGGCGTCCTCGGTGGGCCTCCTCGCGGAGGAGTACCGCGCGGAGTTGGCCATCACGGACCACGCCGGCTGGACCGGCATGTCCGAACTGACCCTCTCCGGCGAACAGGTGGACGTCCTGTTCGACGAGGGCCACGCCTACGTGCCGGAGGCCGCCGACCTCCCCGTGCACACCGGGCTGACCATCCAGTCCGAGCGCGGCAAGGCGCTCGGCCGGGTCACCCCCGAGGGCAACGTCCGGCTCGTGCGCGGCGACCGGGAGGCGTTCGGGCTCAAGGGGCGCAGCGCCGAGCAGCGGATCGCGCTCGACATCCTGCTCGACCCGGACGTCGGGATCGTCTCCATGGGCGGCCGGGCCGGCACCGGCAAGTCGGCGCTCGCCCTGTGCGCGGGCCTCGAAGCCGTCCTGGAGCGCCGCCAGCACCAGAAGGTGATGGTCTTCCGCCCGCTGTACGCGGTCGGCGGGCAGGAGT
The DNA here is from genome assembly GCA_001298575.1 of Actinobacteria bacterium OK074. GTDB lineage: Bacteria > Actinomycetota > Actinomycetes > Streptomycetales > Streptomycetaceae > Streptomyces. The sequence goes on from LJCV01000009.1 coordinate 2,677, forward strand.
TGGGCTATCTGCCGGGCTCCGAGGCCGAGAAGATGGGCCCCTGGGCGCAGGCGGTGTTCGACACGCTGTCCGCGGTCACCAGCCGCGAGGTCATCGAGGAGGTCACCGCCCGCGGGATGCTGGAGGTGCTCCCCCTCACCCACATTCGCGGCCGTTCGCTGCACGACGCGTTCGTGATCGTGGACGAGGCCCAGTCGCTGGAACGGAACGTCCTTTTGACCGTTCTTTCCCGAATCGGTGCCAATTCACGGGTGGTTCTCACCCATGACGTGGCCCAGCGGGACAATCTCAGGGTCGGGCGCTACGACGGAGTGGTCGCCGTCGTGGAGAAACTGAAGGGCCATCCGCTCTTCGCGCACGTCACGCTGACCCGGTCCGAAAGGTCCCAGATCGCGGCGCTGGTCACCGAAATGCTGGAGGACGGGCAGATCTGACGCCCGTTCGGCCCAAGCGGGGTGTTGTGGGCGGTATTTGACCCTCCCGTACAACTTCATAGCTTTCGCACAGCAGTTGACGGCGGGCGCCGTCCGGCAGAGCCAGGGAGCTTAGCCGGACGGCGCCTTCGCGTGCGAGCGGTTCCAGGAAATCCCTTGCGTCAAACGAGATGTGAGCTTTCACACGCAACTGGGAATTGCCTCCCTGCGTCGGGTTACGGCAGAGTCTCACTCCTGTCAGGCCCCGCATACGGCACACCGGTACCCCCAGCGGTACCGCACCACAAGAACCACAGAACTTCATAGCGACGCCGTATGCCGCCCGAGCTTCACACGGCAGCTCCCGTCACGGGAGTTGCTCACCGGGCCCGTGCCTCCCGTGACCCCGTAGTTGGGAGGCCAGAGCGAGGGGCACGATTGCGTCCGCCAGGGTCACCGAAGCGGACGATGCTGGAAGGAAACCGTGTGAGCCGGATCTCGGTCCGGGGAGTCGCGGTGGCTTCTGCCACTGCGGTGACCACCGTCGGATGCGTCGTCGGCGTTGCCTCGGGCAGCACCGCTCAGGCAGCGAGCGGCGTCGAACCGACCGCGAGCGACTCGACCCTCCTTGCGGACATCCCTGTCGGCGAGCAGGCCCAGGTCGTCAACTCGTACCTCGCGCAGCAGGCCGACGCACAGGCCATCGCCGCGGACGCCACGGCCAAGAAGGCGGCCGAGGAGGCCGCCCGCGCGAAGGCCGCGAAGGACGCCCAGGACAAGTACGAGGCCGCGAAGAAGGCCGCGGAGGCAGCCAAGGAAGCCGCGGAGAAGGCAGCGGCGGCCAAGAAGGCCGCCGAGGGCAACTTCCCCGTCCAGAGCTCCTACACGGTCGCCCAGATCCAGTCGATGGCCCGGGCGATGGTCTCCAGCTCCCAGTTCACGTGCTTCAGCAACATCGTGGACCACGAGTCGAGCTGGAGCTACACGGCCACCAACGCCTCCTCCGGCGCGTACGGACTCTTCCAGGCACTGCCCGGCTCCAAGATGTCCTCCGTGGGATCCGACTGGCGGACCAACCCCGCCACGCAGATCAAGTGGGGCCTCAACTACATGAACAGCCGCTACGGCAGCCCGTGCGAGGCATGGTCGTTCTGGCAGGCGAACAGCTGGTACTGAGCCGCCTGTTCGGCTCGACACCCGTGAGCCCCTCACCGTCTCTGGTGAGGGGCCTCGGCTTTTTCCGTGGCCCTGCCGTGTACGGTCTGAACCGACGACTCCAGGGGGGAGTGGTGAGGCGCACCCGGGGAAGAGGACGGAAACGGATCATGTCGCGAGTGCCTGGGTGGCTCGGCCGGGTCGGCGCCGGACTCACCGAGATGGGTGAGCGGCTGAACGAACGCCGCGCCGAACTCGACGAGCGCGACGAGGACTTGGACGAGCCTGCCGCACCCGCCGATCCCGCCGAACCTGTTGACTCCGTCGAACCCGTCGAACCCGTCGAACCCGTCGAACCCGTCGACTCCGGGCCATCGGCCTCGGCTACGACTTCGGCCGCGTCCGAGCCCGCCTCCGCCTCCGTCTCCGTCGCCGTCTCCTCGGCCGCGTCCGACACGGCTGATACGTCTGTGCCGGAGGCCGAGGACAAGCCCGCGCCCGCGGTGAAGGCGTCCGCGCCCGCGGTGAAGGCCCCCGTGCCCACGGTGAAGGCCCTCGCCCCCCGCCCCCTCCCCGCCGAAATGGTGCCCTGGGGTGTGCGGGTGGCCGCCGAGGCCGGCTGGCGGCTGCTGGTGCTCGCGGGGGCCCTGTGGATCCTGATGCAGGTCATCAGCGCCGTCCAACTGGTCGTGCTGGCCTTTGTGACGGCGCTGTTGATCACGGCGCTGCTCCAGCCGCTGGTGGCGTGGCTGCAACGGCACCGGGTGCCGCGCGGTCCGGCCACGGCGATGGCGGCGATCTTCGGGTTCATGGTCATCGGGCTGATCGGGTGGTTCGTGGCCTGGCAGGTCATGGAGAACATCGACGACCTCTCCAACCAGGTCAACGACGGCATCGAGGATCTGCGCAAGTGGCTGCTGAACAGCCCGTTCCACGTCACGGACAAGCAGATCAACGCCATAGCGAAGAACCTGCGCGACGCGATCGGCTCCAACGTCGACAAGATCACCTCGGCCGGTCTGGAGGGCGTCACCGTCCTCGTGGAGGGGCTGACCGGGACGGTCCTGGCGATGTTCTCGACGCTGTTCCTGCTCTACGACGGCAAGCGGGTGTGGGAGTGGACGCTGAAGCTGGTGCCCGCGGCGGCCCGGCCGGGCGTCGCCGGTGCCGGTCCGCGCGCCTGGCGCACGCTGACGGCGTACGTGCGCGGCACGGTGATAGTGGCTTTGATCGACGCCATCTGCATCGGCGTGGGCATCTACTTCCTCGGCGTGCCCATGGCCGTGCCGCTCGCCGTGTTCATCTTCCTGTTCTCGTTCATCCCGCTGGTGGGCGCGGTGGCCTCCGGTGCGCTCGCCGTGGTGGTGGCGCTGGTGACGCAGGGCGTGTTCACCTCGGTGATGACGCTGGCGGTCGTGCTGGCCGTGCAGCAGATCGAGGGGCACATCCTGCAACCCTTCATCCTGGGCCGGGCGGTGCGGGTGCATCCGCTGGCCGTGGTGCTGGCGGTGGCGACGGGCGGGATGGTCGCGGGCATCGGCGGGGCGGTCGTCGCGGTGCCGCTGGTGGCGGTGACGAACACGGTGGTCACCTATCTGCGGGCGTACTCGCAGGGGCGGGTGCCGGGGCCGCCGTCGTCGTAGAACCGCTCGGGCCCCGGTCGCCGACGTGGTGACCGGGGCCCGACTGCCGTGCCGGGACGGGTTATTCCGGGAGGTCGGACAGGATCTCTTCGGCGTCCAGGATGGTGGCGACCGCCTGGACGACCGAGGCGATCTTGAACGCTTCCTGGATCACCTCGCGGTCGACGCCCGCCTTGCGGAGCACCTGTTCGTGCGAGTCGAGGCACATGCCGCAGCCGTTGATGGCCGAGACGGCGAAGGACCACAGCTCGAAGTCGACCTTGTCGACACCGGGGTTGCCGATGACGTTCATCCGCAGACCGGCGCGCAGGGTGCCGTACTCGTGGTCCGACAGCAGGTGGCGGGTGCGGTAGAAGACGTTGTTCATCGCCATGACGGCCGCGGCGGACCTGGCCGCGGTGTATGCCTCCGGCGACAGGTTCGCCTTCGCCTCCGGGGCCAACTCCCGCAGCACGCGCGGCGAACGGGCCGCTATCGCGGTCGCGAGCACCGTGCCCCACAGCTGCTGCGCGGGCAGGTCGGAGTTGCCGATGACCGAACCGAGGTTCAGCTTCAGGTCCTTGGCGTAGTCCGGTATCGCGGCCTTGAGGGTGTCGAGCGACATCTCAGGTCACTCCCCGGCCAGCAGCTTGGCCGGGTCGAGGGTGGCCTCGCCCTTGGACCAGTTGCACGGGCACAGTTCGTCGGTCTGGAGCGCGTCGAGGACCCGCAGGACCTCCTTGGGGTTACGGCCGACGGAGCCCGCGGTCACCATGGAGAACTGGATCTCGTTGTTCTGGTCGACGATGAACACCGCGCGCTTGGCGAAGCCGTCCTCGCCCTCGATGCCGAGGTCGCGCATCAGCTCGTGCCGGGAGTCGGCCAGCATCGGGAAGGGCAGGTCGCGCAGGTCGTCGTGGTCCTTGCGCCAGGCGTGGTGCACGAACTCGGAGTCGCCGGAGAAGCCGAGGACCTGTGCGTCGCGGTCCGCGAACTCCTCGTTCAGCTTGCCGAAGGCGGCGATCTCGGTCGGGCACACGAAGGTGAAGTCCTTGGGCCAGGCGAACACGATCTTCCACTTGCCCTCGTAGGTCTTGTGGTCGATCGTTTCGAACTCCTTGCCCTTCTCCAGCGAGACACAGGCAGTCAGTTCGAACTCGGGGAACTTGTCACCGACAGTGAGCACACGCTCTCCTTGCACGGAAGAAACGCCCTGTGGACCGGGCGCCTCTCGGGGGTTGGACGCCTCCGATCGTGGCACAGGGTGCATTGATTCGAGAAATCGCTACACTGTGCCGTGTTGATTGATTATTATTATCAGTGACTTTGAGTAAGGGGTACGGCCATGGCTTCGGCCAAGACGAACGGGCGCCGCCAGCCCAGCCTCGCCCAGCTGCGCGCCTTCGCCGCGGTCGCCGAGCACCTGCACTTCCGGGACGCCGCCGCCGCGATCGGCATGAGCCAGCCCGCGCTCTCCGGTGCCGTCTCCGCGCTGGAGGAGACGCTCGGCCTGACCCTGCTGGAGCGCACGACCCGCAAGGTGCTGCTCTCGCCCGCCGGTGAGCGGCTCGCCGTGCGGGCCAAGGCGGTTCTGGACGAGGTCGGGGCGCTGATGGAGGAGGCGGCGGCCGTACGGGCGCCGTTCACCGGGCCGTTGCGGCTCGGCGCGATCCCGACCGTCGCGCCCTACCTGCTGCCCACCGTGCTGCGGCTGGTGCGCGACCGCTACCCCGACCTCGACCTCCAGGTCCACGAGGAGCAGACCGCGAGCCTGCTCGACGGGCTGGCCGCGGGGCGCCTGGACCTGCTGCTGCTCGCGGTGCCCCTCGGCGTCCCCGGCCTCGTCGAACTCCCCTTGTTCGACGAGGACTTCGTGCTCGTCACGCCACTCGGGCATCCGCTCGGCGGGCTGGACGGCATCCCGCGCGAGGCCCTGCGCGAGCTGAACCTGTTGCTCCTGGACGAGGGCCACTGCCTGCGCGACCAGGCCCTCGATATTTGCCGCGAGGCCGGCCGCGCGGACGCGCCGGTCACCACCACGGCCGCTGGGCTCGCCACCCTCGTCCAACTGGTCGCGGGCGGGCTCGGTGTCACGCTGCTGCCGAGCACCGCCATCGACGTCGAGACCACCCGCAGCGAGCAGCTGCTCACCGGGCACTTCGCGGCCCCGGCCCCGACCCGCCGCGTCGCCCTCGCCCTGCGCTCCGGCGCGGCCCGCGCGGCGGAGTACGAGGAGTTGGCACGGGCACTGCGGGAGGCGCTGCGGCCGTTGCCTGTGCGGGTGTTGGGGGATGGGACTGGGGAGGGGGTGGCCGGCTGAACGGGCCTCCGTCGGGCGGGAGTTGCCCCGTGGCGCCGAACCAGCCCCCGCCAGGCGGGAGTTGCCGTATTGGCCCCAGCCACCCCCCACTTACTCCGTCCGCAACCCCTCCGGCCGCATCAGCCGCCACAGCGGTGGCAGGCTCAGCAGGGTCACCACCAGGACGACCGCCGCGCCAACCCCCGTCATCGACAGGACACTTGACCAGTCGACCGCCACCGGGACGTCCGTCATCCGCATCAGGACCGCGCCCAGTGTCACCCCGACCAGGGCCGCGAGCAGCAGGCCGAGTGCGATCGGGACCGTCGTCTGCCACAGCACCGACAGGCTCAGCGTGCGCCGCCGGGTGCCGAAGGCGACCAGGGCCGACAGCAACCTCCGCCGCTCGCGCAGCTGTTCCAGTTGCGAGATCAGCAGACTCGCGCCGATCAGGGCGAGTACGCAGGTCGCGCCGACGAAGAGGCCGGTCTCGATCGCCTGGTACTGCTGGGACCGGTCGGACGGCGTCCAGTCCACCGCGTTGGTCAGCGGATCGAGCCGCGCGGCGGTGTTGCGCACGAGGTCGCGCACGTCCGGCACGTCGAGGTCCATGTTCACGTACGCGTAGCCGCTGAGCCCCTGTTGGGCCTGCGCGGGCAGTGCGCCCGGGGTGACGAGGAGACCCGACAGGAGCCGCTCGGGCGAGTCGGCGCGCAGCCTCACCTCCACCATTTTGCTCGGCACGGTCCAGGCGGTCTCGGTGCCCGGTTCGGAATCCGAGTAGGAGGGGTTGACGTACACGTGGGTGCCGGGCCGCATGAGCTTCTTGGTGGCGCTGTCGTCGTCCGGGCTCCGCACCACGAAGACGTCGCCGTCCCGGCAGGAGGAGAGCTTCGCCAGCATCTCCAGGGTCGCGCAGCCCGCGACGTTCAGGGGCGCGGTGTTGTCCGGGTCGGTGCGCTTGGTGCTGAACGAGCCCTCGGAGAGTCCCACCGCCTGCCGTACGCCCTTGGTGGCGAGGAACTGCTGTTGCGCGGTGGCCGGTTGGACGTTGGTGGGCAGGTAGATCTGCATCTGGCTGGGGACGTCGCCGAGGTCCTCGGCGGAGGGGGTGTAGTCGCCCTGCACCCCGGTGAACACCATCTGGAGGGCGATCGCACCGGCCACCGCGACCGCGATGCCGTTGACCAGGCGGGCCGCCGTACCGCTGCTCAACTGGAGCCTGCGGACCGCCAGTTGCCAGGCGACCGGACCGTTGCCGAGCCGCGCGACCACCGTTTCGACGAACCAGGGCAGCAGCGCGGTCACGCCCACCAGGAGCAGCAGCACACCGCCGGTGACCTGGTACTCGTTGAAGTTCCCGCTGCCCGAGCCCTTGCCGATCATCGGGGCGAGCAGCGCGAGTCCGGCCAGCGGGAGCAGCAGCCGCCACCACAGCCGGCGGCGCGCGGGCCGGGCCGTACGTACCACGCCCAGCGGTTCGATGACCACGCCGCGCAGCGCGAGCAGGGTGACCAGGACCGCGGCGGCCGGGACCGCGAGCGCCACCAGCAGGGCCAGCGCGGGCGACGGGTCGAGGTAGCTGGGGAACACACTGACCTCGAACAGCGTGACCTGGGCCGCCAGTTGACGGAGGATCAGGAAGAAGACCGTACCGAAGAGCAGGCCGAGCGCCGCCCCCGCGAGCGCCTCACCGGCCGCGATCCGCCGGGTCATCCCCGCGTCCGAGCCGACCAGCCGCAGTGCCGCGAGCCGCCGGTCGCGCCGCTCGCCGCCGAACCGTACGGCCGCCGCGATGAAGACGGCCACCGGCATCAGCAGCACCACGAACACGACCACCACGAGCAGCAGCAGTACCGGGTCGAGCGGTTCGGAACCCGAGTTGGACGACGACCCGAACCTGTCGATCCGGGCCACCTGGCCCATGCCCTCGCCCTTGGCGAGGAGGTCCTTCCCCCCGGCGTAGTAGGCGAGTTCGCTCGGGCCGACGAGACCCTGCTCCCCGATGGTGCCGACGATCCGGTCGGGCAGCCGCTCGCGCAGCAGCTTGCCGGAGCCGGCGGACAGGAGCGTCTTCAGCGCGGGGGAGACCACCATCTCGCCCGTCTTGGGGAAGGCGCCGAGCCCGGGCGGCAGTGGGGAGTTGGGCCCCTCGGGCTCCAACTCCCGCCCGCGGACGGTCTGGTCGCGGAAGTCGGCGTCGACGTTCGCGACGACCACACTGTGGTCGGAGCGCTTCGCCGCGGCCACGCCCCACGACATGTCGTCGCGGGCCGCCTCCCGTGCGTCCCGCGCGTTCAGGACGCTCGGGAGCGCGGCGGTCACCAGCAGCAGGGCCACTCCGAGCCCGACGCCAACTCCCGTCAGCAGCAGCCGTGTCCAGCCCTCGCGCCCGCCGGTGAAGGCGAACCGGGCCCCCATGCCCAGATCCCGGAACCACTGCCGTATCCCCCTCGGCGCGCTCATACCGCGCGCTCCATGTCCCGTGACCTGCCGTCCCGTACGACGATCTCGCGGTCCGAGTACGCGGCCACCCGCGGCTCGTGCGTGACCAGGACGACGGCGGCGTTGGTGGACCGGGCGGCCTCGGTGAGCAGTTCCATCACGCGCTCGCCGTTCAACGAGTCGAGCGCGCCCGTGGGTTCGTCCGCGAACAGCACCCGGGGGCTGGTCGCCAGCGCGCGGGCGACGGCGACGCGCTGGCCCTGGCCGCCGGAGATCTCCCCGGGCCGCTTGGCCGCCAGGTCGTCGACCTCCAGGCGTTCCATCCAGCCCAGTGCGGTCTTCTCGGCCGCCCTGCGGGAGGTGCCGTTCAGCCGCAGCGGCAGCGCCACGTTCTCCACGCATGTCAACTCCGGGACCAACTGCCCGAACTGGAACACGAACCCGAAGTCGCTGCGCCGCAGCGCGCTGCGCTCGGAGTCGCTCATCCCGGCCAGCTCCCGGCCGTCGTACAGGATCGAACCCGAGTCGGGCGGCACGATCCCGGCCAGGCAGTGCAGCAGCGTCGACTTGCCGGACCCGGAGGGGCCCATCACAGCGACGATCTCGCCGGGGTGCACGGAGAACCCGGCGCCGTCCAGGGCCGTCGTCGGACCGTACGTCTTGTGCAGGTCCTCGGCCGCGAGCAGGGAACCACTGGGAGCCGTCATCGGGTCGTCACCGCCTGGGCGAGTTGTTCGAGCCGGGCCGCGGTCAGTTCGAGCCACCGCAGGTCCGCCTCCAGGTGGAAGAGGGCGTGGTCGCAGATCAACTGGTCGGCGAGGTCGCCCCTGCGCTTGCGGTCGGTGAGGATCCGCATCATCCGCAGGTGCTCGGCGCGCTGCGAGTCGAGGATGGAGGTCGCGTCCCGGTGCGTGAGCAGCGCGAGGACGACCTTGGTGTAGAGCACCGACTGGAGATACGGCTCGGGCGCCTCGGGCGTCGCCAGCCACCGCTGTACGTCGGTGACGCCGGCCTCGGTGATCGCGTATCGCTTGCGCTCCGGTCCTTCGCCGGACTCGATGCCGTCGACCTCGACGAGCCCGTTCTTCAGCAGCCGGGACATCGTCGCGTAGACCTGGCCGTAGTGCAGCGGCCGGTCGTGACCGAACTTCTCGTCGAAGGCCCGCTTGAGGTCGTAACCGTGGCGGGGCCCGGACTCCAGGAGCCCTAGGAGGGTGTGACCGATGGACATGGGGAGGACTGTACACACGGCGTATACCCGGTGTGTATACGTCGAGTGTGTAGAGGGGAGTGGAGGGTGCGGGGGAGGGGTGAGGGCGCAGGTCAGAGGGGGACTGTCACAGTTGCGTGACAGGGAACCGGGCGGCGGCCGGAGGTGTGGTCGGGCTCCGGCGGGTGATCGCCCTGTGCGCCGACGGAGCCGGCCGCGGCAGCGCCTGCTACCGCCGTCGGCGCACCGCACCTGTGGGCTCGTTGTGTGTGGACATGGTGGATTTCTCCGTTCCGTCAAGTGTCCGGTTCACGTGCCCGAGTCGCGTGAATACATCACATCCCTATCCATGCGGTATCGCTTTGGCGCGTACGGCAACCATCCGCACCCCTCACTCGTCACCACAGGTGGAGCAGTGGTCCCGGCGGACGCCGAAGCCCTGCGCGGCACCTGTGGCGAATCGCGACAAAGGTTGCAGGCGTGCTCATTGTCACGTCGGTAAAGGACCGGTTGGCGGGTCCGGGGTCACAAGGTGCGGTGTTAGTTTTCTGAGCTGACCTGTCCGACGCACCTGTGACTCACGAGACGAAAGCGGAGCGGATCGACCCATGGGACGAGCGGAAGAGAGAAAAGCGCGTCAGCGCGGTGGCCGCCGCGCAGAGCCGCAGCGCTCGTCCGAGGCGCCGTCCGGCTCCGCGTACGAGTCGTCCTCCGGTGCACCGGCCGAGCCGCCGTCGGACAGCGGTGGCACAGCGGCCTCATTGGACGCCGGCGGGCCCACCGTCATAGGCGGCCGGGCCGCGGCCCGTAAAGCGGCGGCCAAGGCGGCCAAAAAGAAGGACAAGAATTTCTTCCGCCGTCTGTTCACCTGGAAGAAGATCCTCGGCGCGACGCTCGGCGGCATTCTGCTCGTCATGGGCGCGTTCGTCGTCATGTATTTGATGATCGACGTCCCCGAGGGCAACGCGGCCGCCCGGCAGCAGAGCAACGTCTACAAGTACAGCGACGGCTCCCTCCTCACCCGCGACGGCACGGTCAACCGCGAACTCGTCGACCTCGCCCAGGTCCCCAAGCCGGTCCAGCACACCTTCGTCGCCGCCGAGAACAAGACCTTCTACACCGACTCCGGCATCGACCTCAAGGGCACCACCCGAGGCATCCTCAACACCCTCATGGGCCGCGGCACCCAGGGCGGTTCGACGATCACGCAGCAGTACGTCAAGAACTACTACCTGACCCAGGAACAGACGGTCACCCGCAAGCTCAAAGAGATCGTCATCTCGCTCAAGGTCGACCAGAAGGTCTCCAAGGACGACATCCTCGCGGGTTACATCAACACCAGCTACTACGGCCGCGGCGCGTACGGCATCCAGGCCGCGGCGCAGGCGTACTACCGCGTGGACGCCAAGGACCTGAGCGTCGAACAGGGCGCGTACCTCGCCGCGCTGCTCCAGGCGCCGAGCCAGTACGACTGGGCGGTCGCCACGCCCACCGGCAAGAAGCTGGTCCAGGCGCGCTGGAACTACGTCCTGGACAACATGGTCGGCCAGAAGTGGCTCGACGCCACCAAGCGCGCGGCGATGACGTTCCCGGTCCCCAAGGACCCCAAGGTCAGCCAGGGCATGGAGGGGCAGACCGGCTACCTGGTCACGGCGGCCGACGCGGAGCTGGAGAAGCAACTCGTCTCGCAGGGCACCGCCTCCGACACGGACGAGGCCAAGGCCATGGTCGACGCGGGCGGCTGGACCATCACGCTGAACATCGACAAGAAGAAGGAAGCCGCGCTGGAGAAGTCGGTCAAGCAGCAGCTGACCAGCAAACTCGACGCGAAGAAACGCAAGGTCGACGGCAACGTCCAGCCGGGCGCGGTCTCCGTGAACCCGAAGACGGGCGCGGTCGTGGCGATGTACGGCGGCGTCGACTACCTCAAGCACTACACCAACAACGCGACCCGCTCCGACTACCAGCCGGCCTCGACCTTCAAGCCGGTGATCCTCGCCGCGGCGATCGACGAGAACGCCAAGACGCAGGACGGCGAGCCGATCACCTGGAACACGATCTACGACGGTACGAGCAAGCGTCCCGTCGTGGGCAGCGCCATCGGCTTCGCCCCGGAGAACGAGGACGACCACGACTACGGGAAGATCACCGTCCAGACGGCGATGAACGACTCCGTCAACTCGGTCTTCGCGCAGCTGGGTGTGGACGTCGGCATGGACAACGTGCTGAAGACCGCGAAGCTGCTCGGCATGGACACCGACGGCCTGGCGGCGGTGCCCGCGCAGACCCTGGGCACCATGGGCGCGAGCCCGCTGACGATGGCCGGGATCTACGCGACCCTCGACAACCACGGCGTCCAGGTCACCCCGACGATGCTGAAGTCGGTCACCAACAAGGACCACCAGGTCACCCTGCCGGACCCGATCGGCAAGCAGGTCATCACCCGGGAGGCCGCCGACACGGTCACCTCGGTGCTGACCGGTGTGGTCGACGACGGTACGGCCAAGGTCTCGGTGAAGGACAACCCGAACCGCAACGGCCAGGCGGTGGCGGGCAAGACGGGTACCTCCGACAACAACAAGTCGGCCTGGTTCACCGGTTACACCCCGAACCTGGTGACGTCGGTGGGCCTGTTCGGCGAGGACGCCAAGACCCGGGTGCAGACCACACTGACCGGCGCGACGGGCCTGATCGCGGCCCCGGGCCGGATCAACGGTGGTGGCTACCCGGCGCAGATCTGGGCGCAGTACACCTTCGGTGTGCAGGGCAGCACCGCGGTCAAGTTCGACCTGGACACCAAGCAGGGCGCGGCGGTCCAGCCGACGGCGAGCCCGACGCCGTCGCTGAGCCCGAGCCCCACGCCGTCCGCGACGCCGTCCGAGACCCCGACGACGACCGAGCCGTCCGAGACCCCGACGACCCCGTCCGAGACGCCGACGACCCCGACGACGGGCGCCACGACCCCGACGACCAGCACCACCACACCGGGCAGCGACACGGTCGGCAACACCGGGGGAGACCCCTTCGACCCGAACAGCACATAACGGCCTGACGGCATACGACGGCATACGAGAGGGGCGCCCGGTGACTTACCGGGCGCCCCTCTCGTATGCCTCTTGAGTGCTATGTGTCGGCAACTGGCCTTGTGCGGCTGGTCAGTTCCGGTTCAGCTCGAACCAGACGACCTTGCCGGTGCTGAGCCGGGTCGCGCCCCAGCGGCGGGCCAGCCGGTTGACCAGGTACAGGCCGCGCCCGCCCTCGTCGTCCGCGCGGGCCTGCCGCAGCCGGGGCAACTGGGGTACGTCGTCGCCGACTTCGCAGCGCAGGACGTCCGTGCGCAGCAGCCGGAGGGTCACCGGGCGGGTCGCGTAGCGGACCGCGTTGGTGACGACCTCGCTGACCAGCAGCTCGACCGAGTCGCTCAGGTCCTCCAGGCCCCAGCGGGCCAGGGCGCGCCGGGCCAGACGGCGGGCGCGGCCGGGGGCCGAGTCCTCCGGCTCCAGGTACCAGTAGGCGACGTCGCTGGGCGCGATCCCGTCGAAGCGGGCCGCGAGCAGCGCGATGTCGTCGTCGCGGTCGCCGGGGCCGAGCATGTCGAGGACCTCGTCGCACAGCGCTTCCAGCGGCGGCGGGTGGTCCGCGCCGGTCAACTGGGCGGTGGCGGCGAGCTTTTCGCGCAGTTGCTCTATGCCCGTGGCCACGTCGCGCAGCCGCGACTCCACCAGGCCGTCGGTGTACAGCAGCAGGGTGCCGCCCGCGGGCGCGTCCAGTTCGACCGCCTCGAAGTCCACGCCGCCGACGCCGATGGGGGCGCCCGGCGGCACCGTCAGGACCTCCGCGCGACCGCCCAGGTGCAGCAGGACGGGCGGCGGATGACCGGCGTTGGCGATGGTGATACGGTGCTGGACCGGGTCGTAGACCGCGTAGAGGCAGGTCGCCATGCGGTCGGTGCCCAGGCGCTGGGCCTGCTCGTCCAGGTGGTGCAGGACCTCCTGCGGGGGCAGGTCGAGCCCCGCGAGGGTCTGCGCCGTCGTCCGCAGCTGGCCCATGATCGCGGCCGAGGTCATCGAGTGACCCATGACGTCGCCGACGACGAGGGCCACGCGGCTGCCGGGCAGCGGGATCGCGTCGTACCAGTCGCCGCCCACGCGCGCGGTCTCGGCCGCGGGCAGATAGCGGGAGGCCAGGCGGACGCCGGTGGGGTTCGGGAGGGTCTCCGGGAGCATCGTGCGCTGCAACTCGTCGGCGATGTACGCCTCGCGGCCGTACAGGACGGCCTTGTCGATGCCCAGCGCGCTGTGCGTGGCCAGTTGGGCGGCCACCAGCAGGTCGTCCCCCTCGAACGGGAGCCGTTCGGGGCGGCGCAGGAACAGGGCCGCCCCGATCACCCGGCGACGGCCGCGCAGCGGGGCCAGGATCGCGCGCTGGCCGCCCGGCACGCCGATGTGGTCGCCGAGGAGTTCGGGCAGTGCGGCGCGGGCGGCGGGCGAGTCGGTGAACACCGGCCGTACGCCGCGCAGGACTTCGGCGAGCGCGCCGCCGGCCCGTACCTCGCAGATCTCGTTGCCGCCGATGCCGGCCAGTTCGGGCGGGTCCGGCTGGAGCAGCGCGGGCAGGAAACCGCCCTCGGTGTCCCGCTCCTGCGGTATCCGGTCGGTGCGGCGCAGGCGCAGCACCAGGGGGCCGGTGGGGCGTTCGTCGCCCACGGGCAGCGGATCGCGCAGATAGACCAGGATCGCGTCCGAGAACGTCGGCACGGTCGCCCGGCACAGGCCCATCACGATCTCGTCCAGGTCGATGCCGCGGGCGATCCGCCGGGTCGCCGGGCCCACGAACCGCAGCCGGTCGCCGTCGCGTCGCATCGGCAACGGGCTGCCCGGCGGCAGCAGTTGCCCCGTACGCCGCTCGGTGCCCTCCGGCACGGCGCCGGCGCGGTCCTCGCCCGACGGCTGCGCGGGGATGCCCTCGGGCACCGGGCGCGGCCGGTGCTGGCCCGGCTCGGCGGGTTCGGGACCCGACGGCTGGGCGTGCTCGGTGGCCTCGGCCCCGGCGGCCTCGGCGCCGATCCCGGGGGTGTCCTCGGGGCGGGACTGCGCGGGCAGCGCCCCGGTCACCGGCTCGGGGGTACGCAGGAGCGCCCCGCGGGGGTCCGCGGGGCCGCCGCCCGGCTGGGGGCGGTCGTGGGAGGTGGGGTGCTCCGTCACGCGTGTCGAATCCGTCCGTCCGGGGCTGCGCGCCGTGCGTGCAGGTGGTCCCGCAGAAATGCCGATACCCGCCCACCGGGCACCGGGAACCGGTTTCCGGCGTGCAGCGGGGACGTGCCGACTCCACCGTGGGGCCGGTCGGCCGCGTCGGTGAAGTTCTCGTACGCCTCGCTCACGTCGTGCCGCCCCTCGATGACTATTGGTCAGGCCCAGCGTCCGTTGCGGAAGTTACCGCTGTTGTGCGCCCTTGCGGAGGACGATCCTACGGTTGTACCTCGGGGGCGCAACAAGGGTCTCATGTGGGCACGTGCGCGGGCGTACGGTCCCAGTCCTCCGGCAGGGCCGGGACGGACCAGGTCGGATCGGGGCGCCAGTGCTGCCAGCCGTCCGAGAACGGCGGGCCCCAGGCGCGGATCACCTCCACCGCGGACCGCCCCGCTTCCCTCACCCGATCGGCCAGTCGGGCGTCCATCAGGCCGTCGTGCTGGGCCTGGGCGAACTCGTCCTCGTCCCGCCAGCCCCAACTCCGGTCCGGATAGACGCAGATGTCGAGGAAGTGGTCCTCGGAGTCGACGCCGCCGGCCCAACGCGCCAGCGGTGACTCCAGATTGACGTACCAGTTCTTGAACCGCCAGCCCGGATCCCAGAACAACCACACCGACCACGGTTTCCCCGGCCGGGCGAGCTTGAGCACCCCGGTGCCGAACCAGCGGTCGCGCTGCACCGAACGCGGCTTGGTGTAGCGCGACTCCAGCGGTTCGACGTGCACCGCGGTCCCGTCCGCGAGCACCGGCTTCACGCACTCGGTGCCCGGAGCCAGCCACACGGCGAGCAGCTTCTCGTCGTCCCGTACGACGGTGACGGGGCGCGCGATGTGGATGCGGTCACCGGCGTTCTCCCGGTACCGCCACAGAATCCGGCTGCCGGGCGCCCAGCGCCCCGCCCCACCGTCCTCCACCACGTGTCTCACCGCTTCACCGTCTGCCATGACCAGATATTAGGTGCCCGAGTCATACGACGCTGCGGCGTCCGTCACGGTTCTCGCCATGCATGGCCGGATGTTCACGGTCCATGCGCGTTTTCCCCGCAGCCGTTAACAGCCGCGTCATCTATGGATGCGCACAGGGGGCGGATGGAGGGTGCGGACTACGGCCGGGTCATGCGCAGGACGTCCAGCGCCTCGTCCAGTTGCGCGAGGGTGAGGTCGCCGCGGTCCACATACCCTGATTCCAGGACGACTTGGCGGATGGTCTTCCGCTCGGCGAGCGCCTTCTTGGCGACCTTGGCGGCCTCCTCGTACCCGATGTACTTGTTGAGCGGCGTCACCACGGACGGCGACGACTCGGCGTACTCACGCGCGCGTTCGCGGTGCGCGACGACGCCGTCGACCGTGCGGTCGGCCAGCAGCCGCGAGACGTTGGCGAGAAGCCGTACGGACTCCAGGACGTTCTTGGCGATCACCGGGAGCATCACGTTCAGCTCGAAGTTCCCGGCGGCCCCGGCCGTGGCGATCGTCGCGTCGTTGCCGATCACCTGGGCGGCGACCATCAACACCGCTTCGGGGATGACCGGGTTGACCTTGCCGGGCATGATCGAGGAGCCGGGCTGGAGGTCGGGCAGGGAGATCTCGGCGAGCCCGGTGCGCGGCCCGGAGGCCATCCACCGCAGGTCGTTGGCGATCTTCGTGAGCGATACGGCGACGGTGCGCAGCTGCCCGCTGGTCTCCACGACCGCGTCCCGCGCGCCCTGCGCCTCGAAGTGGTCGCGGGCCTCGGTCAGCGGCAGCCCGGTCGCGCGCGCGACCTCGGCGATGACGGCGGCGGAGAACCCGGGCGGGGTGTTGATGCCGGTGCCCACCGCGGTACCGCCCAGGGGCAGTTCGGCGAGGCGGGGGAGGGACGACTGGAGCCGCTCGACGCCGTACCGGACCTGCGCCGCGTACCCGCCGAACTCCTGGCCGAGCGTGACGGGCGTGGCGTCCATCAGGTGCGTACGGCCCGACTTGACGACGTCGGCGAACTCCTCGGACTTGCGGGTGAGGGCCGCGGCGAGGTGCTCCAGGGCCGGGACCAGGTCGCGGGCGACGGCGGCCGTGGCGGCGATGTGGATCGAGGAGGGGAAGACGTCGTTGGACGACTGGGAGGCGTTGACGTGGTCGTTCGGGTGCACGGCCCGGCCCAGGCGCTCGGTGGCGAGGGTGGCGAGGACCTCGTTGGCGTTCATGTTGGACGAGGTCCCGGAACCGGTCTGGAACACGTCCACCGGGAAGTGCTCGTCCCACTGCCCGGCGGCGACCTCGGCGGCGGCCTCCTGGATCGCCTCGGCGACGTCCTTGTCGATGACGCCCAGTTGCGCGTTGACCTTGGCGGCGGCGCCCTTGATCCGTGCCAGCGCCTCGATGTGGGCGCGCTCGATGCGCTGCCCGGACACGGGGAAGTTCTCGACCGCGCGCTGGGTCTGCGCCCGCCACTTCGCCGCCGCGGGGACCCGGACCTCGCCCATGGAGTCGTGCTCGACGCGGTATTCGGCGGCTGCGCCCTCGTCGGTCATCGTCCCGGTTCCTTCCGATCGCTGTGCTGCGGCTCCTCACTTCGGCAACGGTGGGGCGCCCGGAGGTGTTCCCGATCCGTCCCTGCGGCAAAGGCGTCCCGCGCGGCCCGGGTGTGCCGTATGCGCGGGCGTGGCCACCCAATAAGGTGCTAGAAAGTTAAAGAACATCGGAATGCCCGCCCCGGACGGGATGCGCCGGCTCGCGGCATTGACGGTGATCGAGGCGGCCGACGCCGGCGCCGCGCCGAGGGCGACGACGGCAGCCGCCGCGACGGCCATCGATGCGGACAGACGCCTGCGCGCAATCGTTTTCATGGTGAGTCCGTTTCCCTCGGAGGCGCAGGAAAGAGGCGCCGGGAAGAGACTCCGTAAAGCCGGGAAGAGGCTCCGTAAAGGGGGAAGGTTTCCCGGTTCCCCTCCATTGGAACCTCTGATGGATTTGCGGAATGGTTGCAGAACGGGCGCGGGTCCGGGCTAGGGGCCGCTCTTCCGGTTATTTCCGGAGGGGACGGCATCCCGCTCGGCCGCATGTGCCGCGAACGCCTGTGGCCCGCCGGGAATCGGCGGGCCACAGGCAGGTGACGTGTGGGGCGGGTGCCCGGTCGACGGCGTTACGCCAGCCCGGGGCCCCGTACCGGAATGGTCGTGAACGTCGGCTGCGGTGCCGGGTCCTGGAAGAAGTCGTTGCCCTTGTCGTCGACGACGACGAACGCCGGGAAGTCCTCGACCTCGATCTTCCAGACGGCCTCCATGCCGAGTTCCTCGTACTCGACGACCTCGACCTTCTTGATGCAGTCCTGCGCGAGCCGGGCCGCGGGCCCGCCGATCGACCCGAGGTAGAAGCCGCCGTGGGTGTCGCACGCGTCGGTGACCTGTTTGCTGCGGTTGCCCTTGGCCAGCATCACCTTGGAGCCGCCCGCGGCCTGGAACTGCTCGACGTAGGAGTCCATCCGGCCGGCCGTGGTCGGGCCGAAGGAGCCGGACGCGTAGCCCTCGGGGGTCTTCGCCGGGCCCGCGTAGTACACCGGGTGGTCCTTCAGGTACTGCGGCATCTCCTCGCCCGCGTCCAGGCGCTCCTTGATCTTGGCGTGCGCGATGTCACGGGCCACGACGAGCGGACCGGAGAGCGAGAGCCGCGTCTTGACCGGGTACTTGGTCAGCTCGGCGAGGATGGCGTCCATCGGCTGGTTGAGGTCGATGCGGACGACGTCACCCGACCCCGCGGCGGAGCCGCTGTCGGATGCGGTGAGGTGCTCGTCCGTGGTCTCCGGCAGGAAGCGCGCCGGGTCGGTCTCCAGCTGCTCCAGGAAGACGCCCTCGGCGGTGATCTTCGCGACGGCCTGGCGGTCGGCGGAGCAGGACACGGCGATCGCCACGGGGCAGGAGGCGCCGTGCCGCGGCAGGCGCACCACCCGTACGTCGTGACAGAAGTACTTGCCGCCGAACTGCGCCCCGATGCCGATCTTCTGCGTCAGCTCGAAGACCTTCTGCTCCAGGTCCTTGTCGCGGAAACCGTGGCCCAGCTCCGAGCCCTCCGCCGGGATCTCGTCCAGGTAGTGCGCGGAGGCGTACTTGGCGGTCTTCAGGGCGTACTCCGCGCTCGTACCGCCGACGACGATCGCCAGGTGGTACGGCGGGCAGGCGGACGTGCCGAGCGAACGGATCTTCTGCTCCAGGAACTTCATCATCGAGACCTCGTTGAGGACGGCCTTCGTCTCCTGGTACAGGAAGCTCTTGTTGGCGGAGCCGCCGCCCTTCGCCATGAACAGGAACTTGTAGGCGCCGCCGTCGGTCGCGTACAGCTCGACCTGCGCGGGCAGGTTCGACCCGGTGTTCTTCTCGTCCCACATGGTCAGCGGGGCCATCTGCGAGTAGCGCAGGTTCAGCCGGGTGTAGGCGTCGTAGATGCCGCGGGAGAGCGCCTTCTCGTCCTCACCTTCGGTGAGGACGTTCTGTCCGCGCTTGCCCATCACGATCGCCGTACCGGTGTCCTGGCACATGGGGAGCACGCCCGCGGCGGCGATGTTCGCGTTCTTCAGCAGGTCGAGGGCGACGAACTTGTCGTTGGCGGACGCCTCGGGGTCGTCGATGATGCGCCGCAGCTGGGCCAGGTGCGCGGGCCGCAGGTAGTGCTGGATGTCGTGGATGGCCTCTTCGGCGAGCTTGCGCAGCGCCTCCGGTTCGACCTTGAGGAACGTGCGCCCGTCGGCCTCGAAGGTGGAGACACCTTCGGCGGTCACCAGCCGGTAGGGGGTGGTGTCCTCTCCCAGGGGGAGCAGATCGGTGTACGCGAACTCAGGCATTGTCGCCCATTCCTCACTCGACAGACGGCCGCTGGCCTCCGCGCCGGCCTCCGTTGGCAGCGCCTCTCCAGCGTAGGACCTGCCTCCGGCGGTGGGCTGGTTAGGTAAGGCTCAGTAAGGCGTCGGCGGCCGTGGTTTTCCACAGATCCCGACGAGGGGTAGTCGCGATCTATCGCGTTTGGGTACGCTGCTGCCGTGGACCTGAAGAAGAGCCCAGCCGCCCCGGCCCCGCAGGACCGGCCCGTGCCGCCCGCCGCGCCCGTCTCCCCGGCCGAGCTGCGCTGCTCGGACGCCGACCGCGACCGCGTCGCCGACCTCCTGCGCGAGGCCCTGGCCGAGGGCCGCCTCACCGCGGAGGAGCACGCCGAGCGCGTCGAGGGCGTACTGGCCGCCAAGACCTCCGGCGAACTCGACGGGTTCGTACGGGACCTGCCCGCCGCCCACCGCTCCGGCGGCGCCGCGGCGTACGCGCCCGCGCCCGGCCGCCCCGCCTGGGGCGCGATCCCGGCCGAGCCGGACGACAACGTGGTGGCGGTCTTCAGCGGGGCGGTGCGCAAGGGCCGCTGGCGCGCGGGCCGCCGTATCCACGCCTACGCGGTCTTCGGCAGCGTCGAGATCGACCTCAGTGAGGCGATCTTCGAGTATCAGCAGGTCGTGATCAGGGCGATCTCGGTGTTCGGCTCGGTGGACATCCGCGTCCCGGAGAACGTCTCGCTGCGCGGCACCGGCGGCGGGGTCCTCGGCAACTTCGAGGTGATACCGACGGACGCCGCCGACCGGGACGCGCCCGTGGTCTACGTCGACGGCCTGGCCGTACTCGGCAGTGTCGAGGCGCGGCCCAGGCGCGGCAAGCTGATAGCCGACATCGCCGACGTCATGGACCGGGTGGCGGGGCGGGTGGCGGACAAAGTGGACCGGAGTTTGCGCAAACACCTCGACCGTTGACGGCGGCGAATTCGGTCACGTCCGAAAGGCAACCGGAGGCCGTCCGAAAGGAAACGGGAAGGGCGGCGCGAACTGCCGGTACCGCCGCCACGCGCTGACGACGACATCAACGGCCCCTGGAATTCCGCGTGTTGGGAACCGTGTGCATAGGCCCGCGTACAGCGGGTAGGGCTTGCTGCATCGTCTCTCGCTCGCGAAGCCGTCGTCAGGAGTAGACCGTGCTGCAACCGCCGCATTCGTCCTTGCAGGTCGCTGCCGTACCGGCCCAGCGGGTGCCAGTGAGGGAGAGGGACCAGGAAGCCCCATGGCACACCGAGGCCGTGTGCCGTCGCGACGAGGCCGGGCTGTTCTTCGCCCCCTCCAAGGAACCCACCGCGGCGCGCCTCTCCCGCGAAGAGGCGGCGAAACGCGTCTGTGCGCGCTGCCCGGTGATGGTCGAGTGCCGTGAACACGCCCTCGTCCAACCGGAACCGTACGGCGTCTGGGGCGGCCTCACCGCGGCGGAACGCCGAGTGGTCCTGGCAAGGCGCCGCCGCCGCGAAATGGAACTGAAGAAGGCGGCACGGGGGACGATAGCGGCGGCGGGCTGACCGCCCCGTCGGCGGGCGCCCCGACAGGGGTGCGGGGAACTGCGCGAGCGACCACACCGCACATGTGGTCGAACGCCGCGCAGCACCCCGACGGCGCCGAGTCGCACAAGGGCGCCGAACCGCGAACCCCTACTTCGCGCGATCGAAGTCAATCGCGCTGTAGGCCCGCAGCTTGCTGAGCCGATGCACGGACTCGATCCGCCGAACCGTCCCCGACTTCGACCGCATCACGATCGAATCGGTGGTGGCGGTCTCCGCCCGATACCGCACCCCACGCAGCAACTCCCCGTCCGTGATCCCGGTGGCGACGAAGAACACGTTCTCCCCGGACACCAGGTCGTCGGTGGTGAGCACCCGGTCGAGGTCGTGCCCCGCGTCGAGCGCCCGCTGTCGTTCCTCGTCGTCCTTGGGCCACAACTTGCCCTGGATCGTGCCGCCGAGGCACTTCACGGCGCACGCCGAGATGATGCCCTCGGGCGTGCCGCCGACGCCGAGCAGCAGGTCGATGCCCGTGCCCTCGCGCAGCGCGAGGATCGAGCCGGCCACGTCGCCGTCGGAGATGAGTTTGATGCGCGCGCCGGTCTGCCGGATCTCGTCGATGAGGCCCTGGTGGCGCGGCCGGTCGAGGACGACGACGGTGACGTCCTCGGGGGTGGACTGCTTGGCCTTGGCGACCCGGCGGATGTTGACGGCCACGGGCGCGTCGATGTCGACGAAGTCGGCCGCCTCCGGCCCCGTGACCAGCTTGTCCATGTAGAAGACGGCGGACGGGTCGAACATCGAACCGCGGTCGGCGGCTGCCAGCACCGCGATCGCGTTCGTCATGCCCTTGGCGGTGAGCGTGGTCCCGTCGATCGGGTCGACGGCGATGTCGCACTCCGGCCCGGTCCCGTCCCCGACGCGCTCGCCGTTGAAGAGCATCGGGGCCTCGTCCTTCTCGCCCTCCCCGATGACGACGACGCCGTTCATCGACACGGTGTGGACGAGGGTGCGCATGGCGCGCACGGCGGCTCCGTCGGCGCCGTTCTTGTCGCCGCGGCCCACCCAGCGGCCCGCGGCCATCGCGGCGGCCTCGGTGACCCGGACGAGTTCGAGGGCGAGGTTCCGGTCGGGAGCCTCGGAGGGAACTTCGAGTTCGGACGGCAGATGATGGTGCTCGGTCATCGGTACGCACCTTTCTGATACGGCGACGGCCGGGTGTGAGGGTGATGTGACAACTCTGACGACTCTATCGTCAGATGAGCAGAATGAGCAGGGGGCCCCACGGATGAGCGGGCACCCACACCTGCGACGATAGGCGCGTGGCAGGTTCGTACGGCAGCAACGGCAGCAAGAGAAGCGCACCCAAGACGGCCCGGGACATGATTCTGTCCCTGGGCCTGATCGTGCTGGCGGCGGGAGGGATCTGGCTCTTCATCCCGCACGACGACAAGGCGCCCGACATCAAACGGGTGGACTACCAGGTCGAGCTCCTCACCGCGCGCCGCGCGGCCTCCTATCCGATCGCCGCGCCCCAGGGGCTGCCGAAGACCTGGAAGGCGACCTCGGTCCGCTTCGACGGCGCCGACTCCGACGCCTGGCACCTCGGCTTCCAGGCCCCCGACGGTCAGTACGTGGCGGTCGAGCAGTCGGCTCAGACGTCGGCCGAGTTCGTCGACGACGCCAGCCAGGGCTCCACGGCCTCGGGCGCCGACGAGACGATCGACGGCCGCACCTGGAAGCGCTACACCGGGGGCCGCTACGACGCGCTGGTCCTGAAGGAGAAGAACGCGACGACCGTCGTGGCGGGCACGGGAACCTTCAAGCAGCTGACGACGATGGCGGCGGCGCTGCGCACGAAGTGATCGCGCACGCACCGGCCGTGCGCACACCATGAAGGGCCCGGCGGTCACCGCCGGGCCCTTCATCGTTATGTCAGCCGTCTCAGACGGTGGTGACGACCTGCTCGAACTCCAGGCGCGGGGAGCGCGGGAACCACGCGTCCTCGCCCGGCTTGCCGATGTTGACGACCATCAGCGGGGTGTGGTCGTCGTCCAGGAACTCCTTCTGGACGCCGGCGAAGTCGAGACCGGTCATCGGACCGGCGGCCAGGCCCGCGGCGCGGACGCCGATGATGAAGTACGCGGCCTGGAGCGTGGCGTTGAGTGCCGCGTTGCTCTCGCGGACCGCGCGGTCGCCGAAGACGGCGTCCTTGGCCTGCGGGAAGTGCGGGAACAGGGCCGGCAGCTCCTCGTGGAACTCGTTGTCCGCGGAGAGGATCGCGACCAGCGGGGCGGTGGCGGTCTTGGACTGGTTGCCCTCGGCCAGGTGCTTCACGAGGCGCTCGCGGGCCTCGGGGGAGCGGACCAGCGTGATGCGCAGCGGCGACTGGTTCATGGAGGTCGGCCCGTACTTGACCAGGTCGTAGATCGCCTGGACCTGCTCGTCGGTGACGGGCTCGTCGCTGAAGGTGTTGGCCGTGCGGGCCTCGCGGAACAGCAGGTCCTGGGCGGCGGAGTCAAGAACGAGAGACATTGCGTGGACTTCCTTGTGGGGCGCCGGGATCCGGTTACCGGACCGTGGTCCGGTTCGACTTACGGGACTGACGGTACGCGATGGAAGTTCAAGCTTCAACAAAAGCCGGGGTGTGGTGATCTGCTTCACATCGGACCGGGTGAGAGGGACGGCTGGGGCGAGGGCGACGGCCGGGGCGGTCGGGTGAGTGGGGGCGGGCCGAGGCGCCCGGCTACTCGCCGCCCTCGTTCTCCTCCCCGTCCCCGCCCCCGCCCTCGTCCTCCCCCTCGGCCAGCGCCGCGTCCAGCCGGGCCCGCGCCCCCTCCAGCCATGTCCGGCACACCTTGGCCAGCTCCTCGCCCCGCTCCCACAGCGCGAGGGACTCCTCCAGCGTCGTACCGCCCGCCTCCAACCGCCGTACGACCTCGATCAGTTCGTCGCGCGCCTGCTCGTACCCGAGGGCCTCGTCCGTCTTGCTGGTCATTCCCGCACCTCAGATTCGACTCGTACCGTGAACTCGCCCTCGGCGACCCGCGCGCGCAGCGGCTGGTCCGCCGTCACCTCGGCCGGGGCCCGCACCACGTGGCCGTCGGCCCGCTGGAGCACCGCGTAGCCGCGCCGCAGGGTCGCCGCCGGGGAGAGGGCCACCACGCGCGCGTGGGTGTGCGACAGCTCCGACTCGGCGCGGTCGAGCAGATGCCCGAGGGTGCGCCGGCCGCGGTCGGCGAGCGCGGCCACGTGGTCCGCCCGCTCGTCGATCATGCGGTGCGGATCCTCTATCACCGGCCGGGCCAGCGCGTGCGCGAGCCCGCGCTCCTCCCGCTCCACGAACGACCGCACGCACCGCCGCGCCCGGTCCCGCAGCGCGTGCACCCGCTGCAACTCCTCGCCGACGTCCGGGACGACCTTCTTGGCCGCGTCGGTCGGGGTGGAGGCGCGCAGGTCGGCGACGTAGTCGAGCAGCGGGGTGTCCGGCTCGTGCCCGATGGCGGAGACCACGGGCGTACGGCAGTCGGCGACGGTGCGGACCAACTGCTCGTCGGAGAAGGGCAACAGATCCTCGACGCTGCCGCCGCCGCGCGCGACGATGATCACGTCGACGCCGTCGAGCGCGTCCAGTTCCTTCACCGCCTGCACGACCTGCGTGACGGCGTGCACGCCCTGCACGGGGACGTTGCGCACCTCGAAGCGGACCGCGGGCCAGCGGTGCCGGGCGTTCTCCAGCACGTCCCGCTCGGCGGCCGAGGCGCGTCCGCACACCAGTCCGACGAGCTGCGGCAGGAACGGCAGCGGCTTCTTGCGCTCGGCCGCGAACAGCCCCTCGGCGGCCAGGGACTTCTTCAACTGCTCCAGCCGGGCGAGGAGTTCCCCGACCCCCACCGGCCGTATCTCCGCGGCCCGCAGGGACAACTGCCCCCGCGGCGCGTACCACTCGGGCTTCGCGTGGACGACGACGCGCGCGCCCTCGCTGACGACGTCGGCGACGGCGTCGAACACCTGGCGGTAGCAGGTGACGCCGACGGAGATGTCGTGCGACGGATCGCGCAGGGTCAGGAACACCACCCCGGCACCGGGCCGCCGGGACAGCTGCGTGATCTGCCCCTCGACCCACACGGCCCCGAGCCGGTCGATCCACCCCCCGATCAGCCGCGACACCTCACCGACGGGGAGGGGGGTGTCCGCGGACGTGTTGAGAGCCATGTGCCGAGAGTAGTGGCCACCACTGACAACGCCGACGAAGGAACGTCGTCAGCCACCGGCCGGACGGCCGCGCTGCGCCACCAACACCCCCAGCCCGACGGCCAGCCACACCGCCCCCACCGCCTGCCCCGTCCCCGATGCCTCCGCGATCACCGCCACCGTGATCGCCGCGCCCGCCACGGGCACCGCCACGTGCCGCCACCGGTCCACCCGGCCCGCGCCCCGCCGCCGTACCGCGAAATACCCGACCACGCTCGCGTGCAGCAGCGTGAACGCGGTCAGGGCGCCGATGTCCACCACCGAGACCAGTTCGTCCATGCCCTCGTCCCGGCGCGCCGCCCACACCGCGACCACCAGGGTGAGCGCCGCCGAGCACAGCAGCGCGACCCGCGGCACCCCCGAGTCGGTGCGGGACAGGGCCCGCGGCAGCCGCCCCGCGCGGCCCATCGCGAACAGCAGCCGTCCCGCCGCGGCCTGCCCCGCGAGCGCCGCGAAGGCCGCCCCGATCGCCTTGCTGACGGCCACCAGGTCGTGCAGCCAGGTCCCCACGGACGCCTCCACGGTGTCGTAGAAGGCCGAACCCTGCCTGACCGGCTCCGCGGCCAGCCGGGCCGACGACAGCGGCTCCAGGAGGGCCACCAGGTACGTCTGGGCCACGAACAGCACGCCCGCCAGGGCCAGGCAGAACAGCAGCGCCCGCGCGATCTTCGCCGAACCGCCGGTGACCTCCTCCGCGAAGGAGGCGATCGCGTCGAAGCCGAGGAACGACAGGACGGCCACCGACACCGCGCCGACGACCGCCGACAGCGCGAACGCGCCCTGCGAACCGTCCCCCGTGAGCGGCGACAGCCAGCCGCGTTCGGCGCCGTCGCGCGCGAGGACGACGACCGCGCAGACGACGAAGACAAGAAGGACCACGATTTCCAGCGCGAGCACCAGGAAGCCCACGCGCGCGGCGACCCGCACGCCCCACAGGTTCAGCACCGTCGTCACGACGACCGCGAGCGCCGTCCACACCCACCGGGAGACGCCCGGGACCAGGGAGTTCAGCGCGATCCCGGAGAAGAGGTAGGCGACCGCCGGGATGAGCAGGTAGTCGAGCACCGCCATCCACCCGGCGACGAACCCGGCCTCCTTTCCGAGCCCCACGCGCGCGTAGGCGAACACCGAACCCGCCTGGGGGACCACCCGCACCATCTGCGCGTAGCTGAATGCGGTGAACGCCATGGCCACCGTGGCGACGACGTAGACCAGCGCGACCGCGCCGTGCGACCTGGCGTCGAGCGTGCCGAACACGCCGACCGGGGCCATGGGCGCGATGAACAGCAGCCCGTAGACGACCAGGTCCCGGAAACCGAGGCCACGCCGCAGTTCGTGGTGGTCCGCGCCGGCGGTGGGCGCCGCCGTCGTACCGGTGTCGGACATGTGTGTGCCTCCGCCGTCTCGTGCCGCCGTGAATCTCCCGGCCCACGGCCAGTCTCCGCAAAGTCGCGATCTTCGCCCTCTTGAACGCGGCCTTACGATGGTTGGCATGACTGCTTCGCCTGGCCGCCGTGTCCTGCTCGCCGCCCCCCGGGGCTACTGCGCGGGCGTCGACCGCGCCGTGATCGCCGTCGAGAAGGCTCTTGAGCAGTACGGGGCCCCGGTCTATGTCCGCCACGAGATCGTCCACAACAAATACGTCGTGCAGACCCTGGAGAAGAAGGGCGCGATCTTCGTCGAGCGGACGGAGGAGGTGCCCGAGGGCAACATCGTGATGTTCTCGGCACACGGCGTCGCCCCCACCGTCCACGACGAGGCCCGCGAGGGCCGGCTGGCCACCATCGACGCGACCTGCCCGCTGGTCACCAAGGTCCACAAGGAAGCGGTCCGGTTCGCCAACGAGGACTTCGACATCCTCCTGATCGGACATGAGGGCCACGAGGAAGTCATCGGCACGTCCGGGGAGGCGCCGGACCACATCCAGCTCGTCGACGGCCCCAAGGACGTCGCCAAGATCGAGGTCCGCGACCCGTCGAGGGTCGTGTGGCTGTCCCAGACCACGCTGTCGGTCGACGAGACGATGGAGACCGTCGACGCCCTGAAGGGGAAGTTCCCGCAGCTCATCTCGCCGCCCAGCGACGACATCTGTTACGCCACGCAGAACCGTCAGCTCGCCGTCAAGCAGATGGGCGAGGAGGCGGACCTGGTCATCGTGGTCGGCTCCCGCAACTCGTCCAACTCCATCCGGCTGGTCGAGGTCGCCAAACTCGCGGGCGCGCGGGCCGCGTACCTCGTGGACTTCGCCTCCGAGATCGACGAGGCGTGGCTGGAGGGCGTGACGACGGTCGGTGTCACCTCGGGCGCGTCGGTGCCGGAGGTCCTGGTCGAGCAGGTCCTGGAGTGGCTGTCGCAGCGCGGCTACGAGGACGTCGAACTGGTCAAGGCGGCCGAGGAGTCGATCACGTTCTCCCTGCCGAAGGAACTCCGCCGCGACCTGCGCGCGGAGGCGGCGGCGCTGGTGGAGCAGCGGACGGGGGACGTGACGGGCGACGTGGTGGTGGAGTCGGCCGGGGAGTGAGCCGCGCGGGGGCTTCTGGCCGGGAACCCCCAGGTGGGAGGCCTCAGGGCGTGACTGTCAGTGGTACGTCGTAACGTGGAGCCATGCAGATCTTCGGTGTGGACATCGGTGGTTCCGGGATCAAGGGCGCTCCCGTGGACCTGGCCAGGGGCGACCTGGCCCAGGAGCGGTGCAAGGTGCTGACTCCGCACCCGGCGACGCCCGACGCGGTCGCGGACGGCGTCAAGGAAGTCGTCGACCACTTCGGCTGGACGGGTCCGGTCGGCGTCACCTTCCCCGGCGTCGTCACCGGCGGCGCCACGATCCGCACGGCGGCCAACGTCGACAAGAGCTGGATCGACACGGACGCGCGCGCGTTGCTCAGCGGCAGACTGGGCGGCCTCGCGGTGACGGTGCTGAACGACGCGGACGCCGCGGGCGTCGCCGAGATGCAGTTCGGCGCGGGCCGCGACCGTCAGGGCACGGTCATGCTGCTGACGTTCGGCACGGGCATCGGCAGCGCCCTCTTCTCCGACGGCGTGCTCGTCCCGAACACGGAACTGGGCCACCTGGAACTGGACGGCCACGACGCGGAGACGCGCGCGTCCACGAAGGCGAAGGACGACCACGACATGTCGTGGGAGCACTGGGCGCGCCGGGTGCAGAAGTACCTGGCGCACGTGGAGATGCTCTTCTCCCCGGAGCTGTTCATCATCGGCGGCGGGGTCAGCCGCAAGTCCGAGAAGTTCTTGCCGCTGATCCAGGGCATCAGAGCGGAGATCGTCCCGGCGCAGCTCCAGAACAACGCGGGGATCGTCGGAGCGGCCATGCGGGCGGCGAAGGCGTGAGGTGAGGTCAGGTGAGGTGACCTGGGCCGAGGGGGGGCTCTTGTCGGGAGAGAGCCGGGTCACCGTGCCGAGGCAGGCGGGCGGGCCGCCGGCCTGGCCGTCGCCCCCCGCCGCGCCGCCATCGCGCGGACCTTCCGGACCGAGGCGATCACACCGGCCACCAGCGTGCCGCCGTACAGCCAGCCCGCCTGGGTGGCGAGCGCGGTGATCAGACCCATCGCGCGGCCGGTGATCCCCCCGCCGCCGTCCGCCACCGGCAGCAGTCCGACGGCGAAGGCGATCGGTACGACCACGGGCGCGGTCACCAGGTCGCCGCGGCGCACCCAGGCCGCGGTCAGCACGCAGACGGGCAGGAACAGGACGCCGTAGACGGCGTACGACCCGCCGAACAGCAGCTGGTCCAGGCACCCGAGCGCGACCATCACCGCGCCGCAGAACAGCCCGCCGCCGAGCCCGGTGAGCCGGGGGTTGGGAAACCGCCGTACGGCCGCGGGCCGCACCGGGGGCCGTACCGGCCGGGCCCCGCCGCGCCCGCCCTGCGGCGGAAGCGGCGG
>LJCV01000010.1 GCA_001298575.1 Actinobacteria bacterium OK074
GGGGTCCGGCGGGCGGGGGGGCCGCGGCCACCGCGCACACCGGGGCGCCCGGCGTGGCCGGGTGGCCCGCGCCGGTGGCCGCGGGCAGCGCGACGGCGACGGTGAGGCCGCCGAGAAGGGCCGCGAGGGCCGCCAGAACGCGCGCCCGGGCCGATGCCGGACGGGCCGGAAGTACGAATCTCCCCGGCCGCACGGCTCTCCCCGGACGGCGCGGGGCGGCCGTGGGCGGGGCGTCGCGTTTCGTCCTCACGGGCTCTCCGGGGTTTCTCGGGGCGTTCCGGGCATGCCAAGTCCATTGCGGGAAGCGGCAATTGGTGAGGCCCTCCGGCGGGACGCGTCGTCCGGGAAATTCACACCCGGCGGTGTCGCGTGCATCACGTTTCCGGGACGCGTCGCCCCGGGCCGCGGTGCAGGTCACCCACCTTGGGGAATTTCTCTCAGGGGTCGTTGAATTCTTCGGACTGCCCCCGTCGTCGGGAGTCGTTTTCATCTTCTCACGAGCGAAGTCTGACAATCGGATCAGCGGGTTGCTTGACGTGTAAAACTTGAACTCCGCATGTGTGCGTCGTGTGAAGGGATGGAAAATCGCGGCCCTTCCCGAGGCTACTGAACGGTCGCTTTCCACATACCGGTCAGTCGCTTTTCCCGGGCCCTTTCCCTGCGTGTTCCGGCCGCACGTTCCGGCCGGGCACCACCCGCGCACCCCCGTTGTCAGACCCCGCCGGTACCGTCGGGTCATGGTGAGTCAGCCGGATTCGACGGGGGCGGGGCAGCGGGGCGCGGGGGAGTGGCGCCCGGCCGTACTGGAGGCCGTCCTGGAGCGCATCACGTACGCGAACGAGGAGAACGGCTACACCGTCGCGCGCGTGGACACCGGCCGCGGCGGCGGCGACCTGCTCACCGTCGTGGGCGCACTGCTCGGCGCCCAGGTCGGCGAATCGCTGCGCATGGAGGGCCGTTGGGGCTCGCACCCGCAGTACGGCAAGCAGTTCACCGTGGAGAACTACACGACGGTCCTGCCGGCCACCGTCCAGGGCATCCGCCGCTATCTCGGCTCGGGCCTGGTCAAGGGCATCGGCCCCATCTTCGCCGACCGCATCACCCAGCACTTCGGCCTGGACACCCTCCAGATCATCGAGGAGGAGCCCAAACGCCTCATCGAGGTCCCCGGACTCGGCCCCAAGCGCACCAAGAAGATCGCCGACGCCTGGGAGGAACAGAAGGCCATCAAGGAGGTCATGCTCTTCCTCCAGACCGTCGAGGTCTCCACCTCCATCGCCGTACGCATCTACAAGAAGTACGGCGACGCGTCAATCTCCGTCGTCAAGAACCAGCCCTACCGGCTCGCGTCCGACGTCTGGGGCATCGGGTTCCTCACCGCCGACAAGATCGCCCAGTCCGTGGGCATTCCGCACGACAGCCCCGAGCGCGTCAAGGCGGGCCTCCAGTACGCCCTTTCGCAGGCCACCGACCAGGGCAACTGCTACCTCCCGGAGGAACGCCTGATCGCCGACGCGGTCAAACTCCTCCAGGTCGACACCGGCCTGGTCATCGAGTGCCTGGCCGAACTCGCCGCTCCTCCGGAGGGTGACGACGACCCCGGCGTCGTCCGCGAAAAGGTGCCGGGCCCGGACGGCGAACCGGTCACCGCCGTCTACCTGGTCCCCTTCCACCGGGCCGAACTCGCCCTCTCCGCGCAGGTGTTGCGCCTCCTGCGCACCGACGAGGACCGGATGCCCGCCTTCCGGGACGTCGACTGGACCAAGGCCCTGGGCTGGCTGCGCGGCCGTACGGGGACGGAGCTGGCGCCCGAGCAGGAGCAGGCCGTCCGGCTGGCGCTGACCGAGAAGGTCGCGGTGCTGACCGGCGGGCCCGGCTGCGGCAAGTCGTTCACGGTCCGCTCGATCGTCGAACTAGCCCGCGCGCGCCGGGCCAAGGTCCTGCTGGCCGCCCCCACCGGCCGCGCCGCCAAACGCCTGGCCGAGCTGACCGGCGCGGAGGCGTCCACCGTCCACCGCCTCCTGGAGCTGAAACCGGGCGGCGACGCGGCCTACGACCGGGATCGCCCGCTCGACGCCGACCTGGTCGTCGTCGACGAGGCGTCCATGCTGGACCTGCTGCTCGCCAACAAGCTGGTGAAGGCCGTGCCCCCGGGCGCGCACCTGCTGTTCGTCGGCGATGTGGACCAACTGCCCAGCGTCGGCGCGGGCGAGGTGCTGCGCGACCTGCTCGCCGACGGCGGCCCGGTCCCCGCCGTGCGCCTCACGCGCGTGTTCCGCCAGGCCCAGCAGTCCGGCGTGGTGACCAACGCGCACCGGATCAACGCGGGCCAACACCCGCTCACCGACGGCATGAAGGACTTCTTCCTCTTCGTCGAGGACGACACCGAGGAGGCCGGGCGGCTCACGGTGGACGTGGCGGCCCGGCGGATCCCGGCGAAGTTCGGGCTCGACCCCCGCCGGGACGTCCAGGTGCTTGCCCCCATGCACCGCGGCCCGGCCGGCGCGGGCGCCCTCAACGGGCTGCTCCAGCAGGCCATCACGCCCGGCCGCCCCGACCTGCCCGAGAAGCGGTTCGGCGGCCGGGTCTTCCGCGTCGGCGACAAGGTCACCCAGATCCGCAACAACTACGACAAGGGCGTCAACGGCGTCTTCAACGGCACCGTCGGCGTCGTCACCTCACTCGACCCGGTGGACCAGCGCCTCACCGTGCTGACGGACGAGGACGAGGAAGTGCCCTACGAGTTCGACGAACTGGACGAGCTGGCGCACGCGTACGCGGTCACCATCCACCGCTCCCAGGGCAGCGAGTACCCGGCGGTGGTCGTCCCGGTCACCACGGGCGCGTGGATGATGCTCCAGCGCAACCTCTTGTACACGGCCGTCACGCGCGCGAAGAAGCTCGTCGTGCTCGTCGGCTCCCGCAAGGCGATAGGCCAGGCGGTGCGCACGGTCTCGGCCGGACGGCGGTGCACCGCCCTGGACTTCAGGCTCGCGGGCCGCTGAATCCGGCCCGTACGCCGCTGACCTGCCCATCCGGAGGTTCCCGCTCCGGCGGGCCGCCGCAGATCACGAAAAATGATCGATCAAATGAGTCGCAAAGGTCACAGGGCACTTCCGGAACCAGGGCGAAGAGGGGCAGGATGAACAGGTTGGCGGCACTCAGTGCCGCCAATGCGCCCAATGGCCGACCCCGAGTGCACTCTCCTGCGCCAAATGGGGGATGGTAGAGACAGTCAGGGCACCTCGAAGATGAGGAACTACGTCGGTGAGGGAAGACGTGAGCGAGCACACCAACAACGCTGTAGTACTGCGGTTCGGCGACGACGAGTACACCTACCCGGTGATCGACAGCACCGTCGGCGACAAGGGCTTCGACATCGGCAAGCTGCGGGCCCAGACCGGTCTGGTGACCCTGGACAGCGGCTACGGCAACACGGCCGCCTATAAATCCGCCATCACCTACCTCGACGGCGAGGAAGGCATCCTCCGCTACCGCGGATACCCGATCGAGCAGCTGGCCGAGCGGTCCTCCTTCGTGGAGGTCGCCTACCTGCTGATCAACGGCGAGCTGCCGACCGTCGACGAACTCTCCACGTTCAAGAACGAGATCACCCAGCACACGCTGCTGCACGAGGACGTCAAGAACTTCTACAAGGGCTTCCCGCGCGACGCGCACCCGATGGCGATGCTGTCGTCGGTGGTCAGCGCGCTGTCGACGTTCTACCAGGACAGCCACAACCCGTTCGACGAGAAGCAGCGCAACCTCTCCACGATCCGGCTGCTCGCCAAGCTTCCGACGATCGCGGCGTACGCGTACAAGAAGTCGATCGGCCACCCGTTCGTCTACCCGCGCAACGACCTCGGCTACGTCGAGAACTTCCTGCGGATGACGTTCTCGGTCCCGGCGCAGGAGTACGACCTCGACCCGGTCGTCGTCTCGGCCCTGGACAAGCTGCTCATCCTGCACGCGGACCACGAGCAGAACTGTTCGACGTCCACGGTCCGCCTGGTCGGTTCCTCGCAGGCGAACATGTTCGCGTCGATCTCGGCCGGCATCAACGCGCTCTGGGGCCCGCTGCACGGCGGCGCCAACCAGTCCGTCCTGGAGATGCTGGAGGGCATCCAGACCAACGGCGGCGACGTCGACTCCTTCATCCGCAAGGTGAAGAACAAGGAGGACGGCGTCCGCCTGATGGGCTTCGGCCACCGGGTGTACAAGTCCTTCGACCCGCGCGCGAAGATCATCAAGGCGGCGGCGCACGACGTCCTCTCCGCGCTCGGCAAGTCCGACGAGCTGCTGGACATCGCGCTGAAGCTGGAGGAGCACGCGCTCTCGGACGAGTACTTCGTCCAGCGCAACCTCTACCCGAACGTCGACTTCTACACCGGCCTGATCTACCGCGCCATGGGCTTCCCGACCGAGATGTTCACGGTCCTGTTCGCCCTGGGCCGCCTCCCGGGCTGGATCGCCCAGTGGCACGAGATGATCAAGGAGCCGGGTTCGCGCATCGGCCGCCCGCGCCAGATCTACACGGGCGTCGTGGAGCGCGACTTCGTACCGGTCGAGGCTCGCTGAGGCTTCTTCCCAGGCGCGAGCGCGACGGGAAGCGGTGAACGAGTAAAGCGGAAGGCGCCCTGCCGGCGGTCCCCCCACGGGCCGACGTACAGGGCGCCTTCCCATGTCCCGGTGCGGATTCCCCCCACGGGATCCGGCCGGGCGTTCGAAGACAGCGCCTGAATCGCTGTGTGAGCAAAACGAGCAGAACTCGTCCCACTCCTGTTCTCGCACTTCTGTTACTGCTGAGTATCGACGGGTTGCGCTCTGCCGGGACGCGTACAGAGCGGGAGGGCCGCTCAAAGCTCCCCGGTGTACGTGCCCCGGCAACGCAATCCCCGGTGACGTCCCCCAAGACGCCTCCGGACTGCCAGTCGCGCCCCCCAAGACGCTTCTGACATCGACAACTTAGACCCACGAATCCCTTCGTTGGTTACGTTCACATCACTGTGATCTGCGTCTCGTGCAAATGTCCTGAAGATGCACAAGAGTCGACAATGACGATCGGAGTCCCAGCGTAAGGATGATGCGCGCGCCTTGTGAAGAGCTTATGTGAGGTACGCGCGGGACTCCAGGGGGGTTCAAGTTCCGACCCTATGAAAATCCTCTG
Organism: Actinobacteria bacterium OK074; assembly: GCA_001298575.1. Taxonomy (GTDB): domain Bacteria; phylum Actinomycetota; class Actinomycetes; order Streptomycetales; family Streptomycetaceae; genus Streptomyces. The sequence goes on from LJCV01000010.1 coordinate 5,168, forward strand.
AGTCTCAGACTGTTCGTGACGACGAAGACGGACGAAAAGGCCATGGCGGCCCCCGCGATCATGGGATTGAGCAGTCCGGCGGCGGCCAGCGGCAGCGCCGCGACGTTGTAGCCGAAGGCCCAGAGCAGGTTTCCCTTGATCGTGGCGAGGGTCCGCCGCGACAGCCGGATCGCGTCCGCGGCCACCCGCAGGTCCCCGCGGACCAGCGTCAGGTCGCCCGCCTCGATCGCCGCGTCCGTGCCGGTGCCCATGGCGAGCCCCAGATCGGCGGTGGCGAGCGCGGCGGCGTCGTTGACCCCGTCCCCGACCATCGCGACCGTACGGCCCTCGCCCTGGAGCCGCCGGACGACGGCCACCTTGTCCTCGGGCAGCACCTCGGCGATCACCTCGTCGATGCCGACCGCGCGGGCGACGTTCTCGGCCACCGCGCGGTTGTCGCCGGTCAGCAGCACCGGGGTGAGCCCGAGCGCGCGCAGGGCGCGGACGGCCTCGGCGCTGGTCTCCTTGACCGTGTCGGCGACGGCGAGCACCCCGAGGGCGGCGCCGTCCCGGGCGACGACCACGGCGGTCCGCCCCTCGGCCTCGGCCCGCGCGAGGGCACGGGCGAGGTCGTCGGGCAGCACAGCGGCGAGCGACGCACCCGAACGGTCGAGCAGTGGCGTACCGGAACGGCCGGGCAGTGGCGTACCGGACCCGGCGGGCCGCCCCACGGTGACCGCGCGCCCCGCCACGCGCCCGCGCACACCGCGCCCGGGTACGTTCGCGAAGTCCGCCACGGCCGGAAGCCCGCCGACCCGCTCCCGGGCGCCCGCGGCGATGGCCCGCGCCACCGGGTGCTCGGAGGCGTCTTCGAGGGCCCCCGCGAGCCGCAGTACCTCGTCCTCGTCGGCGCCGGCGGTGACGTAGACCCCCTGGAGGGTCATCCGGCCGGTGGTGACGGTTCCGGTCTTGTCGAGGACGACGGTGTCGACGCGGCGGGTGGATTCGAGGACCTCGGGGCCCTTGATGAGGATGCCGAGCTGGGCGCCGCGCCCGGTGCCGACCATCAGGGCGGTCGGGGTGGCGAGCCCGAGGGCGCACGGGCAGGCGATGATCAGCACGGCGACGGCGGCGGTGAACGAGGCGGCGGCGTCCCCCGTCACGAACAGCCAGGTCAGCAGCGTGCCGAGGGCGAGGATCATGACGACCGGGACGAAGACGGCGGAGATCCGGTCGGCGAGGCGCTGCACCTCGGCCTTGCCGTTCTGCGCGTCCTCGACCAGCCGGGCCATCCGGGCGAGCTGCGTGTCGGCGCCGATCCGGCTCGCCTCGACGACCAGCCGCCCGCCCGCGTTGACGGTCGCCCCGGTGACGGCGTCCCCGACCCCCACGTCGACCGGCACGGACTCCCCGGTCAGCATCGACGCGTCGACGGCGGAGGCGCCCTCGCGGACGACGCCGTCGGTGGCGACGGTCTCACCGGGCCGCACGACGAACCGGTCGCCGACGACAAGCTCGGAGACGGGCACGCGCACTTCGAGCCCGCCCCGCAGCACGGCGACATCCTTGGCGCCCAGCTCCAGCAGCGCCCGGAGAGCCGCACCCGCCCGCCGCTTGGACCGGGCCTCCAGATACCGCCCGAGCAGAATCAGTGCGACGACCCCGGCGGCGACCTCCAGATAGATCACCGAGGCCCCGTCCATCCGCCGCACGGTGAACTCGAACCGGTCGTGCATGCCGGGCATGCCCGCGTCCCCGAAGAACAGCGCCCACAGCGACCAGCCGAAGGCGGCGAGCGTCCCGACGGACACGAGCGTGTCCATGGTCGCCGCGCCGTGCCGCGCGTTGACGGCAGCGGCCCGGTGGAAGGGCAGCCCGCCCCAGACGACGACGGGCGCGGCGAGCGTCAGCGACAGCCACTGCCAGTTGTCGAACTGGAGCGCGGGGATCATGGAGAGCAGTACGACGGGCAGCGCGAGGACGGCGGAGACGGTGAGCCGGGTGCGGAGGGCGGCGAGTTCGGGATCGCCGCCCGGGGCCGGCGCGTCGGCCGGTCCCGCGGCCCGCGACGGCTGGGGTGGCGGCGGCGCCTCGGCCGTGTACCCCGTCCGTACGACGGTGGCGATGAGGTCGTCGACGCTGACCGTGTCCGCGTACGAGACCTTCGCCTTCTCGGTCGCGTAGTTGACGGTGGCGGTGACCCCGTCCATGCGGTTGAGCTTCTTCTCGATGCGGGCCGCGCAGGTGGCGCAGGTCATGCCGCCGATGGTCAGCTCGACGGCGGCGGACGGGGGAGCGGTGGTGGCGCTGCCGGTGGTCATGGCCGGACGAGCTCGAACCCGGCCTCGTCGACGGCCGCACGCACGGCGTCCTCGTCGAGCGGGGCCTCGGACACGACGGTCACTTCACCGCTGGAGGCGACGGCCTTCACGGAGGTGACCCCACCAAGCTCGGAGATCTCGGCGGAGACGGCACCTTCACAGTGCCCACAGCTCATTCCGGTGACGCGGTAGAGGGCGGTGACGCTCATGGGGGCGGCTCCTTGTCCGGAGATGGGGATACGGGGCGGATGATGCTTACGGTTCCCAGAGTATACCCCCTAGGGGTATCGGGGGCGTCCCGCAGGGGGCGCCCCCGATAGGGGCGCGGGGCTGTATTGGATATGCGGCTGCCGCCGCGTGAGCGCGAGCAACCACATCCGGCCCGCAGGATAGAAACGAGCCCGACAGGAACCGGAGGACACATGCGAGCAGTGGTGTTCGAGCGATACGGCCAGCACCCCGAGGTACGTAACGTGGCCGATCCCGAGCCGAAGGCGCGTGGCGCAGTCGTCCGCGTACAAGCCACCGGCCTCTGCCGAAGCGACTGGCACGGCTGGATGGGCCACGACCCCGACATCACCCTCCCGCACGTCCCGGGCCACGAACTCGCGGGCGTGGTCGAGACGGTGGGCGCGGCCGTCACGCGGTGGCGCCCCGGCGACCGGGTGACCGTCCCGTTCGTGTGCGCCTGCGGCGGCTGCGCGGCGTGCGCGGCGGGCGACGGCCAGGTGTGCGAACGGCAGACGCAGCCCGGCTTCACCCACTGGGGCTCCTTCGCCGAGTACGTGGCACTGGAGCAGGCCGACGTGAACCTGGTGGCGGTGCCGGAGGACCTGTCGTTCGGTACGGCGGCGGCGCTGGGGTGCCGTTTCGCGACGGCGTTCCGCGCGGTGGTCGCGCAGGGCCGGGTGGCCGCGGGGGAGTGGGTCGCGGTGCACGGCTGCGGGGGCGTGGGCCTGTCGGCGGTGATGATCGCGGCGGCGTCGGGGGCGCGGGTGGTGGCGGTCGACGTGTCGCCCCGGACCCTGGAGCTGGCGCGGCGGTTCGGCGCGGCGGAGTGCGTGGACGCGAGGGCGGTGGCGGACCCGGCGGCGGCGGTGCGCGACCTGACGGGCGGCGGCGCGCACCTCTCGCTGGACGCGCTCGGCTCCCCGGCGACCTGTGCGGCCTCGGTGAACGGCCTGCGCCGCCGCGGCCGACACGTCCAGGTGGGACTGCTGCCGTCGGAGAGCGGTACGACGCCGGTGCCGATGGCCCGGGTGATCGGCTGGGAGCTGGAGATCCTGGGCAGCCACGGCATGGCGGCCCACGCCTACCCCCGGATGCTGGAACTGGTCCGCGCGGGCGTCCTGCGCCCCGACCTCCTGGTCACGTCGACGATCCCGCTGGCGGCGGCCCCGGAGGCGCTGGCGACGATGGGGACGGCACCGGGGGCGGGGGTGACGGTCATCGAACCGTGGAGCTGACGGTCAGGGAGCGGCGGAGCCGGTGCCGTCGTGAACGGCGGCCCACTCGTGGTCGAGCACGGCCATCACCACCTCGTCCGCCCAGGCCCCGTCCCGCACCTGCACCTCCCGCCGCACCCCCTCCACCACGAACCCGGCCTTCTCGTACACGCGCAGGGCCCGCCGGTTGTGCCCCCACACCGCCAACTGCACCCGGTGCAGCCCGAGTTGCCCGAACCCGTACCCGACGACCAGCCGCGTCGCCTCGGTCCCGATGCCCCGCCCCCGCCCGCGCGGCCCGAGCAGCGTGCGGAAGGTGCAGCTGCGGGCGGCCGGGTCCCACTCGTGGAGGACGACCTCGCCGACCAGCTCCCCGCTCGCACGGTCGACGACGGCGAGATCGAGCCGGTCGGACTGCCCGGCCCGGGAGCCGTACCAGGACCGCAGCCGTTCGAGCGTGAGTTCGGTGGCCGGCTCGAACGTGAACCGACGGACCTCGGGGTCCTGGACGATCGCCCACATCCCGTCCGCGTCGGCCTCCGTGAAGGGCCGCAGCAGGGTCTTCTCGCCGGTCAGGAGGGGTTTGACGGAGAAGCTCATGCCTGGATCCTCGGCGACGGCCGGGCGCACCGGCAACCGAATTGGCCGCGGGCGCACCGGCAACCGAGCTGGCCGGGGTCACCGGTCCGGCGCCGGGACCAGATGGCCGGCGATGCTGCGCAGCTTCTCGCAGGTCTCCTCGTGTTCGCGGGCCGGGCGGGACTGCCGGACGATTCCGGCGCCCGCCTGGAGCCGGCAGCGGCCGTCCCGCTGGAACACGCTGCGCAGGACGAGTGCGGCGTCGAGGGCGCCATCGGTGTCGTAGGTGAGGACGGCCCCCGCGTACAGGCCCCGGGGGCGGCCCTCCAGCTTGCGGATCAGGTCGTAGGCGGGCCGCTTGGGGATGCCGGTCGCGGTGACGGCGGGGAACAGGGCGGCGAACGCCTGCCAGGGCGTGCGGTCGGGGCGGAGACGGCCGACCACGGTGGAGGCCAGGTGCTGGACGGTGCCGCGTTCCTCGACGGTCATGAACTCGGCGGTGTACGTGTCGTCGCAGACGACGGCGAGATCCTCCAGCGCCAGCTTCACCGAAATGGCGTGCTCGTGCACCTCCTTGGGGTCGCCCAGGAGATCGGCGCGCAGCCGGGCGTCCTCGTCCGGCGCACCCGTACGGGCCCGGGTCCCGGCCAGCGGATGGCTCACCACCCGCCGGTCGCCGGTGACTTCGGCCACGGTCTCCGGGCTGAAACCGGCCGCGCCGATTCCGCCGAGGTCCAACAGGAAGGACCGCGCCGGGGTGTTGGCCCGCCGCCCCGCGACATAGGTGGCGGCCAGGTCCAGCGGCACGGGCACCGCGACCCGCCGCGACAGGATCACCTTCTCCAACGGGCCGGGCCCGCGCAGGTCGTTCAGGGCTACGGCGACGGCGTCGCGGTAGCCGCCGGTGTCGTCCAGCGGCAGGGCGAGTCGGGCCGTCGGTTCGGGTGGTGCGGGCGGCACGGGGGCGCCCGGTTTCCCCGGGGCTTCCGGTTCTCGGAGTCGTCGGGGTTCTCCCGGTTCCGCCGAGGTGTGGATGAGCCGGACCAACCGCTCCAACTGCCCGGGATCCGCGGCGCGGACCAGCAGCCGGTCGCCCTCGGTCCGCACCTCGGCGGCCGGCACGACGAGGTGGAGAAGGGCTCCTCCGCCGTCGGGCTCCTCCGTGCCGCCGGGGTCGTCCTCGTCGCCGGGGCCGTCCTCGTTGACGGGACCGGCCTCGTCGACCGGACCGGCCTCGTCGACGGGCTCCGGGCCACCCGCACGCTCCACCCCGCCCCCCCCCCCCGCCAGCGCCGCCCCCAGCTCGAACGCGGCCCAGCCGTACACCCGCCACCCGCTCACCGGCAGTGCGGCGAGCCACCTCTCGACGGCCGACAGGTCCCTCGCGTCCCCGGTGCCGAAGGCGTCCCGCTCCAGCCGGAAGGTGGCGAGCGCGCCCCCGGCATAGGACCACTGCGGACCGTTCTCGTACACCACGTACTCGTCGTACAGACCGCCGCGGGCGAGCCGGGCCATGAGGGCGAGCGGCTCCTCCGTCAACGGCACATGGGTTTCGCGGTAGTTGGCGGTCATCGCGAGCTCTCCTCTGCCGGGCGTCGGCCCGAAGCGCTGATCAGGGGGTAGGAGTTGACGACCAGACGGGGGTCGTCCAGGAGGGCGAGGAAGGCGGCCACCTCGTCGGCGGTGACGCCCAACTCGCCCAGTTCTCCGGCGACTTGCGCGGTGTTGGCGCGGTGCAGGCCGATCCCCTCGCCGCCGCCGGGCCATGCCTCCGCGTAGGTGGTCGCCGTGACCTCCGTCAGCCCTGCCCGCAGCATCGCCCCCACCAGATGCCGGCCCCAGAGCGGTTCGGCGCCGGCCTTCTCCAACAGCCCCAGCAGGCGGGCGTGCAGGCGCTCGAAGAGCCGTGCCGCGTCGTCGTCGGGTGCGGCGAGCACGGGCGTCCAGCCACAGTCGAATTCTTCGAGGACCAGTCGGCCGCCCGGCCGCAGCGCCCCGACCAGCCGCTCCAACACCTCGTGCCGCTCGGGCAGATGGAGCAGCACCAGCCGGGCGTGGACCAGGTCGAAACCGTCGCCGGGCAGGGGGTCGCGGGTGACGTCGTGCCGCAGCACCCTTACGTGCGCGGCGCGCGGGCGGGACGCGGTGCGGGCCGGTTCGATGTCCGTGACCGTTACCTCGCCTTCCGGCCCGACCCGCTCGCCCAGCCACTCGCCCAGCGATCCGCCGCCACCGCCGATTTCCAGGCAGCGCCAGCCCGGGCCGACCCCGGTCCGTGCCAATACCTTTCTGGACGCGGAGTCATAACGCGACTCAAGCACGGAAAAACGACCTGCCGTCTGGACGGCCGCGTTGTTGAACAAATAGCGGGACATGCGGACCTCTCCGGGGGCGGGAGCCTGGAATGCCGTGAAGCGGTAATGCCGTAATTCCGTAATGCCGTCCGGGGAATTGTCGCATCCGGAAAGGGCGTGATGCAGGGGTCGGTGGGCAGGGGTGGAATCACGCCGACATTAAGCGGATTGTCGTATGACTACACGTGCGCCTCCCGTGCCCGGTCGCGCTCTCATCAGCGCATATGCGCCCTTTCGGTGGTCGGCGTCCGTCGGCTCCACTGAACGCGTACGGCAGACAAGAATGCGATATTCGAGAAAGTGTTTCGGATGAGTGAAGAATGCGTTTCCAGGGATTTCACCTCCTGTGTGCGGAGGGAGTTTCCCGCCCTCGCCCACAAGGTCTATCTCGACAGCGCCTGTATCGGAGTCGCGCCTTTGCGGGCCGTTCGGGCCGTGACGGACCTGGCACAGGGAATGCAGTACTGCCACGCCGAATCGGGCACCGACATGCACGGCCGGCTCAATGAATTGCGGGCGGCGGCCCGGCCACTGGCCGCCCGGCTGATCGGGGCGGAACCGGGAGACATCGCCCTGATGGAGAGCGCGACCCATGGCCTGAAGACCGCCGTGGAGTCGCTGCCGCTGAGCGCCGGTGACCAAGTCCTCATCCCCGACCTGGAGTTCATCCAGATGGGCGTGGCGTGGCAGCAGCTGAAGGACCGGGGCGTCACCGTACGCACGGTGCCGCACGACCCGGCCGGCCGCTTCGGCGTGGACGCCGTGCGGGACCTGCTGACCCCGGACGTCAAAGTGCTGGCGCTCAGCTCGGTCCAGTGGACCAACGGGTTCCGCGCCGATCTCGCGGCCCTGTCCGAACTGTGCCGTACGAGAGGCGTGTGGCTGGTCGTGGACGCGGCGCAGCACCTCGGCGCGCTCCCCCTCGACGTGCGGCGGACCCCCGTCGACATCCTCGTGTGCGGCGGGCACAAGTGGCTGTGCTCGCCGTTCGGCGCCGGGTTCATGTACCTGGACCCGGCCGTCCGCCCCCGGCTGCGCCGGCCCCCCGCCGGCTTCTTCGCGGCCCGGCCGCCCGCCCGCACCTGGGGCGAGGCGTTCCTGCGCACCGACCTCACCCCGCTGCGGGACTACGAGTTCAGCGAGGACGCGTACGCCTGGGAGATCGGCGGCACGGGCAACTACCCCGGGGCGGTGGGTCTTTCGGCGGCGCTCTCGCTCTTCCTCGAACTGCGCCCGGGGCGGGTCGAGGCCCATCTGCGGTCCCTCACCGACTACCTCGTCGAGGGCCTCGACCGGCTCGGCCTCACCGTCGTCAGCCCGCGCGAGGCCCACCACCGCTCCGGCATCCTCACCTTCGCCACCGGGAGCACCGGCACCGACCTGTCGCTGCTGGGGTCGTTGCTCGCGGCCGGGGTCGCCGTCAGCGTGCGGTACATCTCCGGGGTGGGCGGGGTCCGGGTCAGCTGCCACGTCTACAACACGCTCAGAGACCTCGACGCCCTGCTCGAAGCCGCCGCGGACTGGCAGCGGCGGCCCCGGCGGGCGACCCGGCCTGGGCCGGAACGGGCCGTCGGCACGCCCCGTTCCGCCGCCGCCCAGATCGTCCGGCAGCGCGCGCTGATCGACGCCCTCGACGACGACCTGATCGGCCTGATCACCGCCCGGGACGGCGTCAGCCGCGGCATCCGCCGCTCCCGCGTCGAAGGGGCCATGTCCCGCACCGACCTCGCCCGTGAACGGGAGATCGTCGAACGCTTCCACCACCGCCTCGGCCAGGACGGCACCCGGCTGGCCCTGGAACTCCTGCGCATGTGCAAGGGCGACACGTGAACTCCGGCGACCGGGTGGTCCCCAGCGCCAACTCCCGCTCCACGGCGCCTTCTTCGGCCAGCCGGGTCAGCCGGGTCAGCCGGGTCAGCCGGGCCAGCCGTCCGCCGCGAGCCACGCGGCCGTCGCGACGGACCGACGGACCGAGGACCGACGGATCGACGGATCGACGGACATCGACGCCCCGGTGCCCGAACTCCGGTCCCACACCGGCAGATCCGGTGCCGACCACGGCGTCCAGGCCATCGGCGCACCGGAGTTGCCGCCCACCTCGTCAGGCCCGTCCGCACCTTCCTCTCCCCCCGACCCCCGGAGGCCCCGCGTGAGCGTCCCCTTCAACGCCGCCACCCATCTCCTCGACCGTCAGCTCGCCCGCGGTCTCGCCGACCGCCCCGCCCTCATCGGCCCCTGCTCGACCCTGACCTACGGCGAACTCGCCGCCCGTACGGCCGCCGCGAGCGCCGGCTGGCGGGCGCTGGGCGTGCGGCCGGAGGAGCGCGTCCTGATCCACGCGGCCGACACGCCCGAGACGGTCGTGGCGCTGCTGTCCCTGATGCGGACGGGCGCGGTCCCCGTCCCCGTGTCCACCATGAGCACCCCGGCCGAACTCACCGCGCTCGTCGCCGACTCGCGCTGCCGGTACGTGCTCGCCGGGCCCGAGTTCGGCCACCGGGTGCACGCGGCGCTGCGGGACGGCGCGGCCGTCCCCGACCTGGCCGGCGTGGTCGTCCTCGACGACGCGCCCGCCCAGCCGCCGCCCGCCGTGCTGCGCATCCGCTGGGAGCACCTGATGGCCGCGGGCGAGCCCGCCGCCCCCGCCGACCGCTCGGCGGACCGCACCACCGAGGACTCGCCCGCCCTGTGGCTCTACACCTCCGGCACCACCGGCACCCCCAAGGCCGCCGTGCACCGCCACGGCAGCATCCGTTCCGTCGCCGAGCACTACGGACAGCAGGTGCTCGGCCTGCGCCCCGAGGACCGCTGCTACTCCGTCGCCAAGCTCTTCTTCGCGTACGGCATGGGAAACTCCTGCTTCCTCCCGCTCGCAGCCGGCGCCGCCGTCGTACTCGACCCGGCCCCGCCCACCCCCGAGACCGTCGTCCGCCGCCTCGCCGAGGACGCGCCGACCGTCTTCTACGGCGTCCCCACCTCCTACGCGGCGCTGCTGCACGCGGAGTCGGTGCCCGACGACGCCTTCCGGGGCGTACGGGTGGCGGTGTCGGCCGGGGAGCCGCTGCCGCCGGAGTTGCAGTACCGGTTCCGCGACCGCTTCGGGATCGACCTGGTGAACGCGATGGGCTCGACCGAGGCCCTGCACGTGTTCCTCTCCAACCGCCCGGGCGACTGCCGCCCCGGCACCCTCGGCACGCCCGTACCCGGCTACGACCTGCGCATCGAGGCCCCGCCCGGCGAACCCGGCGTACTGAAGGTGCGGGCCCCCTCGGCGGCGGCCGGCTACTGGTGCCGCACCGCCGCGACGCGCCAGGTCTTCCAGGGGGAGTGGATCAACACCGGGGACCTGTTCAGCCAGGACGCCGACGGCCATTACGTCTGCCACGGCCGCGCCGGCGACATGATCAAGAGCGGCGGAATCTGGGTCACCCCGACCGAGGTCGAGAACCGGCTCCTGGAACACCCCGGCGTGGCCGCGGCCTGCGTGGTGGCGGCGCCGGACGCGGACGGCCTGGACCGCCCGGTGGCCTGCGTGGTGACGGCACCGGACACAGCACCGGACACCGCGCCGGGCACAGCACTGGACGAGGCCGCCCTGATCGCCTTCTGCCGCGAACGCCTCGCCGCCCACAAGTGCCCGCGCCGCGTCCTCACCTTCACTTCCCTGCCCACGACCGCCACGGGAAAGGTCGACCGACGCCGGGCGGGCCAGGAGGCCCGAGCCCGGGTCGGGGCCCCCGCCACCCCCAGCGGCGCGGGGCTGCGCTGAACCCGCGCCCACCGCCGAGCGGGCGCGAGCCACCACAACGAACCCGTACCAGCCCACGCCAGAACACCCAGGAGGCACCCGACATGACCGTGCCCGTAGTCCTCACCTCGGTCGTCGCACCCCCCGCCCCCAACCCCGTCGACCTCCTCTTCCACACCGCCGGCCGGCTCGCCTCGCACCAGGAGGCCGTGCCCAACGTGGGCGTCGTCCTGCATCTGACCGGCGCCGCCCCGGACCTCGCGCGGCTGCGCGAGCGCATCGGGCGCCGCCTGCACCGGCTGCCCTGCCTGACCCACGTCCTGACGGCCGACGACGGCCCGCCCCGCTGGACACCCGCCGCCCCCGACCTGGAGGACTGCGTCACCGAACGCCGCGTCACGGCCGGCCCCGGCGCTCTCGACGACGCGGTCCGCGAGCTGCTCCACCGCCCGCTGCCGGGCGACGCCCCCGCCTGGCGGCTGGTCGTCCTGTCCGGGCACGCCACCGGCAGGTACTGCCTCGCCGTCATCACCCACCACATGGTCCAGGACGCCGCGAACCTCGTCACCGTCGCGGAGATCCTCCTCGGCCGCGACGACGACACCCCCAGCACCTCGGCCACCGTGCCCGACCCCGGCCGGACCCCGGCGCCCGACCCCCGGCAGCTGCTCGACGCGGCGGCGTTCATCTGGCGCAACACCCGCCCCCACGGCCTGTGGAACGACCCGGAACGGCCACTGTCCGGCCGCCGCCACGTCGTGTGGCAGGAGGTCCCCACCCGGCTGCTGCGGGACACCGGCCGTGCCTACGGCGGCAGCGCCAACGACGTCCACCTCGCGGCCCTCACCCACGCGGTCGGCCGCTGGGCCGCCGAACACCGCCCCGCCGCCGACCGCGACCCGCTGCCGGTGATGCTCCCGGTCAACCTGCGCACCCCCGCCGAGACCGGCCTGCCCGGCAACCGTTTCCATCTCGCCCGCCTCGACCTGCCCGGCGGCCCCATGACCCCGGCCCGCCGCCTGCGCCGTACCCTCGCCGCGACCGAACCCCTGAAGGACCCCGCGTACCGGTGGGAACTCCACCGGATGACCGCTCAAGAGCCGCGGATCTTCGGCCAGTTGACCGCGAGCAGCGCGGCCCCCGACCGGCTGACCGCCGTCGGCTCGATCTTCCGGATCACCGGGCGGCTGGCGTACGACGGCGACCCCGTCGACCGCGTCGTACCGGTCATCTGCTGCCCCGACGGCTTCCCGCTCACCGCCGCGCTCTTCCTCTACGGCGCGACGTCCACCGCCTGCTTCCAGCTCGACCGCTCGCTGCCCGGCGCCGAGGAGATCCCCCGGCTGTGGCGCCGGGCCGTCGACGACATGGCCACCAGCGCGCCCGAACCCGCACCCGGAGGTGCCCCGTGACGAACCTTCCGTTCCAGGACCAGGCCGCCCTCGTCGTCTCCGCCAGCCGTGGCATGGGGTACGAGATCGCCGCCGAACTCGCCCGCCAGGGCGCCTCGGTGGCGCTGACGGCGCGCGGCGAGGAGCCGTTGCGCGAGGCGGCCCGCACGATCCACGAGGAGACCGGCCGCCGGGTGCTGCCGATCACCGCGCACAGCCGCGAGGAGAAGGACCGGCAGGCCGCCGTGGACGCCGTGATGGACACCTTCGGCCGGCTCGACCTGCTCGTGTTCAACACCGGGATCAACCCCGCCCTCGACACTCCGGCGATCGACCTCGACCTGGACTGCGTACGCCGGATGTTCGACACCAACGCGCTGGCGGCGCTCGGCTACACCCAACTCGCCTGGCAGGCATGGATGAAGGACCACGGTGGAGCGGTGCTGATGATGAACACCGTGGCCGCCACCAGCGTCTTCCGGATGCCCGCGTACAGCGCGAGCAAGGCCGCCCTGCACCGGCTCACCGAGGACCTCGCCGACCAACTCGCCCCGCGCGTACGGGTCAACGCCCTCGCGCCCGCCTTCGTCCGCACCGGCTTCATGGAGTCGATCGCCACTCTGCCCGACGACACGATCGCGGCCAGCTATCCGCTGGGGCGGGTGGGGGAGGGCGCGGACATCGCCCAGGCGGCGGCCTTCCTGCTCTCGCCGCGCGCCTCCTGGATCACCGGGGTCACCCTGCGGATCGACGGCGGCAAGTCCGTCGCCACCGCGACCCACGACCGCCCGCCCCCTGCCCCGGGCCGGCCCGTCCACTGACCGGGCCGACCGCCGAGACGCGACCGGGCGCCCGCACCGCGGTGCGGGCGCCCGGTCGCGCAGCAGATCGGATCAGTCTTCTCTTCGGCCCCGGTTGCCCGGCCGGGAGGCCACCCAGGCGCGGACGGTGTCGGCGTACCAGTACGGCTTGCCGGACTCCACGTGGTCGGGCGGCGGCAGCAGCCCGTGCTTGCGGTACGACCTCACCGTGTCCGGCTGGACCCGGATGTGCGCCGCGATCTCCTTGTACGACCAAAGCCGACGGTCGGTCATCAGTGGCACCTCCCTGCACGTGCCGCGGCGGCGACCGGGGAACGGCCGTCGGGGGAGCCGGGCACTGCGCTGGCGATCACAAACCCTGTGCCCGTTGAACGACGGAGAGTGACCAGGGGGAGATGCCTGTCGACGGTACGTGACGGAAGACCCGCGTACAGGAGACATACGTGACAGGGGAGTGGCTTTTGTTACAGAGGTGACAAACGACTACGCCCCGCAGGACCGCAGAAACGCCCGAGTCCGTTGCGCAATAGGCAACGGCTTGTCCGGCTCGCACGGATACATGTCCTGCTCCACGATCGCGAACAGGTCGACGTCCAGCCGCTGCGCGGCCTCCAGCACCGGCCCCAGCGCCGGCACCCCGCTCGGCGGCTCGCACATCACGCCCCGCCCCACGGCGGGGCCGAACGGGACCTCGCCCGCGCGGACGTCCGCCAGGATCTCCGGGTCCACCTGCTTGAGGTGCAGGTACCCGATCCGCTCCCCGTACGTCTCGATCAGCTTCACGCTGTCGCCGCCGCAGTAGGCGTAGTGGCCCGTGTCCAGGCACAGCGACACGAGCGAGGAGTCGGTGCCGTCGAGGAAGCGGACGACGTTCTCCTCGCTGTCGATGTGCGTGTCGGCGTGCGGGTGGACGACGATCCGGAGGCCGTAGCGCTCCCGCACCTCGCGGCCCAGCCGCTCGGTCAGCGTGGTGAGGTTGCGCCACTGCTCGGGGGTGAGGGTGTCGGACTCCAGGACCTCGCCGGTCTTGTCGTCGCGCCAGAAGGACGGGATGACCACGAGATGCTCGGCACCCATCGCCTGGGCGAGGACCGCGTTGTCGGCGACGTGCGCCCAGGTCTTCTCCCACACGGACTCGCCGTGGTGCAGACCGGTGAAGACCGTGCCCGCCGACACCTTCAGGCCACGTCTGGCCGTCTCCTCGGTGAGGACGGCCGGGTCGGTCGGCAGATAGCCGTACGGGCCCAGTTCGATCCACTCGTACCCGGACTGCGAGACCTCGTCGAGGAAGCGCCGCCAGGGCACCTGCTGCGGATCGTCCGGGAACCAGACGCCCCAGCTGTCGGGGGCCGATCCGATCCGGATGCGGGAGAGTGGGGAGGGCGCGGTGGCAGCGTCGGTGGGCTGCGGTGACAACGACGTCATGCTCGTCAGCTTCGGTCCGTCCCGAACCGGTGTCAAGCTCTCGTCCGAATGTCTGGACAAACTATTGACAGGGTCCCGGGCGCGCGGCTAGACCTTGGGGAGAGCCGCTGAGAAGGGAACTCGATGGCGTACGACTTGATCACCATGGGCCGTATCGGGGTGGATCTGTATCCGCTCCAGACGGGCGTGCCACTGCCGCAGGTGACCTCCTTCGGGAAGTTCCTGGGCGGATCGGCCACGAACGTCGCCGTCGCGGCGGCCCGCCTCGGACGCCGTACGGCGGTGATCACCCGCACCGGTGACGACCCCTTCGGCACCTACCTGCACGAGGCGCTGCGCGACTTCGGCGTGGACGACCGCTGGGTCACCCCGGTGGCCGGGCTGCCGACCCCGGTGACATTCTGCGAGGTCTTCCCGCCGGACGACTTCCCGCTGTACTTCTACCGTCGGCCCAAGGCGCCCGACCTGGAGATCGCCGCGGACGAACTGGACCTGGACGAGGTCCACGACGCCCGGATCTTCTGGATCACCGGCACCGGCCTGAGCGAGGAGCCCAGCCGGACGGCGACGCTCGCCGCGCTCGCGCACCGCGCCAAGGCGGGGACCACGGTCTTCGACCTCGACTGGCGGCCGATGTTCTGGTCCGACCCGGCCGCCGCCCGGCCCTTCTACGAAGAGGCGCTGCGGCACACCACCGTCGCCGTCGGCAACCTCGACGAGGTCGAGGTCGCCACCGGCGTCCGCGACCCGCACGCCGCCGCGCGTGCGCTGCTGGACGCCGGCGTCGAACTCGCCGTCGTCAAGCAGGGCCCCAAGGGCGTGCTGGCCGTCAACCGAGACGGCGAGTCGGCCGAGGTGCCGCCGCTGCCGGTGAACGTCCTCAACGGCCTCGGCGCGGGCGACGCGTTCGGCGGTTCGCTCTGCCACGGGCTGCTGGCGGGCTGGGACCTGGAGAAGATCATGCGGCACGCCAACGCGGCCGGCGCGATCGTCGCCTCCCGTCTGGAGTGCTCCTCGGCGATGCCGACGACCACCGAGGTCGAGACGGCCGTCGCGGCGGGAGCGGTCCTGTGAGCGCCTCCGCCAACCCGGTCTCCGTGAACCTCGAGGAGCTGGTGCGCCTCCGCGTCCAGCACCCCGAGGCCGTCGCCGAGGCCGCCGCCCGCCGCACCCGGCGGCCCCTGATCGGGGACAGCGGCCGGCTGATGATCGTCGCCGCCGACCACCCCGCCCGCGGCGCCCTCGGCGTCGGCGGGAACCCGTTCGCCATGGCCAACCGGGTCGACCTCCTCGAACGGCTGTGCCTGGCGCTGTCCCGCCCCGGCGTGGACGGCGTGCTCGCCACCGCGGACATCCTGGAGGACCTGCTCCTCCTCGGCGCCCTCGACGGCAAGATCGTCATGGGCTCGATGAACCGCGGCGGCCTCCAGGGCGCGTCCTTCGAACTCGACGACCGCTTCACCGGCCACCGCGCCGAGGACATGGCCCGCCTCGGCTTCGACGCGGGCAAGCTCCTGGTGCGCATCTGCTACGACGACCCCGGCTCGCTGCGCACGCTGGAGTCCACCGCCCGTGCGATCGACGACATGGCCGCGCGCCGACTCCCGCTGTTCGTCGAGCCGTTCATCTCGGTACGACGCCCCGACGGCACCCTCCGCAACGACCTGTCCGCCGAGGCCGTCACCAAGTCCATCGCGATTGCGAGCGGGTTGGGCGGCACCAGCGCGTACACCTGGCTGAAGGTGCCCGTCACCGACAACCCGGACGACATGGCCGAGGTCATGGCCACCTCCACGCTGCCCGCCGTGCTGCTCGGCGGCGAGGTCGGCGGCGACCAGGAGGGCGCCTACGAGAAGTGGCGCGGCGCGCTCCAACTCCCCACCGTGCAGGGCCTGGTGGTGGGCCGCTCGCTCCTGTACCCCGCCGACGGCGATGTGGCCGCCGCGGTGGACACCGCCGTCGGACTGCTGTGAGGGCCGCCGCATGAGCAATGATCTGTACGTCCCCAAGGGCGCGGCGGCGAACGCCCAGTACGCCGTCGACATCGACCCCAAGCGGGCCGGCTGGACCCACAGCAGCCTGCGGGTGCTGGAGTTGGCGCCGGGCGGCACGCACACCTTCACCACCGGTGACAGCGAGTGGATCGTCATTCCACTGGGCGGCGCCTGTACGGTGGAAATTGACGACAACGACGGACAAAAGTTCCAACTCTCGGGCCGGGAAAGCGTGTTCGCCGGGGTCAGTGACTTCGCGTACGTGCCCCGCGACGCCCGGGTTCTGATCGCCTCCGGTGCGGGAGGCCGCTTCGCCCTGGCAGGAGCGAAGTGCGAGCGCCTACTCCCCGCCCGCTACGGCCCCGCGCCGGAGGTCCCCGTCGAAGACCGCGGCAGCGGCAACTGCGCCCGCCAGGTACGCAACTTCGCCTCCGCGGACGCCTTCGAGTGCGACCAGCTGATCGCCGTCGAGGTCGTCACCCCCGGCGGCAACTGGTCCTCGTACCCGCCGCACAAGCACGACGAGAACCGCCCCGGTAAGGAGACGGCCCTCGAAGAGATCTACTACTTCGAGATCGACGGCCCGGGCGGCCTCGGCTACCAGCGGGTGTTCCCCTCCCGCGAGGGCGGATCCGACGTCCTGGCGGAGGTCCGCTCCGGCGACGCCGTCCTCGTCCCCGACGGCTGGCACGGCCCGTCCATCGCCGAGCCCGGACACGCCATGTACTACCTGAACGTCATGGCGGGACCCGGTCCCGAGCGCGACTGGCGCATCTGCTTCCACCCCGACCACGTCAACGGCACAGCAAGCACAGGGGGTTACCGATGACGGTGCAGACCTCGACGACGAGGCTCACGGTCGCCCAGGCGCTCGTGCGCTTCCTGGCCGCGCAGTACACCGAACGCGACGGCGTACGGCAGCGGTTGATCGGCGCGACCTGGGGCATCTTCGGCCACGGCAACGTCGCCGGGCTCGGCCAGGCGCTGGTCGAGTACGCCGACGACATGCCGTACCACCAGGGCCGCAACGAACAGTCCATGGTGCACGCGGCAGTTGGCTATGCCCGGCAGTCAAACCGCCTGTCGACGCACGCGGTTACGACGTCGATCGGCCCCGGCGCGACCAACCTGGTCACCGGCGCCGCCCTGGCGACGATCAACCACATCCCGGTGCTGCTGCTGCCCGGCGACATCTTCGCCACCCGCCCGGCCGACCCGGTGCTCCAGCAGCTCGAACTCCCCTACGCGGGCGACGTGTCGGTCAACGACACCCTGCGCCCCGTGTCGAAGTACTTCGACCGCGTCACCCGCCCCGAGGCCCTCGTCCCGGCCGCCCTCCAGGCGATGCGCGTGCTCACCGACCCGGTCGAGACCGGCGCCGTCACGCTCGCGCTGCCGCAGGACGTGCAGGCGGAGGCGTACGACTGGCCGGACGAGTTCTTCGCCGAACGGACCTGGCACGTACGGCGACCGGGCGCCGACCCCGTCGAACTCGCCGCAGCCGTAAGGGCGGTTCGCGAGGCGCGCAGGCCGCTGATCATCGCGGGCGGCGGTGTCCACCACAGCCGCGCTGAGGACGCCCTGGCCGAGTTCGCCGAGGCCACCGGCATCCCGGTCGCCTCCACCCAGGCGGGCAAGGGCTCCCTGCGCCACGACCACCCCCAGGACGTCGGCGGCGTCGGCCACACCGGCACCGCCACCGCGGACGAACTCGCCCGCACCGCCGACCTGGTCATCGGCGTCGGCACCCGGTACACGGACTTCACCACCGCCTCCAACACCCTCTTCACCGGCGACGGCGTCCGCTTCCTCAACCTCAACATCGCCTCGTACGACGGCCACAAGCTCGGCGCCCTGCCGCTGGTGGCGGACGCGCGCGGCGGCCTTGAGGAACTGGCCCGGGAGTTGGGCGACCACAAGGTCGCCGCCGCGTACGCCGCCGAGTACCGCGAGGACAAGGACCGCTGGGAGCAGCGCGTCGACGCCGCCTACGAGGCCGAGGAGCCCGAGGCGCGCCCGACGCAGACCCAGGTGCTCGGCGCGCTGGACGCGATCGTCGACGAGTCGGACATCCTGATCAACGCGGCCGGTTCGCTCCCCGGTGACCTGCACAAGCTGTGGCGGGCGCGGTCGTTCGACCAGTACCACCTGGAGTACGGCTACTCCTGCATGGGCTACGAGATCCCGGCCGCGCTCGGCGTCAAGCTGGCCGCCCCGGACCGCCCGGTGTGGGCCCTGGTCGGCGACGGCACCTACCTGATGATGCCGACCGAGATCGTGACGGCCGTCCAGGAGGGCATCGCGATCAAGATGCTGCTCGTGCAGAACCACGGGTACGCGTCCATCGGCGGCCTCTCCGAGTCGGTCGGCGGCGAGCGGTTCGGCACCGCGTACCGCTACACCGCCGACGACGGCACCTTCACCGGGCCGCCGCTCCCCGTCGACCTGGCCGCCAACGTGGCCAGCCTCGGCATGCGTGTGCTGCGCGCCAAGACCGTCCGCGAACTGCGCTCGGCCCTCGCCGAGGCACGCGCGGCCGACGTTCCCACATGTGTCTACGTCGAGACCGAAACGGCCGACACAGTGTCGGGCGCGCCTCCGGCGCAAGCCTGGTGGGATGTACCCGTGGCCGAAACCGCGACCCGAGCGTCCGCGGTCAAGGCCCGTGAGCTGTACGAACGGCACGTCTCCACCCGACGCCGTCATCTGTGAAGGAGCAACTGGGAATGACGAAGATCGTCAACCACTGGATCGGCGGCAAGTCCGTCGAAGGCGCGTCGGGTACGTACGGGCCGGTCACGGACCCGGCGACCGGCGCGGTCACTACGAAGGTCCCGTTCGCCACCGTCGACGAGGTCGACGCGGCCGTCGCCGCCGCCAAGGACGCCTACGCGACCTGGGGCACCTCCTCCCTCGCCAAGCGGACCACGATCCTGTTCACGTTCCGGGCGCTGCTGGACGCGAACCGGGACGCCATCGCGGAACTGATCACCGCCGAGCACGGCAAGGTGCACTCGGACGCGCTCGGCGAGGTCGCGCGCGGCCTGGAGATCGTGGAACTGGCGTGCGGGATCACCGTGCAGCTGAAGGGCGAGCTGTCCACCGAGGTCGCCAGCCGCGTGGACGTCTCCTCCATCCGCCAGCCGCTCGGTGTGGTCGCGGGCATCACGCCGTTCAACTTCCCGGCGATGGTCCCGATGTGGATGTTCCCGATCGCCATCGCGACCGGCAACACCTTCGTCCTCAAGCCGTCGGAGAAGGACCCGTCGGCGGCGCTCAAGATCGCCGAACTGCTCGCCGAGGCGGGCCTCCCGGACGGCGTCTTCAACGTCGTCCACGGCGACAAGGTGGCGGTGGACCGCCTCCTTGAGCACCCGGACGTCAAGGCGGTGTCCTTCGTCGGCTCGACTCCGATCGCCCGCTACATCCACACCACGGCCGCCGCCAACCACAAGCGCGTACAGGCCCTGGGCGGCGCCAAGAACCACATGCTGGTCCTCCCGGACGCCGACCTGGACGCGGCGGCGGACGCGGCGGTCTCGGCGGCCTACGGCTCCGCGGGCGAGCGCTGCATGGCCATCTCGGCCGTGGTCGCGGTCGGTTCGATCGGCGACACCCTGGTGGAGAAGATCCGCGAGCGCGCCGAGAAGATCAAGATCGGCCCCGGCAACGACCCGACGTCGGAGATGGGCCCGCTGATCACCGCCGCCCACCGCGACAAGGTGGCCTCGTACGTCACCGGCGCGGCGGCCGAGGGCGCGGAGGTCGTCCTGGACGGCACCGGCTACACGGTCGAGGGCTTCGAGGACGGCCACTGGATCGGCATCTCCCTCCTCGACAAGGTCCCCACGACGGCCAAGGCGTACCAGGACGAGATCTTCGGCCCGGTGCTGTGCGTCCTGCGCGTGGACACCTACGACGAGGGCGTGGCGCTGATCAACAGCTCCCCGTTCGGCAACGGCACCGCGATCTTCACCCGCGACGGCGGCGCGGCCCGCCGCTTCCAGCTGGAGATCGAGGCCGGCATGGTCGGCGTCAACGTCCCGATCCCGGTCCCCGTCGGCTACCACAGCTTCGGCGGCTGGAAGGACTCGCTCTTCGGCGACCACCACATCTACGGCAACGACGGCACCCACTTCTACACCCGCGGCAAGGTGGTCACCACCCGCTGGCCGGACCCGGCGGACGGCCCCTCGGGCGTGGACCTGGGCTTCCCGCGCAACCACTGAGGTAGGCAAGCCTTTTCGGGGCCGCTTCGGGTGGCTCGGGCCGCCGACTTCCCCCGCGCCCCTCGATCGCCGCAGGCGATTAGGGGCGCGGGGCTCTGCCCAATATGCGGCTACCGCCGCGTGGGCGCGATCAGCCACATGCGGCCCGCACCCGCGAACGGACAGCTCCCCCCGAGCTATTGGGCGCCCCCAGCCCCACTGTCAGAGACACCCCGTAACGTGGACGCATGGATCTTCGACTGCCCACATTCCGGGGCCAACGCAAACGCCTGGCGGCAGCCGTCACCGCCGTCGTAGCGCTGGCGCTGGCCGCCGGCACGTGGACGGCCACCACCGCGGACGCCACACCCAAGGTGCGGGAAACCGCCCGCACCCTGACGATGTCCGACGGCACCCGCATCGACACGTCGTACTTCACCACCGGCTCCGCCGCCCACCCCGCCATCCTGCTGGCGCACGGCTTCGGCGGCAGCAAGGACGACGTGAAGTCCGAGGCCGAGGACTTCGCGCGCGACGGCTACACCGTGCTGACCTGGTCCGCCCGCGGCTTCGGCAAGTCCACCGGCAAGGTGGGCCTGAACGACCCGAAGGCCGAAGTCGCCGACGTGTCGAAGCTCATCGACTGGCTCGCGGCCCAGCCCCAGGTGCGGCTCGACAAGAAGGGCGACCCGCGCGTGGGCGTGGCGGGCGACTCCTACGGCGGCGCGATCTCCCTCCTGGCCGCCGCGTACGACCACCGGGTGGACGCCATCGCCCCGGCCATCACGTACTGGAACCTCGCCGACGCGCTGTTCCCGAACGGCGTGTTCAAGAAGCTGTGGGCCGGGCTCTTCATCAACTCGGCGGGCGGCTGCGCCAAGTTCGAGGCGCAGCTGTGCTCGATGTACGAGCGGGTCGCCGAGTCGGGCAAGCCGGACGCCGCCGCGCGCACTCTTCTTGAGCAGCGATCCCCGTCCGCGGTCGCCGACCGCATCAAGGTGCCGACCCTGCTCGTCCAGGGCCAGACCGACTCCCTCTTCCCGCTCGGCCAGGCGGACGCCGCCGCGAAGGCGATCAAGGCCAACGGCGTCCCCGTGGACGTCGACTGGATCGCGGGCGGGCACGACGGCGGCGACATGGAGACCAGCCGCGTCGAAAGCCGCGTCCGTGCGTGGTTCGACCGCTACCTGAAGGACGACAAGAGCGTCGACACGGGCCCCGCGTTCCGCGTCACCCGTACCGGAGGTGTCGACTCCACGGACGGCGCGGCCCTGCTGCGGGGCGCGAGCTCGGACACCTACCCGGGCCTGGAGGACGACCCGAAGTCGGTGCCGCTGACCACCGGCCGCCGCGAGCAGTCCTTCGCCAACCCGGCCGGCGCGAGCCCGCCCGCGGTCTCCGCGCTGCCCGGCTTCGGCGGCGCGGGCGGCCTGTCCCAGCTGTCCTCCCTGGGCGTCGGGGTCTCGCTCGACTTCCCGGGCCAGTACGCCCGGTTCGAGTCCGCGCCGGTCTCCGGCGACCTGCGGATCACCGGCTCCCCGACGGTCACCGTGCACGTCAGGTCCACCAGCGCGGACGCGGTCCTGTTCGCCAAGGTGTACGACGTCGGCCCGGACGGCGCGAGCCCGGTACTGCCCTCCCAGCTGGTCACCCCGCTGCGGGTGACGGACGCCGAGGCGGGCAAGGACGTCACCGTCACGCTGCCCGCCATCGACTACGAGATCCAGGACGGCCACCGGCTGCGCCTGGTCCTCGCCTCCACCGACCTCGGCTACGCCTCCCCGACGACCCCGGCGACGTACACCGTCACCCTCAAGGGCGACCTGAAGGTCCCCACCGCGCCCGGCGTGAAGACGGCCGCGGCCCCGCTGTCCGCCTGGGTGTGGTGGCTGCCGCTCGCGGGCGCCGCCGTCGCCGGGGCGCTGCTGCTGACCGGCCGCCGCCGTACGACGGCACCGGCGCCCGACCCCGAACTGGCCGAAGTCCCGCTGGTGATCACGGACTTGAGCAAGCGGTACGCGAAGTCGGCGGACCGGTACGCGGTCCGGGAGGTGTCGTTCACGGTCGAGAAGGGCCAGGTCCTCGGCCTGCTCGGCCCCAACGGCGCGGGCAAGACCACCACCCTCCGCATGCTGATGGGCCTGATCAAGCCGGACGGCGGCGAGATCCGCGTCTTCGGCCACGCGATCCGCCCGGGCGCGCCCGTCCTCTCCCGGGTCGGCGCGTTCGTCGAGGGCGCGGGCTTCCTGCCGCACCTGTCCGGGCGGGAGAACCTGGAGCTGTACTGGGCGGCGACCGGCCGCCCGCCCGAGGACTCCCACCTGGACGAGGCGCTGGCGATTGCGGGCCTCGGCGACGCGCTCGCGCGCGCGGTGCGCACCTACTCGCAGGGCATGCGGCAGCGCCTGGCCATCGCCCAGGCCATGCTCGGCCTGCCCGACCTGCTGATCCTCGACGAACCCACCAACGGCCTCGACCCGCCGCAGATCCGCGAGATGCGCGAGGTCATGATCCGGTACGCGGCGGCGGGCCGCACGGTCATCGTCTCCAGCCACCTGCTGGCGGAGGTCGAACAGTCCTGCACGCATCTGGTGGTCATGGACCGAGGCCGGCTCGTCCAGGCGGGCCCGGTCGGCGAGATCGTCGGCTCCGGGGACACCCTGCTGGTGGGTACGGCGGAACCGGTCGAGGACGTCGTCGTCGACAAGGTGGCCGCGCTGCCCGGCGTCGCCTCGGCGGTCCGTACGGACGGCGGACTCCTCGTCGTCCTCGGCGCGGACGGCTCGGCGCGCCGCCTGGTGACCGAACTGGTGCGTCTGGACGTGCCGGTGGAGTCGGTGGGCCCGCACCGCCGCCTCGAAGACGCGTTCCTGACGTTGATCGGAGGCTCGGCATGAGCGGCGGCACCCTGACCCAACCCCCGGGAGCGGACCGCACGGACCGGGCCGAGACGGCCGTCGGCTACCGGGCGGGCCGCACCCTGCCCCTACGGGTGGAGTTCGCCCGGCAGCTGAAGCGCCGCCGCACCCTGGTGATGGGCGCGGTCCTGGCCCTGCTGCCGTTCGTGCTGGTCATCGCCATGGCCATCGGCGACCCCGGCAGCGGCAACAACCAGGTCACGCTGATGGACACGGCGACGGCCTCGGGCGCCAACTTCGCCGCGGTGAACCTGTTCGTGTCGGCGGGCTTCCTGCTGGTCATCCCGGTGGCCCTGTTCTGCGGCGACACGGTGGCCTCCGAGGCCAGCTGGTCCTCCCTGCGCTACCTGCTGGCGGCGCCCGTACCCCGCGCCCGCCTGCTCTGGTCCAAACTCACCGTCGCGCTCGCGCTGAGCCTCGCCGCGATGGTGCTGCTGCCGGTGATCGCCCTCGCCGTCGGCACCGCCGCCTACGGCTGGGGCCCGCTCCAGATCCCCACCGGGGGCGCCCTGGCCACGGGCACGGCCCTGCAACGCCTGGTGATCGTGATCGCGTACATCTTCGCGTCCCAACTGGTCACCGCGGGCCTCGCGTTCTGGCTGTCGACCCGCACGGACGCCCCCCTCGGC
Organism: Actinobacteria bacterium OK074; assembly: GCA_001298575.1. Lineage (GTDB taxonomy): Bacteria > Actinomycetota > Actinomycetes > Streptomycetales > Streptomycetaceae > Streptomyces. The sequence goes on from LJCV01000010.1 coordinate 28,980, forward strand.
GCGGTCGGCGGCGCGGTCGGCCTGACGATCGTCGGCAACGTCCTGGACGCGGTCACGGCCCTCGGCCACTGGCGCGAATTCCTGCCCGCCCACTGGCAGTTCGCCTGGGCGGACGCGATACAGCCCCACATGGAGTGGTCCGGCATGCTCCAGGGCACATCGGTGTCGGTCACCTACGCGGTGGTGCTGTTCGCGCTGGCGTTCCGGGGGTTCGCCCGCAAGGACGTCGTGTCGTAGACGCGGACGTCGTGTCCTGGCGCTGTCGGGCCACGCACCGCCGGGCCGATACTGGCCGGGCGGCCCCCGAGCGGTGGCCGCCCGAAGCGGACATGGCCAGGGGGCGGGCATGGCGGGCACGGGGGACACGGCGGGTACGGCAGGGACCGGAGACACGGCAGGCACCGCGGATACAGGCGGCCCGGAACGGCACCCGCACCCCTTACCCCCTTTCGCGGCCCGCCCCGTAACCGCTGTGGTTGCCGTGGTCATCGTCCTGCTGACCGCCCTCTCCACCCGCTACGGCTACCACCGCGACGAGCTGTACTTCCTCGCCGCCGGACACCACCCCGCCTGGGGCTACGTGGACCAGCCCCCGCTGACCCCGCTGGTCGCCCGGGCCGCGACCGCGCTGTTCGGGGACAGCCCGGCCGGGCTGCGGGTGCCCGCGACGCTCGCGTGTGCGGCCACCGTGGCCGTGTCCGCCCTGGTAGCAAGGGAGTTGGGCGGCAGCGGACGCGCCCAGACGCTCGCCGCGCTGCTGACCGCGGCGAGCGGCCAGGTCCTGGCCGTCGGACACATGGTGTCGACGGCCACCTTCGACCTGCTCGCCTGGCTGCTCCTCAGCCTGCTGGCACTACGCCTGCTGCGCACCGGCGACGGCCGCTGGTGGCTCGCGATCGGCGCTGTGCTCGGCGTCGGGCTGCTCAACAAGTACCTGATCGCGGCGCTGATCGTGGCCCTCGTCGCCACCATCGCCGCGGCCGGCCCGCGCACGGTACTGCGCGGCCCGTGGCCGTACGCCGGAGCCGTCCTCGCCCTGGCCCTCGCGGGCCCCAACCTGTGGTGGCAGGCCCGCCACGGCTGGCCCCAGCTGACCGTCGCGCAGGGCATCGGCGAGGACGACGGCACCGAGAACCGCATCGCGTTCGTACCGGAGCAACTCCTCTTCCTCTCCCCGCTGTTCGTACCGGTCTGCTACGCGGGCTGGCGCCGCCTCACCCGCGGCCCGGAGCTGCGCTGGGCCCGCCCGGTGGCGCTGGCGTACCCGCTGCTGTGCGTGGTGGTGCTGGCGGCCGGGGGCAAGGGCTACTACACCGTCCCGCTGTTGGTCGTCCTCCTGGCCGCGGGCTGCGCACCCCTGGCCGCCCGGCTCCGCCAACCGCTGCGCCGGACACCGTTGTTGGCCGCGGCCACCGCGCTCACGGTCCTCATCGCGCTGCCCGTCCTGCCACCGTCCGCGCTGGCGGTACCGATGGCGGTCAACAAGGAACAGGGCGAACAGGTCGGCTGGCCCGCGCTGGCGGACGCGGTGCGCCGGGGCTGGGCCCGCGTCCCGAAGAGCGAACGCCCGCACGCCGTCATCCTCACCGCGAACTACGGCGAAGCCGGCGCCCTGAACCGCTACGGCCCCGCCCGCGGCCTGCCCCACCCCTACTCCGGCCACATGAGCTACGCCGACTGGGGCCCGCCCCCGGACACGGACGACGGCCCCGTCCTCCTCGTCCGCCAGGCCGACGCCCCCGACCTGGAACGCCACTTCACCGGCTGCCACCAGGTCGCCCGGGTCGACAACGGCCACGGGGTCGACAACGAGGAACAGCACGCGGCGATCGTGCTCTGCGCACCCCCGCCCCGCCCGTGGTCGACCCTGTGGCCGTCGCTGCGCCGCTACTACTGAGGCGCGGTCAGCCGCCGCACACGGACGGCACCGCCCGCGCGAGCCCCTGAAGATGCAGCAGGTCCAGGTGGTGGACGTACGCCGAACGGGCCGCGGCGGCGTACAGCCGCGGCGCGCAGGAGCGGCCGGCGCGCACGGCCGCGGTCTGCTGGAGGGCGGTGAGCAACTCGGTGGTGATGCGGTCGAGTTGCGGGCGGATCACCGTGACGAGGTCGGGGCGCTCGGTGGGGATCTCCTCGGGGTGCGCGTCCCAGCGGGCGTACAGGCCGCGCTGGACCACCTTGTTCGCCTCGATCTGGTCGCGGAAGACCGCGGTCACCGCGTCGGGGTCGAGCCCGAGCGGCACGGCCCGGGCGGCCACGTCGTCCAGGATCGCCTGCTCGCGCACCGGGTCGTCGATGGGCTTGTCGGTGCCGTACTTGGCGGCGGCCACCTTGTCGGCGAGCAGCAGCCGCTGCGCGAACAACTCGGTCAGCGGAAGCAGACTGTGGCCAACAGCCGCCGCGGGTACGGCAGTTGCGGCGACAGTGGAGGCGGAGGGCGCGGCAACGGCCGGTACGACGGCACCGCCGAAGGACACGGCCGCCGCGACGGACACGACAACGAGGGCGGACCGAAGGCGTTGAGGACGCACAGGGGTTCCCTTCCGGTGGGGGGTGGACGACAGCCGGACGGGGGTCCGACGCCGTACGCCCAAGGTAGCGGTGACCGGAATCGGCGGTTCCGTCGGGTTCGGGCCGGAGTCCCGGACGGCGAGGGCGCGCGGGGGCGGGCCGTGCGCGTCCGGATGCGCCGGTGCGGGACCCCTTCTTCCGCGCCGCCCGGGGCCCTACGCTCGGGGCGTGGCTGTCGGGCGCCGGGACTGGGCCGGCCGTACCGCTCGGGGGAATCCGTGGACCTGCCGACGCTGATCCTGCTCGGTGCGGGCGGGGGCGCGCTGCGCGGTGTACTGGACATCTACAACCGGTTCCTCGACTGGCGCGCGGACCGGCACGCCCGGCTGAACCTGACGACAGCGGCCGGAGCCCCGGCCGACCCGGGCGAACTCCCGCGATTCCAGGCGTACTTCGACCGGACCGCCGACTCGGTGGCAGCCGTGGTGCACAGCCTGATGGGCGCGTGCGCGACGGTGCTCCTGGGCACCACCGGCCAGATCAGCGGAGCGTACGCGGCCGTCGTCGTCGGCATCTCGGCACCGGTACTGCTGACCCAGCTCAGCCGCGTCCAGTCGGTGAACGACGCACTCACCGGCGGACCCCAGCCCCAGCCCCAGCCCCAGGCCCAGCCCCCAACACCGGCCCCGGCAGCGGCACAGCCGGCGAACACCGACGAACGGCCGCTCCAGACAGCACCGTTGCCGCGCCCCGCTCCACCGCCCCCGAACGGCAGACCGGCCCAGCCCCTCCCGCACGAACCGGCCATCGCGGAGGAGGGCACGGTATGACGACACAACCCTCCCTGCCCCGGCGCATCACCGCGGGCATCCTGGGCGCGAGCGGCCCCCGACGGCGCCCTCCGACCCTCGAACAGCAGCGCCAACTGCCCCTGGGACGCCGCCTGCTGGCCGCCGTCGTCGGCATCCGGGCCCGCCCGGCGACCGTCCCCCCGCACACCCCCACACGGCCCGAGAGCCCGCCGACGGCACAGCCCACCACACCACCGCCCGAAGCGGACCCCACCCCCGAGCCGACGCCCGAAGCGCCGCGGCCGACGGCCCCCGGCGACGACTTCCCGGCGCCCCAGCACCTCTACAGCGAGGACCGCCAGGACTACGAGCGACTCCTCGACGAGGCACTGCGCTCCGCCCCCGGCCGCCCCGAACTCGCCCCGGTACTACGGCGGTTCAACCCCGAGCAACTGCGCACGATGGCGCTGAACGCCACGTCCCTCATCACCGCGGCAGCCGCCGTCGAGTACCAGCACTACGTGCGCGTCCGGGAGGAGTCGAGTGCTCCGGCGGGGGCCGGCGCGGTCGCTGTCGCCGTGGGCGAACCGACCGCGGACGTGCGGGCCGGGTTCGGGGCCGGTGCCGTCATAGCGGTCCTCGCCCCTGTCCTCACCGGTACGGCCGCGGCGATCTTCCTGCTCGTGGGGTACGTCCTGAAACTGCTCACCCCCGAGCCGGCGTTCGCCAAGACCATGCTGACGACCGGTTGGGTCTTCGGCGCGGTCGCCGCGGCGGCGATGCTGGTCGCCGCGGTCGGACTCCTGCACACGGCCCTGCGCAACAACGCCACCGTCGAGGACGGCGCCGGAACCCTGCCCGGACCGGCCGAGGAGACGGCCCGGGCCAGACAGGCATGGCGCGAGGCGCTGCTGGAGCGCGGCATCCTGCCGTTCCTGAGCGCCGTCCACACCGTCCCCGACGGGGCCAGGCAGGGCAACCACCAGACGTAGCCGAGGCGTTGGCAACGCCGAAGCGGGCCACCGATGGGATCGGTGGCCCGCTTCTGGGGTTCTGCGGACGGGGTCAGCTGTTCTGGACGCCGTTGCCGGAGAGGACCGGGATGTCGTCCAGGATGTGCGACAGCGGCTCGTCGCCCTTGGCCTGCGTCGAGTTCTCGGTGCACTGCTGGTTCTGCGGGGAGGACAGGACGTTGATGTCCTGGACCGCGATCGGCACGAGGCCGACGATCGAACCGGCGTTGACCTTCGCCGGCAGGCCGATGCAGGGCTTGTTGAGCGAGCCCTGGATGAGCGCCATCTGCGGGCTCATGTTGCCGTACGTGGCGGAGTTGCCGAACTTCTGCACCGCGCCGTTGCCGCTGGTGGACGTCGTGCCACCGTCGTCACCGATCGCCATCGCCGGGGAGGCGGCACCGACGACGCTCGCGGCGACCGCCGCGGCGGCCATAACCTTCTTGATCAACACTTGCTAGTCCCTTCTGGAGAAACCCCGTCCACCGGAGCGACATGGACAACTGCCCGGCGCGCTGATGGTTGCTCCGATTCACTCCGATGGCCCACAAAGGCGGAGTGTCGGAGGCCCGAAGACCCGCGTGCGGGTGAATTCCCGAAACCAATCGCGGCCCAGCCGGTTGATGCCACCGCAGGAACAGCTTCGGCGGCAGGGAACACGCACTCGGTGTGCTCAGGGAACACGCGCTCGGCGTGCCTCTGCCTGGTGCCGGGAAATCCCGAAAGGAACAAGAAATGTTCAAGAAGGCAATGGCCACGGCGGCCGTCGCGGCTTCGGTCGTCGGTCTCTCGGCGGCGGCCGCTCCCCAGGCGCTGGCCATCGCTGACGACGGCGGCACGACGTCCGCCAGCGGGAACGGCGCCCACTCGGCGTTCGGCAACCAGGTCACCAAGGGCAACATGAGCCCGCAGGCCACCCTGGTCCAGGGCTCGGTCAACAAGCTCTGCCTCGGTGTCCCGGTCAAGGGCAACGTCGGCTCGGTCGTCGGCGTCCTCGTGCCCGTGGCGGTCCAGGACATCCCGGTCCTGTCCTCCCCGCAGAACCAGCAGTGCGCCGAGAACTCGACGCAGGCCAAGGGCGACGAGCCGCTGTCGCACATCGCGGACGACATCCCGGTCCTGTCCGGCAACGGCATCGGCAACAGCTGAGCCGGTGCGGCACTGAGCCGTACTCTCCGGCCCGTCCGTGGCGTTTTCCCCCACGGGCGGGCCGGGCTTTGCTTTTGACGGCCGCTCAAGGATGACGGTCGCTCAGGGATAACGGCCGCTCAAGGATTTTGACGCTTGCTCAGGTTTTTTCGTCCTCCTTCCGAAGAACCGTTTCCCCGCAAGCGGCTCCCGGGCACCCCTCGCGTTGCGGCTTCCGTGTCAATTAACCGGGAGCGTTCGAGTGAATTACGGGGACAAGTGCGTTCCGTAGTTTCTTCCGGCGTCTATGCCTCGTTCACAGCCTGCAGGTCGCGCTGCGAGCCGTTGAAGCAGTGCTCGCTCGGTTTCGGCCGTACAGGGGCGTGACCGCAGAGAAGGGAAAGCAACGTGAAGTTCAAGAAGAGCGCTGCTGTCGTCGCGGGCGTCATCATGGCGTTCGGCATGGCCGCCCCGGCCATGGCCGACGCGGGCGCCGAGGGTGCCGCGATCGGCTCCCCGGGTGTCCTCTCCGGCAACGTGATCCAGGTCCCGGTTCACATTCCCGTCAACGTGTGCGGCAACACGGTCAACGTCATCGCGCTGCTGAACCCCGCGTTCGGCAACACCTGCGTCAACGACTGACGTTCGACACCGCAGCACACGTGACCGAGGTCCGCGGCCCGCGCAACAGCCGTTGTGCGGGGCCTGACTGACGTCGCGTCACACATCAGCCGCCCGGCTGTGTCCCGGCCGGCCTTGGACTGTCGTCTTCGGCTCCAAGGCCGGCTTTTTCCACCTCTACGCGAGCCTGCACAGGCTCCCCGGGGCTCCGCGGGCGTCAACGAGCAGGAAGGAGAACGACTTTGCGACAGACCCTGAGCAAGGGAATGGTCGCGGCCGCCGCCGCGACGAGCATCCTGTCCCTGTGCGGCACGCCGGTGTACGCCAGTTCGCTCACGAGCGGGACGGCGACGGCGACGGACTCGCCCGGCATCGCGTCGGGCAACGCCATCGAGGTACCGGTGGAGGTCCCGGTCAACGCCTGCGGCAACTCCGTGGACGTGGCCTCGGCGTTGAACCCGGCCTTCGGCAACTCCTGCGGCAACACCGGGAGTTCGCACGAGCGCCACGAGTCCCACGGCGCCCCGCAGCAGGTCGACTACGCACGCGAGTACGCCAAGGCATACGGCTACGACTACGGCGACGACGACGGCGACAGTGGTTACGGCGGCCACGACGAGGGCGGCTACGGGCACCACGAGGCGCCCGCGCCCGCGCACCACGGCTACGGCGAGACCCCGCCGCCGTCCTACGGCGAGCACCAGCCGCCCGGCTACGGCGAAACCCCGCCCACCAAGCCCCCGACGACTCCGCCGACGACTCCGCCGACGAAGCCCCCGACCACGCCGCCCACTACCCCGCCGACGACACCCCCGGTGACGCCGCCCACGACGCCTCCGGTCACGCCGCCGACGACACCTCCGGTGACCCCGCCGACGACGCCTCCGACGACGCCCCCCACGACTCCGCCGGTGACGCCCCCGGTGACGCCGCCCGCCACACCCAGACGCGCCCGCATGCACACACTGTCGGACTGTTC